>CAJAJL010000077.1 GCA_903940125.1 uncultured Chlorobiaceae bacterium | reverse complement strand
TTGTTCTGGAGTAATCTTTTTTGAGTATAAAATCCAGATTATGAAAGCTGTAAAGCTATAATTTTGCTTTGTTGCCTTTCTTTTTTGTATTTCTGTCCTTGAAAGAGGTACCGTTTTTCGAATAGCTCAGTTTAGGTTATAGATATCCCTATGAATGCCGAGCTGGGGCTCGGCGTTCCCGGATGCTCTATTACTGTGAGGGTGAGCTGTTCATTTAATAGCTGAAAATATCCTCAAGCGTCAGTTCTTTAACAGTTCCGTATTTTCTTAGAGTCTCCATGTCAAGATTTTCCTTTTTCCCGAGGACAAGCATGACGTGTTTTTTATTGACAAAATGCTTCCTGTGGAATTTTTCAATATCGCTCAGGCTCATGGTCGCAGCATCACGATAAATATCCTTTCGGATATCATACGGGTGACCGAGTCTCATTGCCTCTTCATAATTGAAAAGAACTTCGGTTCTGGTCAGCCGTTCGGTGGATATTTTTTGCAGAATCCCGTTTTTCGCTGAAGCAAACAGCTCGGGTGATTCTGGCAGTTCATTCATCAGGGTACTTATTCCATCAAGAGCTTCAGGCAGCTTGTCTGCTTGCGTGCCGATATAACTCACAATATAGTTGTGCTCATTGATCTGTTTTGGGGTTTTGTATACCGAAAATACGGAATAAGCCAGGGCTTTGGCTTCCCTCAATTCCTGGAAGACGACTGACGACATCCCCCCGCCATAATATTCATTGAAAAGGTTTATCAGTGGCGCTGTGGAATAATCGTATACCTCATCTTTTGTCAACAGAAGAACTTCGGCCTGGGTCATATCGTAATCAACCACATACACAACATTCTCATTTTGTTCAAGGTCTTTGTAAGGGAGGGATGTCGGTACCGCTCTGAACGATTCGGGATATTGTCGAACCGAGCGCAGCTCACTAAGTATCTTACTTGAAGGGTCGGGTCCGTAATAAAGTACCCGATGGCGGTAATGCAGGAGCTCTTGAATCTCTTCCAGCAGCTCTTTAGATGTTATTACTTCAAGTTCCTCATTGCTCAGGACGTTGGTGAATGGTGAAACCGGTCCATACTTGCCGTAATTGGCCATCGCTTCAAAAAGTATCTTCTTTTTGGAAAGTTTATCATCAGCTCGTTCTTTTAATATTCCGGCTTTAAGCTTTTCAAGCGCTGCTTCATCGGGCAGGGTGTCAACAAGAAGATTTTCCAGCTGTCGAATTGCAGCAGGAAAGTTTTTTTCAAGTCCGGAAAGCTTCAGGTAGACGTATTGATCGGAAGTGAATGCCGAAAAGCTTGCGCCGATTTTATACAGTTCCCTGTTGAATTCTGCTGGATTGAGGCTTGATGTCCCGAGATAGGAGAGATAGTCCAGTGCAAGCTCAATGTTTTTACTGATATTTTTCCCGATATCGAAAACGTAATAAAGGGAGAAAAGCTCGTTTTCGTGATTTTGCAGGTAGTGCAGTCTGATACTTGAATTGATATCAAAAAACTCGATATCCTTTGTATAGTCCAGAAAGGATGGTTCAATGGTATTGGATTTCTGAGCCAGTATCTTTTCTGCAAAAGTCGACGAAGTATCCCGATTCACTTTGAGAGGAGTGATCGGAGGCTTTTGGATTTTGGTTTCGCTTTTTGGTGTGCCATGTTCCTTGTAAACACTGACATAATTAGCGTGGTAGTGATCTCGGGCAAACGTTATAATATCCTCTTTGGTAATGTTCTCAAGACGTTTGAACTGGCTTACAAATGCCGGCCACTCCATTCCCCATACAAACGAATCAACGTAGGACTCAACGCGTCCCTTATTGCTTTCGTAGAGTTTGAGCTGTTCAATTTTCAGGTCACTGATTGCCGCTTCCACCAGCCAATCGGGAAATGTGCCCTCTTTGAGCAGTTCGACCTGGTTGAGCAGCAGCTCCTTCACCTGGTCAAGACTCTGGCCTTCCCTTGGTTTCCCACTCAGAATATGCGAGGAGTAATCTTTCATCATCACCAGCATCGAGCCGCCATCAAGGACTGTTTGCTGCTGGTTCAGGTTAAGATCAATAAGGCCGGCAGTCTGGTTATATAAAATCTTGTCGATAAGGGTCAGGTAATCGGCATCCGAGCTGTTAATTCCATTGAATCGGAATCCAATGACAACTTCTTCGGATTCCGGACCTTTCACCTTGATGACGGATGGTTCTGTGATGGGCTCTTCGACAGCAGGTGTAAAAAGAGGAACTTCTTTTGCCTGCAGCACCGAAAACTTTTCATCGATAAGTTGTATAGTGGTATCAGGGTCGAAATCACCGGCGATGCACAGTGCCATATTGTTCGGCACATAATAGGTGCGATAGTAATTGACTACATTAGCTATAGAAGGGTTTTTCAGGTGCTCAGCTTTGCCTATAGTGGTCTGAGTTCCGTAGGTGTGTTTTTTAAAGAGTCCGGCAAAAAGACTTTCCCAAATTTTTCTGCTGTCACTGTCCATAGTCATGTTCTTCTCCTCATACACGGTTTCAAGTTCGGTATGAAAAAGTCTCATGACTGGATTGCGGAATCGTTCCGCTTCCATGGTAAGCCACTGGTCAAGTTTGTTTGCCGGAATATCGTTGAGATAGACGGTTTGTTCAACCCAGGTATAAGCATTTGTGCCATGGGCTCCAAGGGAGTTCAAAATCTTGTCATATTCGTTTGGTACTGTATAGCTTGCGGCTAAATTGGAAAAAGTGTCAATATCCTTATATATCGCAGCTCTTTTGTCAGGGTCAGTGGTTGAACGGTATTTCTCATAGAGTTCCGTAATTTTTTCAAGCTCGGCATGTTCCTTTTCATAATTAAGAGAGCCGATGGAATCCGTTCCCTTGAAGAGCATATGCTCGAGATAGTGAGCCAGTCCGGTTGTCTCAGCCGGGTCATTTTTGCTGCCTGCACGGACGGCAATTGAGGTATATATTCTTGGTTCATCACGGAGAGAACTCATATAAACGGTCAGACCGTTACTGAGTGTATAGATTCTTGTATTGAGAGGGTCTCCCGGAACTGTCGTGTATGGATAAAGCTTGACTTCGTTGGTCATGGGTTTACATGATATAAGATGTAAAAAGAGTATCCCGATGACGAACATCGGGATAGGCTATAGCTGAAACCGTAAAAATTATTACGCAGATAAGAAATATAATAATGGGATATAAAGCCCATAATTGCAACCATCTTCAATAACCTTTTTGCATAATATACAATCTGCCAATCCAAGTCAACGCGTAACAAATCATAACGGGTTATAGATTGGGATTTATAAAGTGTTCAATGATGTAAGACGGGTAGTTGTATAAAACATGCCATGTTGGGTAAGAACTAACAAATAGCTTTAATAGTTTCTTTTAAACGATTGAATGAAGAACTATGAAATAACAGTCAAGAGAGGAGAGTTGTTTATGAATATGAGCGGGAGCGGAACATACAGGCTTATGAGTCCATACAGTCCGACAGGAGACCAGCCGAAAGCCATTGAAGCGCTCTGTGAAGGTGTTCATTCAGGAAATCCATACCAGACACTGCTTGGTGTCACTGGTTCCGGAAAAACTTTTACTATTTCGAATGTCATTGCTCAGGTTAATAAGCCTGTTCTAGTGATGAGCCATAACAAAACCCTTGCAGCCCAGCTTTATGGAGAGTTCAAACAGTTTTTCCCGGATAATGCGGTTGAGTATTTTATAAGCTATTACGATTTTTATCAGCCCGAAGCCTATTTGCCCGCTCTTGATAAATATATCGCCAAAGATCTTCGTATCAACGATGAAATCGAACGGTTACGACTCAAGACCACCAGTGCTCTGCTCAGCGGCAGGAAGGATGTGATTGTCGTCAGTTCTGTCAGCTGTATTTATGGACTTGGTTCACCTGAAGATTGGAAGGCACAGATTCTTGAGCTGCGTTCCGGAATGGACAAGGATCGAGATGCCTTTCTGAAGGAACTGATAGCCCTTCATTATATCCGTGATGATGTCCAGCCGACATCAGGCAAGTTTCGGGTAAGAGGAGATATTATTGATCTTGTTCCAGCACATGAGGAACTTGCACTGAGAATCGAATTCTTCGGAAATACTGTAGAAAGTCTTCAGACCTTTGAAATTAATACCGGCGAAGTGCTCGGAATCGAAGACTATGCGTTTATATATCCGGCACGGCAGTTTATTGCTGATGAGGCAAAGCTCAATGATGCGATGCTGGCCATTGAAAATGAGCTTGCAGGGCGGTTGAACTTTTTTCGTGCGGAAAATCGTCTTCTTGAGGCACGCAGGATTGAAGAACGGACCCGCTATGATCTTGAAATGATCAAAGAGCTAGGGTACTGTTCCGGAATTGAAAATTATTCGAGGCACCTTTCAGGACGAAAGGAGGGTGAGCGGCCTTACTGTCTGCTTGATTACTTTCCTTCGGATTATCTTGTAGTCATTGATGAATCTCATGTAACCTTGCCTCAGATAAGGGGCATGTATGGTGGAGACCGGTCACGAAAAAATATTCTCGTTGAACATGGTTTCAGACTTCCGTCAGCGCTCGACAATCGTCCGCTTCGTTTTGAAGAGTTCGAGGAGATGGCGCCACAGGTTATCTGTGTCAGTGCCACTCCCAGCGATCACGAACTGATGCGTTCAGGCGGGGTGGTGGTTGAGCAGCTGGTTCGTCCTACCGGTCTGCTTGACCCTCCGGTGGAAGTACGTCCTGTCGCAGGACAAATCGATAATCTCCTTGCAGAAATCCGCATTCATACCGCCAAAGGCCATAAGGCGCTTGTCATGACCCTGACGAAAAGAATGGCTGAAGATCTGCACGACTTTTTTAGAAAGACGGGTATACGATCGCGCTATCTGCATTCGGAGATCAAAAGTCTTGAGCGCATCCAGATCCTCAGAGAACTCAGGGTAGGTGATATCGATGTCCTGGTAGGAGTTAACCTCCTTCGTGAAGGGCTTGATCTTCCTGAAGTATCCCTTGTAGCAATTCTAGATGCCGACAAAGAGGGTTTTTTACGTAATACTCGTTCGCTTATGCAGATTGCAGGCAGAGCAGCCCGCAATATTGATGGGTTTGTCGTTCTTTATGCCGATGTTGTAACACGTTCAATACGCGAGGTTCTCGATGAAACTGCAAGACGTCGTACCATTCAGCATCGATATAACGAAGAGCATGGCATAACTCCGCAATCGATCATAAAATCGGTTGACCAGATTCTTGACACAACCAGTGTAGCAGATGCCGAAGAGCGCTATAGGAGAAAGCGTTTTGGTCTTGAGCCAAAACCCGAAAGGCTTCTTGCCGGTCTCATCGAGACACTGACACCTCAGGAAACTTATGCAATGGCAGCAGAACTCCGACTTGAAATGCAGGAAGCTGCTGTTCAGATGGAGTATGAAAAAGCGGCATACCTTCGTGACGAGATTTCAAAGCTTGAACAGGCGATAAAACGCTTGCCAGCCGAAGGGTGATAGATTTTCTCTCCGGTTTGTTTAGTTATCGAGAAATACGTTTGTTATATAAGAAAGACAAGTGACTGGTCATCATTATTTTTTAACAGGTTGTTTTCGGGAGTTTATTAGCAATGTTAGCCCAGATAGAGAAGGATCATTACAATAAACTCAACGAGATACTCGCTCTTTCCCGCCGAAATCTTAAAAACTTTGATGAATCCCTGATTCAGCGTGCCTTTTTTATGTGTTATCGGGCACACGAAGGAGAAAAAAGAGCTTCCGGCGAACCGTTTTTTTACCATCCGGTAGAAGTCGCCACTATTCTGCTCAATGAACTTCCTCTTGATGGTGTATCTGTTGCAGCTGCACTTCTGCATGATGTTATTGAGGACAGCGGCTACACCTTTGAAGATATTGTCGC
This sequence comes from uncultured Chlorobiaceae bacterium, assembly GCA_903940125.1. Taxonomy (GTDB): domain Bacteria; phylum Bacteroidota; class Chlorobiia; order Chlorobiales; family Chlorobiaceae; genus Chlorobium. The sequence continues at coordinate 83,008 of CAJAJL010000077.1, read as the reverse complement.
TGAACTTGGCGTTGAAGTAGCTGAAATTGTTGAAGGCCTCACCAAGATTTCCGGAATCATGATCAACCGGGAAACGACCCAGGCTGAAGGTTTTCGCAAGATGCTGCTCTCGATGGTTAAGGACATCCGGGTTATTCTTATAAAGTTCTGCGACCGGTTGCATAACATGAGAACTCTTGAATCCCTCCCTGAGCACCGGCGTCTTAAGATTGCTCTTGAAACGAGGGATATCTATGCTCCACTTGCACACCGCTTTGGTCTTGGAAAAATGAAGGTGGAATTTGAAAACCTTGCACTGAAGTTTATTGATCCTGAAATGCACGACTTTTTGCAGAAGAAGGTTCGTATGAGCAGGGGAGAGCGGGTCAACTATCTCAATAAAATGATAGTGCCCATCAAGGCTGATCTTGAAAAACAAGGGTTCAAAGTTGATGTGGAAGGACGGGCGAAGCATCTTTTTTCGATCTACAATAAGATGCGCAGCAAGAACAAAACTTTTGAGGATATTCACGATCTCTATGGTATCAGGATTATTGTCGATACGGAAAGAATAGCCGACTGTTTTGCTGTATATGGTTTTATAACACAGAAATACCCTCCTATTCCGCAACATTTCAAAGACTATATTTCGATACCCAAACATAATGGATACCAGTCACTTCATTCAGCCATTATCGGTCCGAAAGGTCACATGGTTGAACTGCAGATTCGCACAATGAGGATGCATGAGTTTGCTGAACTTGGTGTTGCCGCGCATTGGCGGTATAAGGAAAAAATCTCGAGGGATGATGCCAACATCGATTCGTTTCTTCGCTGGGCCAGAGAGCTGATCAAGGATGCCGATTCGGCTGCTGCTTTTATGGAGGGATTCAAGCTCAATCTCTACCATGATGAAATCTACGTTTTTACCCCGAAAGGGGATATGAAAACCATGCCTGCAGGCGCAACCCCGATAGATTTCGCCTATGCCATTCATACTGAGGTTGGCAACGGCTGTATCGGGGCGAAGGTTAACGGCAAAATTGTCCGGCTGAATGCACAGCTTAAATCTGGTGACAGGGTTGAAATCATTACCTCAAAAAGTCAGAAACCAAAATCCGACTGGCTTAAAATCGTTGTTACCCAGCGTGCGAAGCTGAAAATCCGATCTGCCATCAATGAGGAACGTCGCATTCAGATTGAAAAAGGACGAGGGATATGGGAAAAAATGCTGTCAGGAACAAAAAAGCTTTTTTCCGATAATGATATCATTCGGCAGGTGAAACGGTATGGGATTAAAACCCCTGCAGATTTTTTCAGTGCTCTGGCCAGTCAGCAGATTAATGGTGAAGAGGTTATTGAGAGGGTGACCGGATCCCGTAAGGATGAACCAGCGGCGAAAACTCCTCTTGACGAAGCTCGTGAGGTTGAGGATTATCTTCAGAAAGCCCGTCAGGAACAGGAGCAGGAAGGTACATCGGTAAAAAAGGACGAGGTCATTATTGCCGGTATGAGCAATATTGCCTATTCTTATGCCAAGTGCTGTCAACCTGTACCTGGTGATGATGTCATAGGATTTGTTACAACGGAAGGAGTTGTAAAGATTCACCGCAAGAACTGCGTCAACGTCAGTAATGAAAATCTGCTGAAAAGTGAGCGAGTTGTCTCTGTATCGTGGAACCGTAAGGTTGAAACCGATTTTCTTGCAGGAATAAAGATTGTCGGTGAAGATCGTATAGGCATTATCAATCAGATTACGACGGTCATCTCTAAATTCGATACCAATATCCGCAGTATCTCTCTTCATGCCCGTGATGGGATGTTTGTTGGTACGCTTATGGTCTATGTTCGGAATGCAGACAAACTCACTACTCTTATGGACAAAGTGAAAAAAGTTCAGGGAGTCTTTACTGTTGAGCGTCTTATAAGCTGAACGTTAAGAGTCATGAACTGTTAACTCTATCAACCTCCATGTCTTCATATAACTGGGGAAACAGTGGAGTATGACCATGAAAAAATATATCCGTACTTCGAAATAAAACGCTTTGATTTTCCTGTTTAAATGTTTTTTTACAGTCAGTTGTAGCACCGCTTAATCAAATTAGCAGAAAGCAGTTATGAAAAAAACAGCATTGTTCTCCTGGCATCAGCAGGCTGGAGCAAAAATTATCGATTTTGGCGGCTATCTTATGCCTGTTCAGTATTCGGGAATTATTGCCGAGCATAAGGCTGTCAGAAATGCGGCAGGGCTTTTTGACGTCTCCCATATGGGAAACTTTTACGTTAAAGGCACACGCGCCAAGGATTTTCTACAGTACCTTACAACGAACGACCTGGAAAAACTGGAAGCGGGTCATGCTCAGTACAACCTCATGCTCTATCCTCATGGCGGTATCGTAGATGATCTTATTATCTATCGCATTGATCGTGATACCTATTTTCTTATAGTCAATGCAAGCAATGCTCCAAAAGATTTCGAATGGATGCAGCAGCATATCACTGCTTTTGAAGGAGTTGATCTTGAAGATCATACTGATCGGCTTTCATTGATTGCTCTTCAGGGACCGTTTGCTCTGAACATTCTCAAGATTGTATTCCCTGCATTTTCTACAGAATCGCTTGGCTTATTTCAGTTTGGTAACGCGTCATTTCAGGGCTCCGAGCTTATCATAGCTCGAACCGGTTACACTGGCGAAAATGGTGTGGAAATATGTTTGCCTAACGATATTGCGTTGACTTTATGGGAGGCTCTTATTGCCGCGGGGAAAGAGTTTAACATTCAGCCTGTAGGTCTTGGCGCGCGCGATACCCTTCGTCTTGAGATGGGGTATTCACTGTATGGGCATGAGATTGATCAAGACACAAATCCACTTGAGGCCAGATTGAAATGGGTGGTAAAAATAAATAAAGGACATTTTATAGGTAAGGAGGCATGTCAGCAGGTTGAACTCAATCTAAAGCGTGGAGTGGCAGGCTTCAGTCTGAATGGTCGAGTTCTTCCACGCCAGGGGTTTAAGGTTTATAATACCGACCATCAGGAAATTGGCTGGGTGTGCAGCGGCACTCTCTCACCGACACTGCAGGAGCCTATAGGAACCTGCAGTATTGTACGCGAATATATAAATCCTGGAACTCCTGTACTGGTTGAAGTTCGCGGTACTTTCCATACCGGTAGGATCAGAACTCTGCCTTTTGTTACAACCTCTTTAAGCGGTCAGTAAAAAGGTATCAAGGAGAGATTGCACAAGTGAAAATGAAGAAAGAAAAAAGAGGAGCAAGGGGACAGACTCATGACAGGGAGTCGCTGAAGAGAGAGTTGTCAGGCATCGGATTTATGCTTATATCATTTTTTCTGATCAGCTTTCTCTTGAGTTTCAATCTCGAAGATGAAGCAAGTTTTGCGACTCTGGCCTGGCACGATATTTTCAGCAAGGCAGCCAGAGATGCTGCCGAGACCATTCATAATCCTTTCGGGCCTTTAGGGGTTAAGCTTTCCTCCTTTTTTATCCATACGTATGGTTATCCGGTTATTCTTCCGTTCACGGCCATATTTTTCTGGGGCTGGTCACTTTTTCGCGCTAAAAGTCTTAAACCAGCGTTGAAATTTTTTCTTTACAGCACTGTCATGTCAGTCGATATCGAAGCCATGTTTGGCCTCACTTCCACTCCATTCAGTGATAGTATGGCCGGGACGATCGGAAGAATGCTTGCAGAAAAACTGAAGGTTATAGGAGAAGCGGGTGCATGGGTTCTGCTTGGTGTTCTTGCTGTTGTTTTGACTATTTATACCGGACGGGGAATGTCCTCCGATTTCCGGCAGGCATCGATTGCCATTAAAAACATGGTTATGAAGCCTTTTGCCGGCATGAACGCATGGTTTGCAGAGAGACGTAAAAAAAAAGAGGAAAAGCGAAAACTGAGAGCGAAAAATAAACGGCAGTCAACGGAGGCACATAAAGTGGTGAGGCAAGAAAAGCCTTCCTTGACATTTGGACAGCCGGCTTTATCGGAACCTGTTGCTCTTTTGATATCTGAACCGAAACAGCAGCCGAAGCTTCCTGGCGAGCCGGAAATGATCATTCAGGAAGCCGTTCACGAAATCGCGGCTGACCTCGATGCACGCAGCCTTAAAGTTCGCACCAAAGACCGCGAAGCATACCGCTTTCCCTCAATTGACCTCCTCGAAAAAGTTCCTGAGGATGATGATCAGATCGATGAGCACCATCTCTCCGAAAGCAAACGAAAACTGCTTGAAAAACTCAAGATCTTCAATATTGATGTTGTCAGAATTACCACCACGGTCGGTCCGCGAGTGACGCTGTTTGAATGCGAGCTTGCACCTGATGTCAAGGTCAGCCGGGTTATATCTCTCGAAAATGACCTTGCCATGGCGCTATCGGCAAGAGGTATCCGTATTATTGCTCCCATTCCAGGCAAAAACGCTGTCGGAGTTGAAATCCCTAATGCAAAGCCTAAAACGGTATGGCTTCGTTCAGTCCTGCAAGTCGAGAAATTCAAAAACAGCACAATGACGCTGCCGATCGTTCTCGGGAAAACCATCGCGAATGAAGTCTATATTGCTGATTTGGCAGCCATGCCGCATCTCCTCATTGCCGGAGCAACAGGAGCTGGAAAGTCTGTCTGTATCAATGTTATTATCTCCAGCCTGCTTTATGCCTGCGACCCGGATAAGGTGAAGTTTGTCATGATCGACCCTAAAAGAGTTGAACTCTTTCAGTACCAGCATCTTAAAAATCATTTTCTTGTGCGTTTTCCCGGTATTGACGAGCAGATTATAACCGATTCCCAGAAGGCAGTCTATGCGTTGAAGTGCGTGGTAAAAGAGATGGAGTTCCGTTATGAAACTCTTGAAAAAGCGGGCGTCCGAAACATCAGGGACTACAATCGTCGTTTTCCGGACGAGCAACTGCCTTACATCGTCGTAGTTATTGATGAACTTGCAGATCTCATGATTACCGCCCGAAGGGAAGTTGAAGAGCCTATCACCCGGATAGCCCAGCTTGCCAGGGCTGTCGGAATTCATCTGATAGTTGCGACACAGCGCCCCTCGGTTAATGTCATCACCGGTATTATCAAGGCCAACTTTCCGGCACGCATTGCTTTCCAGGTGGCGAGCGGAGTAGATTCACGCACCATCCTTGATGGTTACGGAGCCGAACAGCTGCTCGGCAGTGGAGATATGCTCTATCAGCCTTCCGATCAGCCGAAAGCCATGCGTATTCAGGGGCCTTATGTCTCTTCAGGTGAGGTTGAAGAGATTACCTCATTTATCGGTTCACAGCCGGCACTGAAAATTATGTATGAGCTGCCGGAACCTGATCAGCAGAAAGGCAACGGGCTTCAGTCATCGGGAAATCAGGACAATGACAAGAGAGACGAAATGTTTAATGATGCAGCAAGACTTGTTGTACTCCATCAGCAGGCAAGTGTCTCAATGCTGCAAAGACGTTTGCGTCTGGGATTCAGCCGGGCCGGAAGGGTTATGGACCAGCTCGAATTCAACGGGATTGTCAGTGAAGCTGATGGAAGCAGAGCAAGAGAAGTCCTCATTGACAACGAGGACTCCCTTGAACTTTTATTGAAGAATCTTGACTGATAAAGGTATTAAACCGACTCAACGCGTACGATTTCCGGATTTGCCTTTTTAATAGCCTGTTCAACGCCTGCACGCAACGTAAGGGTGCTCATCGGGCATGAACCGCATGCGCCAAGCAGTTTGACATCAACAACAAAATCCTTTGAAATGCCTACAAGCTGACAGTCACCACCGTCTACCTGTAGATAAGGACGTACAGTTTCAAGTGAAGCAATAACCCTGTCGTAAAGTGCATCGCTATTTGGAAGATAATCCTTACTGCTGCTCATGTTATAATTGGTTTACAATGAAGAAAAAATGACGTTTGTTTCGTTACTGATAGAGCTAATATCAAACCTATAGCGCAAAAAAACAATATCAAAGTTATGAATGTTGTTCTGCGTGTTCCGCATTGGTTATGGAAACCCTGCGGGCAACCTCCATTGATGCTCGAATGATTGCATTCGATGTTGCAGAATCAGGATGGCCAAGAACATAAGGTATTCCATTGTCACCCCCTTCCCGGACGGCTCTGTCGATCGGTATTTCACCGAGAAATGGAATGTTCTGGGTTCTTGCAAATATTTCTCCGCCATGGTGCCCGAAAATAAAGTCTCTGGTTCCGTCCGGAAGTTCGTAATAACTCATATTTTCCACCAGACCCAGAAGAGGAACATTGACCTTGCGGAACATGCTGACAGCTTTCGACACATCAGCAAGGGCCACATCCTGCGGTGTTGTAACAATAATCGCGCCGCTTAACGGAATCGTCTGGGCAATGGTTATCTGAATATCACCCGTACCCGGCGGAAAATCAAAAATCAGGTAGTCAAGTTCTTTCCACTCCACTTCACTGATAAACTGTTTGATAGCGCTCGAAGCCATGGGGCCTCGCCATAGTAGCGCGGTTTCTGTTTCGATCAGAAAGCCTATCGACATAAGTTTTACACCATACTTCTCAAGAGGAACAATGTTCTTTCCTGCCATTTCTGGTTTTGCATTCTGCATGCCAAACATGGTTGGAATGCTCGGTCCATAAAGGTCAGCATCTATCAGGCCGACTTTTGCACCGGTTTTAGCAAGAGCTACGGCAAGGTTTACCGCAAAGGTAGATTTTCCAACACCGCCTTTTCCGGATGCTACAGCAATAATATTTTTTACCTGTTGTAATGGGCGCTCATGATTGCAGTGATGATGACTGCAGGATGAGGTTACTTTTGAAGTCATGTTAACCTCAATTGCCGCTGCTTCAGGCACATGGGTTCTGATGGAGTCGATGCAGGACTGCTTGATCTGCTCTTTCAAAGGACATGCCGGAGTGGTAAGCACTACAGTAAACGATACATTGTTATCGCTGTCAAGAATAATATCCTCAACCATGGCGAGAGTGATAAGATCTTTTTTCAGGTCAGGTTCCTGGACTGAGCTCAGTGCTTCTATGATTTGTGCTTCAGTGACTGTCGACATACGATTCTTTACGTTGATGTTGCATTAAAAAAGGCGGTTTCTCTCGATTACACTCTCTATTTCTGAAGAAAACGCATCGAGATGGGAACTCCATCCAGACTGAACTGTTCGCGCAGTTTGTTTTCAAGAAACTTTCTGAAATTATTCTGAACAAGCAATGGGTCATTACAGAAAAATGCAAATACCGGCCAAGCTGCATTGATCTGCGTCATGTACTTGATTTTTAACTCCTTACCCGATTTTGTCGAAACATGTGTTTGCGAAAGTGCTTCCTCAAGGAATTTGATGAGCACGCTGGTCGTGATTTTGCGCGATCGGTTTCGGCTGATTTCCTGAGCAGTATCAATCGCCCGATAGAGATTTTTTTTGGTCAGTGCAGAAATAAAGAGAACCGGTACATAAGAAAGGTTTCCCATGTTTAAGCGCAGGTTATCTTCATAAATTTTGCTTGTTTTAGAATCCTTTTCGATCAGGTCCCATTTGTTGATGAGAAGCAATGCACCCTTTTTCCTCTCAACAGCCATATTGATAATTTTCATATCCTGCTTTTCAATTCCCGGCTCCGCATCCAGCATTACCAGAGCAACATCGCATCGCTCAATGGCTTTTTCTGTTCTCAGCGAACTGTAATACTCTATGCCGGCATCGATCTTCGTTCTTTTTCGCAATCCGGCGGTATCGATCAGAATGAACTCCTGCTGCTTACGTATAAAACGGCTGTCGATGGCATCCCGGGTTGTGCCAGGGATGTTTGAAACAATCAGACGGTTGGAACCCAGCAGAGCATTGACAAAACTCGATTTTCCGACATTTGGTCTCCCGACCACAGCAAGCGGGATGGCACTATCCTCTTCGCCGGCAGTTTTTTCCAACGAAGGCAGTGCTTCAAGAATGTCATCAAGCATATCGGCAACACCGGAGCCATCTTTTGCAGATATAAAATAGGGCTTCGTGAATCCAGTACTTATAAATGACTCTGCGTCAATGGTAAGTTGCGGAGTTTCGACCTTATTGACCGCAAAAAAAAGCTGTTTGTGCTGAAATGTCCGCTGCAGCAGCCTTGCAAGTTCAAGGTCTTCATACGAAAGGCCGGCACGGGCATCGGTCAGAAAAATAACAATATCAGCTTCACGGATGGCCATCAGCGTCTGCTCAAGCATAGCCATACTGATGACATCTGCATCAGCGTTATAGCCACCCGTATCCATCAGAAGGAACTGTTTGCCCTGCCACTCGCCCTCAGAAATGTGCCGGTCTCGCGTGACCCCCGGCGTACTGTCAACGATGGCGCTTCTCTGGCGTAAGATTCTGTTAAATAAGGTAGATTTGCCGACGTTTGGCCTACCAACCAAAGCAATTAAAGGCTTCATAAGAACAAATACAGTCTTGGTAAAAAAAAGTAAAATCGACCTCTCTTGGAATTCCTGATTAGATATAAGGTATAATTTGTAGAATTAAGTGGAATAATTTACATTGATGGACTTTATTTTCCGCAAAAGTCCAGTTAATTCTATTAGTAAGAGCATGAGCAAGACGATAAGTTTCAAAACATATTCGGCAAAGCCAGCAGAAGTTGATCGTAAGTGGTATGTCATCGATGCAGATGGGCAGGTGCTGGGCAGAATGGCTTCAGAGATTGCAAAAGTCCTTCGAGGCAAGCATAAACCGCAGTTTACTCCACATATCGATACCGGTGATTTTATTGTGGTGACCAATGCCGATAAAGTCGCTTTGTCTGGCAAAAAAGAAGATCAGAAAAGCTACTTTTCTCACTCTCATTATCCTGGCGGTGTAAAAATTGATCACGTCAAGGATCTTCTGAAGAAAAGACCTGAAAGAGTTATCGAAAATGCAGTCTGGGGAATGTTGCCGCACAATAATCTCGGTCGACAGCTTTTCAGGAAACTCAAGGTTTATTCAGGTTCAGAGCACCCTCATGCGTCGCAGTCTCCAGCTGAAATGAAAGTCAACTAAACAATAAAGAATTGGGAATGAAAGAGGTTATCGATACAGTAGGTCGCCGTAAAACCTCGGTGGCTCGAGCGATTGTAACTCCGGGAAAGGGCCGGATTATTATCAATAAGTTGCCGGTAGAAGAGTATTTTAAGGATGAATTCAAGCGTCAGCAGGCTCTCAGGCCTCTTGTGATTACCGAAAAATCAGAACAGTTTGACATCAAAGTCAATGTGCACGGTGGCGGTGTCAGCGGTCAGTCCGGAGCAGTCAGTCTTGCAATTGCCCGCGCTTTAACTGAGTTTGACGAAGCCGCTCGTGCAGTCCTTAAAACAGAAAAGCTTCTGACCAGAGATCCCCGCATGGTTGAACGGAAAAAATTCGGACGCAAAAAAGCCCGCAAACGTTTCCAGTTCTCAAAGCGTTAATACGAATTATTTTATTGCTTTTACAAAAAACAACTTCGCATATCATGTCAATCTGATCACTGTTCAGATGAAGCTTTCCGGAAGTGTCTGGCGCCCTGCGCCGGATACCGGTCAGTATATACATGGTAGAGGAATAACTAAATAACAGGAACACAACAAATGTCACATTTTCAGCTCGAAGAGATGCTCCGCGCAGGAGTCCACTTCGGTCACCTTGCCCGCCGCTGGTGTCCGAAAATGAAGCCGTACATTTTCATGGAAAAAAACGGTGTTCACATTATTGATCTGCAGAAAACCGTCGTGCTTGCCGATGAAGCGCTTAAAGCTCTTGAAGCAATCGCACAGACAGGCAGGGAAATCATGTTTGTCGGTACAAAAAAACAGGCGAAACACATTATTTCCGAAGAGGCAGAACGTGCAGGCATGCCTTACGTTTGCGAACGCTGGCTCGGAGGTATGCTTACCAATTTCCAGACCATTCGCCAGAGCATCAGGCGCATGAACTCCATCGACAGAATGGCGACCGATGGCACCTTTGACATGATTACCAAAAAAGAACGACTCATGCTTGCCCGCGAAAAGGAAAAGCTGATGAGGATTCTCGGTGGCATTGCCACCATGACAAGGCTTCCTGCCGCACTATTCATTGTAGACATCAAGAAAGAGCATATTGCTATCAAGGAAGCCCGTTCACTTGGTATTCCAATTATCGCAATGGTCGATACCAACTGCGATCCTGAACTGGTTGATTTTGTAATTCCTGCAAACGACGACGCTATCCGCTCTATCAAGCTTATGGTTACAGCCGTTGCCGATACAGTCATTAATGCACGTGCGCTTAAAGTGGAACAGGAAGTCCTTGCCGACCTGGATGAAGTGGAAGAGGATGGCGGAAAAGAAGAAATCAGCGAATAAGTAGAGTTTATAATAAATACAGAATGAACGTTCAATGAGCCAGATTTCAGCAAAAGATGTAAAAAATCTTCGTGATATAACAGGTGTAGGAATGATGGACTGCAAAAAAGCCCTTGACGAAACAGGTGGTGATGTGCAGAAAGCCATAGACTATCTTCGCAAGAAAGGAGCTGCACTCGCAGCCAAACGCGCAGATAAAGAGGCTCGGGAAGGTATGGTATGTATAAAAATAACCCCTGACCATAAGACAGGAGTTATTCTTGAGCTCAACTGCGAAACTGATTTTGTTGCTCGAGGTGAGGTTTTTACAGGTTTTGCCAATGCACTTGGCGACCTTGCTCTGTCAACTCATAGTACAACCGCCGAAGCCCTGTTGAAACTTACTCTGGGTGAAGCCTATGGTGGTGAAACAGTTGACGATGCCATTAAGACAATGACCGGAAAACTCGGTGAAAAGATAAATCTCAAGCGTCTTGTATTCTGTGATGCTCAGGATGGACTTGTCGAGGCCTATACACATCCAGGTGCGCAGCTTGGCGCAATCATTCATGTAGCTACCGATAATCCGGAAGCCGTCAGGGAGCTTGCCAAGGATCTTGCCATGCAGGTAGTGGCAGCTGCCCCGATAGTTACTGATCGGTCAGCAGTACCAGCTGATTATATTGCATCAGAGTCAGAAATTTATAAACAGCAGGCACTCAGTCAGGGTAAGAAGGAAGAATTTGTCGACAAGATTGTTCAGGGCAGACTTGAAAAGTATTACCAGGAGGTAGTGCTATCCGAGCAGTTCTTTATCAAAGATAATACCACGAAGGTTTCTGATGTTCTCCAGGAGTTCCGAAAGAAGCACGAGTCGAAAGTCGATGTTATAGGATTTGTCCGCTATCAGTTGGGAGAATAAAAAAAAAGCCTCGTAATACGAGGCTTTTTTTTTAAATAGAGTTGACACGTGATTACTTTTCCAATCCATTATTTTGGAGAATAAAGATATGCTGCAGTATAAGCGCATCTTGCTGAAATTAAGCGGTGAAGCACTTGCAGGGCAAGATGGCTACGGTATCAATATTGAAATGCTTGAACGTTATGCCGAAGAAATCAAAGAGGCACGTCAGTTAGGTGCCGAAATCGCTTTGGTTATCGGAGGTGGCAATATATTCCGCGGCGTGTCAGAAGCTGCAGCCAAGATGGATCGGGTACAGGCCGACTACATGGGTATGCTTGCAACGGTTATCAACTCCATAGCTTTTCAGGATGTTCTTGAGCGCAAGGGTGTCTATACCCGTCTTCAGACAGCTATCAAAATGGAGCAGATGGCCGAGCCTTTTATCAGGCGGAGAGCAATTCGCCACCTTGAAAAGGGGAGAGTGGTTATTTTCGGTGCCGGCACAGGAAACCCCTATTTTACGACTGATACCGCTGCCGCATTGAGGGCTATAGAGATAGAAGCCGATGTTATTGTTAAAGGTACCAGAGTTGATGGAGTCTACGATTCTGATCCTGAAAAAAATCCTGATGCGCTGTTTTACACCAAAATATCCTATCTCGATGTTATCCGCAAAAATCTCCGGGTTATGGATATGACCGCAATCACCCTATGCAGAGAAAATGCATTGCCAATTGTGGTAATGAACATGAATGAAAAAGGGAACTTTACCAGATTGCTGCAGGGAGAGAAGGTCGGCTCGCTTGTGCAGGGTGACATACTCTAATCAAAATCCTCAAAATCTGTGCCGGGTTTAAAAAATTTCTTGATGACGAATTGAATATCTTTCCATTCAAATCCCCGGTTATACAGAAAAACTTCAAGTTTCTTTTGCCTGCAGGCCTCAGTTGCCCCATGCAGAGAACTGATTTTTTTCTCTGCAGCTTGGTAACAAAGCTCTGCGCTGTCGTACTCTTTCAGCAGTTCGCCGATAATTGATTCCGAAACGCCCTTTTTTCTCAGCTCCGCACCTATTTTACGTTTCCCCGACGGTTTTCGCCTTGAACGGCTTTGTATCAATGCCGTGCCGAACAAAAGGTCGTCGAGAACTCCCTGCTTAGTCAGTTTCTCAAGTATGGCCCCGATGTTCTCAACAGTGTACCCCTTTTTCAAAAGTTTCTGCTCAAGTTCCTTACAGCTGTGACTACGCAGTCCAAGCAGCTTAAGCGCAAACCCCATAGCACTCATCGAATTATTGTTCACCATTGATGTAGTATCAATTTCTTGCAATATAACAAAACACTTCATGCCCCTTGGTAGCAACACTTCCTTTCAAGCAAAACCAAGCCACACGGCGAGAGCTCGATTAATCGACAACATTGCAGCATCGTCGAGCTGACCGAAGGCAGCTCCGACTTTTTCACAGGGTACGGTTTGAACCTTATCGACCATCACCTGCGATCTGTTTTTCAGGTTGGTTCCTGCTGTAGGCTCAACGTCAATCCGAAATAACGGAGCTTTTCGAAGGTCGCTTGTCACGGGCAGGATTGTCACAGAAGGGTGTTCAGAAAACAAATCGGACTGAACAACAAGGGCAGGGCGGGGTTTGCCGTAATCACCTTGAAGCGCAATGGTAACAAGATCGCCTCTCTTCATGCTTTCCAGCCTTCGCAGTCTGCTGTTTCATCTAAAAACCGCAAAACCTCTTTTTCCTGCTGGTCATTATTGATCAGTGCTGATTGCCGCTTGCACTCCTCCGCAAATCCCTCGTGTCGCGTATCAGGAACCCAGATTTGCACTGGCCGCATTCCTGCCTTGCGTAAACTTGCCCTGTGTTTTTGTACCCGTTCAACAACTCCAGCCATGTTGCACCTCTTCATTATTTTGTATTTATTGAACAATGTTACATGAAACGTAGGTTAAAAATCCGTTACATGCAACAAAATATTGCCGGAATAAGCAGATATCCTATCGCCAATATTGGCGGAACTTCTTGACTCAACTTACTTCTTCATCGATTTTTTTATTGTTTCTACTGGCAGGAACAATGTTTCCGGTAAATATGAGAGCGGTATGAATCCAAAGTAACGATAGAAATCAGCAGCCATTTCATCTTTGGCGTCTACAATGATGGCATAGATGCCGATACCGGAATTTATGACTCGCGAAAATGCATCCGCCAGCAATGCCCCGCCTAATCCCATTCCCTTGTATGTATTATCGACGGCCAACCGTCCTAAACGGGCAGTAGGTACAGTGGGATAACGCGGTAGTTTTTTGATGGTAGCTTCTGGTAAATCTGTTAAGGCTACACTTGCAGAGGAAAGGGTGTAATAACCGGCTATGCGCTCATCACTATCAAGTGCAACAAAGCAGGATGTTACGTTTCGTTTAATATCCTGTGACACCTGGTGATAAAAATACTGATCTAAGGCCATTGACCCACAGGAAAATAAGTTGCGGTTGCAGGCCATGTCCAGAGGAGCCATACGAAAAAGGGTCAAATTCATTCTGGCTGCAACAAGGTCTTCCGTCTTTCAAAAGCACGTCGTAAAGCAGCTACCGGCTCTGGAGGATTAATCAATGCTTTGGCAAATGTCTCCTGATCATCAAGGGAGATTCGAATGATTTCGGCCTGTTCAATCGCATGTTGAGCTGCGTCTTGAGCGGCAGCAACAATAAAATCTGTAATTGTCCGGCCTTGAAGTTCAGCTGCCCGCTTGATTTTGTTATGCACTTCTACACTAACCCTGGCTTCAAGCCTGGCTTTCGATGCATTTTTAACGATTGATGACATATGTATAAGAATCAGTTTCTTGTATTGTACGGCATACTGCCGGATTATCAAAATGATGTTCACGTTATTTTGGAAATAAGCCCTCCGGTTTGGCTTGATGTAACACCATTCATCCGTTTGGTGATGGAAACGACACAGCATCCATGCTTCTGAACGCACAAACTGCTTTTATGCGATCATGGCTTAACAAGTTACACTGGAAATGCTCTGCTTAAGACGATAGATTTTCAGAGCGTGGACTCAGTCAGCCTATGCGGGCTGCTTCGAGGGAAGCTTGCCGAACCAGCACCTGAGGGGGTACTCCTCAATCATGATTGCACAGTAGTTGCACTCAATGCAGCGCGATGCAGCGTGCCTTCCCTCCTGAAGCTTTCGCACAATGTTCGGCTCGATAACGAACGGGCGCGACATGGAAATAAAATCAGCTGTGCCGCTCTCAAGCACACTGGTGATATTCTCAAGCGTATGGAGGCCGCCGACGGCAATGACGGGAATCGAGACTGCCTGCCTGATCGCTTTTGCGGCATCGAGATTGTACCCTCTCCATGGCTTGGGCGATGGCATGGTCAGGCGAAGCAGAGGGGCAAGGACTTTCTTGAGCGGTGCAGGAAGCGACTTGAACTTGAAGTTGCTTGCAAGCAGCGCTTCTGAAGGAAAGACTGGCCCCCGCATGATTGAAAGCCCCTCCTCCACCGTGCCCGAAGAAACCTCTATGGCCGAACATCCCGAAGCTTCAAGAAGACGGGCGATTTCTACAGCTTCAAGAGGCCGCATCCCTTTCCGCCGGTGATCAAATCCGTTGATTTTGACCAGCACGGGATAGTCGCCCTCCTCTGCCCTTATGCGGCGGAGTATTTCCGCGATAATGCGGAACTTGTTCGCAATCGGTCCTCCCCATCGATCGCGGCGCCGGTTCGTATAGCTTGAAAGGAACTCTGCAAGGAGGTAACCGTGTGCCAGATGGAGCTGGACACCGTCAAACCCCGCTTTTCTTGCCCGCCCGGCAGCCGCAACAAAGCTGCCGATGATTGTTTCAATCTCCCCTTCACTGAGTTCGTGCGGTCTCTCCTCGTTGAAAATGAAGTCCTTCAGCGGCGAAGGGGCGACTGTAGGCATACCGGTTACCGCCGAACGGGTCTGGCGTCCGCAATGGGCAATCTGCAGGATGATCGGTGTCTCGTGATCGTGAACCGCATCCGTGAGCTTCCGGTATGCAGGAATCAGCGAGTCATCGTTTATCATCAGCATGTTTGCGAGACTGCTCTTCCCGTCCTGCTGCACACCCGCATAGCCGGTAATGATGGCGCCAGCCCCGCCTTTCGCAAGCGCCTTGTAGAGTTTTTCATGAGCCGCACCCGGCGCTCCGCTCCCGTCGGCCAGACTTTCATGCGTGGCGGCACGTATGATGCGGTTCCGCAATGTCATCCCCGCAAGGGTAGCCGGCTTGAAAAGCTCAAGGGTCATAATGGCCATATTGTCAATTAATCAATACAATTATGACATGTTAATCAATCGAACCCCAAAAAAACAAACGTCTTTCAGGTGCCATATCACTATTTTGCATCCAGTAAAACGATTCGCCGAGTTTCCGCAGTTTAGGCTATACATTTATTTTATAATAGTATAGTCTGTTTTTTAACGTGAAAAGGAACAATGGTGGTCGGTAATAAAAAACCCCTTCATATAAAAAGGGGCTTTTGTCGTCTTCAATACTGACAGCTTGCTTTATTGTTTCATCGTATCATCATCATTAGCCTTGCAAGCCATCAGTAAAGTTCAGAAGTCTTATCAGTTTTCTTTGTCTTCTTGTTTTTCATCCTTCGCTTTATAATCCAAGCTCCCCAAGCGGCAATAACGGTACCGGCAATCCAAAGGGGAGTTTTAAAGCTTTCAATCGTTTCCTTCATACGACGACACATTATATATGCTCATGCTATCTGCTCTCATCATGAGCCATTGCTTGGATAATGATGAACTACTTTTTGGCATGCACCCTATGAGGATGCTTATGAGTTGAGGCGGCAAAAGATTCATTGCAGAATGCTACGGTCATAACCAGCATGATACAGCCCATAAATGCTTTTTTAATGTTCATAAGTATTCAAATTTTAATAATTAACGCTAAATGCTCTGAATGAGCCCACACACACATTTATTCTGACGTTGATATGAACATTATCTTGCACAAAATTTTTTGCTCCATATCAATTTTCTCGATGAGATCATCATCATGCAATGCAATGCGCGCCAGTTGCTTGTTCAGCTCTGTCTGCAATGTTGCTGAATTTACAAATTACCCTGTGTATAATGGATAAGGGCTATGTGATTATATTATAAAGGTATATGCATATTTAATAACGCAAGAAGAACAATGGTGGAACAAATTTGACAAAAGTCTTTTGGATTCTAAAGGAGGGCGATTTTGCGGAACAGAGAGAAAAAAAAGCAGGTTAACAAAAACTGTCAGCAGTTATTCGTGAAAGCTGCAAAAAAGAACTGGCGCGCAAACTGCTAAGTTTGGTTCATCATCAACATATAATTTCATATTCTGAAACTTTGGCTAAACGTATAAACGCGGTTTTATATCTCTAATAAATAGCTGTTCTGGTATCGTATTACTTACTCAATTGTGTACTTTATGAGAGGTGACGTGCAATTATTGATCGTTGAAGAAAAAGATTTAACAACGGGAGGTTTGTATGCCAACAACACCATTATCAACCGAAGCCAAGCAGGTTATTTATCGAGCTATAAGTGACAGTCATTTTCGTGATGCTTTGGTTAAAAATACTGTTGCGGTATTGCATTCTGAAGCTTTAGGATTGAGTGAGGCAGATATTGCCGCCCTCAAAAAACTGAAGCCTCAGGGTTGGGGTAAGTTGAGTGCGAATGAACTTAAAAGTAAACTTGGAAACACAACTCACAAGGTCTAAGGTCTCAGTAACCGTTAAAGAGCTGGGGCCAGGTGGCATAAAGAGGTGATATCATGTCAATCATAATGTTTCACATCAAATAGTCTTCATTGTACTCTTCAGGGGGGAGCTGTTACAGCCTGTTGTACTTGCACCGCCACACCCACCTTTCCCTTTGCTCAGCTCCTTATCTATCTTCTCAATCAGATCATCATCCGGCAATGCAATGTGCGCAAGCTGCTTGTTCAGCTCTGTCGGCAAGGAGGTTGAATTGATCATTGCCGCCGCTTCCCGTGCCGCCTTGTCTGCAAGTAGCGTGTTCAGTATTTGAAATTCCGTTTCCATGGCGACCGCTGAAACAACCTGTGCACGGTAGGTTCGTACTGGCGTGAGGTGCGCCATGCGGTTGACCATTTCGGTTTTTTTGTCGATGGTGTTGAGCAGTCCGGTGAGTGCGCTTGCATCGGCCTGCAGCAGATAAGGAAGCTTGCCTGAAGGTGTGTCGGGATCCATGAT
Organism: uncultured Chlorobiaceae bacterium; assembly: GCA_903940125.1. Taxonomy (GTDB): domain Bacteria; phylum Bacteroidota; class Chlorobiia; order Chlorobiales; family Chlorobiaceae; genus Chlorobium. The sequence goes on along the minus strand of CAJAJL010000077.1, from coordinate 65,523 downwards.
AATAACGCCGCCTGCACCGGTAGAAGCCTGGTCGTTGAGGTTTTTGACGAGTGTCTTATGGTTTGCGCCCCTGATCATCTGGGACAGTTCGGAGAGGTCGTTATAGATGCTGATCTGCACACCTGCAATATCCTGCAGGTCGGAGGTGGAGAGGCCTCTTGTCAGTGACTTCTTGTTGTAGTGTGGCGTTGCCGGTATGCGGCCAATCGGGTTTTTTATCGTGGTTGTTTGCGTGGTTTTTCTAACAGTTGTGCTGGTCACCACTGTATCTTTTGACCATTGGCAGATAATTTTCACGTCGCCCTCTCTTGTGGTGTATTGTTCCTGGACCTCGAACCAGGTCAGCTCATATTCGCCGGAGGGTTTCGGTGTAAACTCAAAATCGGTGACATCAAGCGGGGTGTAAAAGCGCAGGTAGGGCCTTATGCCTCCATTGATTTCATCAGCCTTGGTATATGCCGAAGAGTTCGATTTGTCAACAATCACCCAGACCACGCCGTATACCGAACCCCATATCAGCACCTGTTTCATGAACTCATTGTATGGCGTTCCTTCACGGTCGGCATCCTGCAGCAAAGCGTTCAGCGGCACATTGTTGTTCAGCTTTCCAAGGTTGCGTTTCAATATGTTATAGATTCTGATATCGCAATACGAAGATGTGCAAAATTTATTCTGGACGTAATGAGGCTGTCCGTCTTACAAAAACACATCGTAAAGTTACCACAGGCTCATGATGATTAATCATGCTTTGGGAAATGTCTCAAAATTATGGTGTGCGCTTCCTTGGAAGTTGGCCACCCTCTGAGCTAAAGGAATTATGCTTTTTAACAGGTGATCCTCTGCATGTTTTGCATGATAAAGATCCCATCGCTGTTGGAGATTCATCCAGAAGTCAGCGGAAAGGTCAAAAAATTTAGCGAGTCTCAGCGCCGTAGCCGGAGTTACTCCACGTCTGCCATTAATGATTTCATTAACCCGCTGATAAGGAATGTGAATAGCATCAGCTAATTGCCGCTGAGTAATTCCCATTGGGTTCAAAAACTCTTCAAGAAGCATCTCTCCCGGATGAGTCGGTGCTCGATGTGTCGTTATACGTATCATTGTCACTTCTTTTCATTGAGTCAAGCTGTTCAGGTTTTCTGAATGCCTGTTTACATAACTTACCAAAAAATTATTTTTACAAGCCAAGTGAAATACATGACTGTAAGAACGCATATCCGGCGTTAGCGTGGTGCTGCCATTTATACTTCTGATTTTAAAATTAGGCATATCCCTGCAGGAGAGTGCAGTTTTTCCACAAATACAGCTCCCTCTTTCGGGCCTTTTTTATTATATAATATGACACAGGCACTATATGTTAAAAGCTTATGACGTTAACGGCAGGATTGATAACAACAATATTACGGAAACAGTAACTGATGGCTGCAGTCATTCTCAAACTGGAGGGTATCCGAAAGGAGCTTGAACTTTCCAAGGATATCCGTCAGACCATTATTCCCAACCTTTCCGTTGAAATTATGGCAGGAGAGTTTGTCGCGATTACAGGCCCTTCCGGTTCCGGTAAATCAACACTACTCTATATTATGGGAGGGCTTGACAAGCCAACTGCAGGGAAGGTGTGGCTCGATGGAGAGGCGATTAACGACAAGAGTGAAAAAGAAATGAACCAGATCCGGAATGAAAAGATAGGGTTTATCTATCAGTTTCATTTTTTACTTCCGGAGTTTAACGCTGTCGAGAATGTCAGTATGCCCATGATGATCAATGGCAGGCGCAACAGGAAGGAGATCAGGGATCGAGCAAAGATGCTGCTCGATCTGGTAGAGATGCAGAACAAGTACACCAACAAGCCAAGCCAGCTTTCCGGGGGTCAGCAGCAGCGTGTGGCCATTGCCCGTGCTTTGGCAAACGAGCCGAAGGTACTCCTTGGGGATGAGCCGACTGGCAATCTCGATTCCCGTTCTGCGAACAATGTCTATAATCTTTTTGACCGGCTCAACAGGGAGCTGCATCAGACTGTTATTGTTGTTACTCACGATGAGGAGTTTGCAAACCGTGCAGGGCGGAGGATCAATCTTGTTGATGGAATGATTGAAAGTGATGTGCTGTTGCGATCGATGGCTGAATATACCACATAAACCAGGATGCGCGATTAGCATTAATATCCTTTACCATATTCTTCTATGTCATCGTTACTCAAACAAATCAAGCAGACTCACCCTCACCTTTACAAAGCATTTTCAGCTCTTGTGGATGGAGAGCAGCATCTTCTCCATATCAAAGCAGTGGATAGTTATTGGGAGCTGTTGAAGCATCCAGTTCGGCAAGTAATTCTATCCGGAAGTGACCTGCCAAAAAATGCGGTGATCAGCGGCGAGTATGATTTGATTTATGCAGGCGGGACCCTCAGTCTGCTCCATGCAGCTGTGATGGCAAAAAAGTATGGCCGGAAGGTTATGATTTTTGATCGCCAGACACCAGCTAAATCCACCCGGGACTGGAATATTTCAAGACAGGAACTTCTGAAACTCTCAGCTATAGGTTTGTTTACAGAGAACGAAGTTGATTCGGTTATTGTCCGTCGCTACAAGACCGGATGGGTTGAGTTTTATAAGCCGGATGGCAGCCAGAAGAGGCTCTATATGAAAAATGTACTCGATTGCGCTGTTAATGCCGACAAGCTCCTTGGCATGGCAAAAGATAAGGTTATGCTGGTTCAAGGGAGCACTATTCTTGCAGAGAGGTCCTTTTCCTGCTGTTACCGGTTTGACGACCATATTGTTGTCAAGGTTGAGGATAGCAAAGGCAAGGCATTCTATTACAAGGCTGAAGTGCTTGTCGATGTCATGGGGATACTCTCTCCCATAGCCATGCAGCTTAACGAAGGTGTGCCTCAAACACATGTCTGCCCCACGGTTGGTACAATAGCGAGCGGATTTGAAGATGTTGATTTTGATACCGGTGAAATTCTCGCCAGTATAGGACCTGCCGACTTGGTTCCGGGAAAGGGACGACAGCTTATCTGGGAAGGATTTCCCGCCGAAGAGTCGCAGTATATCAGCTATCTCTTTTTTTATGATGAGGCGGACTCACCGAACGACAAGTCCCTGCTCGGACTTTTCGATACCTATTTCAAAAAACTTCCCGAGTATAAAAAAATCGGTAAGGAGTTTGTTGTTCACCGCCCTGTTTATGGCATTATTCCAGCGTATTTTCATAACGGGTTCAACCGTACACGCGAGATTGCCGATGACCGTATCATTCTTTTCGGTGACGCTGCTTCGCTTGCTTCTCCACTGACGTTCTGCGGGTTCGGTTCCATGGTTCGTAATCTTCCGCATTTAACGGCAGATCTTGACCATGCAATAACCGAAAATAACCTTTCTAAAAAGCATCTGGAAAAAATCAGTGCCTACGAACCCAATGTGGCCTCGATGGCTAATTTGATGAAGTATATGTGCTTTAACTCCGCGACTGATGAGCCGAACTTTGTCAACGATCTTATGAACGAGGTTATGATTGTTCTTGATGAACTGCCCGAGCGCTACCGTCAGGCTATGTTCCGCGATGAAATGAAGATTGAGGATTTGATGATGGTGATGCTTCGACTTGCCTGGCGCTATCCCAGAGTGCTGGTGGCGACTTGGGAAAAGCTTGGCATGCATGGCTCATTCGGCTTTCTGAAAAATCTTACCGGTTGGGCATTTTCACCTGTCAGATAACCTTAGCATTCATCTATGATCGACAGAATAAGCGCCTGTGAAGAGATCGCGCATCTTCGTAAAGAGATAGAGCGTCATAACCATCTCTATTACGTTGAGGCGAAGCCTCAAATTTCCGATTACGACTTTGACAAACTGCTTGAAAAGCTTATAGCTCTTGAACGGCAGTTCCCTGATTATGTTACTCCCGACAGCCCTTCACAGCGTGTGGGAGGAACGATTACCCGGGTATTCCCTACGGTGCTGCATCGTGCACCCATGCTGAGCCTTTCCAATACATACTCTCTTGGTGATCTGGAAGAATTTTACAATCGAGTCAGAAAGCTTCTTGTTCTTGAAGGGGTTAACGAGCAGGATATGGTTGCTGAACTGAAGTTCGATGGAGTTGCTATCAGCCTGCTGTATCGCAATGGTTTGCTGGTTCGTGGTGCGACAAGGGGGGATGGTATACATGGTGACGATGTGACCGCAAACATTAAAACCATACTGTCTATACCGCTGCGTTTGCCTGATTTCGGAAGCCTTTTCGCTCAACGTGAAGAGAGTGAGATTGAGGTGCGTGGCGAAGTATTTATGCGCAGGGAAGATTTTGAGCAGCTTAATGACAGTCGTCCGGAGGAAGATCGGTTTGCAAATCCCCGCAATGCAACTGCAGGGACGCTCAAACTGCAGGATTCCGGTGAGGTTGCCCGACGTAAGATGAGTTTTGTCGCATACTATCTTAAAGGGTATGATGAGGAGGGTGTATCGCAATTTCTGAGGCTCAGGCAGCTCGAAAAGCTTGGGTTCTATACCGGTGGTCACTATCGGTTGTGCCATGAACTGCAGGATATCATCAGGTTTATTCAAGAGTGGGGTGAAAAGCGCTGGAAACTGCCCTACGAAACAGACGGGGTGGTACTGAAGCTCAACGATGCCCGGCTTTGGGAAAAACTTGGCGCTACAGCTAAAAGCCCTCGATGGGCAATTGCCTACAAATATCCGGCGCAGCAGGTTAAAACGGTATTGCATGCTGTTGTGTTTCAGGTCGGTCGCCTTGGCACTATTACTCCGGTTGCAGAACTGGAACCGGTGCTGCTTGCCGGCTCAACAGTTTCGCGTTCAACTCTCCATAACTTTGACGAGATTCAGCGCCTTGGCATCATGGTGCATGACCGGGTGATTATTGAAAAGTCAGGAGAAGTAATTCCCAAAGTGATCAGTGTTGTGCTGGATGAGCGACCACCAGATGCTGAAGCAGTTCAGATTCCTTCGGTTTGTCCCGAGTGCGGTACAGCTCTTGAAAAGCCTGAGAGTGAGGTCAGTTATTACTGCCCCAATGAGGATGAGTGCCCTGCCCAGATCAGGGGCAGGATACTGCACTTCGCATCTCGGGATGCAATGGATATCAAGACTCTCGGCAAAGCGCTGGTGGACCAGCTTGTCAACTTCAGGCTTGTAAAGGATGTTGGAGATCTTTATGTATTGCAGGAGCCGCAGCTCGAAAGACTTGAACGGATGGGCCGGAAATCAGCGCAAAATCTTCTGCATGCTCTTGAAGAGAGTCGTGGAAAAAGTTATGAACGCCTGATTTATGCTCTTGGTATCCGCCACGTCGGTCGTGCAACCGCACGGGAACTCGCAAGCGCCTATCCATCATTTGATGCCCTCGGGCATGCACATGAGCAGGAGCTTGCAACGGTACCTGACATTGGACCGGTGGTCGCCCGAAGTATCTGCGATTTCTTTTCAAAACCTTCACAGCCAGATTTTATTGAAAAACTGAAAAAAGCCGGTTTGCCGTTGAGTGCTGCTGACACTAAGGAGCAGGTTAATCGCAATTTTGAGGGAATCACGGTTCTCTTTACAGGAGCCCTTGATCGCTACGATCGTCAGCAGGCATCAGAGCTGGTGCTTGAGCGGGGGGGGAGGGTTGTCGGTGCAGTCAGTAAAAAAACCGGTATGGTTGTCGCTGGACATGATCCAGGCAGCAAGTTTGACAAAGCAGTGAAGCTCGGAGTCAGGGTTGTCTCTGAGGATGAGTTTGAAGCTATGCTTTAAGGGGCAAGGAAAGAGAAAACACTATTATGCACAAGGAGACTTTATGGATCTTCACTACAGGGTGGCAATATTCGGATCAGCCAGAATTCAGGAAGGTGATAAGGATTATAAGGATGTTTTTGAAATAGCCAGAGGCCTGGCGGAATCGGGCTTTGATATTGTGACAGGTGGTGGCCCTGGATTAATGCAGGCAGCTAATGCAGGGACGAAAAGCGCTCACTCTGCAAGCCGCTCCATCGGCCTGAACATCAGACTCCCCAGAGAGCAGAACGCAAACAATTTTCTTGATATCAAACAGGAGTTCAGCCTTTTCAGTAACAGGCTTGATACGTTCATGGCACTCTCAGATGCAGTGGTTGTGGCTCCCGGAGGTATTGGAACCCTGCTCGAACTCTTTTATGCATGGCAGCTTGTACAGGTGGAGCATATCTGCGAAACACCGATTATTCTCTATGGTGAAATCTGGACCAATCTGCTATTATGGCTTGAAAATGAGGTGATGGAGAGGAAGCTTTTCAACAAAAGCGATATGCACATGATATTCCATGTCACAGAGTCGTCACAGGTTGTCGATCTTATAAAAAAAATTCATGCAGACAGGTTGAAGCAGGAACATGCCTGCCGTAATTTTGCAAAATACCGCGCTGAACTTGAATCAATCAACCGCATCGGTAACCTTTAGTATTTCCCATTACACGTGAAAGACAACAAACAGTATGTGATGACGATTTCCTCCCGACTGTTATTGGTCGTAACTCTGTGCTTTATAAGCTGGCAGGCGACGATTCGGAACGGGATATCGGTACCTGTTGCGAACAGCGATAAAATTCTGCATTTCCTTGCTTTTTATACACTTGCGTTTCTGTTGGATTTCTCTTTTCCAAAGAGCCGTTTCGGGGTGCTCAAGATTATAGTGCTGATTGGTTACGGGATTCTGATAGAGTACGTTCAATCCTTTCTACCTTATCGCTCTGCAGAAGTGGCTGACTTGCTTACCGATGTTGTTGGTATTACCGTTTATGCAGTTACAATATTCCTGCTTCGACGTCTCTTTGCTTATCAGCACTACCGCCAGATGTAATTATTCCGGCGGTATGCTCAGACGAAAAAGAGAACCTGAGCTATTTGCCGGCAATGTAAAGAATGGATGTTTCAAAAGTCATCGGATAAAACTCGGCGGTTCGGAATCCGTTTTTTTTCAGAATTGCGGTAAAAGCGGTGGTCTGCGGAAACTGCTCGACAGAATGAGGCAGATAGTCATAGGCAAAACTGGATTTGCTGAACAATCCTGCGATTTTAGGCAGTACCTTTTTAAAATAGATCAGGTACAGTTTTTTCATCACTTCATTGCGCGGGATCATCGGTTCAATAATGAACGCATAGCCGCCCGGCTTCAAAACACGATGGAATTCCCGCATTCCCTTGCCAAGGTCTTCAAAATTTCTTACTCCAAACCCTGCACTGACAACATCAAAACTTGCATCCTTAAACGGCAGCTTTTCAGCATATCCTTCCAAAAAAGTGATATCAGGATACTTTTTTCGAGCAATGGCAAGCATTTCAGGTGAAAGGTCAAGCGCTGTAACTTTTGCCCCTGATATTTTTGACATAGAATCAGCCAGGTCGCCGGTGCCGGTTGCGACATCAAGAATCCTTGGCGCGGGATTTTTTTCAAGGAGTTTTTTTGCCTTGCTTGTTGCTTTTGCCCGCCAGTAATTATCGATTCCCAGACTCAGCAGATGATTTAAAAAATCATAGGTTGGGGCAACCTCGTCAAACATTCGCTGAATCGAGGCTCTGGATTTAGTCTGGTTAAGGGATTTGGCACTCTCTTGTGATTTATTTACCGCCATATCAGCTTTTTTTACCATAGACATCTTCCGGGTTAAACATCAGAGTATCACAGATTTCCATTGTTGTATCATCTTTGGCTTTGCGATAAAAGCAGGAGTGATACCCGACATGGCAGGCTCCGCCGATTTGTGAGACTTTTAAAAGCAGTGTGTCGCCATCGCAGTCAATCAGAATCTCGTGAACCGACTGCATGTTGCCTGATGATTCACCTTTCAGCCAGAGTTCTTTACGGCTGCGGCTCCAGTAACACGCTTTCTTTTTGTCCAGTGTCATCTGAAGGCTCTCCCGATTCATCCATGCCATCATCAGTACCTTTCCTGTTTCATGGTCCTGAACAATTGCCGGAACAAGTCCTTTATCATCGAACTTGACCGTTTCAAGAAAGCTTTTCTGTAAATCTTGATTATCGCCCATTGAAGGTGTAGATTAAGTGTTTTTTATGCAATACTCTTAGTGTTTTGCATCTCACGGAAAGAAAAATGTGTTTAAAGATTGATAAAATTATGGAAAAACCAAGGTCAGAATGGATAAAAAGTTCAAAACATGTAACTTCCTTAAGCTGAATCAATAATAACGGTACCAATGAAGTCCCTTCAAAAATTTCTTCCAAAATATTCCATAGCTCTTGCAGTTGTTTTTGTCGCGACTGTTGTTTTTCTGATCACCAAAGGTAATAGTGTCGATATTGAGGCTGGAGAGGTCACCTATGCTGAACTTGTTCAGGCCATCTATGGTACAGGGTTTGTTGAGGCAGATGCAGTTGCCAACCTCAGTGCTGAGTATTCAGGAACAGTCAGTTACATCGGTGCTCTCGAAGGTCAGAAAGTCACTGCCGGCCAGAAAATCCTTGAAATCAACAGTCCTAATCCCCAGCTTGCCGTTCGTCAGGCAAAGGCTGCCTTTGCAGAACAGCAGGCACTGATGAAGGATAACTCACTTCAAAGTATCAGAAAGAAAAACCTCTTTAAGGAAGGGGCGATATCCCGCCAGGAGGTTGACGATGCCGAAAAAAACCGCATTCAGGCTGAAGAGTTGCTCCAGCAAAAGGAGTTTATGGTAAAGATGCGTGAGGATGATCTCAAAAAGCTGACCGTTAGAGCACCTTTTTCAGGTACGCTGACCTTGCAGAATGTCAAGGAGGGTGATTATGTCACACTCAATACGCTGGTTGCAAGAGTCGTTGATACATCAAGTTATCTGGTGAGTGTAGAGGTTGATGAACTGGATGTTCCCAAGATCCGCAATGGTCAGGCGGCAACGGTTGCTTTTGATGCCTATCCTGATAAACGCCTCTCTGCAGTTGTCTCTCGTATAGTGCCCCAGACAGACAAGATCACCAAGACATCAAAGATTTATTTGACCTTTGCAAAACCGGTTGGCAATATCCAGGCCGGCATGACCGCTACAGCAAATATTATATACAATACAAAGCAGCACGCTCTTCTTGTCAGAAAAAGTTCCGTGTTTGAGGAAAACCATCAGAGCTACGTTTGGAAAATTGACAATGGACGATTGAAAAAACAGCTTATTCGGCAGGGTGCCAGCGATATGACGTTTATTGAGGTTTTGCAGGGACTTAAAAAAGGCGATAAAATTGCTTTGCTTCCTGATAAGAGCTTACGGGAAGGTCTTGATGTCAGAATCATCGCTGCTCGAAAGTCCTGAGATTAATACTGCAGCTGATGGCATCAAGAGCTAAAATTGCGGTTATTCTTGCTGCGCATGGCGAGGCTGAAACAACCCGTTTCATGGAAAACTACAGGGTGACACGCCAGACCCTGGCCCATGCTTCGCAGGTCATGCCTATCTCCGGCTCTTTGCAGAAGACGATAGCAGTAACGTCATCGATAAAAAAGCTTGTTCGCTCACGTACCAACGCACAATGTTCACCGCATAATCGGATCACGCGTGACCAGGCAGACGCTCTGCAGCAGTATCTGAACGCATCATCATCTGCAATGGCATTCGATTTTGAGGTATATTCAGCTTTTTCAGCCTCACCGCCCTACGTCGAAAAAATTATTGAGGAGACTCGATTCTACGATGGACAGGTGATTGTTTCCATGTCGCCTATCGACAACACACTTTCCTGTGGACAGCTTTGTTCCTGTCTGGCAGCAACTCGCAGCCCGGAGGAACTTGGAAAAGTAAAAGTGCTCAGCAGGTTTTGGAACGATGCGAAGCTGCACTCAATCTACTGTGATTATTTATTTGAGGATACTTTCCGACATGGCCAGGCACTCTCGCCTGAAAAAGAGGAAAAAAGAGTTCTGCTTCTTCTTTTTCATGGAACCCTGGTTAAAGATGCAAAGGGCGATACTCCTCTTTTCCGTACCGGTCGGGAAGAAACTATGACATTTGCAGAGCGCCTTAAGGCCCTGATGGTCAGTGATCCAAGAAATCCCTACTCCAGAATAATGACGGTCTATCTCAACCACAATGTCGGCGGAGAGTGGACAAAACCTTCATTTGAAGAGATCTCGGCCATATTTAAAGCAGAAAGCTCTGTTGCTGTAGATCTTTTTGGTTGCGGCTATTTTGCCGATGGAAATGAAACCATACATCGGGCGGAAGAGCTTCTCTGCTCTTCATCCGTCAGACAGGCAACATCTATTCCCTGTCTGAATAGCACTCCGGCGTTTACCTCCTATCTTGCATCGAGAGTTACCGATGCTGCAAGGCAGATCATGAGCTGGCGATGATTATAATCTCCTTCCTTGTAAAAAGTGAATGGTTAATACCCTTCTGATGTTTACTATTTACAGTAAAGTGAAGATATAAAGCTGAATAATATAAGGAGCTGAGAGTATGGGTCGTGCGGCTGTTTTTATAGACGGAGCAAACCTGTTTTTTACCCAGCGTCATCTTGGCTGGCAGATCGATTTTTCCCGTCTGATGTCATTTTTTATGTCAGGGTATGCCTCTGTTCAGGCAAATTATTATGTTCCGGCATCCGAACCGGTTTCTGAAGAAAATGCGGCATTCACCAGAGTGCTGATTGCACACGGCTATCGTATCACCTCAAAATCGGTCAAAAAAATTGTCAACAGGGAAACAGGAGTGATTGTCATGAAAGGCAACCTTGATGTTGAACTTGTTGTTGATGCCTTAATCAGTATAGATCAGTACGATACGTTTATTCTGTTTAGTGGCGACAGTGATTTTATTCCTTTACTCAGGGCTTTGAAAGAGAAAGGAAAAGAGGTTATCGTTTATTCTACTCAGGGCTTAAGCGCAAGAGAGCTGCTTGCCGAACCCGGTATAGTATATGGTGATATCTCAGTTCTGAAAGAACGAATCGAACAGGTCAGGCAGGGTGATCCATCTCGTCTTGAGGGTGCTCTTGCAGGCAGTGAGCAGGAATTTTCTGTGCGACTTCCCGATATCGGCGAACTCTTTACCGGTACAGTCCTGAAGGTCAAGCCTTACGGAATTTTTTTAAGTAATCCCTTTCATGTGAAGTGTCTTCTTCCCCTTAGTTTTCTTGGGATCAGCAAATATATCAAAGACTTAACGGCAATTGTCCGAATGGCCGATGTTTTTGAGGTTTCTGTTTTTCATGTCAATACTGCTCGTGAAATTGCCGAAATTACTGTTAAACTTGTTGATAAAAAGATGGCTGAAGAGCTGGCTTCGAGGATAGAGGGTTAGTATGGTTTGCATTTCAATAAAATGGAGAACAATTCATGGATATATTCAGTGATGCAGTCGGAGCTCTAACCAGTCAGCTCTCAGGGTTATGGCCTCAGCCCAAGGAAAAACCGCAGTTAGTGGATGGAAAGCTGAGAGCATGTCCTGGAACACCGAACTGTGTGAGCAGTGAAAGCACCAATCCGTTGTTCAAGATTGCCCCGTTAGCCTTCAGTGGTTCACCTGAGCAGGCCTGGGCGGATCTGAAGACTGTTATCGGAGAACAGGGCGGCATAGTGCATGATGAAGGTAAAGAGTATCTTTGGTCGACCTTTACGGTACCTGTTTTTGGCTTTATCGATGACGTCGAGTTCCGCTTAAATGCAAGTGAAGGAGTTATCCATGTCCGATCGGCTTCAAGGCTCGGAATATCGGACCTTGGAGTCAATCGTGGACGGGTCGAGCAGTTGCGGACTGCATTGCAAAATGTCCGACATCATCGTTAAAGTCAAACTGGCTGCACAGTTTCAATACCCGTCAGTTTTTCGTGGATGGCTTTGGCTGCTGTACGACCTGCGCCCATGGCAAGAATAACGGTTGCTCCACCGGTTACAATATCGCCGCCGGCATAGACATCATCTTTGGATGTGGCCATCGTGTTCATATCCACCACAATAGTGTCGCGCTTGCTCACTTCGATATCAGGAGTGGTTTGTTTGATAAGCGGGTTCGAACCATTACCGATTGAAATAACTGCCATATCGATAGGAAGAATGAACTCAGAACCTTTTATCGGCACAGGACGTCGACGTCCGGACTCGTCTGGTTCGCCAAGTTCCATCCTGAGACATTTGGCTCCAGTAAGCCACTGTTGTTCATTGCCGACAAATTCCAAAGGGTTCATAAGCATAAGGAATTCAATTCCCTCTTCCCTTGCGTGATGCACTTCCTCAAGACGTGCCGGCATTTCAGCTTCTGAACGGCGGTAAACAATATAGGCATGCTCGGCGCCCAGTCTTTTGGCAGTTCTTACAGCATCCATTGCGGTATTGCCTCCCCCGAACACAGCCACATTTTTCCCCTTGCAGTTGAACACCGGAGTATCATTTTCAGGGAATTGATACGATTTCATCAAGTTGACCCTGGTTAAAAACTCATTTGCCGAATATACCCCGAGAAGGTTTTCACCAGGGATACCCAAAAACCATGGCAGACCTGCTCCAACACCAATAAAGACAGCGTCAAATCCCTCCTCTTTCAGCAGTTCGTCTACGGTAATCGAACGTCCGGCGACAGCGTTGGTTATAAAGTTGACACCAAGTTTTTTTAACCCGTCAATTTCTGACTTTACAATCTCCTTAGGAAGCCTGAATTCGGGAATGCCATAGACCAGAACGCCCCCTAGTTCGTGTAACGCCTCAAAAACCGTGACCGAATGGCCCAATTGGATAAGATCATTAGCGCAGCTGAGTCCGGCCGGTCCGCTGCCGATAACCGCTATTTTTTTACCGGTAGAGGCTTTTACGGTTGGCAGCTCAACATTACCGGTTTCACGCTCGTAATCGGCGGCAAATCGCTCCAGATTTCCGATAGCAACTGATGTATGCTTTTTTGTAAGAATGCAGGTTTTTTCGCACTGGTCTTCCTGTGGGCACACTCTTCCACAGATTGCCGGAAGGACATTATCCTCCTTGATCTTTCTTGCTGCACCCAGAAAATTGCCATCCGCTATAAGCTTGATAAACTGATCTATCTTGATATTAACCGGGCATCCCTTGATGCAGGCTGGATCCTTGCACTGAATACAACGAAGCGCTTCTTTCTGTGCCAGCTCAGGTGTATAACCAAGATTCACTTCCTTGAAGTTTTTATTCCGGACATCCGCTTTCTGAGCAGGCATTTCCTGGCGCGGAATGGCAAAGCGCTCTTTGGTCGTGATATGTTGTGTGGCCATAGTTATTTCAATTAAAAAAGATGGTGTGTTTATACAAAAAAAGCCATCCCTGCAAAGTTCAACGGCAGGAAAGTCGTGATGACAGAGTGATAAATCCAACAGGTATTGTATTCCTGCTTACTGCAGGTTGCATTTGTGTGCAAATGCTTCAGCCGATTTTTTTTCTTCCGGCAGGTACAGTTTGTTCCGGTCAGTAAGGTTTGTAAAATCGACTTGATGCGCATCAAATTCAGGCCCGTCAACACAGGCGAATTTAATCTGATTATCCACTGTCACCCTGCAGCCGCCACACATGCCCGTTCCATCAACCATAATTGGATTGAGACTGACCATGGTTTTAATATTGTAGGGCCGGGTGACCTCAGCAATTGCTCTCATCATAGGGATAGGTCCTATGGCAAGGACATAATCGATTGTTTTCCCTGAATCTATCAGCTCTTGAAGTTTCTGGGTGACAAAACCATGAAAGCCGTATGAGCCGTCATCTGTTGTAATGTATGCCTCATCACTCACTGCTTTCATCTCGTTCTCAAGAATCACAAGCTCTTTTGACCGGGCACCGTTAATGGTAATAACATAATTCCCGGCTTCCTTAAGAGCGACAGCCGTCGGATAGGCAATTGCTGTACCAACCCCACCGCCGATACTGACGGCGGTTCCGAACTTCTCAATGTGTGAAGGGGTTCCGAGCGGCCCTACAATATCACTGATGGTGTCGCCGGCTTCTTTTGTGTTCAACTCTCTTGTAGATTTACCCATTCCCTGAACAATGATGGTAATGGTGCCTTTTTCAGGATCAGAATCTGCAATCGTCAGCGGGACTCTTTCGCCCGACTGGCCCACCCTTATCATGATAAACTGGCCTGCTTTTCTTTTTTTAGCAATGCGAGGCGCCTCTATTTCAATTTTTTTGATATTTTCAGCTAAAAATATTGCAGAAACAATCTTATGCATTTGCTTTTCGATTTCGTATGATGATAGAGGCTTTTCGGCTTTTCCTTTAAGGTGAAAAAGTCATTATAATAAGCATTATTGATTAAATATAAAAATGAGCAGAAAATCAGACAGTCCGGTTGCAGATATTTTATCGGCTGATTTTCTGCACTGTTAAAGGGTTTTTATGGTTTTTATAGCCGATTACGGTGCTGGTAATCTTCGTTCTGTTCTCAAGTCATTTGACTACCTTGGTGTCAAGGCTGTCGTCAGCAGTGATCCCGGTAAACTTGCCGGTTATAGAAAGGTAGTTCTTCCTGGAGTTGGTGCTTTCGGTCAGGCCATCGAGTCCCTCAATGCATCCGGATTTACCGAAGCAGTTGCAGAACATGTCGATAAAGGAGGACAACTCCTGGGAATATGTCTTGGTATGCAGTTGCTGTTGACTGACAGTGAGGAAATGGGCGATTACAAGGGAATGAACCTGATTCCCGGCAGAGTTCTGCGATTTATAAGCGACACTGACAAGATACCCCAGATAGGGTGGAATTCGGTTGATCAACAGAAAGAGAGTGTTCTTTTTCGAGGTATTCCGGATCACTCGTTTTTCTATTTTGTACACTCTTATTATTGTGAGCCTGTCTCACTTGATGCTGTCGCTGCAACAACCTGGTTCGCTGGAAAAAACTTTTGTTCGGCTATCGAAAAAAATGGTATTTTTGCAGTTCAGTTTCATCCGGAAAAAAGTTCTGATGCCGGATTACAAGTTCTGAAAAACTTTGCTGAGTGTTGAAACCGATTCTTTTTACTTTGTTATGCTGATTATTCCTGCTATAGATATAAAGGACGGAAAGTGTGTAAGGTTGACCCGAGGTGATTTCAGCCAGAAAAAAATATATCTCGACAATCCACTCGACATGGCAATTATCTGGCGCAAGCAGAATGCCAAGATGTTGCATATTGTAGACCTTGATGCCGCCCTTACCGGAGAGATGGTCAATTTTGAGAAAATCAGGGATATTTTAAATAATCTTGATATTCCAGTGCAGGTCGGCGGGGGTATTCGCTCTGTCGATGCGGTCAAGCGTTATCTTGATATCGGGGTTGGTCGTGTTGTGATTGGCTCAGCTGCAGTTACCAATCCCAAACTGATTGAAGAACTTTTAAAAACATATCGCCCATCACAGATTGTCGTTGGTATCGATGCCGAGAACGGAGTTCCTAAGATTAAAGGGTGGACTGAAAGCAGTGGCTTGAAGGATTACGATCTGGCACTCCAGATGAAAGAGATGGGAATTGAGCGGGTGATTTATACGGACATAACCCGAGACGGCATGATGCAGGGATTTGGTTATGAAAGCACCAAAAAATTTGCAGAAAAAACAGGGATGAAAATCACTGCTTCTGGCGGAGTTACCAATTCCGGGGATTTGAAAAGACTCGATGAACTTAAGTCTTGCGGTGTAGATTCTGTCATTATTGGTAAGGCCCTTTACGAAAACAACTTCCCCTGTCAGCAGTTATGGTATAATTATGAAGAAGGCATTTGCCTCGACCATAATTTCTCTACTGCCCGGACAAAATAGGCTAAAGGAAAAATGTGCAGAAGCAGGACCTGCAGTTGCAGCAATACATAGAGGCGGTCATTTTTGCTTCTGAAGAAGCTGTTACCCTCCAGACAATCAGACAGGTTACCGGCAGGGATCTTGATTCCGGTGAGTTTCAGTCAATTATTGAGCAGCTCAATGCTGAGTATACCTCTACCGGAAGAACCTTTCATATCCACCGGATTGCCGGTGGATACCGTTTTCTTTCCAAACCGGAATTCGGCGATATCCTGAAAAAACTTCTTGCCCCTAACATTCGCAGAAGGCTCTCGCAGTCTCTTCTTGAAGTTCTTGCCGTTATTGCCTATAATCAGCCGGTTACCCGTGGAGAGATTCAGCAGATTCGCGGCGTTAGTCCCGATTATGCTATCGACAGGCTTATGCTTCGCGGCTTCATAGAGGTTCGAGGAAGGGCGGATTCTCCCGGCAAGCCACTGCAGTATGGAACCACCAGAGAATTTTTGGATCTTTTTCACTTATCTTCCTTGAAAGACCTGCCGAAACTTCGCGAAATAAAAGAAATTCTCCAGGAGCACGAAGAGCAGGAGTACTTGACCCGGCAGGAGGGTGAAGCAGAGACAATCACTCGACAACTATCAAGAGGAAACGATACAAAAGAATGAAAAACAGCAGTAAAGACGATGAAGTCAGAATCAACCGTTTTCTGGCATCATGCGGCATAGCCTCACGGAGGGCTGCCGACCAGCTTGTTCTTGCCGGGCGTGTAATGGTAAACGGCACAGTAATTACAACACCGGGGATAATGGTTAATCCGTCTCGCGACGAAGTGATTGTCGATGGCGAGCGGTTTGCTCAGCCCGAGGCAAGAAAGGTATACATTCTTTTGAACAAACCCCGAAATGTAATTACCACTAACAGTGACGAAAAAAATCGTGAAATGGTGCTCGATTTTATTGACGTCAAAGAAAGGGTCTTTCCCGTAGGCCGGCTTGACAGAAAAACTACAGGGGTTATTCTTTTGACCAACGACGGTACCCTTGCACATAAACTTATGCATCCTTCGTCAAATGTAAAAAAAGAGTATATTGCTGTCCTTAATGAAAAATTTACGCCAAATCTTCTGCAGCAGCTGACAGGGGGAATGCGTTTAAAAGACACCGGGGAAAAGGTTAGTCCCTGCAGGGCAAAAATACTCGACGATGGCATGCAGGTATTGCTGAGCATTCATGAAGGGAAGAATCACCAGGTACGAAGAATGTTCGAAACCCTCGGTTTTGAGGTTAAACGGCTTGAAAGAGTTGCTTATGCAGGTCTCCAGGCTGGTGAACTCCGGCGTGGTGAATGGCGATATCTGAGCCGTAATGAGGTTCAGGAACTCTACAAGTTGACGGAAAGCCAATAAACCATCAGCCGGTTTTGTTAATGCACAAAACCCGGAATGGTTATGAAACAGCTTTTCATTGCTTTTAAACGTCATGTATTTTTCCAGGTCATGACGTTTTTATGTTTTCTGACACCTGCTTTTTTCCCTCTTCAACTTCTTCATGCTGAAAATCCTGCCCTTCAGCAGCTTTTCGACAGCGCTGAATCTGAATCAAATCTTGAGCAGCTCTTCCAATTAATTGAGAACTTGAAAAACAACCCTGTTTCTCTTAATGTTGCAGATGTTGATGAACTGCGACAACTTCCCTGGCTGACCTCATTCGATGCTCACACCATTCTTTCTCACACTGGCAAAGGATCGGTTCTTTCTCTGCAGGAGCTTGAGACGCTTATCGGAAAAGAGAAAACGGCAGCTATTGCGCCATATATTCAGTTACAAAAAAATCAGGTTTTCCCGCTAACACCAGCATCAGGCTCGAAAGCGGCAAAAATCACGCTCAACAGTCGCCTGTTCTGGGAAACGACCGAACGTAAAGGCATACTGAACGGTGCATACAGCGGTGAAAACTACAAACTCTATAATCGCCAGCAGTTTACTGTTCCTCATCTCGAAGCAACTCTTGTACAGGAAAAAGATATCGGAGAACCCGACCTTGCCGACTTTACATCACTGAGCATCCATGTCTATGACCTTGGCATGATAAAAAATGCTGTTATCGGCAACTATCGGCTGAATTTTGGCGAAGGGCTGCTCATTGGACAGAACCGATATTTCGCAAAGGGCTCCGATCCCACCAGAAGTGTCAGGCTTTCATCGAAGTCACTATCGCCCTATGCATCAAGCTCCGAATGCGGCTTTCTGCAAGGTGCCGCAACGACTCTGAAGCTTAATCCTTTCGAAGTTACCTCGTTTTATTCTGTAAATCATGTTGATGCTGTCATCAATAAAACCAGTGGGTTAATTACCAGCTTTGATGAATCAGGGAACCACCGTACTCTGCTTGAAATAAGCCGAAAAGACAACATTATTGAAACCCTCTCAGGTGCGCATCTGCTCTATCATTATCAAACTGACTTCATAAGCGGCAAGGCTGGCGGCACCGTGCTCAACTACCACTATTCCGAACCGCTCAGCAAGCTTCAACCCTATGCAGCAGCAGGGGAGCAATCTTCAGCAACCCTTTACAGTATAGAAACGGATTGCTCACTGGGAACGATAAACCTCTTTGCCGAAGCGGCATTTTCCGAAAAACCCGGGGATGCATCATGGACTGCGGGCGCAGAGTATGAAATTTTTCATGGCGTCAGCACAATAGCTTCCCTCAGACGATATGGCGGTAACTATTTCTCACCTTTTGCAGGAGCGTTTGCCGAAAGGGGAGACGGGGCATCAAACGAGGAAGGAGACTATCTGGGCATCAAGGCAAAAGTGACCGAAAGACTTGCAGTTGGAGGCTATTATGACCTCTTCACCTTCCCCGTGCTTGACGATCATTGTCACTTCTCCTCCGAAGGTAATGATTTTCGACTATTCATGACATGGCAGCAATCACAAGCGGTCAGTTGGAATCTCCAACTGCAGCATAAAGCTAAAGAAGAACAGGCCAATCAAGGTACTGCCAGCAAACCGCTCTGGTCAGCGCTTCCGCAAATTACCAATCGCAGCAGGCTGGATTTCGATGGAGAGGTTTCCCCCGGCATTCATGTGAGAACCCGGGGCGAAGTGAAAAAAGCAGTCAAAAAATATCTTTCCGGTGACAGAGCATTCAATGGATGGCTTATCTATCAGCAGGCAGCTTACCATACTGGAAAATGTACTGTAAAAGGACGTTTTACCATCTTCAATACTGATGATTACGATGCAGCACTCTATGCTTATGAAGATGATCTGCCACTGACCTCGACTCTCGGTCTCTACAACGGTCGCGGAAAATCAGTTTTTCTTCTCGCATCATGGCAGACCATGCCGTATATGAAGCTTGCAGCACGATACGAGATGGCCTGGTATGGTGATCGAGAGGTCTACAGCAGTGGGAACGACGAACGAGCTACAAGCTCTCCCGGTTCATTCCATGTTGGATGTACTCTCTCATTCTGAACATATCACGGGGAGGTTAAAGCCTCCCCGCCGCCCTCAGAAGTCTGTCACGTATTGCTCTGCCCAATCCGGTATTTGCAGGGAGTTCACAGTAAATGACCTTAATGTCATGAGCATCACAGTAGCGGAAAAAGCTGAACAGTTCTCGCCCGTACTCATCAAAATTTTTGCAGATCTTGAACAACGCAACACCTTCAGGAGGGTCGGAAAGACCGATATATGCCGAAGAAGGTCCGATGGTTACTGTTTCATTGACGTTGTAAAAGAGAATTGATGCTTTAGGTGCATAATGCGGATATTTCAGACCAGGACTTTTCGGTACCTCCCGCTCATCCGTAACTGCGTATACACTGATTTCAGGCAGCACTGCCCGCAGTTGTTCAAGGGTTATGGCACCGGCCCGGAGCAGTACCGGCAATGTACCCGAACACTCTACAATAGTTGATTCAAGGCCAATAGTACTCGGCTTTCCCCTAAGGAGGCAGTCGATCTTTCCGTTAAGATCTTCATAGACCGATTCCCAGCTTGTTGCGCTTGGCAGCCCCGAAAGATTTGCTGAAGGTGCAGCAACAGGGCAGGAACAATGGCTGAGAAACTCCCGTGCGACCAGATTTGCGGGACATCGGATTCCGACAGTCTCAAGTCCAGCTGTAACAGAATCAGGCACGAGCAAATTTTTTTTCAGCACAAGAGTCAGTGGGCCGGGAAAAAACCGTTCAATCAGCACTCTTGCATTCGAATTGATGTCAGAAGCAACATCAGCCAATTGCTCAAGGCAATAAATATGAACAATCAAAGGGTTATCCCCGGGACGACCTTTTGCCCGAAAGACCTTTTTAATGGCTTCAGGATGGCATATCCCGGCACCAAGACCGTATACCGTTTCTGTTGGAAATGCGACAACTCCTCCGCAATTAAGGAAATCAGCTGCTTCTTCAGCGGAATCGGTAAGAATGGTCTGCATGATACTCTTGTGGGGTCGTCTATGGAGAAATGGAAAGGAATGGAATTTGTTCAGGCAACACAAGCATATAGCAGAGGATACCGACCGATGCGCTGACAATTGGGATGGAAAGATTATCGTCTATTTTATAGCTGCCGATACGCACCATAAAGGCCTCAGTAACTGTGGCTGTTATTGCCATTACCAGGCCGATAAAGATGTTCAGTTCTGGAACGACGGCGACAATACCCAGTGAAGCAAGAAAAAAAGCAATGCTTCCTTCAACGCTTTTTTCTCCGAACCGGTGTTTTCCGAATGCTTTCCCGATAATTGCCGCAAAAGTATCTGAAACAGAAACCATGGCAAAGGATGCTATGACAATAATTTTAGGGAAGAAGAGCACAAGCAGAAGCGCTCCCATGGTAATGTAGGTAGCTCCATTCAAATAAGGTTTTTCTTCAAGTTCATGGGTTCTCAGCATTGCATCAAATGTGCTGTGATACCATTTTGCAACAGGAGGATAAAAATTTTTAAGCAGGTCAACCAGAAAAAAACCGGCAAAAAGCGGAACAAGTAAAAGTAGAGCGATTTCCCTGGTGATAAAGTAGTATATCACTGGAATTGAAATGGACGACAGATGAATTGCTTTTCGAGCAACTTCATAGCGAAGCTTCAAACGGTCTATCTTTTTCATGGGCACAGAAACACAGCGAACAAGTCGAAAAAAAGATGTTATCGGGGAAATCGCATACTATCTGAACATATCACGCTTGAATATACACTGAAAACGGTATCAAAACATGTATTTTGTATCGGCTTTGTTAAATCACTTTCTGACTATTGGTATGACCACTGAAAAATTGAGAGTAGCTGCTATAGATCTCGGTACCAACTCCTTCCACATGATCATTGTAGAAGAGAGCAGGGGAAAAGGAATTGTTGAGATTGATCGTGTTAAAAATATGATATGCATTGGCCGTGGCAGTATTTCTACAAAAATGCTTGATGAAGAGGCCATGCAGTCAGGTATTGCAGCCTTGAAGAACTTTCTTGTTCTCGCCGCTCATCATGGTGTGGCACCGGAAAATATTATTGCATTTGCTACCAGTGCTATCCGTGAAGCAAAAAACAGGATTGATTTTCTTCGGATGATAAGGGAGGAAACCGGTCTCAAAGTCAGAGTGATATCAGGTAGGGAGGAGGCAGAATTTATCTATTACGGGGTTCGAAATGCCGTAAAGATTGGTGAAACGTATGACCTTATTTTCGATATCGGCGGCGGTTCCGTTGAATTTATTATTGCGAACAACAAGGGCGTGCAGCTCCTTGAGAGCCGTAAAATAGGAGTTGCTCGAATGTATGAACGGTTTGTCTTCACCGATCCGATTGTTCGCCTTGATATTAAAATGCTTGAGCAGTTCTTTTCCGCAGAGATGGTCTCAGCTGTTGCAAAAGCATCCGGACTCAAGGTTACCCGCGCCATAGCATCTTCCGGGACAGCTCAGAATATCGCCCGTATGATCTGTTCCATGAATGGCAGGTCAAACAAAGCGTCACTCAACAACAGCTTTTTTACCCGAAAAGAGTTTCAAACTCTTTACACGACACTGATGCCTCTTGGCTCTGTCGACCGCAGGAAATTTACCGGTCTTGACGCAAACAGGGTCGATTTGATTGTGCCGGGCCTGATTCTTGTCGATATGATTTTCAGGCTCTTCAATCTCAATGAAATTGTTGTATCAGATTATGCTCTGCGCGAGGGTATGGTGCTTCACTATCTTAAGGATCGTTTTAATGGATCGGGCGAACAGGAACATGAGTTCGAGATTGATATACGTCAGGAGAGTGTTTATGAGCTCGGGTGCCGATGCGACTGGAACCGAAAGCATTCGGAGCATGTTGCCGGTCTCGCTCTCCAGCTGTTCGATAGTCTGGCACCCTTGCACCATCTTGAAACACCCTATCGGGAATTACTCGAATATGCCTCACTTCTGCATAACATCGGATCCTTTATTTCCATCTCTTCACATCATAAACATAGTCAGTATATCATCCTTAATGGTGAACTTCGGGGGTTTTCTCCCACGGAAATCGAGATTATTGCCCATGTCGCCCGCTATCACCGCAAATCCCCTCCCTCGGACAAACATGCTGCATACAACCTGCTTAAACCGCCACAGAAAAGGGCTGTGGATGTGCTGTCCGGAATTCTCCGTCTGGCTAACGGCCTCGAGCGCGGTCACCGGCAGAACATTCAGAACCTCAGCGTTACCATCAAAGGAAGTGTGATCACTCTTCATCTTAAACCCCGCTTTGAGCCCGATATTGAAATTTGGGCCGCAGCACAGTTGAAATCATGGATGGAAACGGTTCTGAAAAAATCAATTATCATTGATGCTGCCTGATATGTATGGATCGGCCACTACGCAACTGATCGCCGATACTCTTACGAGAGAGGGTTCACTCTGGTTTGAATCGGCTTTCTGTAAAGGGGTTGATGGGGGGGCACTGCTTTTTTCGGATCCGGTAGAGGTGGTTGTCCTCTCCTCTCTTTCCGGCCTGAAAAGGTTTTTCCAGACGCTTGAGGAAAAACTTGCCGAAAGCTATTTTCTTGCCGGATGGCTGAGTTATGAAGCTGGATATGGTTTCGAACCGACGCTTTTTTCTATCGCTGACGCAACCCATTCCTCTTCACCGTTAGCCTGGTTTGGGGTTTACAGGTCACCGGAACATTATTCGGAGAGGGTGGTCAAAGAGCTTTTTTCTGAACATCCATCGGCTTCCCCTGGTATTGTATCGTTCAACCTTCCGGAAGAGGAGTATCGAGAGAAGGTTCTTGCGATCAAAGATCAAATTGCCGCAGGCAATGTCTATCAGGTGAACTTTACCGGGCGTAACCGCTTCACTTTCAGCGGTTCTGCATCAGCTCTTTATGGTGCATTGAGAGACGCTCAGCCCTCATCATATACCGCCTTGCTTAATTGTGGTGAACGTACCATTCTCTCTTTTTCTCCCGAGCTTTTTTTTTCAAAACGAGGACTGGCGATTGAAACCATGCCGATGAAGGGAACT
The DNA here is from genome assembly GCA_903940125.1 of uncultured Chlorobiaceae bacterium. Taxonomy (GTDB): domain Bacteria; phylum Bacteroidota; class Chlorobiia; order Chlorobiales; family Chlorobiaceae; genus Chlorobium. Next base: position 42,326 of record CAJAJL010000077.1, on the reverse strand, counting down.
GCTCCCCGGGGAAGAACTTTCGAAGAAGACAAACGCTTGAAAGAGAGTCTCACTCAATGCCAGAAAAACCGTGCTGAAAATCTCATGATTGTCGATCTCCTGCGCAACGACCTTGGCAGAATATGCCGACCGGGTTCGATCGCAGCCGAAAAATTGTTTGCAGCAGAAACCTACCCGACCCTTCATCAGATGGTTTCAACAATCCGGGGTGAACAGAGAGAAAATATAGGCTTGTATGAGCTCTTCAAAGCGCTGTATCCTTCCGGATCAGTAACGGGAGCGCCAAAAATAAAGGCGATGAAACTTATCCGAACCTTTGAAACAGAACCAAGAACTATCTACACAGGGACAATCGGATTCATCAGCCCCGATCGCGATATGGTTTTTAACGTGGCGATAAGGACGGTAGAACTTTCAGGGGAGGAAGGGGTTTACGGCTCCGGCAGCGGAATTGTCTGGGATTCAGATCCTCAAGAGGAGTATCGTGAGTGTCATCTCAAAGCTAAAATTCTTTCAGAATCGGGTAATTCGCATGGTGAACTGTTTGAAAGCATGCTTTGGGCAGGAAGGTATCTCTGGCTTCAGGAGCATCTTGACCGTCTTGCATCATCAGCCAGGGTTTTAGGATATTCTTTTGACTCAACTGCCGCCCTTATGATTCTGACTCAGTTTGAAGAGGAATTGCGCCTCTTGCAACAGCCAAAACCTGACATTCGTTTCAAAGTCAAGCTCACCCTCTCATTTCAGGGAGACTTAAGCCTCGGTTATCAATCGATTGAGGTGCAAAATTCAAGTGTACCTCTGCGCCTCTGTCTGGCCGATCAAAGAACCGACTCCTCAAAATCCCTTCTCTACCACAAAACCTCAACGAGAGCACTCTATGACAGTCACTACAGCGTTGCCCGTGAAAAAGGTTTTGACGAAGTTCTTTTTCTTAATGAGCGCGGGGAATTAACTGAAGGGACAATAAGCAATATTTTTATCAGTAAAGGTCGGCATTTCTATACTCCACCAGTCAGTTGCGGCCTGCTCAACGGCATTTTTCGCCAATACTTTCTTGCCACCCGCCGCTTCACCTCCGAAAAAACCATGACCCTCCACGACATCCTCTCCGCCGACAACATCTACATGACAAACTCAGTCCGAGGTTTAAGGCGGGCACTCTTCACCGGCGATCACTTGTCGTTATAGGTACTGTACGACCTATAAACTCTCTTCTCTTATGCCAAAATAACCGTATATTTCATGTAAGTAATTCACCGATTAAACTTACCGTTCAACAACATGCGTGATCACACTCCCGACTTCAAAATGAATGAGCTTTCCGCCGCTAACAAGGCACTCATTCGTCAAACCACACAACAGCTGCTTGAAAAGCTCTCTGATGACGGCAAGCTGACATCAGACACCCTGCTTGAATTCTGGGTTGAAGTTCCTGGGGTTAAGCGTCCTCGAGGTACCTTCAGGGGCGGGTTTCTGATGCCCGACAGTTTTGTTTTTATCAGCGACTACTTTCAGTCCGACGATAATAATTCTCATATTCTAAAGCCTCGCCAATCCTATCTGAATGATGGACTTACCATTGACCATGTCTGGGATGATCTGCTGGAAGAACTCTACTACCAGGTTGAAATTTTCACTTCTCAGGTAGCTTCAGAAAAGGGTATGACGCTGGAACTGTGGGCCGGCAATCGGCAGCGCCCGGAAGGTGAGTGGATCTATGCCGTCGACCGAAAAATAGAACTTGGTTAGTTTTTTGCAGGATATTCGCAGACGCTGCTTACTCCACACAGACTGCATTCAGGCTTTTTCGCCTTGCAGGTGTAACGTCCGTGAAGAAGCAGGTAGTGATGGAAGTTGATGACCCATGCTTTTGGAATGATGTTCGTCAATGCTGTTTCGGTTTGCTCGGGCTTGTCAGTCCTGACCAGACCGATTCTATTCGAAACCCTGTGCACATGGGTGTCAACCGGCATGACTGCCTGGCCAAAAGCATTGCTCAAAACAACATTTGCTGTTTTTCTTCCTACCCCCGGCAGACTTTCAAGCTCTTCCCTTGTTTCGGGGACCTGGCCGTTATATCGCGCAGCCAGTATCCGGCTTACTTCAAGAATATTTTTTGCCTTGTTGTTGAAATAATTGATCGAGCGAACAAAGCCGATGACAGTGTCAAGCTCCATTCTGCTCAGACTTTCGGCATCGGGTGCATACTTGAACAGCTCCCTTGTAATGATGTTAACCTGCTTGTCAGTTGCCTGGGCAGCCAGAATTGTGGACACAAGCAGCTGAAAAGGGTTATCGTATTGCAGTTCGCTTTTCGGATTCGGGTATTGAGCTCCAAGGATCTCGTTGAGAACAACAATTTTTTCTTCAGGGCTTTGAGTCATACTGCTCAGGTATCGATTTCAGTTTTCTCAATAGAGTCCTCTGTTTTCTGGAGCTTCGCGACCGATTGATCAATCAGTCCCCTTCCGTTCTTGTGTACTTTGCCTTCAGCTTTAAGGTCATTAAAGATGGCGTCAAGAATGCCATTGACAAACTTGCTGCTTTTATCAGTGCTGTTAAATTTCTTTGCAATTTCAATAGCTTCATTGATCGATACCTTTGGCGGAATATCCTCACAGTAAAGAATTTCCGTCAGGGCCATCCGAATGATATTTTTATCGATGATCGCAATGCGGCTCATATCCCAGTTAAAAGTGTGCTTCACAATGTAACGATCAATCTCAGCCATATGCTCTTTGATGTTTTTCAGGAGCATATTGAAAAACTTCATGGCATTGGCGTCAGCCAGAATCTCTTCGGTCAAAAGCCAGCCGGCAGCAGAATCTATGTCGGTATCTCTGATTTCAATGGTATAGAGCGCCTGTAAAATCTTCTCGCGAATTTGTCGACGATACGTCTTCATAAAAGAGCAGTTAATTGATTGTGGAATGGAGTATATCACTGATAACAGTATCAGTCTCACATAAGTTTTTATAAAGAATATGCGGATTGTGCTTTTTCAGTTCCTCCGTTGAATAGGTGCCGGTTGCGACGGCAATTGACTTCGCGTTCAGAACTCTTGCACAGGCAATATCGTGTTCTGTGTCGCCAATAATGATAATATTATGTTCCGAAAATCTTTTTCCTGTCAGTTGGTATGCTTTTTCAACAGCAACCTGAGGGAGGTCATTGCGACTCTCTCCATCATCGGCAAAGGCACCGAAAGGAAAATAATGGTTGATATCGGGAAGGAGTAGTTTGTGACGTCCTGAACCCTCAAAATTACCGGTCAGGAGACCAACGGTCAGTTCGGAACGTGCTGAAAGCTCATCAAGAAGCTTGCGGACGCCATCCATCAGCATGATATCTGCAGGTTTGGCATGCATGCGGAACATTTCAATATAGGTTTGTTTGGCCTTGTCAAATTTTTCCGCAATTACAGCATCACTCAGCCCTGCGTTGTGCAGAACTTCATAGATAATGATGCTGTCCATTTTGCCGGCGAAATTGTGAGTGCCTGCACTTCCTTCAGTGCCGTAAACCTCCCGTAAGGCATCCATAAGGATACGTCGATTGATACTGTTTACCGACAGCAACGTTCCATCGATATCAAATAACACAAGTTTCTTCAGCATATCGTCTTCCTGGGGCGTTCAGCCCCTTATTTTTTCAAGCCGTACGGGTATCAGCTTCGACACGCCCTCCTCTTCCATGGTTACGCCATAAAGAGCCTGGCACGAAGCCATTGTTTTTTTGTTGTGCGTAACAATAATGAATTGGGTGTTATTCTCAAATTTTTTCAGGAGTTTAATAAAACGGGTTACGTTGGCGTCATCCAGTGGGGCGTCAACTTCATCAAGAATACAGAACGGACTCGGTTTGACCAGATAGATCGCAAAAAGCAGCGAAAGTGCGGTCAATGCCTTTTCACCCCCGCTGAGCTGCTCAATAGAGAGCGGTTTTTTCCCTCTCGGTTTGGCAACAATTTCGATATGGGCATCAAGGGGGTCTTCACAAGCATGAATAAGCAGATCCACTTCATCTTCCGCATCAAAGAGTTCCCGGAAAATACCGATAAAGTTTTTTCTCACCGTGCGGAAGGTTTCGTCAAATTTCTCAAGGGCAGTTTTGTTGATTTCATCAATAGTCGAACGAAGCTGTTTTTCTGCGCTGAGCAGATCAGCTTTCTGTTCAGTTAAAAAATCAAATCGCTTTTTTTCCTCCTCATACTCATCCAGTGCAAGCTCATTGACCGCACCAGACTGCTCTCGTTGTCTGTTAAGGAGTTCAAGCTTTTCCCGGGCTGCCTTTCGGTCGAATGATTGATGACTTTCTGGCTGCGACATTGATGCAAGGTCGCAGTTGTATTTAACCTGAGCCTCTGTAAACAGATGGTCCAGCGAATGTTCTATATGCAGGCGGTCGTTGTTGAGTGTCGAAAGAAGTTGAAGTCCTACCTCATATTTTCTTCGCAGATCTCTGAGCGATGCCTGGGTTTCATGATGTCCGGCCTGATGTTCCCGATAGCTCGATTCAAGGTCATTGACCGCCTTCTGTTCTCCAGCAGCTGACAGAAGCAGTACATCAAGTTCTTCTTTTATCCTTTTCAACGCATCATTACCGGCCTGTTTTTTCCTTTCAGAAGTTTCAATGTCGCTGTTGAGTTTCTTGATCTCTTCATGCAACGACTGCCGGTTTGCAGTGCAGCTGGAAATATTGATCCGTAATTTTTCAAATTCAAGAAGCGCGTCCTTATAGCGGCTTTGACTGGCTTGAACTTCCAGTCCGAACTCGTGATGACGTGTTTCCAGTGCGGCAAGATTTTCCTGCATCTGCCGGATGTTGTTCCCGAAAAGTCTGCTCTTCGAACTACTGCTCTGAATTGCAGGAAGCAGCTCATGCAGCTCCTTTTCGCAGGCCTGCTGTTGTTGAAGAAGCGCGGCGATCTCCTCTCCGGTCTGCACCTCGTCCCGTTGTCTCTCACTCTGTTCGGCCTCAAATCGTGCAAACCTCTTTTCAACTTTTCCCAGTTCCGTCACCAGCAATTCAATCCCCCTGCGTTGTTCCGCCAATGTAATTGATGCCGCTCTGTTGCGCAGCTGCACAAGAATCGCCTCATTCTCACGTATTGACTGCTCAAGGTCTGCAAGCTCGTTCCGTAGCAGGTCGCGTTCGGCTTTTTTCCCTAACCGCAGCCCCTCATTGCTTTTTGAACTTCCGCCGAAAAGCATCCCTCTGCCGGAAAATGTTTCTCCTTCAAGCGTAACAAATGAGCAATCGCGATGAAGCAGGGCAAGGGCTTCAGCAGTTCCGAGGTCCGTTACGATATAGCTCTTGTTGAGCATCAAGAGAAGCGCATGATGAAGTTCCTGAGGATAGGTCATAACTTCAAGAGTTTTTTGAGCTTCTCTTATATCCGGGTAATACACTTCTGTCATAGGGGCAATAAGATCAAGTACAAGAAAATTAACTTTTCCCTTGTTTGAACTTCTCAGATTGGCGATACCCTCCTTGGCCTCACGTAACGACTGGCACACATAGTAGCTCATGCCCTCACCAAGCGCGGCATTGACCGCTTTTTTATATGAACTTTCAAGCGATAAGAGATCTGTCATGCAGCCCAGTCCTTGCTTTCCCTTGTTTTGCTTTTCCAAAAATCCTATTCCTTCAGGCATCCCCTCAAAATTGTCGAGCACGGAATCCGCCAGCAGAATCCGGTTAAGTATTTTATCCCTGCTCGACCTCAGCAAAAGGAGAGACTCATTTTTTGTTTCGATATGTCTCCATGCCTCTTCCTGTTCTTCCCTCAGCACTTTTTCAAGGCTCTTTGCTTCAGTAATCTGAGCTGTTTTGATCGATATCTCATCAGATAGCAGATTTTCATCTGTTCGGGAGGTTCTCAATTTTTCAAGAATTGCCTGCTTTTTTATTTCAAGCCGTTCCCTGGTTATTCGCAGATACTCTTTTTTAGATTCAAGCGTGCGTTTTGTCAAAGCAATCTGGTTGGCAGCACTTTGTTCTTCTGCGCTCAATCTGCGTTCAATGGCCAGTTCAGTTCTCTGCTCCTTCAATGTCGTATTGAGCTGGTCGTGTTCCGCAATGAGGCTTTGAAAGGCAGAGTGGAGTGCAGTGCATCTCTCTTCACAAGGTGCTTTACGCTTCAAAAGCTCGCTTTCAAGTCTCTCCTGTTCACGTATTTTCAACTCCTTTTCAAAGATAACTGCTTTATAACGTTCGGTTTCAATTGCAAGATTTTTTTGATGCTCTTCATACTGCAGACATTGTTTTTCCAGGGTATGAATCCGATTATTGCTTTCATTCAGCTTTTTCTGCAGTTCCGATAGTGTTGTTTCCTCCTGAAGCAGCAGCAGCTCCATTGTCTGTGCCCTGCTGTCCTCTGATGCGATTTTTGCCGCACAGGCATGGTTCAGCAGCTCTTCTTCCCTGATGCGACGCTGCAACGGCTCAAGTTTTTCCCGGAACTCCTCCATTGCATGCCATGAAAGTGTAAGGTCAATCTCCCGAATCTCTCGTTTCAGTTCCCTGAGCTTTTCGGCTTTTCTTACCTGCAGCTTCAGGCTTTTCACCTTTTTTTCTACTTCCGCCAGGATGTCGTCAACTCTTGAAAGGTCTTTTGAAGCACTTTCCAGCAGCTTGAATGTCTGTTTCCGTCGCTGTTTGTAGCGCGTTATTCCAGCAGCTTCTTCAAAAAGCTTAAGACGCTCCTCGCTTTTATTGCTGATAATCTCCTCAATCATCTTCAGCTCAATGACCGAATAGGCATCGCTGCCCATTCCCGTATCGGTAAATAAATCAAGAATATCCTTCAACCTGCAGTTCACATGGTTTAAAAGGAACTCACTCTCCCCGTTCCGGTAGAGCCGGCGCGTAACAGTCACTTCACTGTACTCTATCGGCAGAACATTTCGCGTATTTTCAATAGTCAGAGAAACTTCAGTAAGACTGAGCGGCTTGAGATTTTTTGAACCGTTAAAAATAATGTTTTCCATTTTCGCCGACCGAAGCAGAGAAGGCTTCTGTTCGCCCAATACCCAGCGCATGGCATCCACAACATTAGTTTTGCCACATCCATTGGGCCCGACAATAGCCGTAAGACCACTGTCAAATTTTATCCTGACCTTATGAGCAAAGCTCTTGAACCCGAAAAGCTCAATCTTCGATAGATACATCGCTTCCTACCGTTTTACCCCGAAATTTCCGAACCCACCCCTACTGTCATCTCTCATCACGCTCATTCCTACCCGCAAACACTGCACAGCCGCCTCAACATCATGGACTCTCAGAATACTTGCCCCATTCATCAATGCTATGGTTTCTGCAGCCAAGGTGGCTGGAAGTCTATCAGAGGGTGGAGGTGTTGCATCGCCGGGAAGAGTAAGAGCATGTCCAAGAAACGATTTTCTTGACAGACCGGCCAGAAGAGGTCTGCCGAGTGAGAGCAGTGAGCTGAGCTGGCCAAGCAGCCTGAAATTCTCAGCGACGCTCTTGCCAAATCCAAATCCAGGATCAATAATAATGTCATCGATTGCATGTTCTGCAGCCCGTGCTACCGATTTCCTGAGAAAGCTGCAGACACTCGCCACAATATCTTCCTCTCCCGACTCTATATCGGGACTCCACCCCATCGAACCAGGCTTTACCTGAGTATGCATAAGGATTACCGCGGCCTTATATTTTCTGCAGATGCAAGGAAGAGTGCTGTCAAAAGTGAATCCTGAAATATCATTGACAAAATGAGCTCCCGCCTGCAAAGCCTTTTCTGCGACCTCCGCTTTATACGTATCGATAGAAATCAGTGCATCAGTTTTTTTACGCAAAAGGGCAACTAACGGTGCTGTGCGCTCAATCTCTTCAGCCGGAGAAATCACTTCAGCGCCAGGTCGCGAAGATTCTCCGCCAATATCAATAATCGAGGCACCAGCCTTGATCATCTTGACCGCATGATCATAAGCTCTGTCAAAATCTATCCCGCAGACCTTTTTTTGAAACATCCCGCCATCATAAAAAGAATCAGGCGTAGTATTCAGGATACCCATGATGACTGGCCCTTGAGAAAGATCAAGTATGCGGCCTGCGCAGTTGATCCGGAATCTGGCCTCCTTCATGTGAACCCGAACGGTACCGGCGTAAATGTTAAAACAAAGATCACAATTGCCAGCCATCCAAGCAGCGTACGCTGTGTCGTCAAGGGATGATCATGCCATGTAGGAGGATGATTCAGACCAATAAGCCTTGAAAGAACGAAAGCCCACAGCATCCAGCCGGACCATGACCAATGCAGAAGCACAGGAGGAATAAGCACAACAGCATCCGGTTTGAACAGGCTGAAGAGCAGTTCCAAAAATGCGGGAAAGCCAAGAAGCACGATAAACAGCAAAAAAGCCCTTGCGGCTTTTGCATGTCCCTTTCTCCCGAACATGGCGTATGTGATATGTCCCCCGTCAAGCTGTCCAACAGGGAGAAGGTTCAGAGCAGTAATAAGTGAACCAAGCCATCCGGTGAACAGAAAAGGATAGTGATACATCTCGCTCATTGGCGGAAGGTTTTTCGGTGCGATAAAGTACTCAAGCGCTATCCAAAGCAGGTTTTTTCCAAGACTGAGAGTGCCTTGCGGTACCGGGTTTTGCATATACCCTTGCTTCAGGTATTCAGGATGAATGGCATAAATAAAATCTGCCGATGGAAGATGCAGAAAGCCATAGAGCAGAACTCCTGAGCATACGGCAAACCCGCTCAACGGCCCTGCAATACCGATATCAAAAAGGGCGTTTGTACTCGGTATACGCTCCTTGATTTTAATCACCGCCCCCATCGTTCCAAGGCTGAGAAGCATCGGCAGGGGAGGCACAGGAATGTAATATGGCAGAGTAGCCCGTACACGATGATGCAACGCAGTAAAATAATGGCCAAACTCATGCACGCTTAAAAAAAGAAGCAGGCAGAAAGAGTAAGGGAGCCCTGAGATCAATGTGCCTTGCCCAGACCAGAAAGCTCCTGCCCAGAGCGTTGACAGAACTGTCAAAAGAAAGAGTGCCAGATGCAGCGGGTATTTTTCTATGGCAGGATTGGTTCGTGGTTGAAAAATTGAAAAACTCATATAATCATGGCTGAAACCTTACTCTAATGCTAATCTTTCTCTTTGTTTTTGCTCTTTTTGTCGCCAAACGTCGCTACAAGACCATCGATCAGTTCCTTTTTTTCAACAGCATTCAACTTTGCTTCCGGATGAGCAGGCAAATAAATAAAGAGAGGCATTTTTCCCTTTCTAACTTCAGCTGCAGCTCTATCTCCTTCATTTTTCTCTTGACGACCCCATTCAGAAACATTGAAAACCTTCCGGCCAAAAGTGACATCAAGCGTTGTAAGCCAGGATACGGGAGCATAAGAACTATACCAGGGCCAGACAGTTTCATTGGAATGGCAATCTTTGCAGCTTCGGTTAAAAAGCTCATGTGTCCTCGGAGAATCCCATTTTGGCTCGCCAGTCACCGCAGGATTCTTATGATCCCGTCCATAAGGCACAAACTGAATAGCCACAAGAGCAATCACAGCACCAGCCAGGAATTTGACAACCTTCATACCTCATCACTCCTTTTCTTTTTTTTATCCCGAAATATTTTACACCAATATAACTGAAATCCCCAAATTCCCATTCACACGGAATCAACATCCGTGCAGTGGAACTTGTCTTATCTGTCTCTCCAGTCTGTCATCCCGAACAACGAGAGGGATCCAATACAGCCAACCAAATTTATTTCAATAACATAACTCGCCATCTCTTCTCTTAACTCAACCCTCTAAGCCCATACCCTTAAAACTGTACTGTAAGGACGCTCAACGGCCACAAGCAGGCAACAGTGTGATTTTTTCTCCCTGTAGCAATCTCAGCAATAATATCCAGTTCCAGTTCCGAATAAAATTTCCGGGCAGAAGTAAAACCATCAAGGGCAAAAGATCCAAACCCCTGCAAACCGGCAATCAAAGGTACACCACACGCAAGCAGCACACTTCTGAATCCATCAATGCCGACAAACCCTCCTGTACTATATCGTACAGACTGGGCAATAATCACCGCCAGTTGCCCGGGACTGAAATGGTGCAGACTTTGCGACATAACCACAAGATCAAACTCTCCATTCCCCAACTCCTTCGGATCAAACGCATTAAGCACTCTGAAGCGAACCGCAAGCTTTTTTTTCGCTGCCTGCAGGTTCCCCTCTTCAACAAAAGCCGGAACAATATCCGAACCGGTAATACACACCTGCAACTGTAGCCTCTTTACCACCTCGCCCAGAGCCAGTGCAAGACCTCCACTCCCGCTTGCCAGTTCAAGCACTCGTACCTCCCGTTGTTCACGCCGAGCCGCCTCATTGATCAATGGAAGAAGTATGTCCACATAACGGTCATAAAGCCCCATCATGATGTTCTGTCGATCCAGAGCCTGCACCAATGCAAGTCTTTCGTTCTCAGCAATATCCTCCCTATCCATAATCTCCGATTCCGACGTACGTATAGCCCTGTCAGCCAGCTCAGCCGCCAAAAAACCTCCGCCCAGCTCCTGTGATACCGCAAACCTCTCTTCAAGAAAACGTGCAACGGCATTATCAGCTTTCGTTTTCAGCTCATCCATATTTAACCACTCCACCGGTAAAACACCCATTGAGTGCAGATTGTCAAGCGCTTTATAACCGGTAGTTTTCAGCTGCAGCATGATGATTGACTCCATTTATTTATTAACATCAGCGCATTAAGCCAATGCAGAACTTCAGCTTTTTAATCCTCCCCGATAAAAATTACTTTATTTCTTTACAAATTCCCACCACATAGGAGGCGGTAACCCGCAAGCATGTACATTGCCCGCAAGGTTTTTTTTGTTTTTCCCATGCGAAAACGTCAATAATGCGTATCTTTCGCCATCTATTGGCATGGTTAACAACTCACGCTCTAAATTAATATGGCATATTTTAACCATATCTGTCTCGTAGAGGCTCCACAGACAATTATTATACCTTTTCCCCGGTTTATAACCGACTGCATCGGGGTTTGCTACCTTGCGGCAGCCGTCCAGCATGATGTCGAAAGCCTCGTCATGCCCGACAACTTTTACAACTACGGTATTTTCGACAACCTGCGTTCACTTTTGAAAAAAAGTCCTGTCGACCTTGTTGCTATCTCATCAATGACCGGAGCCTTCAACCAGGCGGAACAACTTGCCCGTATTGCCAAGGATGCAGGGAAATTCGTTGTTATGGGTGGTTTTCATCCAACAGCACTGCCCGAAGAGGTATTGAAACACTCCTGCGTAGACGTTGTGGTTATCGGAGAGGGCGAGCAGACTTTCAGGGAACTGGTTCTTAACGGCCCCTCTCGTGATGTCAAAGGAATAGCCTATCGCGAAGGCGGAGGCATTGTCTATACCGGCCCCCGTGACGTCATCGCCAACATAGATTCCATTGCATTTCCCCTGCGCACTCTTCGTCCCGAGCGATATGGTGAAAAAGGCGATGCCTACTCCATCGACACCATCTATACATCACGTGGTTGCCCATGGTCATGTTCCTTCTGCGCCAATGACCAGATGCACAAAGGCTGGCGCGGCAGAAGTGCCGAAAATGTTGTCGAAGAGATCGCCATTTTACACGACCCGAAAAATAAAAAACTTATAAAGATCTGGGATGCCAATTTTCTTACCAACATCGGCCGGGCAGAAAAAATCTGCGACATGATGATCGAAAGGGGATTGACCAATTTCCGGATCATGACAGAATCCAGAGCCAAAGACCTTGTCAGAGCCGAACGAATTCTCGATAAACTTCGCCGCATAGGGTTAAGTAAAGTAGGTCTCGGCATCGAAAGCCCGAGCGAAGCCACCCTTGCCCTCATGAATAAAAAAAACAGCCTTGACGACGTCGCCCGGGCCATAGAGCTCTGCAGCAAAAACAGCATTGGTGCCGAAGGCTATTTCATCATTGGCCACTATACCGAAAACATTCAGGACACCATTGCCTACCCCGACTTTGCAAGATCGCTCGGTCTCCGTCAGACCATCTTCATGGTCATGACCCCATATCCCGGTACGGGCATATATAAAGAGTACAAAGACGAAGGCAAGATCCGTTCCTTTGACTGGGATCTTTACAACAACTACTGCCCCGTCATCGAAACCCGCAGCATGGACGGTCAAACCCTTGTTGCAATGCTGGTATACTGTAATGTCGCCTTCAACAGCTACAAGTCAGCAATGAAGCGTAACAGCACCAAAGCAGTGCTGCTCAGCTTTATGATAGATCTTTTCCAGCTCAGTTGGCTTATGAGGGTCAATAAAAATCTGACAAATAAGGCTATCAGCGATCTGTTGTTTAACGCACTTATACGGTTTCTTGACCATAAGCAGGGTGAGGTAGAGCAGCCGGCAGCAGCGAAATGCAAGACATTGCAGCAGCCAATTCACCTCCGCATTTCTCACACATCCGGAAAAAGTATCGATTATACTCTTTCAGAACGTGCAGGCAATCGGGTGCTCACCATGACTGCGCAGAACAGCAGTCAACCTTTTGCCGGGCCTGAAATCAGACTGGACCAACTTGTAGAGAGTGCCTGCAGCGTACCCATGGACAAACTGATGGGAGTACTTTACAGAAACGAGTGGCTGCGAAACAACCCTGGACGGACGACAAGCATGCTCTTCCCCATCCTTAAAGACCTTGAAGTTCTGGGTTTTGCCGCAAAACTCATCAAGTTCTTTCTTGGTTCATACCGCAAACAAAATGTACATGGTTTATAAGCAGTTATCCACGGTGTTGTTATGGCTCTTGTCTTTTTTGAAATATAATCCGCAGTTGTTACCTTTGCTTTCAAAGAACACTTGACTCTTGTTGGAGCACGGCTTTTACGGTATTACAAGTAATAATAGTCCCCTGTTGTATGATTGATGTTCCGAATTTGTTGTGGTATGCTGTTTATGTTAGGTCGCGTCATGAAAAAAAAGTTCATCAGATGTTGCTTGAAAGGGAGGTGAAAAGTTTTCTTCCTTTGCTTGAAACTTGGAAACAGTGGAGTGATAGAAAGAAAAAGGTAAGCGATCCGTTGTTCAGAGGGTATGTCTTCGTCAATATTGACATGCGGAAGGATCATATCAATGTGCTCGATACGGAAGGTGTTGTCAAGTTTATAGGGATTGGTAAAAAACCTTCGGTTATTGGTGAGAAGGATATTGATTGGCTTAGAAAGCTCGTAAGGGAGCCTGATGCCATCAATGGGATTGTTGCTGCTATCCCTGCTGGTCAGAGGGTCAGGGTGCTTGCTGGTCCGTTTAAGGATTTGGAAGGTGTTGTGGTCAAACAGGGAAGGGAGATGAGACTTGTGGTTTTTTTTGAAAGTATAATGCAGGGAGTCGAAGTGAGCATTTACCCTGATTTGCTTCTTCCTGTTTCGAGTGTTGCGTCGGAATCTCGATGTGGTGATGTAGCAAAGCATAGTGATATTGTAGCTGTGGAAAAGCATTTTCTTCGTTTGTAATTGCGCGTTTGAAGGAAGATGCTGAAAGTATTAAACCGTCTGGGAGGTTTTTGTGGATCGTATGGAGCATGCGTCGGTACGCGATATTTTCAGTCTCCCTGTCATTGTGGCGGCTCTTGGATACTTTGTCGATATTTATGATCTGGTGCTGTTCAGCATCGTCAGAGTGCCGAGTCTGAAGTCGTTCGGGCTTTCGGGGAAGGAACTGATCGATTACGGTGTTTTTCTGCTCAATATGCAGATGATCGGAATGTTGTCTGGTGGCATTCTCTGGGGTTGGCTTGGCGACAAAAAAGGCCGCCTGAAAATTATGTTTGCCTCGATTCTGCTTTATTCACTTGCCAATATCGCCAATGGCTTTGTCTCATCTCTTCCTGCCTACGCACTCTTGCGGTTTATTGCAGGTGTTGGTCTTGCCGGCGAACTTGGTGCGGGTATTACGCTTGTATCGGAGGTGCTCCACACCAAAATACGCGGCTACGGGACAATGCTCGTTGCTTCTATAGGAGTTTCGGGTGCTATTCTTGCCAACGTTGTCGCAAATACCTATGAGTGGCATAATGCTTTTTTTATTGGAGGAGGCCTCGGCCTTTTACTTCTGCTGGCCCGTGTAAAGGTTGCTGAGTCGGGGATGTTTAAGGCAATGGAGGAAAAATCCGGTATCAGCCGTGGCAATATGCTTGCTTTGTTTACCGACCGGAATCGCTTCTTACGTTATTTCAATTCCATCATGATCGGGGTGCCGATTTGGTTTGTCGTCGGCGTGCTCATTACATTCTCTCCTGAATTTGCGGTTGCACTCTACATTACCGGGCCTGTTTCGGCGGGAAACGCGGTTATGTATTGTTATCTCGGTCTGGTGTTTGGTGATCTGTCAAGCGGATTGTTAAGCCAGCTTTTTAAGAGCAGGAAGAAGGTCATTCTTTTGTTCATGCTGCTTACGGTCGGAGCGGTTGCACTCTATTTTCTGCAGGGAAGCAGCAGTCCGCAATCTTTTTACGTTGTTTGTGCTCTTCTTGGTTTTGCCGGTGGTTACTGGGCTATTTTTGTGACCGTTGCGGCAGAACAGTTCGGTACCAATCTTCGTGCAACTGTTGCGACGACCGTGCCGAATCTTGTTCGGGGTATGGTGGTGCCGATTACCATGTTATTTCAGTTCAGCAGGGGTATCTTTGGGCTGGAAACAGGAGCTTTGCTGGTTGGAGGCATTTGCATTGCGGCGGCCTTTCTTTCTCTAAGTGCCCTTGAGGAGACCTTTCACAAAGATCTTGATTATTACGAAGAATTTATCTGATTGGGTTGTGTAAGATTACGCAGTCCCCTAAGATTGCTGCATTTCCATTTTAAGGAATGTGCCGGTGTATGTATGTTTCATTTCGGCAATCTGAACTGGTGTGCCTTCTGCAATTATTTTTCCTCCTTCATAACCTCCTTCGGGGCCGATATCGATAATCCAGTCGCTGTTTTTTATAATATCGAGATTGTGCTCTATAATAATAACGCTGTTGCCTTTATCAACAAGTTTCCGGAGTACTTCAAGCAGGTGCTGTATATCCTGAAAGTGCAGTCCGGTGGTTGGTTCGTCGAGAATGTAGAGGGTTTTCCCGGTCTGTATTTTGGCGAGTTCGGACGAGAGCTTGATGCGTTGTGCTTCGCCGCCTGAAAGCATGGGTGAGGGCTGGCCGAGCTTGAGGTAGCCGAGCCCGACGCTCTGCATGGTGGAGAGGATGCGGAGGATGCGGGGGAAGTCGACAAAGAATTCCGCAGCTTCCGTGATGGTCATTTCAAGCACATCGGCAATGGACTTCCCACGGTATTTTACCAGAAGGGTTTCGCGATTGTAGCGTTCTCCCTTACAGTTTTCACATTGGACATAGACGTCGGGTAGAAAGTTCATTTCGATTTTCCTGGTTCCGGCTCCCTGGCATACTTCGCACCGGCCACCTTTGACATTAAAGCTGAACCGACCGGCTTTGTATCCCCTGATTTGCGCTTCAGGCAGACGGGTAAAGAAGTCGCGGATAAAGGTAAATGCACCTGTATAGGTCGCCGGATTTGATCGTGGTGTTCGCCCGATGGGTGACTGGTCGACGTTGACTACTTTGTCGATATTACTGATTCCTTCAATGCTGTCATAGGGATAGGTAAGCAGTTTGGAGCGGTAGAAATGACGCGCAAGAATCGGAAAAAGCGTTTCGTTGATAATTGTTGATTTGCCTGATCCGCTGACACCGGTAATGCTGACCAGCGAACGAAGTGGAATGGTGATGTCGATGTTTTGGAGGTTGTTGCCGCGACATCCTTTCAGGCGAATGAATTGCTGCTCGTCTGTTGCATTATTTTCCTCTCTTGCACACGAAACATGCATTGTGCCTGAAAGATATTTTGCCGTCAGTGAGTCAGGGTCAAGGGAACTGGCTGTTCCCTGGGCGACAATTTCTCCGCCGTATTCTCCTGCTCCTGGACCGAGATCAATGATTTCATCGGCTTCTAGCATGGTATCCTTGTCATGTTCTACAACAAGGACGGTGTTGCCGAGGTCTCTTAAGCGTTTGAGGGAGGTGATAAGCTTGTGGTTGTCCCGCTGGTGGAGTCCGATGCTTGGTTCATCGAGCACATAGAGGACACCGCTGAGTTGCGAACCGAGCTGCGAGGCGAGTCTGATACGTTGTGCTTCACCCCCTGAAAGTGTCTGTGAGCTTCTGTCAAGGGAGAGGTAGCTGAGTCCGACGTTCAGAAGAAATTCAATGCGTTTGAGAATTTCGTGCAATATCGGTGTTGCTACAAGCTGCTCTTTTGCTGTCAGATGTTCTGGAAGAGAGGTGAAAAATGCAAGGGCTTCCGGCAGAGGAAGTACTTCGGATTCTGCAATATTAAGACCATTTAATTTGACCAGCAGGCTCTCTTTGCGCAACCGTGCACCTTTGCATGCCGGACATGGCTGACGGATCATATAGCTTTCAGCCCATTCCCGCACTTTGGGTGTACTTGCATTTTTTCGGATTTCATCAACATAGGGGAGTGCTCCTGCAAAGGGTTGTGGGTAAACGGTGTCGTGACCTGAGTAGCTGTAGCTGACGTCAAAGGTGCGGCTTCCTGATCCGTTAAGCAATATTTCCAGAGCTTGTGGTGGAATACCCGCAATTGGTGTGTCGAGGGAGAAGTCGAACTCCCTGGCGATCGCTTTAATCACCTGCCAGAGGTTGCGTTTTCCGGATTTACCGAACGGATCGATGCCTCCTTCATTGAGCGAAAGTGTTGCATCAGGGATCATCAGCTCACCTGACAGCTGCATCAGTTCACCGAGGCCGTTACACTCCGGGCATGCGCCATAGGGAGAGTTGAAACTGAAGTGGTTCGGGGCAAGCGTATCAACCGGTACGGATCCGTCAGAATAGGCATAGCGTGTACTGAAGATCAGTTCTTTAAGCTCACTTTCAACGGGGTCGCATATGACCGATGACTTGTGCTCTGACATGCCGATTGCAAGTTTCAGCGCATTCTTCAAACGTTCATCACAGTCAGGGCCGATAACGATACCGTCAATGACAAGTTCAATAGAGTGGCTTTTATAACGCTCAATCTGCATGTTTTTTTCCATTTCCCGGTATTGTCCGTCAATGCGGACGCGCAGAAAGCCTTTGAGCAGCAATCGTTCAAAAAGTTCGCGGTAGTGGCCTTTGCGTCCGGATACCAGAGGGGAGAGTATCTGGATTTTGGTGCCATGCGGCAGAGCGAGAATAGCCTCAGCAATGCTTTCTTCACTTTGCTGTTGCAGCATCTGCCCGGTGACGGGGTCATAGCGTCGTCCTGCTTTCGCATAGAGCAGCCGGATAAAGTCGTGAATTTCAGTTATTGTTCCAACTGTTGAGCGGGGTGAGCGGTTTGTGCTTTTCTGGTCGATGGAGATTACTGGTGAAAGTCCTTCGATATAATCAACGTCGGGGCGTTCAATGCTGCCGATATACTGCCGTGCATAGGGTGAAAGCGTTTCCATAAAACGGCGTTGTCCTTCGGCATAAATGGTATCAAAAGCAAGGCTTGATTTCCCAGAACCTGAGAGTCCGGTAATGACAACAAATTTGTTACGGGGAATATCAAGGGAAATATTTTTAAGGTTGTGAACTCTTGCTCCCCTGATGTTGATATGACTGAATTCCATGTGAGTTATTTCTCTCTTTCTTTATGGCTGCAAAGCAGCAAACCTGTGATGATTTTGATTAGCTCAACCGTAAGACAAAGGTTATGGTTTCATTTTTTTTTGAAAAAAACTTTGTCAAAAATGTTTCTGCTTTATATTTGTGGCATCTGTCTGATGGCTGTCAGGTTTTAGCCTTCGGCTGGATACGGTTTAAAATTAGATTGAAAATAACGCAAAACATTAAGCAACATTCAATATGGAAATTATTTACCAGAAGCAAGCCGAAAAAGGAAAACAGTGTCAGGATTGTCAAAGCTTTACTCAAAAAACCGATGATCCGGCAGCAGGCACTTGTTTTGGCAAGGATGTAGTTGCCGAAGGCGGTTGCATGTTCTTCAAGAAAAAGGAAGCGTAAGAATTAGTGCTTAATAAAAAGTGCTGAGTGATAAGGAGAAAGTAAATGATAAAGGCGGCCAAAGCCGCCTTTATCATTTGATAGAATGTTTTTGCAGGGTTCGGTCAGCTTTTCAGTGCGGCTCTTGCAGCGGCAAGACGTGCAATCGGGACTCTGTAGGGGCTGCATGAAACATAGTTGAGCCCTACCTGGTGGCAGAACTCGACTGTAGAAGGATCACCGCCATGTTCACCGCAGATGCCGAGTTTCAGGTCCGGTTTGACTCCGCGGCCCTCTTTTGCAGAAATGCTTATCAGGCGTCCGACGCCATCTCTGTCGATCGATTCAAACGGGTTGCGGGCAAAAATATCCTGCTGCTGGTATATCGGCAGGAACTGACCTGAGTCGTCGCGGCTCATACCAAGTGCCATCTGGGTAAGGTCGTTGGTGCCATAGCTGAAGAAATCGGCAGCGGTTGCAATCTGGTCGGAGGTGATGGCTGCACGTGGCACTTCAATCATGGTGCCTACAAGGTATTTAACACCTGTGCCTTGTTCGGCAATGACGCTTCTTGCTGTTTTGTGGATGATTTCACTGGTAATCTCAAGCTCTTTGACGGTGCTTATAAGCGGAACCATAATTTCAGGGATAACTTCAAGTCCCTCCTTTTTAAGCCTGCAGGCGGCTTCGATAATTGCCCGAACCTGCATAACCGTTATTTCAGGGTGAAGGATACCGAGGCGACAGCCGCGGAGGCCAAGCATGGGATTGAATTCGTGATGATCGCTTATAAGTCTTGTTACAATTTCATAGGACTTGCCCATTTTTTTTGCAAGAACTTTGATCTCTCCGTCGGTGTGCGGCAGGAATTCATGAAGCGGGGGATCAAGAAGTCGGATAGTGACAGGACGTGAGCCCATGGTTTTGAAAAGTCCGTAAAAGTCTTCACGCTGATAGGGAAGAAGTTTTTCAAGAGCTTTTCTGCGGCCCTCAATATCGTCGGCTAAAATCATTTCTCGCATTGCATCAATCCGCTCTCCTCCAAAGAACATATGCTCGGTGCGGCAGAGACCGATACCTTCTGCGCCAAACGTAATGGCGATTTCAGCCTGGTCAGGCTGATCTGCATTGGTACGGATATTGAGCTTGCGGTATTTATCTGCCCATTCCATAAGCTGTTTGTAAATAGGCCATGTCGGTGCATCTTCCGGTTTAAGGGTCTTATCAACCAGGACTTCAATGATTTCAGAGTTTTTGGTGGCTACTTCTCCGGCAATGACTTCACCTGTACTGCCGTCGATGGAGATGTAATCACCTTCGCGGAGCACCGTGCTGTTGCCGTGAACCCGAATTTCTCCCAGTTGATAGTCGATATTAAGTGCACCGCATCCTACGACGCAGACTTTGCCCATTTGACGTGCAACCAGAGCGGCGTGGGAGGTCATACCGCCGCGTTCGGTGAGTATCCCTTCAGAAGCGGCCATGCCTTTGATATCTTCAGGAGAAGTTTCGATGCGGACAAGAATAACGGCTTCACCACGTTTGCCTGCTTCATAAGCATCAACGGAGTTGAAATAGATTTTTCCGGTTGCAGCTCCAGGGCCTGCATTAAGGCCTGTAGCAATGAGTCTTCCAGCGGAAATGGCGGCCTGTTTTTCATTTATGTCGAAAACAGGTCTGAGCAGCTGGTTGAGCTGTTCGGGTTCAATACGTAAGAGAGCCTCTTTTTCATCAATGAGCTTTTCATTGTACATGTCATAGGCAATCTTGACCGCAGCCATTCCGGTTCTTTTGCCGACTCTGCACTGAAGCATGAAGAGCTTGTTGTTCTCAATGGTGAACTCGATGTCCATCATGTCGTGGTAGTGGTGCTCCAGAATCGAACGGATATCTTCGAGCTGTCTATAGATTTCGGGGTTTTCTGCCTGGAGCTGTGCGATTTTCAAAGGAGTTCGTGTACCGGCTACGACATCTTCACCCTGAGCGTTCATGAGAAATTCACCATAAAAAATATTGTCCCCGGTTGCGGCATCTCGAGTGAAGGCTACCCCTGTTCCGCAATCTTCTCCCATGTTACCGAATACCATGGCTTGAACGTTGCAGGCTGTACCCCAATATCCGGGAATGTGATTTAGCTTGCGGTAGACGATGGCCCGTTCGTTGTTCCAGCTGTTGAAGACAGCACCGATTGCACCGATGAGCTGTTCGTTGGGATCTTCCGGGAAAACTTTTCCGGTTTTTTCAAGGATTGCGGTTTTGTATTTTGCAACGATGTCCTGGAGGTCTTCAACTTCAAATTCGGTGTCGAGTTTGATGCCAAGTTCGTGTTTTTTAGCTTCAAGTATTTTTTCGAAGGGATCAATCTGTTTTTTATCGGTAGGTTTGAGGTCAAGGA
This sequence comes from uncultured Chlorobiaceae bacterium, assembly GCA_903940125.1. Taxonomy (GTDB): domain Bacteria; phylum Bacteroidota; class Chlorobiia; order Chlorobiales; family Chlorobiaceae; genus Chlorobium. The sequence goes on along the minus strand of CAJAJL010000077.1, from coordinate 21,872 downwards.
CGACATCGCCGTACATCTGCACAAAACGGCGGTAACAGTCCCAGGCGAATCGGGGGTTTCCTGATTTTCTGGCGAGGCCCGCAACCGTTTTTTCATTCAAACCAAGATTGAGAATGGTATCCATCATGCCGGGCATTGAGGCTCTTGCCCCTGAACGGACTGAAACAAGCAGGGGGTTTTCCGGGTCCCCGAATTTTTTTCCTAAAATGTCTTCAATTTTGTGGAGTGCTTCAGGGATATCCTGTTCGAAGAGATTTCTTGGGTAGTTTTTCTGATTATCGTAGTAATACGTACAGACTTCTGTTGAAATGGTGAATCCAGGAGGAACCGGCAGGCCGATATTTGCCATTTCAGCAAGGTTGGCCCCTTTGCCTCCAAGCAGGTTTTTCATGGATGCGTCACCTTCAGAAGACCCTCCTGAGAAATTGTAAATGTACTGTTTGCTGGTAGCCGTTTCGATGGTAATCTCAGATTTTGGCATGATTTTAAGCAGTAATTATTTTACTTTACAAAATAAAAAACATGAGCAGGCGGCAAAAAAACAGGTGGAGTTTATTACTGTTAATGAACGGAAATTTAATAAAAAAACCGGCTCTAAAAACTACCTGAAAGGATATTTCATACCTAAAAATTATGGGAATCGAGCCTGCAGTCATTCTTTTGCAAGTTGTGCGTCTGGCAGTGCCATATACTCTTACCTCTGTCGGGGCTACCTTTTCGGAGCGGGGAGGTGTTGTTAATCTTGCCCTTGAGGGGATGATTCTCATCGGTGCTTTCGGTGCGGCTTTTGGTCAGTATCAGACAGGATCAGCGATAACTGGGGTACTTCTAGCTCTTCTTTGCGGACTCTGTGTGGCACTTCTTTTTGCATTTATTACGGTTACATTGAAGGCCGATCAGATTATTGCTGGCATTGCCATCAATATTCTCGTTATGGGCGCTACCCGTTTCGGCCTCAGTCTGCTGTTTGGAAGTTCAATGAACTCGGAGCGGATTGCAGGAATTGATGTCCCTTTTCTTTTTATGGATCCCTTGCTTTATGTGGCTGTATTTTCAGTTGCAGCTGGTCATCTCTTGCTTTTTTACACTCCTTATGGTCTGCGGCTACGGGCAACCGGTGAAAGCGCTGAAACAGCCGACAGTGCAGGAATCAATGTCAATCGCATGCGTTATTCGGGTGTGTTGATTTCCGGTATGCTGGCTGCTCTTGCTGGAGCTTTTCTTGTTTTTCAGCAGCATACCTTTACTGACAATATGTCTGCTGGTCGTGGTTATATAGCACTTGCCGCCATGATTATCGGAAAATGGACCCCGGGAGGTGCCGCTCTTGCGAGTCTTATGTTTGCTGCTGCTGAATCCCTGGAAATCTGGCTCCAGACGGGATTGATTCCTTCCCAGCTTGTGCAGTCACTTCCTTATCTGATTACGCTTTTTGTGCTCGCAGGGTTTGTCGGCAGGGCTTCCGCCCCTCGGGATGCGGGCGTTCCTTTTGAAAAAGATCGCAAATCAGAATAAGTTGAGTACATCAGCTTTTTTTCAATAGATATAGGGAATAAATTTTTTAACGTACCGGGCGTAGTCTGCATACTCTGGATGGCGTTCGGTCAGCCACTGCTCTTCCCTTGAGGCTTTATAACTGAAGAAAAGAAAGCCTGAACCGGTCATTAAAAGATGGGAAAGGCTCATGTGAAAAAATGACCATCCAAAAGCCGCAAAAAGCTGACTGCTGTATAGAGGGTGACGTACCAAGGCATAAATTCCTGTTGTGACAAGTTGATTGCGTTCGACCGGGTAGGGAAGAGGGGTCAGAGAGTGTTTGATCTGGTGCAATCCGAGTGTGCCGAAAAGGATGGCGATCACCCAGCAGACAATGAGCGTTGTCCATCTGAAGAAGCTTAGCGGCTCTATAAGTTCAAAACCTGAACTGACGGGGTAAAAAGGAAGAAAAATAAAGGCTGACAATAGCGCGACCTGAAGTACAACGAGGTATTCTCCCTTTTTGCCCCATGCTGCTGTGCTTTTTTGGGAGGGTTCAGTATTCATGGATTACTCTTAAACACGTATCTTGAAAGTTACATTAATGTTGTTTTTTTATAAGTGCTGTTTAAATCTAATTATTTTTTATTGAGGATATTGATATGATTACTTCTAAGGGAACGCTGCTTTTGATTATTGATGTGCAGGGAAGGTTGGCTCAGTGTGTTTTTCAACCAACGGTTCTGGAAAACAACATCAGCAAACTGATTAGAGCCTGCGCAAATCTTGAAGTCCCTGTTATGGTGACTGAGCAGTACCCGAAAGGTCTTGGACATACCATTGATTCACTGAGGGAACTGCTGCCTGATAGTGTTCCTGTTGAAAAAATTTCATTCAGTTGTTGTGGAAACGAGGAGTTCATGCGGCGGCTTCGTTCATTTAAGCGAAATGATATTCTTGTTGCAGGCATTGAAACCCATGTTTGCGTTTACCAGACAGCGGTGGATCTGCTTGAGTTTGGTTATAATGTTCATTTAGTAACAGATGCTGTTTCGTCCAGAACCGAAGAGAACAAGTTGCTCGGGATTCGCTGCATTGAAAAAGCAGGCGCATCACTGACCAGTACCGAAATGGCTGTTTTTGAAATATTGCATGTGGCCGAAGGTGAGCGGTTCAAAGCGATTTCAAAAATTATCAAGGAGTGACTGAAACTGAACTTGTCGTTTTATTTGTTGATAGCGGCTTTCAGCATTGAGTGCAGTATTTCTTTTCCTTCAAAAATTTCGGTTTCGATTTTCAGGTAATAACAGGGTCTTGAGGTAATCATGCTGATCAGTTCCGGACGTCCGAGCATACGGAAGTAGTCTTTTTCGGTGGTAATCAGGCTCAGTCCTTTTTTTTCGGCTTCCCGTCGTATCCCTTTTATTTTTTTTGCACTATAGGGTTCATGGTCACGGAAAAAGCGGTGTGCAGCAACCGTGACGCCCTCTTTTCGGAGACTTTCAAGAAAGTTTTCGGGAGATGCAATACCGGCAAATGCCAGTGCATTGAGGTTTTTGGATAAAGGTGCTTCATCTGAGGATGCAGAGATGCCTGAAAAGCAGATCAGCTCTCCTGTTTTTACCCGGGCTTTAATGACAGGTCGCCCTGTTTTTTCCAGTTCCCTCATTATGATACCGGCTTTTTCGGCATCGGTGATTTTGTTGAGTATAATCAGGTCGGCTCTTGAAAGATTTTTCAGCGGTTCTCTCAGACGTCCTTCAGGCAGCATTTTTGCTTTTGTAAAAGGTTCTTCTGTATTGATGACGGCAATATTGAGGTTTCGGTCAATTGCCCTGTGCTGATAAGCATCGTCGAGGATGATAACTCCGGGTAAACGTTTGGCAAAATGATGGGCGATATAGGATACAGCGTCTTTTCGTTTTTCAGATACGACAACAATAGCATCCGGATTGTTCCATGCGAGCATGGCGGTTTCATCGCCGGCTTCTCTGCTGCTCAGCATGATCTTTTGTCCGTCGGACACAAGCTGCACGCCTTTTGATTCGCGCAGGTAACCCCTTGAGACGATTGCAGGTTTGCAGCCGATCGAGAGATAGTATTTGACTACCCAGTCAACGAGAGGGGTTTTTCCTGTTCCTCCGGCGGAGAGATTTCCGATTGATACAACAGGAATTGGTGATTTCCAGGATTTGAAAAGTTTCCGATCGAACAGTTTATTACGAAGCTGCACGTTGGAGAGGTAGAGCATAGCGAAAGGCCTGAGCAGGAGAGAAAACGGGTTATTCATGACCAAGACGGTTGGAAAGAGTTGCTGTATAGATGCGAAGTTCTTCTTCACTTTCAAATTCAGGCAGATCAAAACGGTGAAGGGTTATTGCCGTTTTGCTGAAGGGCTTGGGGATTTCAAACTGGTCCCAGCTGTTAAGTTTCCAGGCTTTTTCGTAGATGATTTCAGCAAAAATGAGTGGATAACTGTTACTTGAGGCTATCCTTAAAGTGCCGTATTTGAACTGGAAGACTGGTCCTCTTGGCCCGTCAGGAGTAAGGACGATAATACTCGCCCGCTGTAGTGCCTCCTGCATGGCATGCTTTACCTCATCGCCTCCTCTGGAGCTTGAACCTCTGATAAGGGTGAAGTCAAGCTGCTCAAGGGTATCCGAAAGGGTGCGTCCGTCTTCGGAACGGCTGACCACTGCGGCTATTGTTTTTTCAGGAAAGAGTGCCCGGGCTAGAAGCCAGCCGGTAACCATTTTTCCGTGCCAGAAGGTGAAGATCATTCCTTTATCGGAATGCTTCATTGTCCACGACTGAGGAGTTACTGATATCCGGAGGCTTGCATAGAGAAGCTTCAAGGTAAAGGGAAGGATATGGCGTGAAATCAGGGGTGAAATGGCCATAGAGGTATTTGATATTTGCCGGTAGAGGAGGCCTGTGGTAAAGGAATAATTTTTTTATTGTTTATTTTAGTCCTCTTGATTTATATAGGAGCTGTCAGCCGCAAAGATGGGAGTAATTTAATAAACCATGCCGAAAAACCACAGGCCCATAAGGGTTAAAAGGTTGAAATACGGCAAGTCCCTGCATTGAAAGCTATGAATGTATTGATTATTGGAAGCGGTGCGAGGGAGCATGCCCTTGCCTGGGCTGCAGCAGAGAGTGACCGTGTCGAGGTTGTTTTTGTCGCGCCGGGTAATGGAGGGACTGCTCTGATGGGAGGAAAGGTTAGAAATGTTCCACTTAAAGCCGTCGCGATTGATGAACTGCTTGCATTTGCTCGCGATAATAATGTTGATTTGACCATTATCGGTTCTGAGCAGCCGCTTGAGCTTGGCATTGTGGATCTTTTCCGCAGCGCCGGCCGGCATGTTGTCGGTCCCACACAGGCTGCAGCCCGGCTCGAGTCGAGCAAGGTATTTTCCAAGGAATTCATGCAGCGTCATAGTATTCCGACTGCCGGTTATCATGTTTTTCGGGATTTTCATTCAGCAGCGAGCTGTTTCGAGTTGCCGGAGACCTTATATCCTCAGGTGATCAAGGCAAGCGGTTTATGCGCAGGTAAAGGTGTTTTCATTGCTCTCGACAGGCAGGAGGCGCTGAAAGCAATCAGAGAGTTGTTCGAAGATCGTATTTTTGGCGATGCAGCCGATGAAGTGGTCATTGAGGATTTTCTGCAGGGTCAGGAGGCGAGTGTTTTTGTCCTGACGGATGGTACCTGCTACCGGCTTTTTCTCCCGGCTCAGGATCATAAACGTATCGGCAATGGCGATACCGGTAAAAATACCGGTGGCATGGGCGCCTATGCGCCAGCCCCTTTAGTGACTCCCGAGGTACTGCAGAAGGTTGAGGAGCGGATTATTCGACCTACGCTTAAGGGCATGAGAGACGAAGGTTATCCTTATACCGGTTTTTTGTATGTCGGTTTGATGATTGACAAAGGTGAGCCTTCCGTGGTTGAGTATAATGCGCGTCTTGGCGATCCTGAGACCCAGGTTGTTCTACCTCTTGTAAAAAGTGATTTTATTGCAGCCCTTCAGGCAAGTGTTGATGGAACACTTGGTGAGGTGCCTTTTGAGATGCACCGGAAATCAGCGGCAACAGTTGTTATCGCTTCCGGCGGTTATCCTGATCATTATGAAACCGGCAGGGAGATCACCATTGCTGAAGAGGTTGCTGAGATGGACAATTGTCTGGTGTTTCATGCCGGAACATCCTGTAAAGAAGGAAGACTTACGACAGCCGGCGGAAGGGTTTTTTCCGTTACCGCTCTTGGTGAAAACCTCAAAGAAAGTATTGATCTTGCATATCTTGCAGTGAAAAAAATTGGTTTTGAAGGAGCGTATTACAGAACAGATATAGGAGCCAAGGCACTTTAATTTTTCAGTTACTGGTTGTTCAATGAAACTATTCCGCCGAAAATTTGAGATTATTCAGGAACAGGCTTTTCGGGAGTTGCCATATGAATGTTGCGGGCTGCTTGTCGGGAAAAAAAGTGTTGATCACAGGGGGAATGTTGAAAATATAGTATACGAGGTTGCCCCTTGCAGGAATTGTCTCTATCATGGAAAGGAACATGGGTTTGAGATCTCCCACAAAGAGTTCCTTGATGTGGAGCGGGAAGCCGGAAGAATCGGATACGAAATTATAGGTTCCTATCATTCACATATTAATTCTCCCGCTATTCCATCGCTTCACGATGTTGATTTTGCCAGGGCCGGTCATACGCTGCTGATTATTTCACTGGTGAATGCACAGCCAAAAGAGGTGACGGCCTGGTTGAGGCGGGATTCGGGAGGGTTCCACCAGGAACAGATTCGAGTGGTTGAGTAGTTTGGTCCGGTTGTGGAACATAAACTCTATAATTATTTTGTACATTACTTTTTTTTAAAGCTCAGCAAGTATTAAACACGGGAATTAACGTGCCAAAGCGGGAAGATATAAAGTCGATTTTAGTGATTGGTGCCGGTCCTATAGTGATCGGTCAGGCCTGTGAGTTTGATTATTCCGGTACTCAGGCGTGCCGCGCTCTTAAGGAAGATGGATACCGTGTTGTGCTGGTGAACAGCAATCCGGCAACCATCATGACTGACATAGAGTTGGCTGATGCAACCTATATCGAACCGATTACACCGGAATACGTACAGAAAATTATAGAACGTGAAAAACCTGATGCTTTGCTGCCGACTATGGGTGGCCAGACTGCTCTGAATATTGCTGTAAGTCTTGCTGAATCTGGAATTCTTGAACGTAACGGAGTTGAACTGATCGGAGCTAAGCTTCGTGCGATCAGAAAAGCTGAAAATCGTGAGTTTTTCAGCACAGCGATGAAAAAAATCGGTCTTGAAATGGCCAAAGGTTTTTTTGTCCGCAACGAAAAAGAGGCGAAAGAAGCGCTAGACGAGATTGGTCTTCCAATTGTGATCCGTCCGTCTTTTACGCTTGGCGGGACCGGCGGCGGGTTTGCAGAGACAAAAGCTGACTATTATGAAGCGGTGCGCCGGGGACTTGCCGAAAGTCCTATCAGCGAAGTGCTTGTTGAGGAGTGTTTGATTGGATGGAAAGAGTTTGAGCTTGAGGTTATTCGCGATTTGGCGGATAATGTGATTATCGTCTGCTCTATTGAGAATTTTGATCCAATGGGTGTGCATACCGGCGACAGTATTACCGTTGCTCCGGCCCAGACGCTCACGGACCGCCAGTATCAGGAACTCAGGGATGCATCAATAAGGATTATCAGGGAGATCGGTGTCGAGACCGGCGGCAGCAATATCCAGTTTGCTATTAATCCAGTGAACGGCCGTATTGTGGTGATTGAGATGAATCCCCGTGTATCACGGAGTTCAGCTCTGGCTTCAAAGGCAACCGGTTTTCCAATTGCTAAGGTTGCTGCAAAACTTGCGGTTGGGTATACTCTGGACGAGATTCTTAATGATATAACAAAAACTACTCCGGCTAGTTTTGAACCCGCAATTGATTACTGTGTCGTCAAAATTCCCCGCTGGGATTTTGAGAAGTTCAAGAATGTTGATGCCCGGCTCGGTGTTCAGATGAAGTCCGTTGGCGAGGTGATGGCTTTTGGAAGAAATTTCAGAGAAGCTCTGCAAAAGTCGCTTCGTGGTCTTGAAATCGGTCGTGCCGGACTCGGGTCAGACGGTAAGGATATCATGAATGTGCTTGATATGACACAGCAGCAGAAAAAGTTTGCAAAAGAGGATATTCTTGAAAAAATCAAGATACCGAAAGCTGACCGGATATTTTATCTTCGTTATGCCTTCCAGGCCGGTGCAACCATTGAAGAGGTTCATAAGTCTACAGGTATAGACCCCTGGTTTCTGGATAATATCTGCCAGATTGTTGAGCTTGAAAGTGATCTCAGGGAATTGGCTGCAGCTGAATGAATGTTATGACCTATCTCACCAGGATATTAGAGGAAAAACAGCGCGAAATACAGGAACTGAAAAAAGAGAAACCCTCACTTCAGTATGTTGAACGACAGGGCTCTCTTGTTTCGACCCGCGATTTTACAGGAGCACTCAGGAGCAGAGATGGAGGATTAAAGCTGATTGCCGAAATCAAAAAAGCATCACCTTCCCGTGGCCTTATTGTCAAAGATTTTGATCCTGTGGCCATTGCCCGGCGATATGGAGAACTTGGTGCTGCAGCGTATTCCGTGTTGACTGATCGCAATTTTTTTCAGGGTTCCAACGACTATCTTCAGATAGTCAGCCGTTCTTTCTCCCTGCCTGTACTTCGCAAGGATTTCATTATTGATGAATCCCAGATTTTTCAATCCCGCCTGATCGGAGCGGATGCTGTTCTGCTTATCGTAGCTGCGCTTGATCCGTGCCAGTTTGGCGATTATCTTCAGTTGGCGCTGAGCATAGGTCTTCATGTTCTTGTAGAAGTGCATGACCGTAAAGAGCTTGACAGAGCTCTTGAAAAAGGTGCTCTGATGATCGGAGTCAACAACAGGGATCTGAATGACTTTTCCCTCAAGCTGGAGACATCAATTAAGCTTCGGCCATTTATTCCTTCCGAGGTTGTTGCTGTTGCGGAAAGCGGCATGAAAACCGCTGCTGATATTGCTCTTATCAGGCAGGCATCGTTTGATGCCGTGCTGATAGGAGAAGGGCTGCATACAAGTGCTGAACTTCGTGATATTATCTGGTCATAGCCTTTATTGCAGATGCACTTTTTAACGGATTATCCGATTTGAAAAATGCCGTACCGGCAATCAAGGCATCGGCGCCTGCCGAAACAACAGCCTGAGCATTATCTTCCGTTATGCCGCCGTCAATGGCGATGATCATGTTTGGATTCAACTGCGTGCGCATCTTGTGGAGCTGTTGAATTTTTCCAATCGATGAGGGGATAAACTTCTGTCCTCCGAATCCGGGATTAACTGACATCAGAAGAACCAGATCGAGATCCGGGAGAATGGACTCGAGTGTCGAGACCGGTGTCGCCGGATTGATTGAGACACCTGCTTTGACGCCCAGGCTTTTGATGAACTGAATCGTACGGTGAAGATGCGGGCAGGCTTCCTGATGAACAGTGATCTGGTGAGAACCTGCTTTGACAAAATCCTCTATGAAACGGTCTGGAGCAGCAATCATCAGATGAGTGTCGATAATAAGAGATGTGCATGCTGCAATCGCTTGAACAATGAATGGCCCGAAAGTGATGTTGGGGACAAAGTTTCCGTCCATAATATCGCAGTGTATCCAGTCTGCTCCCGCGTTTTCGGCTATCTCTATCGAGCGCTTGAGGTTAGTGAAGTCGGCGGATAAAATGGAAGGTGCCAGAAGCGTTGATGGTGCATGCATGATAATACGTCCTTAATCGTGAAAAAAGATTAACCTCGCCAAATAATTAAAAAGCTTCACCAATTCCAAAATTGAAGGTAAAGTCTTTAAGTTTCCATGTCGAAATCCGCCAGGCTTCAGTTTCAGTTGGATCACGCAGTTTATAGGCAAAATCAAAACGGAAAGGTCCTATAGGAGATCCTATCCTCAGGCCAATACCCGCATCAAGGGCGTAATTATTGACCATGGATTTAAGGGTAAACGCATATGGACCGGTTCTGTCCCATATATTTCCCATATCGGAAAAGAGAGTTATTCCGGAAGATTGACGGAAGAGCTTGAAAAATTTAAGACGGTATTCAAGATTAAGTTCAAGTTTGATGTCAGCTCCGAAATTTGCTGCAGCGTTGCTTGGACTGTTGTCGGGTCCAAGGGTGTTGAAAAGCCATCCCCTCAGACTGTTTGCCCCGCCGGCATAAAAACGTCGTTCTTGAGGGGTTGTTTCAGCTTTTCCCCATGGTTCCATCCATCCAACGTCCATTCTTCCGGCAATTTGGTTTTGTGGTGAAATGTTTTCAATAAAGCTCACTCCCGGAGCAATTTTGATATACTGGGTATATGTTGTCCCGAATATCTGGGGATCCTGGCTGGTGAATCCGATGTAATTTTTTCTGTCAATATATTTGTCGATCAGCCAGGGTATCGTTCCGCACTCTTCAAGGAGAAGGTCTATGTTCCAGATGGTTTTTGCCGGCAGAACAGTTTGACGGTTTGTGTAGTTGTAACGAAGCCTGAAGGTCTGGTCAAAATGGGTTTTAAGCAGGCTGTCCAATCCTGTTTTTACAGCGGCTTCATTGGATGGGTCAATGCCGATATTTTTTGCAAGACTGGTTTTGAAAAGTTGTTTAAAGCCTCTGAGAGAATCATTTTTCACTAATTCAAACTCAAAAAAATCAAAATTAAGTCGTGATTTCGGACTCAGCCTGGCACTGTAGGTTCCCCGAAGCAGTCCGTTCTGGGTAGAAAGAAGCACAGGCTGTATGGTACTTGCGTATTCGGCTGTAACTGCATAGGAGTTGCCCGGTTTTTTAAGAACCGGCATGTTCATGCTGCTTTTTAGATTGAATTCATAGGGAATCACCTTCGTGTATTGGTCAGGATTCAGGTTTTCAAGCACACTGTTGCGGTCGCCAACCTGAGTGCCGAACTCAGTAGAGGTATGGAATTGTTCTGCTCCCCCAAGCAGGTTTTTGTTTTCGTATGCAAGTGAACCAGCAAAAAAGAGGGAGCCGTAACGGTTGTCAACCAGTAATTTTGGTTCTATCTGGTGTCTTGGTGCGGTTTCAAGATGTATGGTGGTGTAGAGTTCTCCGGAACGGACCGAGTCAGGACTGATAAAGATGGACGAAAAAATATTGGTTATGCCATAATTTTGAAGGGTTCGCTGTTCGAGACTCTGGCGGGTAACCTGGCCTGGACGGAATGCAACAGGGTATGTAATAAGATCAGCGGATAAATTTTGTTTCCCAATAATTTTGCCGGTGATGTTATGCTTTGTAAACGTTTTTTCCCCAGACGTTGAGTCGCTCTTTATGGGATTGTGTACAACAGCATGGACTGGTCCATAGGTAAGCCGGTCGGGAAGACTTATCCTGAACAGGATTCCGGCACGATTTCCAACAGTATCAACCTTGATTCGGATACTGTCTTCATGAAAAAAAGCATAACCCTCTTCTTTGAAAAATGAAATGGTGCGATTCCTTTCATCAATCAGTCGCTCAACCGAAAAAATATCACTGGTTTTAAGACGTTGTTCATCAAGATAATGGGCTTTAAGTTCCCTTGATATCTTGTCAAGCCCTTCGTATTTCAGTGAATCAATTTTCGATGGTTCATTTTCATGGATCATTATGTTCAGATCCACCATTTGACCGTTTCCTTTCTTTGCAATCGTGGAATTCACATTTGCAAAGAAGTAACCCTTATAGGTATAGAGCTTTTTTATGAGGGCCAGGTCTTTTTCAAACTCCTCTGGCTTGAAGGGTTTAAACGCTCCTCCGAACAGACCGAGTCCAAGAAATGATGTGTGTTCAGAGGTGGCAATAACCTGCTTTAGCTCTTCATTGCTTATCGCTTTATTGCCCGTAAAGCGGATCTTGCGGGCATACAGTGATTTCGGAGACTGGTTCTCAACGGTAATGAGTGACTGACTATATACCGGTATGGTACAGAGCAGAAAAAGAGCTAAAAGACCACAAGCTTTTGCTCTGGCGAAGAAGGTAGTTGGTAAAAAAAAAACACTGAACTGAGTTCCGTTTTCCTATGTTAATGGCTCTTCATCACTGTAGCCGAAGTCTTCATCAGTAGGATAGTCAGGCCATATTTCATCAAGGCTTTCATACATATCATCACTTTCAGGAAGATCCGTCAGATTTTCGATTACCTGTTGCGGTGCTCCTGTTCTGTTCGCATAATTAATGAGTTCATCTTTTGTGACGGGCCATGGTGCGTCGGCTATATAACGGGCAAGGTCTAAATTCCAGTACATACTACGTCGATTGGTTTATTCAGGTTAAGAGTTATTGTCTATTTCGTCAGGTGCAGGTTTTTGTCTTGTGATGAACTTATCCGGATTTATTCCATCAAAGAAATACGCAGTCGGATTGACTATAACATTGTTCTTGTGTACTTCGTAGTGCATGTGCGGCCCGGTCGATACACCGGTATTTCCTGACAGCGCAATGACATCACCGCGTTTTACTTTCTGACCTTGGCGTACCAGCGATTTTGACAGATGGGCATAGATGGTTTTATAGCCGTAGCCATGGTTTATGGTGACTTTTTGCCCATATCCCTTTTCATAGCCTGAATAAGCGACAATTCCATCACCTGTGCATTGCACTCTTGTGCCTTCAGATACAGAAAAATCGATTCCAGCATGAAAAAGGGGAACATGATAGACCGGGTGTACCCTGATACCGAAATTGCTGGTAATTGATCCCTTGACAGGTCTGATATTGGGTATGCTTGAAAAAAAAGAGGTCGGGTTGGGATTTTCAGTGAGCTCAGCTTTTTCAATGGGTTTTTCATTCTGAAGTTCAAGCTGTTGAATCAGCTGCTCTATCATTTGCTCAGTGCTTGCCAGTAATCCTTCGGTCGTACTGACGGCGGTGTTGTTCTGATTGCTATCGACTGGTTGTTTTTCTTCAGCAGACAAAGGGTAAGGTGCTAAAAAAAGTGAGGAGAGGATAGCAAGAGAAAAGAGAAAATTATCTATCGATAGGTGAGGAATAAGCAATGCCCGCACTTTTCTTCCGAGTTCAGGGAGATTTATGAACTTTTTTGTTGAAGACATGCAGGATCCGGATAGTTTGCCTTAAAAGGGGCAGTCGTGAATGATGGACAAATATAAATAAACTTTTTTTTATAAATCAATGATTAGTGGGCTTCAAACCAGTTTTTTCCAATACCGGTATCAACTTCTACTGGTACGGTTTTTAGTCCGCAAATTATTGCAGCATCAATCATTGCTTTTTCAATCAGAACTGAAAGCGGCTTTTTTTCTTCATCAGTTGTTTCAAAGAGCAGTTCGTCATGGACCTGCAGAAGCATGATGGATTTCATTTTCTCATCGTGCATGCGCTGACTGCAGAGGATCATTGCGCATTTAATGATATCGGCAGCTGTGCCCTGGATCGGGGTATTCATGGCAGCCCTTTCAGCCGCTTTCTTCAGGTTTGTATTCCGACTGTTGAGATCAGCGATATAACGGCGTCTTCCAAGAAGAGTAGACACATAGCCATTTTTTCTTCCGGCTTCTATAATGTTCTGCAGCGCATCGAACAGTCCGGGATATTTTGAAATGTAGGTGTCGATAATAACTTTCGCTTCTTTCTGGGTAATATTGAGTCTCTTTGAAAGGCCGAAAGGCATGATGCCGTATAGTACCCCGAAATTCACCTCTTTCGCTTTGCGCCGCATATCAGTGTCAATCTCCATGGTTCCGAAAATCACTCTTGCGGTTGCCGCATGGATATCTTCATGGTTGCGGAATGCGTCAAGGAGCTGAGGGTCGCCTGATATTTCAGCGGCAATCCGTAGCTCAATCTGGGAATAATCTGCGGAGAGCAGCCATTTATCAGGAGCTGAGGGTATGAATGCCCTGCGAATTTCTTTTCCGAGCGTGGTACGTATAGGAATGTTCTGCAGGTTGGGTTTTGAAGAGGATAATCTGCCTGTTGCAGTAATATGCTGGTTAAACGAAGTGTGCAGTCTGCCTGTTCGAGGATTTACTATCTTAGGCAGAGCGTCGATATAGGTTGTTTTAAGCTTCTGTAGACTACGGTATTCGAGGAGGTCACCTGCAACGGGGTGAAGTGGCGCAAGCTCCTCAAGCACTTCGACATTGGTCGAAAAGCCCGTTTTTGTTGTTTTTTTTGGCGGCAGTGCCAAAACATTGAACAGTATATGTGCAAGCTGTTTGGGTGAATCAATATTGAACACAGTGCCTGCCTCGGCATAAATCTTTTCTGTCAGCCTCTCCAGCTCTATTGTTGCAGCTTCGGATGCTTGTTCAAGACTTTTGGAGTCGATGCATATTCCTTCATACTCCATTGCTGCAAGGACGGCAACAAGTGGAAATTCTATATTTTCGCATATCCAGCGCAACTCTGTTTCACCCTCGAGTTTTTTTTGGAACACATCTTCAAGCTGAAGGGCCAGATCGGCATCCTGACAGCCATAGTCAGAGAGCTTAATTGGGTCTAAGTCGAAAATTTTCACTTTTGTTTTTCCGGTTCCGATAAGGAGGTCGTCAAAGGTGGTTGTCCTGTAACCGAGATGACGGGCAGCCATATCATCGAGATTGTGCTGTTCTTCAGGGTTGAGTACATAGCTGGCCAGCATGGTATCAAAACCCACAGGCGAGAGTTCAATGCCGTATTTTTTCAGGACCAGAATGTCGTATTTGAGATTTTGCCCGGTTTTAAGTATGGATGGATTTTCAAGGATAGGCCTTAATATCTCAAGGGTGTTCTCTCTTTGAAGAGCACCGTTATTAAACAAAATAAAACGGGCTTTTCCTGCTTCAATTGAAAATGACATTCCGGCCAGTTCAGCTTCAAACGTATCCAGACTTGTTGTTTCCGTATCGACTGCAACCCGTTTGGCGCTTTTCAGTGAGCGTAAAAGGTCATTCAGTTTTTCTGACGTATCGACGAGAGCATAGTCGGCACCGATTTGCGGTGACCGGAGTGCAGGCTCTTTGTTTTCCGGAGGATCGGTTGGTTGTGCATAATCATTGAACACAACCGGGAGTCTGGATATAATGGTCTTGAGCCCGAACTTTTGCAGCAAAGGTAAAAGTTTGGTCCGGTCCGGTTCTCCACACTCAAGTTCTTTAAGGGTAACATCAATCTGCAGATCGGTACGGATGGTAACCAGCTTGGTTATCAGATCGAGTTTCGGTTGAAACTCTTCGAGGCTCTGGCGGTTTTTTGGGGAAATCTCGTCAAGATGCGTATAGATGTTCTTGAGGGATCCGTATTTACCCAACAGGGAGGAAGCCGTTTTAGGTCCAATCCCTTTCGCTCCCGGAATGTTGTCTGAGGTGTCGCCGGTCAGCGTCAGAAACTGGATGAACAGTTCAGGTACTACTCCGAATTGTTCAATGATCTCTTTTTGCCCGAGCAGTTCAAGCTCATTCTGGTTTTTACCGGGCCTGAGGATTTTTACTCCGTCATGTACCAGCTGTGCAAGATCCTTGTCCGGAGTGACAATATAAACCTGGCAAGTCTCTTCGAATTTTCGGGCAGCAGTTCCAATAAGATCGTCAGCCTCATAACCGGAGGCTTTGACAAGTGGGATATCAAGAGCCTCAAGCAGTTCAAACACGGCATCAAGCTGTATGATCAGATCTTCCGGCGGAGTCTGACGATTGGCTTTATAAGCGGGATAGATATCGTGGCGAAAAGTTTTTTCTTTACTGTCAAAAACAGCCGCCAGATAGTGCGGTTTATAGGTTTCAAAGATTTTAAAGAGTGCTGATGCAAATCCGTAGATCGCGCCTGTAGGCATTCCCTCCCGGCTGGTCATGCCTGCTCGTTGCAAGGCAAAAAAGGAGCGGTAGATCATAGCCATCCCATCAAGCAGAAAAAGGGCAGGCTTTTCAAGTTGCGGTGTGTTCACTTCGATTTTTTTTTCCGGATCGGCAGTCAGAAAGAGTGCGAGTTGATTATTGCTCATTCTGCGACTACCCCGTAACTGCCAAGCACCTTGACCATTGTTGCAAATTCCTTGAGGTGGTTGAGTGCGTTATGAATATTCGGGTCATGCTGATGTCCGATGAAATCGACATAAAACAGATACTCAAACGCTTTTTTTCTGAATGGTCTCGATTCTATTTTTGCCAGGTCAATATTTCGCATGGCAAATGTTGCAAGCGCCTTAAAGAGCGAACCCTGCTCATTTGGAAGTGTGAACGCAATGGATGTCTTGTGCTGTGAAGTATCCGGTTTTGTCTTGAAACGTAACGGATCGCTTATTGCTGAATGTGAAATACAGAAAAATCGTGTAATGTTCCACTCCTCATCGGCCAGGTTTTCCTGCAGGATTTCCAGTCCGTAAAGATCGCCAGCTCTTTTTGAGGCTATGGCCAGTTGTGACGGATCTTTTTGGGCGGCGATTATTTTAGCGCTGCCGGCAGTGTCATAGGCGACCTCGGGCTTAATATTCTTGTGTGTTGCAAAAAAATTACGGCATTGCGCAAGTGCCTGAGGGTGAGAAAGCGCTTTCCGGGCCTTTTCAATTGTGGCATTGTGGATACCGAGCAGGCAGTGTTCAACTTTAACAAAGGTTTCCGCAACGATAGTGACAGGATGCTGGAGCAAAAGGTCATAGTTTTGATGAATGCTTCCACCGAGTGAATTTTCTATAGGTATAACAGCATAGTCTACCTTATGTGTTTCAACGGCAGCAAAAACTTCTTCAAACGATTCAAATGGTTCTGGCTCTCCGATTCTGAGTGCTGCTATCTCACTGTAGGCTCCGGGTTCTCCCTGATAGGCGGTCATCAAGTTTGTCATTGTTTTTTCTTGTTATTAACTTGCACGAATGCCGTTGGATTTGATTTTATTTAAAGAAAATAAATCTATTATCATAGGCGGGGTGTATCGGGAATAATAAATCAGCAGTTTTTTATTATGTCAGGACATAGCAAATGGGCAACCATTAAAAGGAAAAAGGCGGTAACTGATCAGAAAAGAGGAAGTTTGTTTACCAAACTGGTCAAGGAGATTACTATAGCGGCAAAAATGGGAGGAGGTGATCCATCAGGGAATCCCCGTCTCAGGCTTGCTGTCGATACAGCAAGGGATAATTCCATGCCGATGGACAATATTTCACGAGCCATCAAAAAAGGGACGGGGGAGCTCGAGGGAGTCACCTACGACGAGATCACCTATGAAGGGTATGGCGCAGCCGGTATAGCTCTGATTATTGAGACTGCAACGGACAACCGCAACCGGACCGTGGCTGATATTCGTCACATTATGAGCCGTAACAATGGTGCGCTCGGTGAAAGCGGCAGCGTGAGCTGGATGTTCCACCGAAAGGGAACTCTTGATGTTCCAAAATCTTCAGCTGGCGAGGATCAGCTGATGGAAATACTGTTGGACGCGGGTCTTGAAGACCTCAGTACTGATGATGAGAACTATTTTACCGTTGTAACTGATGTCAAGGACCTTGAAAACGTAAAAAAAGCGCTTGACGATGCGGGTATTGTTTATGAAAATGCAAAGACTGATCTTATTCCGGAAAATTATATAGAACTTGAGGCGGAGGATGCACGGAAAGTAATCAAGCTGATTGATGCCCTTGAAAATAATGACGATGTGCTTTCGGTCTATAGCAACATGGAGATCAGTGAGAGTGCAATGAGCAGCTTAAACGAATAGAGGATGGTTGTTCTCGGGATTGATCCCGGAAGTCTGAATACCGGTTACGGTGTGATTCAAGAGAGTTCAGGAGTTTTGTCTGTGCTTGTATGCGGTGTCATCCGTCTTCATCCTCGTCGTAGTCATGCAGAGAGGATAGGTGAGATATATCGGGAGCTTGCAAAGGTTATCACAGACTTTCAGCCTGAACGTATAGCTTTGGAAACAGCATTTTTAAGCAGAAATGTTCAGTCAGCCCTTAAGCTTGGTCAGGTGCGTGGTGCAGTGATTGCTCTGGCGATGAACCAGCATCTTACCCTGCATGAGTATGCACCACGTGAAGTGAAATCGGCGATAACAGGAAGAGGTGCCGCAAGCAAAGAGCAGGTAGCGTTTATGGTTACAAGAATGCTTGGTCTCACTGTGGCGCCTAAACCTTTTGATGTAACTGATGCTCTTGGAATAGCTCTTTGTGATCTGCTCAGAGGAGAGAGCCGAAATGCTTATCTTCCAGTCCAAAAAGCCCGATGCGGGAAAAGCAGCTGGTCACAGTTTGTTGCTGCATCACCTGATAAGGTTGTCCGGTAGTATCCTATGCCGGGTTCGGATCAAGGCGATGAAGTGTGCATCCCCAGTCGCTTTATGTCCAAACCGTTCTTCAAGTCGTCAAAGCACTTCTCCACCGAATCCCTGGCCCGAAGAAGAAGGAGATATCTCTGTTCGATTGGCCAATTACAATCATGCTGTTGGAGCAACAACACCTATCGGCAGCTATCCCGATGGAGCAACACCGGAGGGGTTGTACGACATGGCTGGAAACGTATGGGAATGGACGGATAGCTGGTATGACGATAGTCGTTCGTCCCGTGTGCTTCGTGGTGGTAGCTGGCACTTCAGTGCTGAGCGCTGTCGGTCGGCTTCTCGCACCTACTCCATTGGCTTCCGCCTGGTCTTCGTCCCGCAGTCAGTTGGCAGCTCATTCCGGCTTTGCTTTTGAGCGAGAGGGCAGTTACAAAATCATGGTGAACGGCAGTGAGGGACGATCTGCCGTGCGCCATGATTTCCCGTAACAACCGACAACAGAAATGACCACCGAAGGTGGTCCACCGTATTTTTTTGAAATAATAACGATCTCTTCCAGGGTTATCAAACCAGCTTAACGCGCTACGTTCATGCAGATAAAACTTTTTACCATACCCATCGGTGACAGCTCTTTCCAGACCGAGTACGCCTTGCCCGGCGAAGCAAAAAGCGCTTTATCCAGAAATCCCGGCTTTATGACCACTGCCTGCAAACGGGCAGTTGGTCACAAAAACAGTTTGCAAATCACACCATGCCATTGGTGGCATTTACACAGTACGCCAATGCAAAAGAATTCAGAAAAAATGTGTACAGTACAATGGTGGCCAGTGCAGAACAAGGGCATTAATCGTGGGTTCGGACCGTGTACTTCGTGGCGGGAGCTGGAACAACCCTGCCGGGAACTGTCGGTCGGCGTATCGTAACAACAACCCGCCAGACAACCGGAACAACAACATTGGCTTCCGCTTGGTCTTCGTCCCGCAGCTCAAAAGCAAAGTCGGATGACTGCCTCTGAACAGATTGATGACCCCGCTCCTGTAAGGTATAGGGCAAAAAGAGCCACACAGGATGCCCGGCATTGGTAGGACGAGCCGGATAGCCGTTTCGAACATGACGGGCATTTTTTTTCTTGATAAAAAAACCTTAGTTCTTCATAACTTGTCAAGAGGCTGCTCGGCTACATTGCAAATGCAGTCACCTGCTGCCCAAAGGATTGTTTTACAATTACAAAGATAATTTAGGGATAAATATGACGGCAGTCGCAGAACGTATTTTCAAAGATGCACTCGATTTGCTTCCTGTAGAGAGGGCGGAACTGATCGAAAAACTTTTTCAGAGTTTTGATTGTGCCGCACGCAATGCCGTCGATGCTGCATGGGCAGAAGAGGTCGAATCTCGATTTGAAGCTTTTGACCGTGGTGAAATCAAGGCATCAACAGCAGAAGATGTTTTTGCAAGGATCAATCAGAGATGAATATTCTTATCCTCTCCTTTGCGGAAGAGGAATTTGCTGAGGCGGTGGATTATTACAATGAACAATGCCCCGGACTCGGTTATGAATTTGCTGCCGAAGTCAAACGTGCTTTTGATCGGGTCAAGGTTTTCCCTGAATCATGGCCATTGTTTTCGAGGCAAACTCGTCGATGTTTGCTCAATCGCTTTCCTTATGGCGTGCTATACAGAGTAGACAGTGATGCTGTTCGTGTCGGTGCCATCATGCATCTCAATCGTGATCCAAAGAATTGGCATCTGAGAACTGGTCAGTTTTAACAAAGTACATCCCTCCCCGTTTTCTTCCCTACTGGCATCCCTCCCCGTTTGTTTGTGCTTTTGATGCCGCCATTACTTTCCCATTCCCCAAAGAATACACTATATTGCAGTCGCTTCATCGTCACTCCGGTTAACCCATTCAACACTCTCTCATGGCTCTTACCTGGCTGCAGCAAATGTCAAGATCGGCAAAACCCACAAGCTGCTCTCCGATGACCTGCATTATTTCTATTTTCATTCTCACACTCTCCCTTCACACAATCGCTGCCAGCAGCGTTTCTGCAACGCAAGCAGCAAAAACTCAAACTGCCGCATCAGCAGTCGTTTCAGGAAGCGCAAATGCGGACAAGGTGGCAGGGCAAGAGTCGTTAAAGGCAAAAAGTTTGCTGGGCGAAAAGCAAAGTGTCATGGATCACCCCACCGTTATTGATAATAGTCAATGCAAAAGAAAAAAAAGACAGAGTCAATCCCATATCGGACAAAGTGATTGTAATGTTGCGGGAATATTATAAAATATATCGCCCCAGGATTTGGCTGTTTGAGGGTCAGGAACCTGGTACACAGTACAGCGAAACCAGCTTGCAAAAAGTGTTAAAACATGCCCTCGATCATGCAAAAATCAAAAAACCAGTAACGCTTCATTGGTTGCGGCACTCTTATGCAACACATTTACTGGAAGCGGGAACTGATCTTCGATACATACAAAAGTTCTTAGGGCATAAGAGCAGTAAGACGACAGAAATCTATACCCACGTATGCGAACAGAGTTTACTAAAAATTTCCAGCCCCTTTGATAATTTGTAAAAAAATATTATGCACCTCAAAGGTGTATAAAGCATGCCAGAATAGTTGGCTATATACACCTTTTGGTGAGATATGGTGCATAGATAAAGGAGTTGTGTGCAAACCTAAAAAATGATACTACATATGAATGAGATTAAAGTTGAATACAAGATTATCCCAAAAGATGGAGAACGAATAGCAGACATCATTGGTCTTATGAAAAAAGACATTAGTTGGGGTACGTTTATTCCGAAATTATGCTCTGCAGAAAACTCTTTGAAAAAAGCTCCTGTAATTCCGAATTATGCTCCTGAAGGCTCTTCGCAGAATTTAATGGGAATCAAATTTCATATTACAGCACCATTTAGATTTGCATATCCAGTTTCCCACAGTAAAAGAGGATTCTTGTCCGGTAACTTTCGAAGCCACGAAACCCTCGAGCAGTCGCCTTTAGCAACTGAATTTTACTGTTCAAACCTTCCGACACAGCATTGCTTACTTTGTGTTTGAAGTAATTAAGGATATTGTCCTTATGACGTTCCATAAGCTCTTTCACTTTTATAAGAGGCTTCAGTCCTGACTTCTCTACTATCTCAAACCAGTACGTGATAAATAACTCGCCCTTCAGCTCTGAAGAGCAGTTCCAGAAATCGCGAAATACATTCTTCAAGCCCCAAGCCACACCGGTCTTTAATTCGCATGCCATCAACTCGTCAAACCGGGCTCTTTGGCTTATGGTCATGTTTTCAGGATTTCGAAGCCAAGAGTATTTCGAACCGACTAAACTTTTATCACCATTTTTCTGCAGCTCATGTGACTCCTGGTTTCGCACCTTGTTGACTGCGTCATTAAGATATTTGCTGATATGAAACCTGTCGTGAACAATATCAGCCTTTGGAAGGAGTTTATTGACTGCTGTTGCAAAGGGTTGCCACATATCGAGCGATACTGACACAACAGCCGCTCTTTGTTTTTTTGAAAGGGTCTCCAGCAGCTTTTTCGTCCCTTTCAGGGTACGATCCTCAATGATATCAAGCACTCGGCTACTGTCCAGATCATTGAGGATCGTAATGTACTTATGGCCAGACCGGAAGCTTTTTTCGTCCATACCGACATGGAGAATGTTATTGGGTGCCCGACGCCGAAGCCCTCGCGCTACAGCACGTTTCATGATCTCATCCACTGCATGCCAGTCAAGTTTGAGGATATTTGAGACTGCTTGAACACTGAAACAGTGCTGGAGCAGAGAAACGGTAAAGCCTTCAAACAGGAGTGTAAAACGGGAATGGGGGGATGCCCAAGGAACGGCTATAGTCTTGACACCACACGCTTCACACTGAGATCTTGGAATACGTGCTATAATGATTGTTTCAAACTGCATGGTATCAAGATGCCGCCAACGTTGTTCAGGAGCCCTATCATAGACTTTAGCGCTGTCTCCACATTTAGGGCATAATACTTCATTACCGACAAAGCGGAGGTGAACCTCTATCTTCAGACCAGAAACGGACAAGTTGACATCATC
>CAJAJL010000076.1 GCA_903940125.1 uncultured Chlorobiaceae bacterium | reverse complement strand
TAATAACCGCGCTTGTTTTATTGAATTGTTCTTTAAAACTTTTGATTATTTTTTCCAATGGTAAGTGATCATTACTGACCTCAGAAAAAAACGCCTTGATTTCAGTCATCGATAGTTGAAAAACAGATATCTGCTTCATCATTTCACGCTTGGTTTCCCACCCAAGTCCAATCTGACTCTGACCAAAATTAGTAAAGATAAATCGACCATCAAACTTCTCAAGAAGATAGCGGGTTGTAGCGCCTGCGCGCTCTGCATTGTAATGAGCGTTATCGGAATATATATGACCAATCATCACAGCACCAATACGAAAATCTGAAAAATCTCGATTCAACTGATTAATTCGACGCTGTAAATATTCTTCAAATTCACCAAAATTTACAGGTTCTTCACTAATAATTGTTCGCTGCCCGTTGGGTAAAACAACTATCGTTGATTCTATAGTCTTAATATTTGGACAAAAAAATAGCTCATCGCGAACAAACTCTGCAATTCGTTGAGCAAGCCCTTTTTCCGGAAATTTTTCAAGTAATTTTAGAATATGGGCTTGAATGCGTTCGCCTATTCTATCTTTTCCCACTGAAAACACAGGAATAACAGGGAGCCCATCGCAAGAAGACGGGATGTATAGTTCAGTGCGCTTCCACCAAACAGTTCATGCCTTGAACTATAATTTTTTTGACCAAGTGTAAGAGTTGGACATTTTAAGACATTCTCACCTACAGCCCCCCCAACACACATTATAACATCAACAGACTCTGTGCGTGCTGGATCTTTTGAAGGAATCGCTAGTTCAATCCGATCAGCAACATTCTTAAGTCCGAGTGAACCTTGAATAGCGACGAGAGCTCCAAGTATTGGTGATCGTTCTTGAACATATACAATATCTATTTCATGCAATACTGGTATAAGAGGTACACCAAGCGAAAACATTCCTTCTAACTCTTGCTGCGTCCAAGATTTTTCAAAAAAGTGCCGACTAAGCACCAAAACCGCACACTTGGACTCTGAAATACCTTTTTCAATCGATCCGCGAAGGCTTTTTCCTGGAATAAGCGAAAAACCATCATACCACACATTAAGTCCTCTACGTTTGAGTTCCATCGCGAGGGGTTCAGCAAACTTTGCCTTATCTTCTGTTGCATGTGATATGAAAACATCAAAGTGGGGTAACATTTAATACTCCTTATTTTATTACTCAATCAGAGATACACATTTATAACTATAATTTATTCTGACAAAACAAAACCCCCTTGCGATAAAACATTTCGCTATCATAAAAAAACAATATGATTGTCCTAAGGCGAGGTGTGCAATTGTATAAAAAAATAATAAGACTACGCACTACTCTAACTTAGAGTTATAAAAAAAATAATCATACATATCCATTCTTTGCAATAGTGCATTGAAGAAATACTGAAGCTATTTCATAAACCGCTATTTACAAGATAGTTATACATGATTATTGTTTACAAGTCGCTCAATTCAGGCACAAATCATCATTAACGCGGAAAAAGTTTACAAAACTTCTCGTTAGCGATTATGATTGCTCCTGCCTGTACCCCAGCTTCCAGAATAAACTCTTTAGCAGCATATTCAAAATCTAACCCTGCATTTTCAAGTTCAGGACGAAGCAGATTTTTTAGTTTTTCACCAACTATACGAATACCAACCTCATGCTCGTTTTTTTCTAATTCATAACCGATACAAAGGGCGAGCGGAGTATTTAGCAAAGCATCAAATAGCTGCATTTCCTCCCCAAAAACCGGATAGCAATAACTTATATTAGGCTCTATCTCTTGGTGATCTGATCGACATTTAAATCCTGCTTCTCGAAAATTTGGATCCACCTTATGTCTCGGCAGAAAAATAACAACCGGATTGCCTGTCATAAAAATTGCACGCTTAAAAAGCATATTAGGATGGCTACCAACGTGCGGTCCACGAAATGCACTCACGGGATGCTTTGTATCCCATCCAGATGCAGTCGCAAGGATAATTTGGCGATCCCCTCCTGATTTTAGCAGGCTAATAATTTCTTGGATCGCCTCCAATTCCTTTGGATACAAAGATCGAGGCTCAATATGTGGCTCTTCGTAAGCCTGTTTACATTTCAATGTGAAAATTGCACCATAGGGGTCATTTGGATCTGGAGCTACGGGAGGGTTGCGTCGAATCTCTCCATCAGTAAACAACAACAACTGAAAAAGTGACAACGCGTTATTTGTTGAGACTCTCCAGCCTTGCTGGCGATTCAACCTAGTGTCCCGAATGGTTAATCCTTTGTGTTATTAGAAAGGCTATCTTTAGCCCGTTGAACCGATGCCAGAATTGCATTCGCACTTTTCGTCCATCTGAAAGGTTTTGCGTGTTTGGCATTATGGACTTTTATAAACCGGTGAATTTCATCTCGCAACTCTTTGACATTGCTGAAAACACCTCGGTAAAGCGCACGTCGCTCCAACTGAGAAAACCAACCTTCTACAGCATTCAGCCATGAAGCGCTGGTTGGGGTAAAATGAACTTGAATACGCGGATGTTTTTCAAGCCACTCTTTTACTTCTTTCGTTTTATGGGTACTGCTGTTATCGACAATAAGGTGTAAGTCCAGTTCTTTTGGCGTTGAGCGTTCAACCTGGCGCAGAAAATCAAGAAATTCTTTTGCCCGATGCCTGTTGGTAACTCGCCCAATAACATTGCCTGTCAGAATATCAAAAGCCGCATAGAGGCTTCTGGTGCCATTGCGTTTATAGTCGTGAGTTCTGCGTTCAATTTGTCCCGGTTTGAGTTGCAACATGGGTTGTGTCCGATCAAGGGCTTGAATCTGAGTCTTTTCATCAATACTCAAAATCATGGCATTGTCGGGAGGATTCATGTATAAACCAACCACATCAACAACTTTCTCGGCAAACAGAGGATCATTACTGAACTTGAACGTTTTCAGCCGGTGCGGTTTTAGTTTTGCAGCCTTCCAGATTTCCTGCACCTGCCATACCGTTATTCCGGCATGCTTTGCCATAATCCGAAGGCTCCAATGCGTCGCTTCAGCCGGTATTTTTTCTTGGGTCAGTTTGAGTACCTCATTAACTTTTTTCTGCGATAGCTTCCTGGGCTGTCCAGAGCGAGGCAAATCATGAATTCCTTCCAGCCCGGATGCTTGATACCGGGTCAGCCATTTATAGACGGTGTTGGTCGAAGTGCCAAGTTCGGAGGCGACAGTATTTGCCGGTTGACCGGCATCACACAGGCTCAGAATTCTGGCACGCAAAACAATATTTTGGGATGTTTTGTGGGATCTCAACAATGATTCCAGTGCCTGACGATCCTCAGGCTTTAACTGATAGACTTTATTCTTTCGTGCCATAATTGCATTACTAACAATGAGTTACATGCAATATAACATTATTATGCATTAAAACAATTAACTAACCAAACGATACACTAG
>CAJAJL010000075.1 GCA_903940125.1 uncultured Chlorobiaceae bacterium | reverse complement strand
TTTTTGTGGCTATCATGAATTATTCAGGTTAAAGAAATTTTTATTAATATTGTCGGACATGATTTTATCCAAAAGGAGTATAAATAATTCATACTCACGAGCTGTAGGTCGTAGCATGAAGGCAAACTCCTTTGGTTTATTTTCCAGATATCCACCAAATTCCTGATTAAACAAATTGGGCTTACCCATTTTGCGAACCATTTCATTTATGATCTTTTGCTCATACAGCACAGCATCAAATATTGAAATATGCGTTGGCCAACGACCTAAAATTTGAGAGCCGTAAAAATCGGGATGCACTTTAAGGTCTTTAAATACCTGTTTAGCTCGCCAGATATTTTGATGTTCTGGGCTTAAATCAGCAACATCCCCGATAAAAGCTGTTAAATAACGGTTGAACTCTTCGTCATACGCCAATCCAAAGGCTTTTATTAGCACTTTGTCTTTTTCGTCTACGCTTTCTGACAAATAATGATCGTCTTCTATGCATATCCGACCACCAATGTCGTTACACTCATAGTAATAGCGAGGATCATTTCTGTAGAATTCTAGTAATTCTAAATCAAAGAATGCCAACTCCAATTGTCCAGATCCTTCTGCCAACATCCTTTCAAAAGGACTATCTCTGACCTAACCTGATCGATAAGTAATAAAAAAAGCCCTCAACTTATAGGATAAAGTGTTATATTAAAATGGGTAACGTCGAAATTACCACCCAATAGAACACAACCAAATAGGTAGAGAGCTTCATGGCAAAAGATACACGGTTTCGGGATAAAAAGGAACAGAAAATAAGTGCAATTCAGCCAACTGATGAACGCTTGACTGGAAGAGCCGGATTGGCCCTGTTTGAGGCATATGTTCGCAGCATCCAGATTTTGCCTCTGATTGATCGTTGGTTTGGCTCAATGCGCAAAAACAGCAAAGGTCTTGCCATCACTGAGTTGTTTGTTCAGTTGTTCTGCTTTTTCATGGATGGCACCAGTCGCCACATCACTTGGTTTGATCATCTGAAGGTAGATGAGAGTTATGCTGGAGTAATTGGCAGCAGCAATTTGGCTTCGTCTCATACGATCAAACGATTGTTCAGCAAGTTTTCGTATGTGCGTGGATTCCTGTTTCGGCGACTGCTTCAGCACCTCTTCATCTGGAGACTCAAGATCACGAAGCCGGAGGTCATTGTACTCGGCATGGATACCATGGTACTCGACAATGATGATGCTCTGAAACGGCATGGTGTACAACCGACCTACAAGCAAGTCAAAGGATTTCATCCCCTGCAGCTAAACTGGGGCCGATACTTTGTTGACGCAGTATTCCGGGGAGGCAAGAAGCACTGCAATCATGGTGATACCGCCGATAGTATGCTACTTTATGTCGTTGAGAAAATCAGAAAAGAGTACCGTGCTGATGTACCGATTATCGTACGCATGGATGCTGGCTTTTTTGATCATGAGCTGTTTGAAATTATGGAGTACCTCAACGTCGGCTACTACTGTGGTGGCAAGCGCTATAACAATGTCAGGAATGCCGCAGCTTTAGCCACCGACTGGCTTTCTTTTACCTCCAAGGACAACAAGGAAATCTGGGAGTATACTGAATTCAAAACCAGACAGGGAGGCTGGCATAAAGCCCGCAGAACCATTTATAGCCGCTTGATCCAGAAAGGCAGGCAATTAGCTTTGCCGGGTCTGGACAAGGACAGCGTCATCATCACGAATCTCGGAATGGGTGGCCAAATTGACGAACTGATCCGTAAGGCTGGCCAAGGCGATCTCTTGACAGCGCATACTATTCTTGCCGAGTATCATCAAAGGGGCGCTGATGAACTGGCCAACAGAGCCCTGAAAAACTTTGGGCATGAGCAGTTACCTTTCAAGCGTTTCGCCGCTAACACAGCCTGGTATTATCTGATGTGTGTGAGCCATAACCTATTTGAAGCGTTCAAGGAAGATGTCAGTGCTCCAGTCATTTCGGTAAGCGTGTATGCTGATACCTTCCGTCGTCAGCTTATAGATACTGCTGGCAAGATTGTCCGCCATGCGGGGAAACTGATTATGAAAGTACCACGAGCTACCTTTGAACGATTACAGTTGGATCGTTTGTTTGCAGCCTGTCAGAGTGCGCCGGTAATGAGCGGTTAAACAACCCTGTCTTGACGGGAGAGAGCCTCATGTATCATGGGAGAGGTACGCTCGGCAAGAGCAGAAACCGTGTTAATGTATTGTGGAACGTATGTTTGCCAGTCAATTCACGGGGAAAACAGGCCTTGCTCAATGTCCAGATAATGATTTCTGATCGTTTCAGCTATCGCTATCGTATTATTGAATTTTATGGCGCTCTGAACTGTCTGGATTATTACTTATCGCTCAACTTAGGTT
>CAJAJL010000074.1 GCA_903940125.1 uncultured Chlorobiaceae bacterium | reverse complement strand
GGATTTGTTCTGGAGTAATCTTTTTTGAGTATAAAATCCAGATTATGAAAGCTGTAAAGCTATAATTTTGCTTTGTTGCCTTTCTTTTTTGTATTTCTGTCCTTGAAAGAGGTACCGTTTTTCGAATAGCTCAGTTTAGGTGAAAATCATAAATTCGAAAAGCATACTTGATGGAAGTCCGAGAAGCCCTATATTTGAAGTGAACCGGATATGACATAAAGACAAAGATACAGAAGAAGCATGTTCATATTTAATTCTTGATAATCAGAAAATGAAATGCAGAAAAGAAGAGTTCGGGCTTGAGGCCTCCATCTGGTTTCAGAAAGCACAGAGCAAGTTTCTTGGAGGTGACAGGATAGCCCTGCTTGAAAAAATACATGAACTCGGTTCGATCAACAGTGCAGCCAAAGCGGTTGGTATCAGCTATAAAACAGCATGGCACCTTGTCAATATGGTTAATAACCTCTCAGAAAAACCTCTTGTTGACCGAATTGCCGGAGGAAAAAATGGAGGCGGCACCGTTCTGACAAAAGAGGGAAAAAAGGTAATCGAACAGTTTCGAGTCGTTCAGGAAGAGCATAGAAGGTTTCTCGATAATCTTGAGGAACGTCTCGGTGACTCTGATCTTTATCAATTTTTAAGGAGAATATCAATGAAAATCAGTGCACGTAACGTTTTTTCAGGGACTATTGAAAAAATCACAAGAGGAGCAGTTAACGCAGAGGTTTCTCTCCTTATCAGCGGTAATACCAGAATCACTTCAATTATCACTAATGCAGCTGTAGACAACCTTAGCTTGAAAGAGGGTCTTAATGCTTATGCCATCATCAAATCCAGCTCAATAATTATCGGCAGCGACATTGAAGGCTCCAAAATAAGCGCCAGAAACATTATGTCCGGCAAAATCAGTAAAATAATTGAAGGCCCGGTAAGCAGCGAAGTTGATGTGGAGGTAGATGGCAATAATGTCATTTCTGCCACCATCACCCATGGCAGTTCAGAAAAACTTGCCCTTAAAGAAGGAGATCAGGTCTCTGCAATTTTTAAGGCATCCAGTGTCATTATTGGTATAAACTGAGAGAATACGGCTGGAGGCGCGGACAAATGCACGCAAAAATCATGTTTACCAGTAATTTTGAAGATGAGTCTCTCATCATAATTCTTAAAGGAAATCAGTGGTGGCCTGTATTTGACCAGGAATCAACTGATGCTGAAAAAATTATTACGGAGATGAAAGAGTCTGTTAAGGAAAGTGACATCCCTCTTTTTGTGGAGAGTAAAAAATTTGTCCTTTTAAGTGCGGTGACTGAAACTCACGGAACCTTATCGTTCGAACATAACACCTGGGTTCTCAGACTTCTTCACCCTAACCTCTCTCTCCTGCAACTCGACTGCCAGGTTTTTGTTCATAAGTGCATTAAGCACGCCACACAAATGCAACAAACGATCAAGTTTTATGATCGACCCGTGCAGCTCGTTGAACGAAATCGTAAAGATCCGATCATCGAAGGAAAAATACTTGCCTCTAAAAAAGACCGTCTTGCCTACGCCCGGAAACAGAAGAAGGTCGAGTACAGTATTGGGGTTATTGGTTTATCAGTTTTTGTTGTTCTTCTGATAGTGACCTATCCATGGCCATTCAGAGACCCGGGCAATCAGGTACAAATGTGGTTATTCACAATTTTTGAAAAGCTTATCGGCTCTGTGGCTATTACCGCTTTGATTTCTTATGCACAATTTCATGCGTTTTACGCTTCGCTGCATGAAGACTCCATCAAATGGTCAATAGCAGGTGAACCGGAAAAAAAGGCTATTAAAACACTGATTTAGTGCTTGGGTAAAAAAAGTTGTTAACACATTATAGAATATTTTCTTATAACGCAATTGTAATGCTGAAAATATTTGACGAACTCTCCGTTGAAGCGTAAAAAAACCTCCAGTCTATTCGAATACATTGACATATGTTATAACAGGAGGCTCTTCGGTGCTTAGTGTGTCCATTTATAAGTTCAAAATTAACACTTTTTATGCGTATTTTATTGATAGGTTTGCCCACTTAAATTTATCTCTTTACTGTCTGATTGTAAGGGTACACCTAAGGGCTTGTGATCACGAAGTGGTTAGCACAAATTTATTTTAACAGTTGTTTCATTTTTTTGTTTAACCTTTTGCGCTTAGGAGTTAAAAATGTCAACTATTACTGGTGGTCCTGGAAATGACATGCTTATTGGCACAGGGAACGACACCCTTACTGGTGGCGCTGGTGCTGATACGTTCATTATCTTATCAGGTCTCAATACCATAACTGATCTTGGTAATGGAGCTGATATCCTGAGTGTTTCTCCCGGTGCTGCAGTATCAGCTACCGTGTATGGTAACTTTTCGGCAACGAGCGCAACGATCAACTATGGCACTGCATCGATTGAAGCTAACGGGCATACGGTGAATCTTGCTTCAGCAGGAAGCGGCTGGTACGGCTGGACAATCACAAATAGCAGCACAACAG
>CAJAJL010000073.1 GCA_903940125.1 uncultured Chlorobiaceae bacterium | reverse complement strand
TTCTGGAGTAATCTTTTTTGAGTATAAAATCCAGATTATGAAAGCTGTAAAGCTATAATTTTGCTTTGTTGCCTTTCTTTTTTGTATTTCTGTCCTTGAAAGAGGTACCGTTTTTCGAATAGCTCAGTTTAGGAATAAGTTAGTCACTATTTCTTCGAGCAATCCAACTCTGACGGGATAGCCTATTTCGCGGACAGCATCAAGCATGGCATCAATATTTTCAAAGGGAGTTTCCGTTGGCAAACTACATCCGGAGGCGACAACAAAACCTTTTGGATTGTCATAAGAAGCGAGAATGCACTTATAAACCTCTCGTCGAATATCCTGATTTGTACCCTGCAGCATAATGGCCGATGGATGAACATTTCCCATAAGCCTGACTCGATGACCAATTTTATTTTTGGCATCAAGCAGGTTTGCGTCATTGTCAATCGAAATGCAGTCAGCACCGGTATCGGCCATTTTATCCCAGATCGGACTGGTTTTGCCGCAGATATGAAGCGTTGCCGGACGGCTTTTTGAATGGATATAGTCGACAAGCGTCTTCAGATAGGGATAACTGAACTCTTCGAACTGTTTAGGACTGATCACGGAGGAAGATGACATGGCATCGGTCAGACTCGGCGTTCCACCTGCGTCAAATATTGCTTCGGCATAAACAAGTGCTGACTCCAGGGAAAGCTTGCAGAGTTTGTGAACAGAGGCAGGATCCTTCAAAACAAGCCGGGACAGATTGACGGCACCAATAAGAAATGAAGCGTTGGTAAAGGGGCCTGTCAATGCTGCGGTAACCGGAACCTCATTGCCAACCTCCTGAACAACCCGTTTAACCGCCTCGATATGCTCAGGTAAAACACCATCTTTATAGGGATCGACTGGCCTCAGCCCTGAAATCCCGGAAACGCTCTCAATAGCAGGTTCAGCAAGAAAAGCCGTCTCATCCTCCGGGACTCTGATTTGAGCACCCATACCCTCAGCAATAGTGTATAAATCAGTAAAGACACGAATATTATCGTAACCAAAACGCCTGTAGGATGCGATTTGTGCATCAGCCAGAATTTTACCATTGTTGCGAAGTGAACTGACGGTCACGCCCAGCACCCTTGCTGCTGTATTCCCCACAATCGGCACACAGGGCAGACGGTCGACAGGAAGAGATTGTGCATACGCATAAAGACGTTGTATTGGAAAGAGAGCGTCTTTTTGAGCGGGTGTATTGATTGTTGAATCAAGCATAAATGGCATCCTGAAATAACTTGTGCAGCAGTTTCACCGCTGCAGGTGCAGAAGAAGCATAACCGTCAGCACCAATTCTGTCAGCGAAAGATTGTGATATAGGTCCCCCGCCGACGATAACTTTAAACGCATCGCGGTGCCCACTCTCCTGCAGAATCTGAACAACCGCTGCCATGCCATCCATTGTAGTGGTCATCAATGTTGATAAAGCAATAACATCGGCATGCTCTGCAATGGCGAAATCAACAATCTGTCTGGGCGGGACATCCCGACCAAGATCAATGACCTCAAACCCTGCAGCATCCAGCAGAGTTTTTACAAGATTTTTTCCTATATCGTGTGTATCGCCTTCCACTACCCCGATAACAACTTTTTTACGAGTTCGCTGCTGCTCCCGATTGATATGCGGGTTGAGAATATTTAAACCGGCATACATGGCATCCGAACAGAGAAGAATTTCCGGAATAAAATATTCTTCATCTTCAAAAAGCTGACCGGCCCGGTTCATGCCATCAACAAGCCCGTTTTCTATTGCCCGATATGCGTCAATTTTTTCTTTAACAACCCTGTGAGCGATATCTTCAACTGATACTTCATCCATATCCAATACAGCATCAGAAAGCGCTTTGAAAAACGTCTGCTCTTTATTGTCACTCATATTGAAGCAAGTTCAGTTTCACTGTAAAAATTCATATATCTCCTTTCGATTATCAGCGTACCCAGAAAAGAACGCGGCGTTTGACAAAATCAAGCAGTGCCATTGAAGCAAATGTAACCATACCGGTATAGAGAATCCCAGCAACCATGCGTGGATAGTCGGCATAATCAGCATAGTACTGCACAAACCTTCCAAGTCCCTGATTAGCACCGAAAAGCTCGGCAACAGTCAACAGAATAAAAGCAAGGGCAAGACCTACTGCCATTCCTGAAAAAATATTTGGCAAGGCTGCAGGAAAAACAACACGTCGCATATACTCGAATCTACCAAACCCAAGAATACCGGCATTATCACGATAACGAAGCGGAACCAAGGCAGCACCGGCTGCCGCGTTTACAAATACCGGCCAGAAAGCTCCAATAAAAACTACCATGATTGCTGATATCCTGAATGATGGCATCAATGCAATCGCATAAGGGATGTAAACTGTTGGCGGGATTGGTGCTGCAACTTTGGCAAACGGATCAAATGCCCGATGTATCCATTTAACCGAGCCCACGACTATACCCCATAGAGCTCCCAGGATAACAGCGAGAAAGTATCCTGGAACCAGAATAAGAAACGATGACCATGTCCCCTTCAACAGCTCCGGCAATGAATCGATAAGTGCCTTGAAGGTTACAGCCGGAGTAGGATAGAGTGACGCATTCCGAAGTGGAAGCATGGTAGTGGTTAACTGCCAGCATATACCCAGGAAAACAAATAAAAGCAGGCCCTCAAACCCTTTGATCCTTTTTTTGCGAGTTGCTGAGTGATGTTGTGGTTCTGTCATATTAATGCTCCCGCTCCAAAAGCAACTGAACCGGCTTCCAACTGGCGTTCTATGTCTTCATGATAGAGTGCCGAAATCTCTTCCTCCAGTTGCCGGAACTCTTTAGCCAGGAAAAGATCACGGCGCTGACGTTTTCCATCAAACGGCACATTGATATCCGCAATCACGCGACCAGGAGTTGTGCCCAGTACAACCACCCGATCACCCAGATAAAGTGCTTCCTCAACATCATGAGTGACAAAAACAATTGTTCTGCGGGTAGAGCTGCTTCTGCAAAGTTGCAACAGGAGATCCTGAAGCCTGACCCTGTTGACAGGATCCAATGCGCCAAAGGGTTCATCCATGAGCAGTACCGGCGACCCAAGAGCTAATGATCGTGCTATTGCTGCACGCTGCCTCATCCCACCGGAAATTTCATAGGGGTGTCTGGTAGCCATACCTTGAAGACCGACAAGATCGAGATACTCTTCAGCAATTTTATTTCTTTCTGCCCTTCCAAGGCCCTTTCGGGCCTTGTTTATTGCTATCGTAAGATTATCCTGAAGATTCAACCAGGGAAAAAGGGAGTAATCCTGGAAAACGACTCCGCGCAGAATATTTGGACCAGTGACTGGATTTCCCTGATGCAATATCTTTCCGTTGCCGGGTTTTTCCAGCCCTGCAAGCAACCGGAGCAAACTTGTTTTTCCACAACCGCTGGGCCCCAGCACGGCAACAAATTCACCTTCAGCAACAGTAAGATTGATATCTTTCAATACAAGAGCTGTATCATAAGCAAATGATACATGTTCAATAGATAGCGCTATACCCGGATCTTTTTTATTGTCCCCGTTTGTGAGGCGGTCAGTCCCGCTCATTAAATTGCTTTTTTAATTTCAGCCAATATTGATCTTTGGGATTTTCGGCAATCAGACTTTCCAGTGCCGATTTGTAGAATGATGTTACTATAAACGGTTTGATCTTGCCCTTTGACTCAACGAACTCACTCAGCTGCATGGTTTTCCAGAAAACTTCCACACCCTTGACATTAGGGTCAGAACTCTGGTCAAGATGACCACCATAATATGCCTTTTCAATTACAGCAGGATCAATTTTCAGGTATTGCTGAATAATGGCAATTGTCTCTTTTCTATTGGCCGGTGTTTGTGTGAATTTTTCAGCACGTAGAATCGCCCTTATAAAACGAGGCCATATTTTAGCATTTTTCACCTGATCTTCACCATTGATAGTCAACCTGCAGCAGGGATGACCTGGCTCAAGATCATGAGAACGTGAAATGATTTTCAGTCCTAACTCCTCTGCCCTGACATCGTGAGGGCCCCATACAACACCGGCCTCAACCTGTCCGGACTTAACAGCTTCCAGAACAGCAGGCGGATTTTTCAACTCAAAAATCTGTACATCTTTCCGCCAGTCAAGACCGGCACGATGCAAAGCCCCGCGAAGCACTGCATCACCTGAAGCAAGACGAACAGTAGCAATCTTTTTGCCTTTAAGATCTTTGATATTCTTGATAACAGCCCCATTCTCCTGAGTAGTGATTATCGCTGCATCTTCACCCATTATTCCGCCTATGATTCGAAGATCCGCACCTTTCGCTATATGAACCAGAGGTGCAGTTGTCCCAAAAGCCCCTATATCAAGCTTCTTTGCACGAAGAGCGCTAATGCCGTCAGCCGAATTTGCAAATTGAATCAACTCCACCTTGATACCTTCCTGATCAAAAAAGCCCTTGTCTTTTGCTACAAAAAATTTGGCATGACCTGTAACCGGCAAATAGCCGACATTAACAGGAACAGGCGGTGAAAGACGTGGAAAAGTTTGAGCTTTAGCATCCGACAAAAACAGTAGAGCCGCACCGGCCATAATGAATAACGCTCTTCCAGTCTGCTGGCGCAAAAAGGAAGAGAAGATGGTATGTTTCATGATTATAATTATTAGGATTTATGAAGAACAACTTCCATATCTACTATCGCCTTGTCAACGGCATAAACAACAGAGTCCTGTGCTTAGAAACTTTTCACAGAATTCCGTTTTTTCCTTATGAGTTGCCATAGCTGTTTTTGAAAGGATAGTTATAGAGTTCTTCATAATCACACAGCGTGTTAATACGATAATTAAAGGCGTAACATCAATATTATATGGCTTCAATATCTCACTTCTTCAAGCTATTGTAAATACCATAAACAGGGTATTTTATATGCCGTAAAGAGGGCTGTAAATGGTTGTCCTGGAAAATCATGGCAGAATGTCATTATCTGGAACTGACCATACTGAGTTATGAAACAAATGCTTATGATGATCTCTCAGCTACGCTATAAAAAAATGCATGCAACTTGACAATGATCGCAAAAATACTTTGTTTGGTTTTTTTATATATTTGCCACTGATCAGGAAACAGAGATGTGCAGATTTGGTCATAGCACAGAGCTAACAGGTAAGTTTTAACAGTCAACCGTGAAGAAACATCATTCACTGATTTTTTTAACCGGGTTCAGCGGATCAGGTAAATCGACAATTGGTCCGTTGCTGGCCAACTCGCTCGGGTATGAGTTTATTGACCTTGATCAGATGATTGAAAAACAGGCTGGTAAAACAATTACTTTGATTTTTGCCGAAAATGGTGAGGAGTATTTCAGGAAACTTGAATTTCACGCCCTTGAAGGTGTTGTTGAACAAACCAACCTGGTGATTTCACTTGGTGGAGGTGTACTTCAAAATGACCGATCTTATGAACTTATCAAAGCAACAGGTACTCTGGTCTATCTGAAATCACCAGCCAGAACCCTTGCCAAAAGACTTTACAACAAATCTGATCGACCACTCCTGAGAGGTGAAAAAGGACGAAAGCTTACTCGCGAAGAGATTGAGGAAAAAATTTCGACAATACTTTCAAAACGCGAGCCCCGGTACGAAAGCGCTGACTTGACTGTTCAGACTGACATTAACCGTATCGGTTCAACGGTAGAGGAACTGACCAGGAAAATAGAGCGATATATCCGAAAAGCATCATCCAGCACGATGGATTAATAATTAAACGGGAAGATGTGAGCACTATAATTGTGGGAACACCGGTTATTGCAGGAGTTGGTGAATTATTCACAACTCATGGCCTTGCAAAAAAGGCCGTGGTACTTTTTGATGAACATACACGAAAGCTTTATGGAGACGAGCTTCTCAAAACTTTGAGTCATCAAGGTTTTCAGTTGAAAGAGCTGGTTGTGCCGGCACGGGAAGCTTCGAAAAGTTTCAGCGCGGCCTACCGTCTTTATGGAAGCATGATAGAAGACGATATTGACCGGAGCTGGAACCTGCTTGCCGTGGGAGGTGGAGTTGTGGGTGATCTTGGCGGATTTATAGCGGCTAGCTACTACCGGGGCATACCGGTTATTCAGCTTCCAACAACGCTTTTAGCCATGACTGACAGCTCCATTGGCGGCAAGGTTGCCATTAACCACCCTCTTGGAAAAAATCTGATCGGGTTTTTCCATATGCCGGAACTGGTGCTGATTGATCCGTCATATCTTTCAACTCTGCCACAGCGGGAAATCTATTCCGGTATGTCGGAAGTTGTCAAGTACGGCTTTATTGCCGACGAATCTTTTCTCTCCTTCCTTGACCTCCATTTCAAGGATATTACCGAACTGCAGGAACCATGGTTGACTGAAGCTGTCAAAAAGAGCGCAAATATCAAGGATGATGTTGTTACAAATGATTTCAGGGAACAGAATGGAGTGAGAGCAACTCTTAATTTCGGGCATACTTTCGCACACGGGCTTGAAAAACTTGCTGAGTACCGTCACTTGCGCCACGGTGAAGCGGTCACCATCGGTATGGTCTGCGCTCTTTTTTTATCACACAATCTCGGTTATCTTGACCGGGTCTCGCTTGAGCGGGGGCTCTCAATTCTGAAGAAATTCCGTTTTCCAAAAGGAGTGCTCAAACGCAGGTTTCTCGATATTGATAGTAACCTTCTGCTTGAAAACATGTTCTCTGACAAGAAAAAACTGGATAAAAAGCTTCGTTTTGTACTGCTGAAAATGTTGGGAACGGCCTTTTTGCTTGAGGAAAACGTTGAAAACAAACAGGTGCTGAAATCTATTGACGACGCACATAGATTCTTCAGCAGGAAGGGTGCGCATTGAGTGTAAAGAGGTAGCGGGTACCTCTGAGCACCGCAAGCTCATCAAGCACTGTTGAAAAAGCAAGCATACCGGCAATGAGCGGTGCATTGCCCCCGGTGGCAAGTACCCTGATCGGCTTCCCTTTTTGCTCCTCTTGAAACAATGTTTTAATCTTCACAACAAGCCCTTCAAGGCCTGAAACACAACTCAGGATAATCCCGTTCCTGATACACTCGGCTGTTGAACTTCCCATAAGCTTATCAGGACGATCAATAGTTACGAGGGGCAACCGGGCGGTATGCTCATGCAAAGCTTTAGCCATGAGGTGAAGACCGGGCATAATAAGACCTCCTAAATACTTCCTGTCAGAACCGAGCACATCTACAGTTATAGCTGTACCGATATCAAGTGCAATAACCGGATCTTCGGGATAGAGCAGACTGCTCAGGGCACAGAGCGCAATTCGGTCGGCACCGAAGGAATCGGGCGACTCGTATTGCAGATGAAAAGGCAGGGACATTGATGCAGTAACCTCCAGCACCTGACCTGTAAGATGGTGGCTTAGAGTGCGGCTGACAACTGAACCTACTGAAGGCACAACGCTGCAGAGCGCAGCATCACAAAGAGTGGAATACCTCTTAAGAATCGGGACTATTTGAGCAGCTATTTCTTCATATCCGGAGAGCAGTATCGAAGGTACTTTTTGCACTTCAAGGCATTCATCACCCTTGAAGACCGCAAATGAAGCGGTGGTATTGCCTATTTCAACAACAAAAAGCAGCGCATCCTGAAGAGCTTGTTCGCTGGTATGAAGCATGTTCGGTTATCCTTGAAAAAAATACTCAGCGCAGCTTTGCTTCAATACCTGTTCTTTTAGACAAGTCTGAAAGAAAGCGCTTGTAGTCAGGGAGGTTCGTGGTTACAAACAGTGAATCTCTGACCGGGGCTTTTCCGGCAACAATAAAAATTTTCGGAGGCGGGTTATAGGTTATGCTCTCCTGGTAAATAGAGGTAATATCTGTCAGATTAATTTTTTTCTCATTTCCTTTTCGATCAAGATAAAGTAGCTTGTCGCTGGAAATTTTAATTGCATCTCCATCCTGTCCATGTTCCCCTACAAAACGGGTATTATAGTAATTCGGGCCACCGAGTGATATGGTCGTAAGCACAAGCAATAAGGTAGATTTCCAAAAGCAGCCTAAGTCAACGCCATAGGTAAATTTTCCGAATCGAAAAAAAACAGCCCATCCCACACTCAGAAAAAGCATGCCAAGACACCAGGTGGCAAGAAAATAGAAATCCATCCACCATGCGGGATAGGTCATGGGATAATGAAAAACCTCTGGCATGTCTTTATTGGTTGTTTTCAGGAAAATCGGAACCGGTTCCTGAAAATAAGGCATAAGTTAAGGTTTGCAATAAAAATATTTTGTTTACTTCATCTATAGATCAACATTGAACAACCATTTATTTATAGTCTGATGAAATCGTACCACAAGGAACTCTGGATGCAGACTCCTGCAAGAATGGAATTTGTGAATATCACCAGTGAAGTTGAACAAGCGATCAGGGAAAGCAGCATACAGGATGGCCTCTGCCTGGTCAATGCCATGCATATTACAGCATCGGTCTTCATCAACGATGATGAATCAGGGTTGATGCAGGATTACAAGCGCTGGCTTGAAGAACTTGCACCGCATGAACCAATCAGCAGATACCGCCACAATATGACTGGCGAGAATAACGGCGATGCCCATCATAAGCGGCAGATCATGGGCAGGGAGGTCGTTATTGCAGTAACAAAAGGAAAACTGCATTTCGGACCATGGGAACAGATTTTCTATGGTGAGTTCGATGGTATGAGAAAGAAACGAGTGCTTATCAAAATTATAGGGGAGTGAAACATAGGGATGACCGATGGAAAAAACAGTGATGAATTGTGTATGATGAGATGAGGAATGAGGTTTGTCCAGGTATTTCATGAATTGGTAGGAATTAAGAGAAGTGGATGATTCGCTGTGCTCAGCTTGAAAAGAAATTCACGCATGCAAAATTATTGACCACAACATCGCAACTTTTGCAACATTTATGATGTTCCAAATAAGAGGACAAAAATAGTCTTATTAAATCAAAACATCATAATCATGAAGATCTCGATAAATAACCACTCATACGAAGCAAAACAGGGAGAGAGGTTACTTGATATTGCTCGAAGCAACCATGAACATATCGGCTATTTCTGTGGTGGAAACAGCATATGTCAGACTTGTTATGTCAAGGTTCTCGAGGGGAGTGAGCTTCTTTCGCCACTCAGTGTTGAGGAGAAGGCCCTGTTGTCAGACGCTTTGATCAAAGTAGGTACAAGAATGGCATGTCTTACCACTGTTGAGAAAGAGGGTACAATAAGAGTTGTTTCCTTAGTTGAGGAGGTTAAACGCGCTTTTGAAACGAATCCACTGCAGTTGACTGACTATGCCGCTAAAATGGGGTGGGAGTCGCTGGTCAAGTTTCCTGATACCATGCGAATACAGGCCGGTAGAGAATTCGACTTGTGGCAGCTCATTGCCGATATAATCAGTGGAATCGGCGATGCTTTTCAGTTACTTGCCAATGCAGTTGTTCCAGCATGCTCAGGGGATACTGAGCGTGCTGGAGCATGCAAACCCTTTCAACTGTCAGCCTTCTGTAACGGCAATACTGAAAAAGAGAATGCTGAAAAGAGAGAACATATTGCAGCTTAGTTGAAAATGATGGAGGGTCAAACCTTGTTCTTCAGAACAGGAGAACAAGGTTTGATTGAAGCTGGTGCAAATTTTTTATATTTAATATAAAAGAGGGTTAATGACTCGGTTTAATTCATTCACCACTAATTGCATAAACCCATGATCATCACTATTAACGATAAACCTTGTGAAGCGAATATTGGTGATTTGCTTTTGAAGGTTGCCCAGCATAATAAAAGCCATATAGGCTGCATCTGCGGCGGAAACGCTATTTGCCAGAGCTGTTTTGTTTATGTAAAGGAAGGGAACGAGTGCCTGTCGCCGCCAAGTATAGAGGAGAAAGCCTTTATTTCTGACAAGCTTTTTCATGAGGGTGGACGACTGGCCTGTCGGAGTGTGATTGTCAAAGAGGGAACCCTGCGGGTGCTTTCAAGGGCTGAATACCTCAGGCGCCTTGTTTTAGGACTTAATGTTCCGGGTTTTATCACCTATGCACAGACTATAGGGTATAATGTTGTCAGCAAACTGCCTGATGGAGCAGGTAATCTGTTCAACCGGGTTAAAGATGGGCATGTAAGCCCAGGTGATTCACTTGGGAAAATCGGCAGTGGTCTGGCTTATGGATCACTACTTGCTTCATTAACTTTTATGGATACATTTCCGTTCATGCAGTACCCTGTATCTATACTTTTCGAGGGTACGAAAGGAGTGTTTAAGGGTGCAGCAAACATAGTCTGCAATGTTTCGGGAGGACTCCTGCATTTGCCGGGAACAGATAGTTCATGTTGCGGGACTAATAAAACTCCGGTTATTGAATCGGTAAAGATATCTGTAAAGTAGTTTTTTCCCTCTTGTTGAACGGGGTGAGAACAGCAACCATGAGCTCCTTATGGGGTATTCTTCTGATATTGAAAATATTGAGTTTGAGCTTGGTGCGAAGACCCTTGAGCGCTGGTTGATAAGGCCTGAGAAGACCATGAACGTTGTTCTTGGAATACCGAGGGAACGTGCTCAGGATGAGAGGCGTGTGGCAATTTCTCCACCAGGAGTTCAAATATTGATTGAGAATGGAATCAAAGTCAATATTGAACGATCTGCCGGTAATTTCTGCAACTTTACGGATGTCGATTATGCAGAAGCGGGAGCGACAATTGTTGAGACCCCAGAGGAGTTGTATGAGCAATCCAACGTCATTGTGAAGGTTTCTCCCCCTCAACCTGAAGAGATTCCGCTTTTTATGCCCGGCCAGATGCTCATTTCCGCCCTGCATCTTGGAACCATCACTCCACAACTGATAAAAGCTCTTCTTGAAAAAAATATCACCGCACTTGGATTTGAATTTATTGAGACAAGGGACGGTGAACTGCCGATAGTAAGAACACTGAGTGAAATAGCGGGTTCGCTGGCCATTCAGACGGCAGCAAAATATCTTGAAACCGGGTATGGTGGCAGCGGGATCCTGCTTGGAGGAATTGCAGGTGTTCCGCCTGCTCATGTCACCATTATCGGTGCAGGGACTGTAGGGCTTTTTGCTGCACAGGATGCGCTCGGACTTGGTGCTCAGGTTACCGTCATAGACAAAGAGATCAATCGGCTCAGAAGATTTGAAGCATTTTTCAACCGTCATCTTGTCACTGCGATAGCAAACGATCATTATATCGCGGAACTTGCAAAGATGTCGGATGTCGTAATTGGCGCTTTAAGCCCGAGACAGAAAATATCCAAACCGCTGGTTAGTGAACAGGTGGTAAAATCAATGAAACCCGGTTCGGTGATTATTGATGTCTCCATTGATCAGGGTGCCTGTTTTGCCACCAGCAGGCACACCTCACATACCAATCCGATTTATGTCAAGTATGGGGTTACCCATTACTGCGTTCCTAACATTCCTTCCGCTGTAGCAAAAACAGCCTCTTTTGCTCTTACGAATACCTTGCTCCCCTTTTTGCTGAAGCTCACTTCACATGAGACTATTTCGGATATACTCTGGAAAAACCATAGTTTGAGACAAGGAACCTATATTTTCAAGAGCTACGTCACGAAAAAAATTCTTGCTGAACTGACCGATCTTCCTTTCAGGGAGATTGATATGCTGCTTGCCGCCTGTTAAAAAGATGCTTAGATCAACTCATCAAGTGGTTTGCCGAATTGTCGGGCAATGTAGGATGCGCATGAGACTCCAGAATAAGTGACAGCTATAACGCCCTGACCAGGAAAGGTACTGTCCCCGGCTGCAAAAAGGTTTTTAATGCGGGTCGTATTCTGGGGCTTTTGAAGGACATTCTGCCCCGGCTTCAGGAGCGGTCCGTAAGATCCTTTGAAACGGTTAAGATAGCGCTGATGTGTCAATGGCGTTGCAAGTACTTTGAGTTCGATGGCATTTGACAATCCGGGCAGAATTCTTTCTGTACGGGATATAATACTTGCAGCCAAGGTTTCTTTTGCGTCACGATATGCACCGTTCTGCCTGTCGTAGTGCTGCCATTGGTCGGCTTCGGCAGTAACAAACGCATGGACAATATGTTTGCCGGGAGGGGCAAGGGATGGGTCAAGAATCGTCGGTGCTGAAAAATAGATGGTCCCGCCAGGCTGATTATAGTTTTCCCAGTTATCGACAAGAACATGGTGGACATAAAACTCTTTTGGAATAACTGAGGCATCTATACCAAGATAGAGCTGAAACCAGCTCGGAGCTCTCAAGAATCTGTTTTCATCCACCCTGTAACGCGAATCAGTTACAAGTCGGTTAAAGGTATCCCATACCGTGGCATTGCTTATAACTGCTTTTGCATAATGCTCACTGCCGTCAGCAAGCCTCACACCATGAGCTTCTCCATTATCTACAAGAATAGAGGTAACCTCAGATTGAAAGCGGATTTGACCTCCTGATTTTTCTATACCCCGGCATAACGCTCTGGGAATTGCTCCAGAGCCACCGACCGGGTAGTTTATACCACCGTAATGACGATCCGCAAGACAGATGCCGGCATTGACGAGGGGTGTTGAAACTGCGTCCTGCACTGCCCATGAATAGGCTTCTATATCAATAAATCTAAGCAATTCCTCATCACTGATATACCTTCTTGCCGTTTTACCCATTGATCGAAAAGTCTTCAATGCAAGTGCAATGGTTTTTGCCGGAAAAGAAACACCTACTGAGGCCAGATGAAACACATCTTCAAGCGAACCGGCGGGAAGTGAACTAAGAATATCATGAACGGCATCGAGTTCCATATAAAACTTTTCTATTCCTTCACGCTCATGAGGAAAACGTGAGGTAAGAGCATCGATAAATGCATGGCGGTCATAATAAGCAGGGAGTGAAAAACCGTTTGGCAAATGATAGTGAATCTGTACAGGATCATGTATAGTCGGTACATCAATACCCAGTTTTCTGAATATTCTTGTATGCAGGTTAAGAGTTCCACTGTTGCTGTTGTCACCAAATCCGTAAAAAACTGATGCGCCAGCATCAAAACTGTATCCATCCCGTTGAAACGATGAACAACTTCCTCCGGGATAGCAGTTCTTTTCAAAGACGAGCGTGGAAATACCTCGGTTCTGAAGCAGTGCTGCGGAAGTCAGCCCGCCAATACCGGAGCCGATAACAATGACATCGGCAGATTCATTCATGGAAATTAAGCATCTTGATTTTATTCCTAAGTTTTTAAATGCCTTAAAATATATTGATTTAAATTAATTATTTTATGGAGCGTAACCTCCACATAAAAAAATCAATATTTCTTGAACCAGGAAGATTTCAGCTCATGGATAAACACGATCCGACACATCATGTTCAAGGCAGGACAAAAAAAGAATCCCTGTCCCATGAGGAGCGTAAGAAGCAACTTGAGTTTCAAAAAGAAGCTGTAGTTCATCTCAATTCGCTTTATAACTATGCGCTTCACTTAACCATGAATCCGAGTGATGCCGAAGATTTGGTTCAGGAAACCTATCTGAAGGCTTATAGATTTTTTAATTCTTTCGAGCGGGGAACAAACTGTAAAGCATGGCTGTTTAAAATCCTGAAAAACAACTATATCAACCGTTTTCGTAAAAACTCAAAAGAGCCCGGGAAGGTTGATTATGATCTGATTAAGGATTTTTATCACTCTATTAAAGATATTCAGAATGACACCAGTGAAGCAGAAAGCGATTATTTCCATTCTTTACTGCACGAAGAGGTCTATCAGGCGCTTCACTCCTTGCCCGAAGAGTTCAGAGAAGTAATCCAACTTTGTGATATTGACGGGTTTACTTATGAAGAAATTGCAAATATGGTTGAAAGTCCTATCGGAACCGTTAGATCAAGGTTATACAGAGGGAGAAAACTACTTCGGGAACAACTTGAAGGGTACGCCAAAAAATATGGCATAAATACTGATAACAATCATAATAATCAATAAGCACAACCATTTTTTACTATGAACTGCCAAAAAGCCCGTGTTCTTATGAGTGCCGCTGTAGATTGTGAGCTTTCTTTTAAGGAAGAACAGGGTTTTCTCCTGCACCTCTCGGAATGCAAAGAGTGCAAAAATGAGTTTGAAGAGGCAAAAAAAACCAAGATGATCATAAAGGAGAAAATTGTCCAGTTTAAAGCTCCTCAGACACTGATTAATTCAATCATGGAACTTACCAGTTTCAGTACGATTGAACATGAAGACACTCTTCTTTTTGAATAACCGCTTAATCTCAAAAACTAATATTATCACTGCAAAACGGATGTCGTCGATTCGAAGCAGTACCAAGGTTGTCATGAACAAAACTGTTAC
The DNA here is from genome assembly GCA_903940125.1 of uncultured Chlorobiaceae bacterium. Lineage (GTDB taxonomy): Bacteria > Bacteroidota > Chlorobiia > Chlorobiales > Chlorobiaceae > Chlorobium. Next base: position 14,097 of record CAJAJL010000073.1, on the reverse strand, counting down.
CATTACTGAAGAGGAAGTCAAAAAGTGGAATCTCAATATGCCTGATGAGATGCTTGAAGCCCTTTCCAATCGGTTCAAGCTGCTTTCTGAACCTATGAGACTTAAAATATTACGCGTTCTCTGTGAGGGTGAACATACAGTTCAGGATATTGTCAATAAGGTAAATACTACTCAGGCAAACATTTCGAAACATCTTGCCCTGATGCATGACAGTGGTGTTGTCAATCGTAGAAAAGAGGGTTTGAAATGCTATTACCGCATTGCTGATGACAGTATTATCTATTCCTGCTATTTGAGCTCGAAAAGTGTCGTTGAAAACCTTCAGGACCGACTCAGGTGGGTACAGAATGTCAATAACAATCATATCTGACTAACACCAAAACCTACTCCGCCTCCTACAGGCATTTAAACCTGAAAAAAAGCCAACTGCTTTAATTCTTCTATTCTCTGCGGTTTTTATGTATTCTGCATACACTGCCATTATTGACACTATCTGACATTTTTTCATAAGAACAAAAAGCAGTGTGACATTTTTACCGACACTTTGTCTTTTATGTCTCCATACCGTGAACAAATACATGGTTTACTGGCATTGGCACGCTTGTTGCGTTCTATTTGTAGTAAGTCGATAATCGCTTACAATTAATCAAATAACTCGACAAGTATAAAACAGGAGAAAACAATGCTGGTAAAATTATCTAAAGACCCTCTCAGAATGTTTGATGATATCCTTTCAAGTGCTAAAACACCATCCATGCCGGCTTTTAATGTTGATATTTCTGAAGATGCAACGGGATTTCATATTGATGCTGAACTTCCTGGCATAGCCAAGGAAGAAATTGCTCTCAATGTTGAGGATGATGTACTAACCATTAAAGCGGAAAGAAAACAAACTTCTGAAGAGAACAAAAAAGATTACCTGCGTATTGAAAGAACCTATGGCAGCTTACAAAGAAAATTCAGCTTAGGTGAAACGATTGATCAGGAGCATATTAATGCAGGGTTTGACAATGGAATACTGCATGTAACCCTGCCAAAAGCTCAGATGATAAAAAAAACAAAGGAAATTTCGATCAACTAACATTATAAAAATCCGGATTCACCACCATTGGTCGTGAATCCGGTAATTTTTTACTATCACTATCAAAACAAGGAAAATACTCTAATGGGTAAAATTATCGGCATCGATCTTGGCACAACGAACTCCTGTGTTGCAGTCATGCAGGGATCGCAGCCAACGGTTATTGAAAATTCAGAAGGTAACCGTACAACTCCATCCATAATAGCCTTAACCAAAACGGGTGACCGTCTGGTAGGGCAGGCTGCAAAAAGGCAGGCTATTACTAACCCTAAAAACACAATTTTTTCAATTAAACGGTTCATGGGACGCAAATATGATGAAGTCCCGAATGAGAAAAAGCTTGCTCCTTATGAAATCATTAATGAAAACGGGGAAGCCCGAGTAAAAATCAATGATAAAGTTTATTCGCCTCAGGAAGTTTCAGCGATGGTTCTGCAAAAAATGAAGCAGACTGCTGAAGATTTTCTTGGTGAAAAAGTTACGGAGGCGGTTATCACCGTACCGGCATATTTTAATGATGCCCAGAGACAGGCAACAAAAGATGCCGGAAGAATTGCCGGCTTAGATGTGAAACGAATCATTAACGAACCTACAGCAGCTGCACTGGCTTACGGCCTTGACAGAAAGCAGGAGAGTGAAAAAGTTGCAGTCTTTGATCTTGGCGGCGGAACGTTTGATATCTCAATTCTTGAACTTGGTGATGGTGTTTTTGAAGTTAAATCCACTGATGGCGACACACATCTGGGTGGAGATGACTTTGACCAGAAAATTATCGATTATATTTCTGACGAGTTCAAAAAACAGGAAGGAATCGATCTTCGTAAGGACGCAATTACTCTGCAGCGCCTTAAAGAAGCAGCAGAAAAAGCTAAAATTGAACTCTCATCACGGACTGACACAGAAATTAATCTTCCATTCATAACTGCGACACAGGAAGGACCGAAACACTTGGTTATCAATCTGACCCGTGCAAAATTTGAGGCATTATGTGCCGACCTGTTCGATAAAATGCTTGATCCTTGTCGTCGTGCTATCAAGAATTCGAAGGTTGAAATGAAGGAAATCGATGAAGTGGTGCTTGTAGGAGGTTCAACACGTATTCCAAAAGTTCAGTCGCTGGTCAAGGATTTTTTTGGCAAGGAACCTAACAGAAGCGTCAATCCAGATGAAGTGGTTGCCATTGGCGCAGCTATCCAGGGCGGTGTTCTGAAGGGGGATGTTACTGACGTTCTGCTTCTTGATGTTACTCCCCTTTCTCTTGGTATCGAAACCCTTGGTGGCGTTATGACAAAGCTTATCGATGCGAACACCACGATTCCGACAAAAAAGCAGGAGATTTTCTCTACTGCGGGTGATAACCAGACTTCTGTTGAGGTTCACGTTCTGCAGGGAGAACGCCCAATGGCCGCTGATAACAAAACACTTGGACGTTTTCATCTTGGTGATATACCTCCTTCTCCAAGAGGGTTGCCACAGATAGAGGTCACTTTCGATATCGATTCAAACGGCATTTTGAACGTATCGGCCAAGGATAAGGCAATCGGTAAGGAGCAGAGTATCAGAATTGAATCCAGCAGCAAACTCAGCGATGCCGAGATCAATAAAATGAAAGAAGATGCTAAAAATCATGCTGCTGAAGATCAGAAACGCAAGGAAGAGGTGGATACAAGAAACATTGCAGACGGTCTCATTTTCAGTACAGAAAAACAGCTGAAAGATCTCGGTGATAAAATACCGGCTGATAAACGTCCTGCTCTTGAAGGCTCTCTGGAAAAACTCAAGGAAGCTTACAAAAACGGAACTATCGAGTCCATTAAATCTGCCATGGAGGAACTCAACAAGGAATGGGGTGATATTGCTTCCAAGCTTTATGAGTCACCAAGTGCTGAATCATCACACGCTGAACCGGAAGCTCACACTGGCGGGAATGAAAAGTCCACAAAAGGGGGCGGTAACGGTGAGGTAGAAAATGCCGAATTTGAAGTAATAGACGGCAACAACAAGTAATCTGATTCATCCTGGTGTAATATCCTGCAAAGGGATTCATAATGAATCCCTTTGTTATTTAACCTTGTTTTGCTAATTTATCATATAATGAAGGTAAACACCAGAGTGTGATGTTTTTGCAAAATTTAACCATGCAAACAATGCAACCTCAGCTCAGTCGACCGGACACCGGCAAAAACCAAATCAGAGTCAGTACATCAGGGCCATGGTCAGGCAATGCGGTTCATAAAGCAGAAAAATATTTTATAACCTCTGCAAAAAGAGATAATAAGGACAACCTTCATATCCAGATAGGTCCTGCGTCCGGACGGAGAAAGTTGTCGCCGACCAAGGAAATCATCAATAAAGTTATTTCCGGTGAAATCGAGCTTTTTGTTTTAACAACACAGCCTGATATCGGTATTGACCTGAAGAAAAAAGTACTGGACAATGAAAACCGTTATGTCATTGACTTTGATAAGAGGGGAGTAAAATGGACCATGCGGGATATCCCCGTTTTTTATGATTCACTCCATCAGAAGCTTTGCGTGGAAATTGATCGGCGTACCTATACTCTTAATGAGTTTTTCAAGTAAGCCTGATCTCTTTACCCCGTCACTCATCAAATTTTTTATGATAAAAGCTGAAAGCCAAGTTAAAACCTTGGCTTTCAGCTTTTATTCACGCTTCAGAGAAGCTATTTCATTTTCTTGCGCGCTAACGCTGCTTCAGGTGCTGTTGGATAAATATTGACCAGTGTTTTTAACCTGGCTTTTGCATTAACCGTATCGCCAATTTTTTCAAACGATATTGCTTGTTTGAAGAGAGCTGCCGGACGTTTACTGCTTTTGGTATATTTGGCAATCACAACCTGATATTCCAGAATGGCTTTTTCATACCACTTCTCATTAAAGTAGCTTTCTGCAAGATGAAACTGTGCCTGATCGACAAGATTAGATTTAGGATAGGTTTTTAAAAGTGCGCTAAAACTCTCCCTTGCAGAAGCAAAACTGTGTTTACCAAGCCTCTCCAGTCCTTCTTTAAGCAATGCCACATCATCAATAACCCCTGAAGAGCCATCCACTGATTCATTTGAGTGCGGTATGGATGAAGGTGATTTATCCTTGCCGTCTAATCCAAGATGTTGTTCAATTTTTTGTAGTCTCTGATCCAGATCATCAATTTTGTGGACCAGCAGGGAATCTTCCATACCAAGACGCCCGAAAAGCTGACTGTTCTTATGAGAATTCTCTTCAATAATACCCTGCAGGCGAGAAATCTCATCGTTAACCTTTTGAACATCTGAATAAGAACCCGCAGACTGGGTTTTAATAGTTTCTGATTCCGTTTTCAGTTTTCGAAGATCATCTTCAACAACAATCAGATCCTGCTTTGTTGCACAGGCATAAAGAACAATAAACGGCAAGAAAAGAAAAGATTTAATCTGTTTATTCATGGACAATAAAGGGTTATGAATCTTGAGCCGTTTGTTTTTCAGTTATATCACTTCTTTGATCGTCTGTATCGCAATGGCAATAGTTACTTGACTACAAAGTGGGCGCGACGATTTTTTGCCCAGGCTTCTTCATTCTGACCGAGATCAAAAGGACGCTCTGCACCGAAACTCACTGTTTCAAGACGGGATGATGCCACACCAAGCTTTACAAGATATTCCTTTGCACTGACCGACCTGCGCTCTCCGAGAGCAAGATTGTATTCAGACGTTCCTCTTGAGTCGCAGTGACCTTCAATAAGAGCCTTTTTAGCGGAATTGGTGCCAAGCCATGCTGCGTCCTGCGTCAGTTGTTCCTGCGCTTCGTTACTGAGAGAAGAACTGTCAAAATCAAAAAATACATCCCCCAGAGGTCCTCTCTGCCACCTGTCATATCCATATCCGGAAAACCCTGTGGGGAAAGATGCATTCTCTGTTAATGAACCAGAGGAAGAGGGTTCATGGCTCCCGCTTATGTCACTTGATTTTACAGCACTTTTCGATGAACATCCCACAGTCGTCATCAAGGCAAGAACAAGTATGCCGTTTAATTGTTTTTTCATCAATTCAGCTCCTTTGAATCATTAATAAAAAGGGGCATACATTTAATAGTCTGCCCCGCAAGTAGTTTTCTCTCAAAAAAATTCAAGTTATTCAGCAATAAAGTGAGCCCTTCTGTTCTGAGCCCAGGCTTCTTCGTTGTGTCCAACAGCAAATGGGCGTTCCTCTCCATAGCTGACAGTCTTTAAACGTGCTGGTTCAATTCCGACATGAACGAGATAATCCCTGGCACTGTTAGCGCGGCGCTCACCAAGCGCAAGATTATACTCATTGGTACCTCTTTCATCACAATGACCTTCGATAACAACCTTCCTGCCAGCGCTTTCCTGCAACCAATTGGCATTAGTTTTCAACTGTTCAACAGCATCTTGTCGAAGCTCTGATTTATCAAAATCATAAAACACATCACCAAGTACTGGATGAACAATCTGTGGTGGTGGTGGTGGTGTTGATATGACAACTGGTTTTTCAGCACAACATGCACCAAGAAAAAAAACTGCAGGAACAAAAACTCCCCTCAATATGGTCTGAACTGACCTCATATTTCCCCCTTTTTTAAATGTTTATTTCAAAAAAACACAAGTTAACCTAAAAATAAAATATACTTCCTTTAAGAAAGATCTCTTATTGTATTTCTTGAATGCATCACACATTTTCCTTCCTGTAACAAAAAAAACAGCCTCTTTCTAAGCAAAATATATTGTTTTCAACACTATTTTCCCAGCTTTTGCCCCTTTTGTATGTTATTGCTTTTCGATACCTTCCGGGGTAAATACAAATCCAATCCATGCATCCCTGGTACCTTCTTCTTTCGGCAGAGCAGGAAGAGGAGAGGATTTTTCAAGAGCTTTTTTTACTGAATTGTTAAGGTATTCGCTTGGCGCTCTTTTATCAAATTTGATCTGATTTATCGTTCCGTCAGCAAGAATATTAATACGAACATAGACCTCCATACCGTAACTGTTTTTAAGCAGTAACTTGGAAAACTCCCAGTTTTGCATAATAATTGATGCGATTGCTGCTTTATAAGGAGCTGAGCTTCCTCCCCCACCATACCCTTTTCCAGGTCCGCTTCGCCCTGCTGGAGCACTTCCCTTTCCATTTCCTCCCCCTGCTGCATTCGGGCTCCCTTCAGATTTGACTTTATGCTGAAGCTGGGCAAGAGCATTATTCAAATTGCTTGCGGATGACTGGGATGATGTCTCAGTTTTTTTGGCAACATTTTGCTTGAGCCGCTCAAGAGCTTTGCTGATATCAGCTGGATTTTCAATGACTTTAGGCTTCGGTTTTGGCGGCAATGGTTCGATTGAAACTTTCTTTTGTGGAACCGGTGGTGCATCCAGAACAGTTTTTTTAACCTTAAGAGGCTTTGTAATTTTTTTTGCAGGAACCGGTACACTTTCTGGAAGCGCTTCCTTAACCTTAACACTTCTTTTGCTGATGGGTGGGATCGGGGTATCGTGTAGAGGTGCTGAATTTGCTTCTTTGCCTCCCTGCTTTTCAGAAAACTCATGAGAGCTCTCTGAACCAAGGAAAGAGACCAGACTGACACTGACAATTTTCGGTTTAATCACACTCTTTGATTCGAGAATCTGGAGATAGATTACCAAAAACATCACAAGGACATGAATTGTTGCGGCAGCAACAAGCCAAAACAAAAACTTTTTTTCGGCATACATGAGCTTCTGACCTTGTTCCATACTTGCCACTTATCTCCCGCCTGCCTTATGAACGGGTGCCGGTTCAGTCACCATACCAATCTTTTCAATACCCGCATCCCTGATCTGAGCCATAACATCCATTATCAGACCGTATGGTAATGATTTATCGGCTTTAAGATAGACATCACCGGTACGTTTCACATCCAGAATTGTCGGCAATTTTTCGCGAACCTCAGAGGCTTTCAGTTGGTATTTATTTATAAAAACACGTTGTGAGGCATCAATGCTGATCACAAGAGCTTTCTCATCCACATCCATACGCTCATGGGTAGTTTGCGGGGTATCGACCTTTACGCCATGTGTCATCATGGGGGCCGTGACCATAAAAATAATCAGCAGCACGAGCATGACATCAACAAACGGCGTAACATTAATGTCACTCATCAACCTGCCTTTACCTGAAGTTATCATATCCTGGGTGACATCTATGGCTCGTTAATAAATGCAGCAACAAATTCAGGGGAGAACTCTTCAAGATCCCTTTCTATTATACCAATCTGATGCGTAAAAAAGTTATAGCCCATAACCGCAGGAATAGCTGCAGCAAGACCAGCTGCAGTAGCGATCAAAGCTTCTGAAATACCGGGTGCCACTGCTGCAAGCGAAGCTGACTGAGTTGTACCGATGTTATGAAATGAGGTCATTATACCCCATACGGTTCCGAAAAGACCGATGAACGGAGCGGTATTGCCCACCGTTGCAAGAAACGGAACAAGGGATGACAGCCTCTTGCTTTCTGCGTTGGCCTCACGTTTTACAGCCCTGGCAATCCGCGCTCTGACCTGGCGTATATCAGCCTTATCTCCGAGAGAGCGATACTCGATATACCCCGAACGGAACACCCTCGGAAGAGAACCTTTTCTGTAATTTTCGCTTGCAGAAAAAGCTTTGTCAACATTGTAGATTTCAAAAAAATAGTCCAGAAACGCTCTGGACTCACTCAAAGATTTCCTGACATAACCAAATTTGTAAGCAATGATTGCCCATGATATAATAGAAAAAGAGAGGAGTACAGAAAGCACAAACAGCACAACTGGTCCAGCATCTGAAAGCAGGCCAAAAATCCCGAGCTTAGAATCAACCATATCGATTAGAAACAATTAAAGTTCAATGAAACAAATGTACTTTTTCAATCACCATAAACGCTAAGGCCGAACCGGAAAGAGCACAAAGCGTATTAACAAGGTCGTTATTTACAAATGGGGTTCCTTTGAGAAGCCGGTTTTCAACAAGTGAACCATCCGGTCCAATACTATGGGTCCTTTCGGTTACCTTTTCACGAATTGGATCAAAATACTGGGCCTGAACCGTCGCTCCGAAAAAGCTGTCAACCAAACTGGCCAGAAGCCCTGAAAACCCAATAAGAAGAAAGGATTGGAGTATTCCAAAATCAGAGAGCCATTTGACATTGACAAGCAGGGCACTTGCACATATAAAAAGAGAACCGAGGAATGCCCCTGAAGTCCCTGGTACTGAAACACCTCCCGAAGTTCCAACAGGCACCTCCTTGAAGGTCGTCACCAGCCAGGCCTTTGGATTTGGCCACATGGTACCGATTTCAGTAGCCCAGGTATCGGCCTGCACTGCAGCAAGCGTTCCAAGGTAGGCAAAAAAAACAGCAGGGTCATTGGTCAGCGAAAAAATAACCATTAAAATCCATGCTATCCCCCCGTTAGCGTAAACCTGACCAGCATCCCGCTGCGAACCTTTTTCAAACACAAGGTCAAATTTCGCCTTACGTTTTTTGCCGAGCTTCGACAATACTGATGACAAGAGATAAAAAGTCAACAGTGGTACCGTCCATGCAATCCCTCCAATACCAAAAATAGTCGTCCCGAGCAAAAATGTCGCCGTTGCGCCACTATTATTGAGAAACTTCACCTTTATTGAAAAAACTGCAAGAAGAAATGCAAAAAGTCCTCCGATAAGAAAGCGATCAAGAAGAATGGTATGGTTCATTTCAAGCACATAAAGCGCATAGGCAATCGACAGGGGAATAAAAAAGTTGTCGAGACCGTGCGATAAAAGAGCTTCGACGGCAGTTGAGACAACTGCAAGAAGAAGCGCAAGTGCTATAATCATCAATAACGACTTTCCGGCCAACCCTCCGGTGAAATCTTTACTGAATACCATGAGAGTAGCGCACAGCAGAATAAAGCTGCTGAAAAACATTGTCAACGATCCCTCAACGGTTTTAGGATTTTTCGTAAGATGTTCAATATGTTTTTTCCCTATGGAACTACCTACCAGAGCAGCCAGCGAGTCACTGACACCCATGACAAGCATGGATGTCTGCAGTATCCATTTATGAGATTCCCACAGAAAAAGAATCTGCAGCAGAAAAATAAGCGGGAAAAAAAGTGAGCCGTAACTTTTTACTGCCGGTGACTGAACATTTTTGTCATCGGGAAGAGCAAGCAAAGAGCCAAACCATTTAAATTGGATATTCAGCCCGTTAACAAGCAAAAAAACAAGGGCTGCCAGCGCAGGATAAAAACTGGATTGGAAATAGGATGGCACAAAAAAAACAACCACCCCCATACAGAGATGAATAATTTTTCTGACTACCAGACTACTGATACTGAATTTTCGTGTAAGTAATTCAGATAGAAGAACAAACAGCAGAATAAGACACAGTGTCAAAAAAAAGGCTGGTAAATCCTGAGACAATGGAGCTTGGATGTTCAGCATGGTTCTGTTTTTTTTGATTGTTTAGTCCGAAAAAATCGGCACTTAACAGCGCTCTGAATTTTTCAAAAATATAACTGTAACTCAACAGAATAAACAGTAAAAACCTATCGGATTTTAACTTTTTTAGTGCTTGTTTTAATAAAACATTAAATGTAATTTATTTCGAATTTCAGTTTTATACCGATAGAAACTTGTTTGCCTCAATGTCTGCAATAAATGTACATACGTGCAGTACCTGCCGTGGTTTTGAACAGCCTGCGCAGATAACATCAGCTATTTTTGGCTGTAATGCCAAGCATTTGCTTAACACCCTCCATTCCATGATCGGAATTTTTGTCACTGTGGTGATTTCATCGCTAAGCATTGCTGTGCTCTGAACCCAAACCGATCCCAAGTCCATTTTTTTCTTTTTCTGACTTTTTATCAATGTGGCTTCGGGAACAGCGGTCTCGGAGGTTTTCTTTAATTGTCAAAATAAATATTTGAACTGCAATGAGATCAGATACTATCAAAACAGGGTTTGAAAAAGCGCCTCACCGCAGTCTTCTAAAAGCAACAGGATCAATTGTCTCTAACGATGACTTCAGAAAACCCTTTATAGGTATATGCAACTCCTATAATGAACTTATCCCTGGTCATGCCCATCTTCAGGAGTTGGGAAAAATTGCAAAAGAAGAGGTTCGCAAAGCCGGGGGGGTACCCTTTGAGTTCAATACCATTGGTGTTTGCGATGGTATTGCGATGGGTCATATCGGCATGCGCTACTCTCTTGCAAGCCGTGAACTTATTGCCGACAGTGTCGAGACTGTTGCTGAAGCACACAGACTCGATGGACTTGTCTGTATTCCCAACTGTGACAAGATCACCCCTGGGATGATGATGGCCGCACTTCGCATCAACATTCCTGTTATTTTTGTTTCTGGAGGAGCCATGAAAGCTGGTCATACCCCTTCAGGAAAAACCATTGATCTGATTTCTGTCTTTGAGGCAGTCGGTCAATACAGTACTGGAAACATCAGTGACCGTGAACTGGAATCTATAGAAGACAATGCCTGTCCGGGTTGCGGCTCTTGTTCCGGCATGTTCACCGCAAACTCGATGAACTGCCTCAGTGAAGCTCTTGGTTTTGCACTGCCCGGGAACGGAACAATCCTTGCAATCGATCCACGACGCTATGAATTGGTTAAAGAAGCATCACACCGTATTATTGATCTGGTCAAAAGAAATATCAGGCCGAGAGATATTCTTACTCGACAAGCATTGCTTAATGCTTTTGCACTTGATTTTGCGATGGGAGGAAGTACCAACACCATCCTTCATACTCTTGCACTTGCGAATGAGGCTGAACTGGAATTTGATTTTTCCGAACTGAATGCCCTTTCTGCAAAAACGCCCTATATCTGCAAGGTGAGCCCGGCAACTATGGCTGTCCATATAGAAGATGTAGACCGTGCTGGCGGAGTATCAGCAATCCTTCGAGAACTCAGCAGGATTGAGGGTCTTCTTGACCTTTCGGCTCTGACAGTAACAGGCAGAACACTTGGAGAAAATATAAGCGGTGCAGAAGTCCTCGATCGCTCTGTTATAAGAAGTGTAGAAGACCCCTACTCATTTTCCGGTGGTCTGGCAGTTCTGTACGGCAATCTTGCCCCATTTGGCGCAGTTGTCAAAACAGGCGCCGTTTGTCCTGAAATGATGACACACACAGGCCCGGCAAAAGTCTATGACAGTCAGGATGATGCCATCAAAGGCATTATGGAGGATGATGTCAAGGCTGGAGATGTGGTGGTCATTCGCTATGAAGGCCCGAAAGGCGGACCAGGGATGCCTGAAATGCTCTCCCCCACCAGTGCCATTATGGGTCGTGGTCTTGGTGAGTCGGTAGCGCTCATTACCGATGGACGGTTCTCCGGAGGATCGAGAGGTGCCTGTATTGGGCACATTTCTCCCGAAGCTGCAGAGAAAGGTCCGATAGCAGCAATTGAAAACGGCGATATCATAACAATCGATATTCCTAACAGGAGCATCTCTGTAGCTTTGACCGATGAGATTATTGCTGAACGACTTGCGTTGCTCAAACCGTTTGTACCGAAAATAACCAAAGGCTATCTGGCAAGGTATGCCCAACTTGTAACATCAGCAAATACCGGGGCAATATTGAAAAGTACTGTTTCCTGTGAACCTAAATAACCACGCCATGCATTCATCAGGCCAAACTCTCAATGGCTCAGAAATATTTTTCGAATGTCTACGACGAGAAAACGTTGAATATATTTTCGGGTATCCGGGCGGATCGCTTTTGAAAGTTTACGAGACTCTATACGATGTAAAAGATATCAAGCATATCCTTGTCCGTCATGAACAAGGCGCAACTCATATGGCTGAGGGATATGCCAGAGCCACAGGAAAACCAGGAGTTGTTCTTGTCACCTCAGGACCCGGTGCGACAAACACCGTCACCGGCATAGCCAACGCCTATATGGACTCCTCGCCAATGATAGTCTTTACCGGACAAGTTCCAAGCTCGCTCATTGGCAACGATGCCTTTCAGGAAGCAGATATTGTCGGTATTACACGGCCAATAACAAAACATAATTTTCTTGTCAAGGATGTCAAAGAGCTTGCCTTAACCATCCGCAAGGCTTTTTTTCTTGCCTGCAATGGCAGGCCGGGACCGGTTCTTATCGATATGCCGAAAGATATTCTGAATGCGTCATGTGCTTTCCATTGGCCTGAAACGGTTGAGATTCGTGGTTTCAAACCCACTATCAAATGCCATATGAACCAAGTCGAGAAAGCCGCGCATAAAATTGCCAAGGCAAAACGCCCGCTTCTTTACGTAGGAGGCGGGGTTATCAGTGCAGAAGCATCCGAAGAGCTACGGGCATTTGCAATAAAACAAAATATTCCGGTCACCATGACACTGCAGGGTCTTGGTGCATTTCCGGGCAATCATCCGCTCAGTATGGGAATGCTTGGCATGCACGGTACCTACTGGTCAAATCAGGCCGTGAATGCCTGTGATGTCCTGATTGCTGTCGGTGCGCGATTTGACGATCGGGTCACTGGAAAAATAGATACATTTGCACCACATGCATTCAAAATTCACAATGACATTGATCCTACCAATGTAGATAAAAATATCAAAGTCGATTTACCGATTGTCGGCGATGCCAAAGACTTTCTTGCCGCACTGCTTGAAGCGACACCAAAAAATGTCGAAAACCGAGAACCCTGGCTTGCAGGGATCCAATCCTGGCGTGAACAATGCCCGCTGACCTACAATATGGAAGACGGTGCCCTGAGAACTGAATTTGTTATCGATGAGGTGTCAAAACAAACCGCAGGCCATGCAGTCGTAGTAACCGATGTCGGCCAGCACCAGATGTGGACATCACAATATTATACCTTCATGAATCCGCGGTCCATTATCACCAGCGGTGGACTCGGTACCATGGGATTCGGTCTGCCTGCGGCCATCGGCGCTGCTTTCGGCATTACCGACCGTCCGGTTGTACTGTTCTGTGGAGATGGCGGCATTATGATGAACATTCAGGAGCTTGTCACTGCAGTCCACTGTAAAACACCAATAAAGATATTTCTGATCAATAACAGCTTTCTCGGTATGGTCCGTCAATGGCAGGAGCTGTTCCATAAGGAAAAATATTCATTTACCGATCTCGGCGACAGCAACCCCGACTTTGTCAAGCTCGCTGATGCTTTCGGTTGCAAAGCACTCATGGCCGAAACCCCAGAAACCGCAAAAAGTGCAATTAAAGAGGCACTTGCGTATAATGAGGGGCCGATACTCGTCGATTTCAGGGTTATGAAAAAAGATATGGTATTTCCTATGGTTCCGGCAGGCGGTTCTATCTCTGATATGCTTCTGGCAAGATTGAACCCTAAAACAATGGTTTGAATTGTTTCTTTATGATACATCAACGCAAGACGAGATGTTTTCAATACAAAACAATATTTCTTGAGAACTTTAATCCTCTATAAATTAATACGTTATAGAGGATTTTTGTCTTTTTATGATCAATAATGTTTTATTTTTCTCTAAAATTCCGGGAACTTAACCATAAGTTATAGTATTCCTGACATCATATAATCTTTAGGAAACCACGTAAAGCCTATATCATCGAGCAGTGTATTTGTATACATAATCACTATTACGCACAATACACATCTTCTTGTTTCAACTTATTTTTTACTGTTTTAATTTTTTAGTGTTTTTGGCTCTTCGCGGAATTTAATGGAAATAGAGTAATAAGGGTTTAGTATAGCGTAATATCAATTCATAGAATGAGTCAGAATGTAACCCTATGATGAAGTAGAAGACCGTGCCGATAAGCCATAGAGACAATATCTTCAACTATGCAAACACAAAACAACCAAGGTAGCAACAGTAAGCCTATACAGACAAATCTTCCTTCCCAAGGCTCTCGGAGAGCAGCTTTAATAGCTACAAACAAAACAATCTATTACCTTAGAAAACTGCACCATCCTATCGTATAATGAAGTATTAGTGTTTCACTTCAAACCATTAAATTCCGCGAATACCC
>CAJAJL010000072.1 GCA_903940125.1 uncultured Chlorobiaceae bacterium | reverse complement strand
CGACACATAGATCGCAAGCTCATGCTGTGGGCGACACGAAAGTTCAAGCGTCTGAAAGGTCATAAACGCCAAGCAATGCACTGGTTGGAGCGTATAGCTCGGCAAAACACTCAATTGTTTGCGCACTGGCGTTTATTGTATGGGCAGGCTGGATAGGAGGAGCCGGATGAGCGGAGACGTTCACGTCCGTATCTGTGAGCACCTCGGGGGGCGGTTCCCTGGGGTGACTCGACGTGTCTTGTTTTCCAATACAAAGTCTGAGCTGTGGGAGTGGAAAGAAGCTCTCGAACTCTATTTGCAACAATTCAGATTGATACTCAATGCTCAAAGGACAGAACTTTATCCATCTACCGAAGGGAAGTGCTTTCTTGGACAAAAAGTATTTCAGTTATACCGGCTTCTCCCTGCTGAAAATGTGCGAAGGGCAAAAAAAAGGATTCAATGCACAATATTTTCTAAGCCAGAAACAATGCAGCAACGACTTGCCGGATGGGTCGGCCATGCCAGCCAGGCCAACACCAGAAAACTTTTGCGATCATTAGGTTTGGTGGGGAGGCAATCGGTTTGATTTTTTTCTGTATAGCGAAAGAAAAAAACAAGGTGTGAAAAAATTATAATTGCGTTTGCCATGCCAACTGCTTATGACCTCAGTGTGTTCATCAATTGCCCTTTTGATACAGGTTACATTCCGCTTTTTGATGTAATTCTTTTTACGATCTACAAATGTGGGTTTCGTCCTCGCTGTGCTTCTGAAGTTGAAGATAGCGGTCAGGTACGCATTGAAAAAATTAATAAAATCATTGAAGAGTGCCGTTGTGGTATCCATGATATTTCAAAAACAGAACTGGATGTCAATAACAACCTTCCACGATTTAATATGCCTTTTGAGCTTGGCCTTTTTCTGGGGGCCAAGAGATTTGGCTCAAAACAACAGAAACTGAAAGTGTTGATTATTCTTGATAAGGAGCGCCACAGTTTTCACAAATATATTTCGGATATCTCTGGTCAGGATGTCAAATCGCATAATAATAATCCTGCAAAGTTGATCAAGTGTATCAGAGATGCATTGAACTCTCTCGGGATAAATGATGATCCGATTCCAGGGGCTGATGTGATTTATGACAATTATAAGAAGTTTAAGTCGAGTCAACCTGATCTTAAGAAAAAGTTGCAACTTGATCGCCGTAATAATTCTTATGCCGATAAAGTCGCATTGGTAGAAAGGTGGCTAAAATTTATGCTGTTTGATAAGCTTAAGGCACATTATATCCTGATAAAGGGAGGGTTGTTTGCCTACTCATTGACTGAGCGGCAAGAAACAGTATCCAACTTATACATGGCCAAATTCACAGTAACTAATCGCCTCTATCGTGAATTCATAAACTACCTGTTGGGTAAGGGTGCTTTTGCCAGTGTGCTTTCTCCCGAAATTTTCAGGAATAAACTGCTTGAATTTGCAAAAACAATTCATGGGACTGGTTTTTATGACTTCCTGCAAGGGGATCCAAATCTGGCAATGCGCTTATGTTCAGCTTATGATGATGATAAACGATTCAACAAGAGTGACCAGCCAGTGGTTGGTGTAAGCTGGTATGCTGCCAAAGCGTATTGTTACTGGCTCTCATATCTGGAAACAGATGGTATGCATTCATGCTTGTATCGCCTGCCAACAGCGATTGAGTGGGAATATACCGCCAGCGGAAAGGATAGTAGGTCTTATCCATGGGGCGATTCTGTTCCAACACCAAAAAAGGCAAACTATAAAAGCACGACAGACGCTACAACAATTGCTGGTCGTTATCCCGAAGGTGCTACACCTGAAGGACTTTATGATATGGCAGGTAATGTGTGGGAGTGGATGGATAACTGGAGAAATGAGGAGGAGAAGGTTTTCTTACGAGGGGGTTCGTGGGACACTACTCCCGATGATTTGCGGTGCTCAGCTTTTGATTTCCAGAGACCGTTCTACAGCTCTTCCGAGATTGGGTTTCGGGTTGTTCGCTACAGTGAACAACAATGATCATGATCATACAAGTAAAGGACTAAAAAAATGACAGAAAATATGAGTTCTAAAAAGGCTCGAATAGTAAAGGTTCTAGTGGCCTCACCTGGTGATGTTGCTGAAGAACGAGGAATGGTAGAAGATGTCATAAAACAATGGAATGCCCGTCCCCAGCGTCCGTTGATGCTCGAAGCGATGTTATGGGAATCGCATGCCGCGCCTGAAACCGGTGACAGGGTGCAGGGGATACTCAACAAGCAGATTGTCGACTTATGTGATTTTGCCATCGGAATTTTCTGGACACGCATTGGTACAAATACGGGTATAGCTCCAGGCGGAGCGGTTGAGGAGGTGGAGCGAATGATAGAATCCGGAAAGCCGGTTATGCTCTATTTCTCGAATGTGGCTTTCCGAACAAGGGAGGTTGACTTGGATCAGATTGCACAATTGCAGAAGTTCAAAACATCAATTCAGAAGAGTGCGCTTATAGAGGAATATGATGAACGGCATGAGTTTAAAGAAAAACTTGCTCATCAACTTGATATACAGGTACGCAGATGGTTTTGTTCAAGCGATTCTGTTGATGATACGTCAATTTATAATCTTCATCAATCATCTGATAATGAACCGATCAATGCTTTGCTTCGCTATCAGGCCACACTGAAAGAGCAACTGGGCAATATCAACCTTTCTGGATCTCCGGCCATTGAGAGTTTTTCAGTCAGACTGAAGGATACCTTTGTGTCGTTAAGTCTTTCCAGTACATCGCGCTGCGAAGCACGGCTCCTCGGTGATGCTGCTTTGTGTGAAGGGCAACCGGAAGATCGTGCCACTAAGCCTGAAGCTGTCATGGGTTTTGTTTTTCAGCATCACCCTTTGCTGCTGGTGATTGGTGACCCTGGATCCGGAAAAACAACTCTGCTCAAATATTATGCACTCTCTTGTCTTGATTACAAGCGTTATCCAGATTTTGGTTTCAGTAAACCCGTGATGGTTTTTTATCTTCCGTTGCGTGACCTCAAAAAAAGTGATACCGGCCATGCCTCGTTGCCCGCAAGTCTCTCTGCATGGTCTGAAAAATATTTTCTCACTATTCCTGAAGCCTTCTTTTCCAACTGGCTTGACGATCGTCCAACACTTGTCTTGCTTGACGGTTTGGATGAAATCAGCATTGTCAGTGATCGGATAGCAGTTTGCGACTGGATTGATCGAACGGTTGCAAGGTTTACCAAAGCTCGTTTTGTTGTGACCTCACGAAGCACAGGCTACCGGAAGGGTGATGGCATTGAGCTTGAAACAAGCCATCTTCGGGCAGACATTATGGATTTTACAGAAGCGCAGCAGGCAGAGTTTTTACATCTATGGTTCAAGGCTGCATTTATCAGGGAGATCCCTCTCAATGTGCAGGACCGGCTAAAGTGGAAACTACAGCAGGAACAAAAAGCTGTCCAGAAAGCTGAAGCTATTGTAGCGTTTTTGGATAAGCCTGAAAATAAAAGTATGCGCTCATTGGCAGGGTTACCGTTGTTGCTGCAGATTATGGCAATGCTCTGGAAAGAGCGGGAATTTTTACCGGGTGGTCGCTCAGAGCTTTATGATGCAGCATTAAACTACATGCTTGATTATCGTGACAGGCGAAAGGGAATCTATCCGTTGCTCGTCGCAAAAGACGCAAGAAGGGTGCTGAGTCCGGTGTCACTCTGGATGCAGGAAGATCTTCAACAAGATGAGGTCGGGAAAGCTGAAATGCAGCTGAAAATGCAGGAGCTGCTTGATACGCTTTACAATTCGCTTCCTGCAGAGCAGTTTTGCCAAAACCTTGTTGAGCGGGCTGGCGTGCTTGTGGAGTATGGTGATCGGGAGTATGTTTTCCGGCACAAGTCATTCCGTGAGTACATGGCAGGCGTTCAGCTTTTGAAAAACTTGCATCGGCCAGGCTATCTTGATAGCATCATAGTTACTCATTTTGGTGACGACTGGTGGCAGGAACCACTCCGGTTTTTTATCGGGCAACTTGATGATGCAGAGGTTTTCGATACCTTCATGCAGAAGCTTTTCGATTCCCAAGTTACGGAAACATTGACGCAAAAGCAGCAGGATTTTCTGATTGCCCTTATTCAGGAAGCACCGCAGAAAAAAATAAATGCCTTGCAAACGAAGTTGTTTGACACCAACACAACACCAAACCGGCGGCGATACTTGCAGGAATGCCTGCGAGCCACTGGCAAACAGGAAGCACTTGATGCCGTGAGAGAGTTTGCTAACAAAGGCCAAGTCAATTCTGAGCTTGACAAGCTTGGCGCTCATTATATCCTGATAAAGGGCGGAACATACACCTATTCCCGTACGAACCAGCCTGAAATAGTGCCAGATCTCTATGTAGCAAAATTCACTGTTACCAATCAGCTCTATGGCAGGTTTATCAACTATCTGGAATCAAAAGAACCTGAATTTGCTGGTATACTTCCTCTTGAAACCTATAAAACAGATTTGCTTGAATTTGCAAAGGGCGTCAAGGGGTTCAGCGTCTATCTTAACAACATGGATGATTTGCCTTCCCGCTTTCTTTCAGGTTCGGCTGATGACAAACGATTCAACAAGGATGAACAACCTGTAATGGATGTGTCTTGGTATGCTGCACGCGCTTATTGCTTGTGGCTATCATTGATCGAGAGCGGTGGTGCATGTAGTCACCTCTATCGTTTACCGACCGAAATGGAGTGGGAGTATGCTGCAGGTGGAGAAGAGAGCAGAACATATCCGTGGGGGGAGCAAGAGCCGTCATCAACCCGCGCTAACTATAATGACAATGAAGGAGCGACAACACCGGTAGGCCGATATCCTGAAGGAGCAACACCAGAAGGTCTCTATGATATGGCAGGCAATGTATGGGAGTGGATGGATGATTGGTATGATAACGATAAATCCGCCCGTTCGTTGCGCGGGGGTTCGTGGTGCCTCAAATCTGATAATCTGCGTTGCTCTGCCCGGCTCAACAACAGTCCGGTCAACTGGAGCTACGTCATCGGTTTTCGAGTTGTTCGCCCTTGTCATTTTTCCTGAAATTCTGGCTGTCTGATTTCTGGATATCTGAAAAGACAATGGAGAATTGGCCTGGACAATGGATGGGAGATCTCTCCGCTTTGCGTCGAGATGACAGAGATGGGGATGGGATGACAGAGTGTGGTGTTGAGATATACGGTAAGGGGCGGGCTTTGCTTTTGCTAATGGGTGCTGCAGATGGGGCATTGTGGGTACTGGGTTACCGGGACTTTTCTTATTTCAGTGGATAGGGAATCGTAGGTGAGGAGGGTATTGGTCAGGGGTATTCCGATGGTGAGGAGGTATTTTATGGCTTCGATGGCCTGCATGGAGCCGATGACTCCCGGCAGTGCTCCGATTGGGCCTGAGGGGGTGGCGGCGGCCGGGATGCCATCTTCGTGGAAGACGCAGTTGTAGCAGGCGGTTTTACCGGGATGGACGGTCATGGTCTGGCCGTAGAATTGCCTGATGCCTGCATGGGAGTAGGGTTTATCAGCTTTATGGCATGCTTTTGCTATCAGAAATTTTGATTCAAAGTTGTCGGTTGCATCGATGATGAAGTTGTACTGTGCAAGAATGTCCGGTGCGTTTTCGGGGGTCAGGCGGAATGGGTAGAGGTTAAGGGTTATGCCGGGATCAAGGGCGAGCAGTCTTGTTTTTGCAGAGTTGACTTTTTCCTCGCCGATTGTTGCAGTGGTATGGAGAATCTGGCGCTGCAGGTTGCTGAGATCTACGGTATCGCCATCCATAAGGCCTATGGTGCCTATGCCGGCTGCTGCGAGATAAAAGGCGGCAGGGGAGCCGAGTCCTCCGGCACCGACTACGAGCACTTTTGACTGAAGCAGTGTTTCCTGACCTTTTTCACCGATTTCTTTCAGTGTCAGATGACGGGCATAGCGCTCTTTCTGTTTGTCTTTCAAAGGCATGGTTGTAGTTTTACCGGGTGAAGTATTGTGCTGTTTCCGTCTGCAGGGCCGTTGTAGGCTGGTTCCCAGTTTTTAAAGACCGGCTCGATGTTTTTCGCCCGCATTGCATTGCAGAATTCTTGGGCGCTGCGGTCGTCAAAAACATCAAACTGACCTTTTTCATTGTTATCGAGGTCGTGGTACCCGCCTACCGTGGTGCGGCTTTCTATGCTCATTCTGGTAATGCCGAGTCCGGCCATGCCGTCTCTGTAGGCTGCGCTCTCTCTGGTTGAGAGGACAAGTTCCACATCGGGCAGTGCAATGCGGAAGGCGAATATCATGCGGGCAAGAGAGTGATCGTCAACAGGGAAGGGTGGCTCGTAGCCGCCGGTTTGCGGCCTCAAGCGTGGAAATGATACTGATATGCCGGCACGCCAGTAGGTGCGTCCGAGATAGCGTACATGCCGGTAAAGGTTCAGTGCGTCTTCTCTTGGGTCCGACAGACCGAGCAGGACACCGAGTCCTACGGTTTTCATGCCTCCTTCGAGTGCTCTTGCCGGTGTTTCAAGTCGTTCAATAAAATCCTTTTTCGGCCCCCAGCGATGCAGGTTTTCATATCGCTCGCGGTTGTAAGTTTCCTGATAGATGGTGATGGCTGTGCAGCCGCTGTCGGCAAGGGCGCGGTATTCCTTGATACTCATCGGAAAGGACTCGACCGATATCCGTTGCATCTCATGTGCAGCGATATCTACACTGCGCAGAAGATAGTCGAAGTCGGCATTGTGGGTGCGTTCTCCGGTGAGCAGGAGGATGTCGGTGATTCCTAATTGTTTCATGGCGGACAGTTCGCGGCGGAGCTCATCGGGTTCAAGACGTCGCCGTGGGGTTTTTCTGTCGGAGGCAAAACCGCAGTAGGCACAGCCGCTGGAACAAAAATTCGAGAGGTAGAGCGGCGCGTAGAGGGTCATGGTGCGACCGAAACGGCGCAGAGTAAGATCTCTGGATTCGGTGGCAAGGCTCTCAAGAGAAGTTGATAAAGAGGAATCAAGCATTGCGGCAAGTGTCGCGGAGTCCCTGTTGTAGGTAAGCCAATCCGGTAAACTTGTCATACCTTCGCTCCCAAAAAAGCTGTGAGAGGGCTTGTTGCAATGGCTAAGCTGCTTTTCGACATCAGTCCGGCTTTGAACGCTTTTCTTCCTGCGGAAACCGCTTCAGCAAAAGCTTCAGCCATTGCTGGCGGGTTGTCGGACACAGCTACAGCACTGTTGACGAGAACTGCTCCGCATCCCATTTCCATGGCAAGAGCAGCTTCGGAAGGGGAGCGCAGACCTGCATCGACAATAACCGGGATGTTGCTCTCCCTGATGATGATGTTGAGCATCTCGACTGTAGCAAGTCCCTGGCCGCTGCCTATTGCTGAGCCGAGCGGCATGACCGAAGCGCATCCAACCTCTTCCAGGCGTTTGGCAAGAACGGGATCGGCTGCTATATAGGGCATAACCAGAAATCCCTCTTTTGCAAGAATCCGGCATGCCTCAAAGGTTTCTATCGGATCAGGCATTAAATGCTGAGGGTTCGGGTGAATTTCTACTTTGATGAAAGGACTGCCGGAAAGTTCACGGGCTATGTTTGCCGCGCGGACAGCTTCTGCAGCAGTTGATGCACCCGAGGTATTCGGCATTAAGGTTATTCCCGGAACTGCCCTTAATGGGCTGAAGAGATCGTCGGCAGGCTGATCACGGTTGAAGCGGCGCAAAGCTACCGTAACCAGCTGTGCACCGGAAGCTCTGACAGCTTCGAGCATGACCGTTGCGCTGCTGAATTTTCCTGTACCAAGAATCAGATGGGAAGAAAAGGTATAAGAGCCTAATTGCAAAAAGTCCATAGGGATTGAGTCTGTCTATGCGGGTTAACCTCCGCCTGCAAAAATCAGGATTTCAACACGATCGCCTTCCAGGAGGCGGTGTGCTGATCGTTTGTCGGGGCGTATGATCTCATCGTTGACCACTATTGCCACGGATTTTTCGTCTGATCCGATGATCGAAAGGAGGTCGGTTACGGCAGATCCAGGAGGAACTATCTGTTGTTTTCCGTTCAGCTCAATAGTAATCATTTGTAATATTTGTTCACGATTTTTATTGTTCTCAACATTCGCAGAGAGCGTTTCGAAGATCGGCCTCAAGGTCGCTGGCATTTTCCAGACCGATAGAGATGCGGACAAGGTTGTCGGTACACTTTCTGCGTTTTCGCTCTTCTTGAGAAAGGGCTCCTAATGTCATTTTTGCAGGGGAGGCGATCAGCGATTCAACACCCCCGAGACTGTCGGCAAGCACAAAAAGTTTGATTCGTGCAATCAGAGTTTCAACCGCAGGCAGTCCCCCTTTCAATGAAAAGGTCAGCATTCCTCCGAATCCGCTCATCTGCTGCTTTGCCAGTTCATGCTGAGGGTGGGAGGTAAGGCCTGGATAAAAAACCTGTTCCACTGCTGGATGCAGTTCAAGGAATTTTGCAAGGTGTAAAGCGCTTGCTTCATGTTCCTTCATACGGATTTTCAGGGTTTTCAGACCGCGGAGAATAAGCCAGCTGTCCCAGGGGGCCGGTATGGCTCCTGCGGCGCCCTGATAGTTTTTTATTTTTATATGCAGTCCGGGGTCGGAAGTGACGACGGCACCGCCGATGACGTCGCTGTGGCCTCCGAGATATTTAGTGGTACTGTGTACGACAATATCTGCACCAAGATCGAGTGGTCTCTGAAAATATGGGCTTGAAAAGGTGTTGTCTACCGCAACAAGAATGCCACGTTCATGGGCGAGTCGGGAGATTGCTCGAATGTCAGAGAGCTGGAGCAGTGGATTGCTGGGAGTTTCAAGCCAGATCAGTTTTGTGTCGGGAGTAATGCATGCTTCATAACTTTCAGCAGTTTCGCTCGCAGCATAGCTTGTATTGACTCCCCATGGTCGCATAAGTTGTTCAAAAGTACGATAGCTCCCACCGTAGATATCGGTTCCTGCAACGATATGGTCACCTGGTTTCAATACCTGCAGTGCTGCAAGGGATGCTGCAACTCCGGAAGCGAAGGCCAGACCAAAGCGGCCATTTTCAAGCAGAGCAAGCGTTGATTCAAGTGCTTTTCTTGTTGGGTTGCCGATTCTTGAGTAGAAGAATTCACCACGATGTTCCAGGTCTTCGCGTTCAAAGGTGGATGTCTGGTAAACAGGAACGGTTACCGAACCTGTCTGGGGATCAGGTGCTTGGCCATCATGAATGGCAAGGGTTTCAAACTGCATCTATTGTTTATCGTTACGGATGTTGTTGTTATCGGTGACAAAGATAAGCGATATATTCATTTATAATCGAGAAGTATTTCACGTTGGTGGTCATACCGCATTATCGTCTCTGGATATGGTTGATTACTTCAGCCAATCGGTCAATCTCATCCTTGATATTGTAGAAAGCCAGCGATGGTCGTATTGTTCCTTCAACTCCGAACCTCCGTAACGACGGCTGCGTGCAGTGGTGGCCAGTCCGGACAGCAATGCCTTCGCGGTCAAGCAGTTTGCCGACCTCTTCATTGGGCAGATTGTTGAGCACAAACGAGAGCACACCAACCTTGTTG
>CAJAJL010000071.1 GCA_903940125.1 uncultured Chlorobiaceae bacterium | reverse complement strand
ATCGGCTCACGGGTTTGCTCCACGCTTCCTTCCCACATTCAGTCACCCTTATGCAGTTGCGCTTCGTTTCGTTCGCTGTGGTCAACTTACGGGAGGACTTCCACCTCCAAGATTGCGCCCATGCTGGGCGCACATGAAAAAGCCTGCTGTGCGCAAGCTTTGAGGTGTAGGGTAGGCGATAGTGGAGCAAAAATATCATACTGACAGCTATATTACTTTCCAGGCAGACGAAGTCCTGCTGTGCAATGCTCTGCTCGTTATCCGTTCTTTGTGCCGAACTGGGGCTCTGAACGTTCCCAGGGAACAGGCGCAGCTGTGAAGGGGGGATAAAAAAAGCCCGCAACGTCTTTTCTTTGCAGGCCTTTAGGTGTGTGTGATGTGGACGATAGTGGATTCGAACCACTGACCTCTACAGTGTCAATGTAGCGCTCTAACCAACTGAGCTAATCGTCCAATTCGAACGGGTCGAAATATAGAATATCATTTATAAAATGCAAAGGGAGTAATCCCCAGTTTTGCACTTTATGCGGTTTTTTTCTGTTTCCTTGTGCCTGACACATACTCCGGTGCTGCTTTATTCTCTATGGTGTCGGCTGTAATAACGCATTTATGGATACCTTTCATCGAAGGCAGTTCAAACATGATGTCGATCATCACATTTTCAAGCACGGAACGCAGAGCCCGGGCCCCTGTTCCTCGCTCAATGGCAATTCCGACAACTTTGTCCAGAGCTTCGTCGGTAAACTCAAGCTCTACGCCATCCATTTCAAACAGCTTTTTATACTGCCTGGTAATGGCGTTTTTAGGTTCAACAAGAATGTTGCGCAATGCTTTTGCATCAAGCATATCAAGGGTGGAAATGACCGGCAGGCGACCGATGAACTCTGGTATCAGCCCATACTCGTGCAGGTCGTCCTGCATGACAAGCTTGAGGATTTCAGGATCGTAGCCAGTTTGACCATGCTTTACCTTTGCGCCAAAGCCCATGGACGATTTTGAGACTCTTCGGGCAATCAGGCGGTCAAGACCTTCAAAAGCACCTCCGCAGATAAAGAGAATGTTTTTGGTATTGATGTTGATCAACTGCTGCTCGGGGTGCTTACGGCCACCTTTAGGAGGAACGCCTACAACGGCACCTTCAAGAATCTTCAAAAGAGCCTGCTGTACACCCTCGCCCGAAACGTCGCGGGTTATAGATACATTGGCTGATTTGCGGGCAATTTTATCAATTTCGTCAACGTAGATAATACCGCGCTCTGCACGCTCAAGATTAAAATCTGATGCATGAAGCAGACGGGCAAGAATAGTTTCAACATCATCTCCCACGTAGCCGGCTTCAGTCAACGACGTAGCGTCAACAATGGAAAACGGAACTTCAAGCAGATTGGCAAGCGTCTGTGCCAGGAGAGTTTTCCCTGTACCGGTAGGCCCGATAAGAAGAATATTGCTCTTTTCAATAACAACCCCATCGTCATCGCGCGTCCATTCCTGTGATTCAATCCTTTTGTAATGATTGTATACCGCTACAGAGAGCGACTTTTTGGCTATTTCCTGACCGACAACATACTGGTCAAGAGAGTCCATGATGGCTTTCGGACTTACAAGTCGTGGCTGAAACGGCTTTTCTGAAGGTCGTTCCGGCTGCTGTATCGCGCTGAGCTCCTTGCGCAGGATCTCATAGGATGTTTTAATGCAACGGTCACAAATAAATGCTCTCGGCCCGGCAACCATACTCGTGGACTCCTGAGCACTTCTGCCACAAAATGAACAGAAAACCTGATCATTGCTGTTCCCATTCCCGTTGCCACCTCTGGCTTTACCTTTTCCCGTTTCTCTTTCTCTTGTCATGAAACACTCGAGCCTTCAAAATGTTAATATAGCTGTCTTTTAAAATCCCATATTTGCCAGACTATCCAGTACATGCTGAATGGTCATACTCAGTTTGGGATGGTCGGCCTCAAAGTGATCAACAGCCTCTCTCATGCGCTCCATAAGTGATTCATTCTCATGCATAGCGCCAACGTTTTCAATAACAAGTTTGCTTATATCCTCTCTGAGGTTCGTTAAAACCGCTACCGTGTTTTTATCGACGGTATCAACCTGTTCGAGCTCCCGATGAAGCGTTTCGAGAAGCTCCCTGAGTTTCTGCTGTTCCATAAGCATGCTTGATTAAAAATATTCTTTGATGTACGGGTTTATAACACCTGAGCCGCCTCAATCGTTTAGGGCAGACTTGTTTCTCCCATCAAAAACCGGTCACACTCTCGAGCGGCTGATCGACCCTCATGAATTGCCCATACCACGAGACTCTGTCCACGACGGGCATCGCCGGCAGCAAAGATGCGTTCACGATTGGTGAGATATTTTTTATCAGTTGCCTTGATATTTGAGCGCTCATCCTGTACAACCTGAAGCTGCTGAAGAAGATGCTCATCGGGCCCGATAAAGCCCATGGCAAGCAGTACAAGCTCGGCAGGAATAATCTGTTCAGTACCAGCAACCGGCAGCGGCGAATACCGTCCATCAGTTTTAACCCACTCCACTTTTGAAACCTCAACAGCTTTCAGTGCGCCATTTTCGTCGGCAAGAAACTTTTTGGTCATCATGGAATATTTTCTCGGATCTTCACCCTGCACAACTGCAGCTTCCTCCTGTCCGTAATCGACCTTAAAGGTTTTTGGCCATTCGGGCCAGGGATTGTCGAGCTGGCGTTCAGAAGGGGGTTTCGGCATAATCTCGAGCTGAATGACACTCTTGCACCCTTGGCGCAAAGAAGTCGCTACACAGTCTGTTCCAGTATCACCGCCACCAATGACAACCACATGTTTACCCTCGGCTGAAAGTACCGGCGCACTCTCTGTCAGCAAAGCTTTGGTGCTTGAACGCAGAAAGTCCATGGCAAAATGGATGCCTGAAAATTCGCGTCCTTCTGCGAAAAGGTCTCTGGGCTTTGTTGCACCTGTACAGAGAACCACTGCATCAAACTCTTCAAGCAGCTTATCGGCCGGGTAATCAATACCAACCTCAGTGCTTTCCATAAAAACAACGCCTTCCCGTCTCATCAGATCAATACGGCGCTCGACCACCAGCTTTTTGTCGAGTTTCATGTTCGGAATGCCAAACATCATGAGGCCTCCTATACGGTCATCCCGTTCGAAGACAGTCACACTGTGACCAGCTTTGTTAAGCTGATCAGCACAGGCAAGTCCGGAAGGACCAGATCCAACAACTGCTACCCTTTTCCCTGTTCTATAGGCAATTGTTTTCGGTTCAACCCACCCTTCAGCAAACGCATGCTCAATAATCGAGCACTCTATGTTTTTGATAGTAACCGATGGCTCTATAATCCCAAGAACGCAGGAGCCCTCACACGGGGCCGGACAGACCCTTCCTGTAAACTCAGGGAAGTTATTGGTTTTCATCAACCGGTCATAAGCCTCATGCCAGAAACCTTTATAAACGTAGTCGTTCCATTCGGGAATAAGATTGTGAATCGGGCAGCCGCTAGTCATCCCACTCAGCATAAACCCTGTATGGCAGTATGGTGTACCGCAATCCATACAGCGCGCACCCTGTTTCTGCAGATCCGCTTCAGGCATCTCCTTATGGAACTCCTGCCAATCGGTTATTCTTTCCAGCGGCGCCCGGTCAGTCGGCAACGCTCTCTGGTACTCCATAAAACCTTTAACTTTGCCCATATCAATAGTTTAATCTTTTCAAAACAGGGCTGTACAGCCCTTTTTCGATGTCAATTCCCTGAAACACGCGCAGGATCATGGACATTTTTCTCGAACGATGCCATAACAGCTTCCTCTCCGGTAATCCCTGCAGCCTCAACTTCGGCCATCGCCTCAAGTGCCCTCCGGTAATCGTGCGATATCACTTTGACAAAGCGCTGCCGTAGAACCTCCCTGTCATCAAGGATTGACTGACCAAGTTCGCTTCCTGTATACTCAACATGTCTTTCAATCATCGACTGAAGCCCTGCAAGCTCCATCGGGTCATCAACAGAATAAAGGCCAACCATCTCACGATTGCAATTTTCAGCAAACGTGCCGTCCACATCATAGACATAGGCGATTCCACCTGACATGCCGGCAGCAAAGTTGCGCCCGGTTTTACCGAGAATTATAACGGTTCCGCCGGTCATATATTCGCAGCCATGATCACCGATAGCCTCGACAACAGCATTCAGGCCGCTGTTACGAACACAAAAGCGTTCTCCAGCCATTCCCCTGATAAAAGCTTCTCCGGAAGTTGCACCGTAAAAGCCGACATTTCCGATAATAATATTCTCTTCCGGCACAAAAGAAGAGCCTTTTGACGGATAGACAACAATCCGACCGCCGGAAAGCCCTTTGCCCACATAGTCGTTGGCATCACCTTCAAGTTCGAGTGTCATGCCGTTCGGTATGAATGCACCGAAACTCTGACCGGCAGAGCCGGAAAATTTAAGATGGATAGTATCATCAGGCAGTCCGGCAGAACCATACGCTTTAGTAACCTCATAGCCAACGAGCGTACCGACAACCCTGTTGGTGTTGCGGATCGTAAGCGTACTGAAAACCTTTTCCTTTCTTTTGATCGCCGGCTCGCAAATGGAAAGCAGCATGGTACGGTCAAGACTTTCGTCAAGACCATGCTCCTGATCAATAGTGCAGTATCTGGTTTCCTGTTCGTCAGCCTCCGCCTTGTAAAGAATCTTGGAAAGATCGATGCCTTGCGCTTTCCAGTGATTAATGGATTTCTTCATGGAGAGCAGTTCGGTGTGACCGACAAGCTCATTAATTGTACGAACACCGAGACGAGACATGTACTCTCTCACTCCTTCTGCAAGAAAGCGCATGAAGTTTTCAACATGTTCGGGTTTGCCTTTGAAATGTTTGCGAAGTTCAGGATTCTGGGTGGCGACACCTACTGCACAGGAATCGTCCTGACAGCAGCGCATCATAACACAACCCATCACCACAAGAGTGGTTGTTGCAAAGCCGAACTCCTCAGCACCAAGCATGGCAGCAATAACAATATCCCTTGCTGTTTTCAGCTGACCATCAGCCTCCACAACAATCCGGCTGCGCAGATTGTTGAGAACAAGCGTCTGATGCGCTTCAGCAAGACCGAGTTCCCACGGCATGCCTGCATGCATGATACTCGAAACTGGCGACGCACCG
This sequence comes from uncultured Chlorobiaceae bacterium, assembly GCA_903940125.1. Lineage (GTDB taxonomy): Bacteria > Bacteroidota > Chlorobiia > Chlorobiales > Chlorobiaceae > Chlorobium. The sequence goes on along the minus strand of CAJAJL010000071.1, from coordinate 9,762 downwards.
GTTCCGCCATCATGACCGCTGATAAGCACAACATCAGCATGAGCCTTGGCAACACCTGCCGCAATAGTTCCAACTCCAACGGTGGAAACAAGCTTGACGTTTATGCGCGCCGTATGGTTGGCATTTTTCAGATCATGTATAAGCTGTGCAAGATCCTCGATTGAATAGATATCGTGATGGGGCGGTGGCGAAATCAACCCGACACCGGGGGTTGAATGACGAACTTTGGCCACCCATGGATAGACTTTTGATCCCGGAAGCTGCCCGCCTTCACCTGGTTTTGCACCCTGAGCCATCTTGATCTGGATTTCATTGGCACTGGCAAGATATTCACTGGTAACACCAAACCTCCCGGAAGCAACCTGTTTGATGGCCGACATTCTCGAATCGCCGTTGGCATCCCTTTTGAAGCGTTCAGGATCTTCACCGCCTTCACCTGTATTACTCCTGCCTCCAAGCCTGTTCATGGCAATGGCAAGAGTTTCATGAGCCTCCTGACTGATGGATCCATAAGACATGGCTCCGGTTTTGAATCTCTTCAGAATTGCTTCAATCGGTTCTATCTCCTCAAGCGGCACAGGATGCTTACTGAACTTGATATCCATCAAGCCACGGATTGTACAAAGATGCTCGCTCTGGTCGTCTATAAGGTTCTCATATTTTTTAAACAGCTCATAATTGGTCGTTCTGCATGAGTGTTGCAGAACATGGATTGCCTCAGGGCTGAACAGATGATATTCGCCGTTATAACGCCATTTCCTTTCACCTCCGGCTTCAAGACCACGATTAACCTTGTTGCCTGTAGGAGGAAACACCGATTCATGGCGCTTGCGTACCTCTTCGGCTACTATATCGATGCCAATACCCTCGATACGAGTCGGTGTCCGTGTAAAATATGCGTCAACGAGCTGGGTATTGAGACCGACAGCCTCAAATATCTGGGCGCCGCGGTAGCTCTGAATCGTTGAAATACCCATTTTCGCCATTGTTTTCACAACACCCTTAACAGCTGCTTTGATATAATTTTTTACAGCGCCCTTTTCATCCAGCTTGATCTGACCTGATGCGACCAGTGAATGGATTGTTTCAAAAGCCATATAGGGATTGATTGCACCTGCGCCATAACTGATCAGCATGGCAAAGTGATGGACAGCTCTTGGCTCAGCAGATTCAAGCACAAGACCGATTTTTGTCCTTATGCCTGCATTAATCAGGAAATTGTGCAGGCCTGAAACTGCAAGCAAAGCCGGAATCGGTGCTCGATCTTTTTCAATCTCACCCTTGTCGGAAAGAATAATGATATTGACACCCTTGCTTGCCGCCTGCTCAGCATGACGGTAAAGATCCTGCATCGCAGCTTCAATCCCCTTGCCGCCTTGCGAGACATCATAAAATATAGGAAGTGTAACCGCTCTGAAACCGGGTTGTTCGATCCCGCGGATTTTTTCGAGGTACTGATTGGTTAAAATAGGATGAGGCAACCTGATCCTGCGGCAATTCACCTCTGATGGCTCAAGCAGTTGACCTTCTGTGCCAAGCATCACCGTTGTGGAGGTTATAAGCTCCTCCCTGAGTGAATCAATGGGTGGATTGGTCACCTGGGCAAAAAGCTGCTTGAAATAGTCGTACAACAACTTCGATTTATTTGAAAGTACCGCCAGTGGGGTATCGTTACCCATCGACCCTACCAGCTCCACCCCTTTCTCGCTCATCGTCTTTATCTGCAGGTAGATATCTTCCTGAGTATAGCCGAACACCTTCTGGCGTGCGGTCAGACTGTACTTATCCTCATCAGGGTTTTTAAGCTGAGGATGGTCTTCCAGAGCCTCAAGATCAATCATATTACGCGAAATCCACTCGCTATAAGGCTGTTCACCGGCAATGGTCTGCTTAATCTCTTCATCGGAAATGATACGCCCTTCGACCGTATCGACAAGAAACATTTTGCCTGGCTGGAGACGGTCCTTTTTGAGAATCCGCTCCGGGGCAATATCAAGCACTCCGACCTCTGATGCCATTATAACAAGGTCATCCTTCGTGATATAGTACCGTGAAGGACGAAGACCATTACGGTCAAGAACAGCGCCAATCTGAGCCCCATCAGTAAAGGTTACCGATGCAGGACCGTCCCACGGTTCCATGAGACAGCTGTGAAACTCGTAGAAAGCTTTTTTCTTCGGGGACATCGCATTGTTGCCTGCCCAAGGTTCAGGAATAATCATCATGGCTGCGTGAGCCAGCGAACGACCTGAAAGTACGAGAAACTCAAAGGTATTGTCGAGAATGGCCGAATCGCTGCCATCCTCAAGAATAACAGGTTTAATATCTTCAAGAGCATCACCGAACACCGCTGACTGGATGGTCTTCTCCCTTGCATTCATCCAGTTGACATTGCCCCTGAGCGTATTGATCTCGCCGTTATGACTGAGATATCTGTATGGGTGCGCCCTGTCCCAGCTCGGAAATGTATTCGTACTGAAACGGGAGTGCACCATGGCAATGGCACTTTCCATATCAGCATCATGCAATTCAGGATAAAACTCCCCTACCTGCTCTGGAAGGAGCATGCCCTTATAAATAATAGTCCTGCCGGAAAGACTTGAAATATAGAAATAACTGCTGCCGAGCAGTCCTGCTGTATATTTGACCCGCTTCGTTATGCGGCGGCGAATGATATAAAGCTTCCTTTCGAATTCAAGTTCAGAAGTAATATCTTTCCCCCAGCCCACAAAAAGCTGTTTGACAACCGGTTCTTCAGATCGTGCTGTTTTTCCAAGGGTATCGTTACAAGTCGGCACTTTTCTAAACCCGAGAAATTTCTGTCCTTCAGCCTGAATCATCAAACGACAGATATCTTCGATAGCACGCCTCTGTGATATATCCGGAGGCAGGAAAAGCATCCCTACGCCGTACTGTTTTTTCGGGGGAAGTTCAATATTTCTTTCTGCACAAGCTTTGCGAAGGAACTTGTCCGGGATCTGAAGAAGAATGCCTGCTCCATCGCCGGTATTCTTTTCACAGCCACAGGCTCCGCGATGTTTCAGATTTTCATTTATTTTCAAGCCCTGCTCTACAATGTCATGAGACTTGATGCCTTTGATATGGGCAACAAACCCTACACCGCAGGCATCATGCTCAAACTGAGGATCATAGAGCCCCGCATTTAACGTAACGTTCATATTTTCAGGCACAACTTTTCAAACAGTTTCAAAAAAAAGGCAACCGACAGATCAAAGTGCAGAATATAAAAGTTTTTTAACAAAACAACCTAAAGACGCATTCCCTCTGCCGGGCTATGCTTTCCCCTGGCTGGCAACTGCTTCAACGGCCTTTTGCAACGCATCCTGATCGCCAAGGTAATAACTTCTTATCGCTTTGAGATTATCATCAAGCTCATAGACCAACGGAATACCCGTCGGTATGTTGACGCCGACGATATCATCTTCGGAAATATTATCAAGATATTTAACTAATGCACGCAAAGAGTTTCCATGAGCGGCAATAATGACCTTCTTCCCTTTACGGATTTCCGGGGCGATCGTTTCATGCCAAAGCGGGAGAAACCTTTCAACAGTATCCTTGAGGCATTCACTAAGGGGTATTTCCGATTCGGCAAGAGCTGCATAACGCGGATCTGCACCGGGATAACGCTCATCACTTTTCTCAAGTGCAGGTGGCGGAGTATCGTAGCTTCTACGCCATACCAGCACCTGTTCTTCGCCATACTTCTGCGAAGTTTCCGCCTTGTTGAGTCCCTGAAGGGCACCGTAATGGCGCTCGTTCAGCCGCCAACTCTTGAAAACAGGAATCCACATCAAATCCATTGTATCAAGAACACTCCACAACGTCCTGATCGCACGTTTCAGTACCGAAGTGTAGGCAATATCAAAAACAAAACCTTCCTCCTGAAGGAGTTTACCTGCATTGGCAGCCTCTTTCCTGCCCTGCTCGCTCAGGTCAACATCATACCATCCAGTAAAGCGGTTTTCACGATTCCATTGACTCTCTCCATGCCGCAATAAGACCAGTTTTATCATAGTGTGATCCCCCTTTTCTGGATTTTTTTCTGTGTCGAAAATATTTTCCTTCGTTAGTTGGCCTGCAATTTAATATTCTCAACATCTTTTCTCAAACTTCATCCACACCATAGTATTAAAGTTCAGGATAAGAAGGCTTCAGATAGTTGTAAAGCAAGGGTTTTTCTAAGAAATGTCTATAGATTTATAAATCGAAATATGATATCTTAAGTAATTTTTGGCGAAGGGTACCGGTTACACTCTTTATGGGGGGCACCTGTCACTCAGTGGTAATGATGATCTGTAAATGCTCTTATACTGATAAAAAGACAATGAACGTAGACAATTTCAGGTTAACAATAGGCGTAAAAGAATATGTACCCATCATTATCGGCGGCATGGGAGTTAATATCTCAACAACCGAACTTGCTCTTGCGGCTGAAAAACTCGGTGGAATAGGTCATATTTCCGATGCCTTGATCGGTTATGTCTGCGACAGAATATTCAAAACATCTTATGTCAGCCGGAAAAGGAAAAAGTACACGGCATACAGCAACAATCCTGATAAATCTACAGTTCTGTTTGACTTGGAAGAGTTAGCGGAAGCACAAAAAAAGTATATTGAATATACGGTCTCCCAAAAAACTGGTAAAGGTGCAATTTTTCTGAATTGTATGGAAAAATTGACCATGAACAGCTCCATTGAGACACTGAAAGTAAGGCTTTGTGCGGCCATGGATGGTGGAATTGACGGTTTGACCCTTGCTGCCGGCCTCAACCTCCGTACTCTTGATCTTATTCAGGCACACCCGAGATTTCGCGATGTTAAAATCGGCATTATCATCTCTTCAGTCAGGGCACTTTCCATTTTTCTGAAACGGGCAGTACGTCTTGACCGCCTGCCCGATTACATTATTGTCGAAGGACCGCTTGCCGGCGGGCACCTTGGCTTTGGAGCGGATGACTGGCAGAAGGTTGATCTTCAGACCATCTTCACCGAAGTTCTCGCTTTTTTGAAAAAAGAAAATCTGAACATTCCGGTAATCGCGGCAGGAGGAATTTTTACAGGTACTGATGCTGTTGATTATCTGAAAATGGGAGCTGCAGGTGTACAGGTGGCAACACGCTTTACCATCAGCAAAGAAGCCGGGCTGCCATCTGAGGTGAAGCAACACTACATCAATGCGCGTGAAGAGGATATTGTTGTCAATATGGCTTCAACCACAGGTTATCCAATGCGGATGCTCACTGCATCGCCGACCTTGCGCTATGCAATAAAGCCAAACTGCGAAGGACTTGGCTATCTGCTTGAAAATGGCGGAACATGCACCTATATCGAAGAGTATTACCAGGCACTTGCAGCAAGAAAGCCGGGTGAACCGCTTGTTATTAAAGAGAAAACATGTCTCTGTACAGGCATGGCTAATTACGATTGCTGGACATGCGGCCAATTGACATACCGCCTCAAGGAAACGACAAACAAACTTGCAAACGGAAAATGGCAGCTTCCAGCAGCCGAAGACATTTATCTGGACTATCAATTCAGCCGTGACCACTCTATAAGACTCCCGAAACCGGAAACTATTTCATAGAGGATTTTACGGCAGGAATAAAGAGTATCTTACAGTAAGAGAACTTCTTTTCTGATGGCTAAACACCATCACAAAAAAACTGCCGATATGAAAAGGAAAGCAGCTTCATTTTTGTATACCGCACTTATAGCGGTTTTGCTCCTGACGATTGTCATTATCGTCAATCAGTTACATACGACAGCCAAACTTCTCGATTCATTGCACCCTTATGCAGGGCTTGTTTTCCTCTTTTTGAGCTTTGGAATCATACTAGCCGCACTTTACACTGGAAGTCGTTTTTTTTCAGTTCCGAAAACACCACTGTTGCCGGAACATGAAAACTCCAAAGAAATGGAGCTTTACATCGGCTGGCTGGCTGAAAAACTGCCGGGTCACCCTATGCACCCTGATGCTTCAAAACTTCAAAAGGATAAACGCTGGATACGGACCAACCTCAAGTTTCTCGAAGTTGACGCATTCAACATCACAAAGCAGATAGCTACCAAAAACTTTTTTGTAGGTGCGTTTGCCCAGAACACCTCCTACGGCACAACAACCTCCCTGCTAAACAACGTCAAGGTGATATGGAATATCTATACAATCCACAACCGCGAGCAGCATCTCAGAGAGTTCATCGACCTTGTTCGCACGGTTTATGCGTGCCTGCCTCTGTCTGATTTCAGAAAGGAGGAAATACCGGCCCACATCAAGCCCATTATACAATCATCGTTCAGCAATACCCTCTCGTCACTGCTGCCAGGGGGAAATCTGCTGACCCCGTTTTTTCTCAATCTTTTTCTTGCAGGCTCAACCAACACCTATCTCACCTGCCTCGCCGGCATTATCGCAACCCACCAGTGCCAGGTCATGACGGAAAAAGACAAAAAGGAAATTATTCAACAAAGCATGTTTGAGGCATCATTCATGCTGAAAGAGATTGTCAGGGAGTGCAACCCTATCCTCTCAGTCACTATAAGCAAGGCAGTGAAAAATGCCGGCATGGAAAGCCTTGATACCATCCAACCTCCCTCAACAGGAGGAGGTATGGCCCAGGACATTGTTTCCCACCTTGCAAGCTCACTGAAACAAATTATCCGTGAAAACATAACAACAAAACAGAACGAAGAATAGGGTCTATAGTTCTTATAGGAGTTAGAGTGCCTATTTTCAAGGCTTTTGTCGCAACTCGCGGAAAAAATCCTGAAGCAGACTCCGGCATTTGTTCTCCATAATGCCCCCGTAAACTTCTGGCTGATGATTGAGCTGCCCGCACCCCGTCACATTCATAACCGTTCCTGAGGCTCCCATTTTAGGATCATAAGCACCAAAAACAAGTCTCCCCACCTTTGCATTGACAATAGCTCCAGCACACATCGGGCATGGCTCCAGAGTAACAGCAAGAGTACAATCATTAAGATACTTGCTTCCAATCGTTGCCATAGCCGAAGTCATAGCAATCATTTCTGCATGAGCTGTAGCATCACATAGCGCTTCCACCTGGTTATACCCTCTCCCGATAATGTTACCATTACTGTCAAGAACAACCGCACCTACAGGAACCTCCTTTCGTTCAAAAGCCTTTATTGCTTCACGGAAAGCAAGCTCCATGCAATACGTAAATTCCATCATAATTATTAAATAAATATTGTTGAGTTGGTACTCCAGCACTTTATCATAATCCTAATTTTCATTATACTGTGCTCTTTGCGCAATTCCCGTTTTTCCCGCGTTATATGAAAAAACTATCGTTAGTAACCCAAGACCAAACAATATGAACATTCATGAATATCAAGGCAAGGATATCCTGAGAAAATTCGGGGTTGCCGTACCAAAAGGAATTGTAGCATATTCACCTGAAGAAGCAAAACAGGCGGCTGAACAGCTCTTTAGCGAACAAAACAGCCCTGTTGTCGTTGTTAAAGCCCAGATTCATGCAGGTGGCAGAGGAAAAGCCGGCGGGGTAAAGCTTGCAAAATCACCTGAGGAAGCCTTTGAAATCGCCATGCAACTGATTGGTCAGACTCTTGTCACTCATCAGACCGGACCTGAAGGCAAAGAGGTCAGACGTCTGCTTGTTGAAGAGGGTATGAATATTGAAAAAGAGTTTTATGTCGGCATTACTCTTGATCGGTCAACCTCAAGGAATGTTCTGATGGTTTCGACCGAAGGCGGCATGGAAATTGAAACGGTCGCTGAAGAGACTCCGGAAAGAATTCTGAAAATCCAGATTGATCCGCTCTACGGAATACAAGAGTTTCAGGCACGGGAAGCCGCATTTTTCCTTGGCCTTAAGGATGAGCAGTTTCGCAACGCTGTCCGCTTTATAACCGCGCTTTACAAGGCGTATATTTCGATTGATGCAGCCATTGCTGAAATCAACCCGCTGGTAGTCACCAAAGAAGGAAAAGTACTGGCCTTGGACGCAAAAATAAATTTTGATGACAATGCACTTTTCCGCCATAAAGATTTTCTTGAACTGAGAGATATCAGCGAGGAAGATCCTTTTGAAGTAGAAGCATCAAAATCAAATCTCAACTATGTCCGCCTTGACGGTAATGTAGGCTGTATGGTGAACGGTGCCGGGCTTGCAATGGCCACCATGGACATGATCCAGCTTGCGGGCGGAAAACCAGCCAACTTCCTCGACGTTGGTGGTTCAGCAAGCCCTCAGACAGTTGAAGAGGGATTCAAGATAATTCTGAGCGATAAAAACGTCAGAGCAATTCTTGTCAATATTTTCGGCGGGATTGTTCGCTGCGACCGTGTAGCAGGTGGCATTATCGAAGCTGCCAGAAAGATCGGCCTTCACCTGCCGGTTATTGTAAGACTCGAAGGAACAAATGCCCCAATTGCACAAAAAATGCTTGATGATTCAGGCTTGAATCTTATTTCAGCCAACGGCTTGCGAGACGCCGCTAAAAAAGTACATGACGCATTGGCAGCATCCTGACAGCACGGCATTAATTCACTTTTTTAATTACCGAGTTTTAAGTTTTCTGGATATAACAAATATAGCGAAGAAGAAATCGCTCTCCTTCGCTATACAAAACAACAACCTGTCAGGTCTTAACCTATCAATCATCAGCCATCCTTGCCACCCTGAATCATCACCAGTAATCACACACACAACCATACCTGACCAGTTGCTGCCATCTTTTCGAATCTATAACCATCAGATCGTTAAGCAGCCGTCAACATGTGTTCAGAAGGTATGACGCGATTTCTGCCCGAATCTTGCTGTGAAAAAGAAACTTTTTTTAATCTTTTCACTTTATTCGTATCGGAGGGCTTCAACTGGTTTAAGTGCTGCAGCTTTTCTAGCAGGCCAGAGACCGAAAAAAATACCGGTGAGTGCTGAAAAAGCGGTTGCGAGCACCACCGATATCGGTGAGGTTATTACAGCCCAGCCGGCAAAAAAGGAGAGAATAAGGGAGATACCGATCCCCAGAACAATACCGATAAACCCTCCGCTGACCGTCATACCGACCGATTCGACAAGAAACTGAAGCATGATATCGTTTTTTCTCGCTCCGATGGCTTTGCGCAGCCCAATCTCTCTCGTCCGTTCGGTCACCGAAACCAGCATGATATTCATTATACCAATCCCGCCGACCACCAGTGAGATGGCGGCAATGGAACCAAGCAGGAGGCTCATGGTTTGCGTGGTACTGCTGAGCATCTTCTGAATTTCAGTCATGTCCCTGATATTGAAAGAGTCGTCATCCTCTTTCAGGCGGTGCCGTTTGCGAATCAGCGCACTGATATCACTTTTCGTCTTTTCAATTAACGTTGGCGAGGCGACTTCAACAAAAATGCCGCTGAGATAGTTTTTGCCAAGCACACGGTACATGGCTGTATTGACCGGAATAATTACAATATCATCCTCGTCCTGCGGTCCTGAAAATCCTTTCGCCGGAGCAATGCCGATAACCGTAAAATTAATTCTGTTGATTTTTACGGTCTTACCAAGGGGATTAGTTGTGCCAAAGAGCTCCTTGACAACCGTCACCCCGATAATGGCCACCTTTTCACGAGTCTGAATCTCTTCACGGGTAAACCATCGCCCGACAGTTGGTAAAGCCGCACGCATCGTACCGTAATCATAGCCTACCCCGGTCAGGTTTGTACTCCAGTTTTTGTTCCCAAACACAATTCGACCAGCTCCGTTTACTACT
>CAJAJL010000070.1 GCA_903940125.1 uncultured Chlorobiaceae bacterium | reverse complement strand
TTCCACTCCTCGGTGGTCATGGCTGAGTTTTCTTTCTGCTCTTTGGTTGGTTTTGGAGCTTCTCCCTGTTTTTTGAAGATAAGAATGAACTCATAATCAAGCTTGAGGATGCCGTTACGGGGATAGGGAAAGCTCCCCATGATCGAAGCACCACCGGTAGTATTTGTTGTGGTGACCTTCTGCCAGATCACTGCTCCCATGTAGTCGAACCCGATTGTCTCGCAGAACTTGATGATCTCCGTCCGGATGGGAATGACCTTATACCTGCCATAGTAGACCGAACGGGCAAACTGGTCGCCGATGTTGATGCAGAGGCGGCAACCGGGATGCAGCACCCTCTCGCATTCATTCCAGACAAGGTTCAGGTTGTTGATGTAGCTTTCGTAACTCTCGTGAAAGCCAATCTGGTTCTCCGTCCCATAGTCCTTGAGCTGCCAGTAAGGCGGTGAAGTAATGACAAGATGCACCGACCTGTCAGCCAAAAGGCTCATCTGTCGGCTATCGCCTTGAATTATAGTGTGATGGGTCTTCAATGCTCTGTAGGGTATCTGTTATTGTTCCGGATAAAGAAGTCTCAGATGCTTGAATCAAGTATAGAAAATTTCTGTTGATCTACACTGATGAGTTTAAAGTGTTTTTTAAAAACCGGGTTCGAATTCACCGGTTTAAGATGCATGATAAGTTTTGCTGATGCTGCACTCTGGCTTATTTCCCTGTTTTTCGTTTTCGTGGTCGGGCATTATGAGGATCGGAAAAAAAGCTCCGTAACAAAATAACTGTTACGGAGCTTCATGCCATGTGTAAACCCCGATGCTCTCGAACTCTATTACTGGCGTCAGGGAAATCATGAAGTTGATTTTGTCCTCGAACACAAAGGGAAAATAATAGGTCTGGAAATCAAAAGCGGTCGATCACAATAAGCATCAGGCATGGCTGCTTTTTGTAAGGAATGTAATCCCTACAAAGTTCTTCTTGTCGGCAACTCCGGTATCCCCTGGCAGGAATTCCTTGAACTGAATCCACTGGAGTTATTCAACTAATCCTTTCCCTCAAAGGGTTTCTCGAGCAACAAACCATGGCCATGACTTTTTAAGGTGTCCTGATTTTTTTGCAAGTTCTGGAAAGGATTGTTGGGATAAGTGTTCGTTATGAATAACGTAACAGGTACGTTCCGCTGATACTCAGGAAAGTATTTGATCAAGCCGATTGATAAGATAGAATGGGAGATTGAAAAGTTTGAAAGGCCGTTCAATTCCGTTTACTTTTGCAATCAACTCATCAATCGAGGGTTTTGCTGAGCTGATTCGGATGGCTTGATCAGCCTTTTTTTTGATGATATAAGAGTGCAGAGATTTGATCGATCCTTTTCCGGATGATTTTACCTCCACCGGATAGATCAGATTACCATGTTCATAAAGAAAATCAATTTCCGCTTGAATTTCTGATTTTGGAGGATGCCAGTAATAGAGTGCAGGGAGCACATATCCAGGTTTTGCGCTGAGCAGTTGCTGACCGACAAACTGTTCAGCGAGAATTCCGCGATTGGTCAATTCAAGAGGCGCACTCATGATTTGCTGTGCCGGTACTCCTTGAACTGCCAGCAACAACCCGGTATCAATAAATAAAAACTTGCTGATTCTGATGTTAATCTCTGCGCCAAGCGGGATACTGTCGGCACTTGTATGCAGAACACGATAGAAAAGCCGGGCTTCAAGAAATCGCTCAATGGCCTCATTAAGCTGGCGGGTGTCACCACTTGTGGCAGTGGCAATTTCGTTTGCCTGTTTATGAGAAAACTGCTCTCCAACCTGACTAACGATTCCGTTAAAAAATGCATTGAGTTTCAATGCTGAGAATGAACCACTGTACTTCGAAAAGTCATCTTTATAAGTTTGGAGGAGTTCAATCTGATATCTGATAATTTCAGCATGGTTGAAGCTGGTATCAACGGCGATCTGAACACAATAAGGCATCCCGCCGGTTAAGGTATAGCGACGTACCAGCGCGAGAAGCTCTTCATGCACCTGATCAGAGACAAGATGCATCGAATTGCTGTTTAGCTTGGCAAGTGTGTTGAGTGCTTTGGCTTCACCTGTCGCAGCAAGAAACTCTTCAAATGTCAGCGGTCCCATAAAGTATTGCTCAATACGGCCAACCGGTGTAGGAAACTTTTCATCATGCAAGACCTGGTCGAGCAATGAGCCAGTCAAAACAACCGCCAGCTGAGGCATATCCTCCCAGAAATATCGCAGGCACGCATAGGCTGAAGGAATGGCCTGCGCCTCATCAATAAAAAGGATGGCTTTGCTTTCTCGGGTGATTTTCTGGCCTGTAATAAGCGAAATCGCAAAAAGAAGCTCTTCGACTTTATAGGTGCGGAACATTGACTCAAGATCAGTGTGCCGTTCAAGATTGATTTCGACCAACGCTACACCCAGGTCTCCCGCTGCAATCCGAACAGCTGTAGTCTTACCGACCTGGCGAGCCCCGCGAATAACGAGCGGCTTTCTTTTTGTCCGGCCATACCATGCTTTAAGATCTTCTACTGCTTGCCGATTAAACATGCCGGGTTGTTTTTATGATCAGGGTTATTACAGACGAACTGCCAATAAATGTACCACCTTAATGCATTAATTACAACAAAGTCAACCACCTTAATACAATCCATATTATTCTCTTGTAATCACTCTACTTTATGAGGTCAACAACGTCATCATCAGAGAAGGATGATGGCACCCATTTGTATCGATGATATTTTCCATTTCGTCCTTTCGCGCTTTGACAGATGAAGGTTGAGTCCTCTTAAGGGTCCGTTCGGCGAACATCTTTGAGCAGAAGAAATAAATGGTATGGGTCTGTCGGGGAGGGGATAAAATTAAAATGCGTGTAAAACTGCCGCGCTGCATCATCTTTTGCATGGGCAGCAATGGCTCGAATCCCTGCAATATCTGCAGCCTGCATAGTTCGTCGCATGGCGTCTTTTAAAAGACCAGCACCTATTCCACGCTTTTGCCAGTCAATACTCACAGCCAAACGCGCAAGCAACATGATGGGAATAGGGTGCTGTGCCAGCCCTTTTGTGAGACGTTGCGGGGAGTCGTCGTAATTTACCTGACCTACAGCCAAGGTATAGAACCCGGCAATGGCCCTATCTGCCATACCTACATAGGTTTGCGATGAAGAGGCCTGCTGGCTTGTAAGGGCAAAACGGACAAGAAATCTATTGAGCGCCAGGCTACCGCAATCAAAATCATCAAGATGGTGACTACTGCCAAGCTTTTCTATGGAGAAGTGCGTGGTCATCAATGGTTAATCGTTCTCAAAAATACTTTTTTCCTGAAAAAGCTTCTTGAGTCTGGGCAATTCACGCGGCGAGGCATCCAGTGCCTCCATAAATAAGCTCCATTGCGACCCATCAAGTTGAAATGAACGACGGTCTGCCAAGGTTTCCTCAGCTCGGGAAAGGGCGCTCTCAAGCACAAACTCACTGACGGAGCGTTGTGCTGCAGCAGCCGCACTTCGAAGCACCTGCTTCGCCTGCTTCGAGAGACGAAGGTCAAGTTTTTCGGTTCTGGTTGTTGTTGCCATAGGTAAAGGAGTCTTGGTTCTGCTTCTCCGATAATATACAAGAAACGTCCGACATTGTCATGACAAAAAAAACTCTTCGACAGACTTATGCCCGTAGTATATCCAGCATCAAGGAAATCATGAAGCTGATTTTGTTCTCGAACACAAAGGGAAAATATTCGGTCTTGAAATCAAAAGCGGCTGATCACAACAAGTGACGAATCCACTCTTTAGCCATTGACTTTTTCGGATAAGGTGAGAAACTTTTCCTTCTGCTTATACTCATAGCTGCTATCAATCCCAACCAGCCCAGTTTTGATCAGATGCGCATTGACAAATGTCTTGTTCTCAAGATAGAGGTAACAGAGCAGGTCGTTTTCTTCGTCATGTTTCAGCTTGTCATACTTCAGGAAAATACGCTTACCCTTTATCTTTTCAGTCAGATACCCGACCGCCTTGTCGTGCGTGAACGCCTCGCCCTTGATGCCGATCAGTTTTATCGTTAACCCATTGGATAACCTAACTTTTTCGGGGCTGAGCACCTCCTTGACGGTA
>CAJAJL010000069.1 GCA_903940125.1 uncultured Chlorobiaceae bacterium | reverse complement strand
CAACAAGGTTGGTGTGCTCTCGTTTGTGCTCAACAATCTGCCCAATGAAGAGGTCGGCAAACTGCTTGACCGCGAAGGCATTGCTGTCCGGACTGGCCACCACTGCACGCAGCCGTCGTTACGGAGGTTCGGAGTTGAAGGCACCATACGCCCGTCGCTGGCTTTCTACAATACCAAGGATGAGATCGACCGCCTGGCTGAGGTGATCGATCACATCCAGAGACGATAAAAAAGACAATTATTGCAGACCCAGGAAAACAAAAGAGCCATCTCAATAAAAGGGATGGCTCTTTTGGGTTAATCCAATTTTCAATTATGAAATGATGTCAAGAAATGCCATACTGATACCGTAAAATGCATGACGCTTTTTGTTTGTTTAAACCCTTTGTATTCATAATCATACCAAGAATCTGTTACTTATGGCACATCGCATTACCGATACCTGCATTTTTTGTGGAGCCTGCGAACCAGAATGCCCGGTAAACGCTATTTCTCCAGGAGAGGATAGCTATATCATCAATGAAACTCTCTGTGTCGACTGCGTCGGACATCATAGTGAACCAGCATGTGTTGACGTATGCCCAGGAGAGAGCATTATAAAGGTGTAAGTTTAAAAAAATAAACGGGAAGCAAACCCTGTTGAACAAAGGGGAATGCAATATCTATGGAAAAGGAAAAGATCAGAAGAGTGGTTCATTTCTGGTCTTTTTTCCAGGGAATTCTGTTGCTGCCAAGCAATGCGATTGGCAGTAACAGGATAAAAAACAGTATGTCTCTTACAATCGGAACGATACCGATCTCCTCTTTCAGTCCGTACCATTGCGAAAGAAACTTGAGGCAGCCGCAGTCGTGCTCGAGTCCTCTCATCACATTGTTTATCATGGCAGCGATAAAGATAACCATCATGCAGAGCATTACCGATGAACTGAACCGCGAGAACAGGTTGATGAGAAGCATGGTACCGCACAGAAGTTCACAAAGGGAGAAGAGGAGCGCAACGGCGGGGATAAGAAATGAGGGCACAATCTGGTATTCAGCGATGATAAGACCGAAAAACTTCAGATCCAGGAGTTTTTCAAATCCCGACATGATGAAAAAAGCGCCGAGCAACAGCCTCAGGGTTGTGATTAATGCTGATTGAAAGCCAATCCTGGTCATAGGCGTTCTTCCGTTTCCTTGTTTATGATTTGGCAAAGCGTTGCTTCAAGCAAAATCATCCTTCCATTGGAAAGCCTGCATGAGCCCATTCGATCAGACCGCCAGTATAAACCCTGACATTTCTGTAACCATTTTTCATCAGTTTTCTTGCAACACGCCTGGCCTTTCCGCAACTGGACTCAGTGCAATAGACCACAATAAGGGTTTCAATGGCTTTTTTTTGCTTGAAATCAGGAAACTGCTCGTCAAACCTGCTGTCCGAAAGAGAAATGGCTCCTTTGATATGTGACTTGTAATAGACATACTCGGAACGTGCATCGACAAAACATGCCGAATGACTGTCAAAAATGGCTTTGGTGGCAGCGAGATCAAGTTCGGCGGATACTTCTTTCACAAGAGCAACAGATTCAGCCGCATGGAGTTGTGATAATGAAGGTGAAATGCTTGAGAGCAGTAGAACAACAAGTGCAGCGAACAGCTTTCCTGGTAATGGTTTCCCTGACATGATATTTAAAGGTATGGTATTTTTATTGTGATTTTATAGCCTGAATGATTCACCAAAAAACAAACAAAGGGAGCAAAAAATACCATAAATCATTACATCACTGGCAGTTAAAATCAGCTAACAAGATGCTATATTTCTGCAACCCTCTTCACAGAAGGTAATCACAACAAACCTTATTTCCATACTATTCTGCTCCAGCCAAACCCCATATGAAGGATTAACAAGTCTCAAATAATCTTCATGTCAGCAAAGATTATCGCCAGGAATTGTAAAAAGCTTTGATGACACACCTAATCATTCCTTCCGTCATCCCCCTCCCGATTCCCGCCTTCCTTGCTTCCATCGCGATGGCATTTCATGCAGTTCTGATAATTGAATATTCCTTCTTTTTCATGCTTCCGGATAATACGGGCAGGTGAATGCTCATGACAGTTGTAGCAGGTATATTTCTTATAATTACCCGACTCGGTATGGCAGGTAACGCAGCTTGCCCTGTGATCACCGTCAAGCCTGAAATATCTGTCATGCTCAAAGGTCGCCGGTTTCCATGCAGTGGTTTTATGGCAATCCGCACAGTTCGCTTGCGAAATACCATGCATATTATCCTTTGGCTTGTCAGATTTGTGGCACGTTATGCACTGCTGAACTGATGATGCCGTCAGCTTGCTGTGATTGAAGGCAGCTGGCTTCCATTGGTTTGTCCCATGACACTCAGAGCAATTACCGGCTGCATAACGATGGAGGGCATCCTGAGGCTTTTTATTCCTGTGGCATGTTATACACTCTTTTTGTTTTAAAATAGAAAGAGAGGTATGCTTGAAGGACTTCAGTGCTTTTGCTGCATCAATACCCCGGTGATCTGTATGACAGTCTATGCAGGAGTTGGTATCGACCCCTCCGTGAAACAGAACCTTGGTGGTATCTTTTGGAAGCAACCTGCCCGCTACATTCCTGATACTGATATCACTCTGTTTGTGGCACCCGATACATTGAACCGAAGTAACACCGGCAAATGGTTTGTGACAACTCAGACACTCTTTTTTCAATGACTGATGGCCTCTCATCAGCGGACCGGGATTCAGCAGAACTTCGGGGAACGCAGCTGCGAGAGCTGCCAGAATTATTGATGATGCTATAAAAACAAACAGTAGTACTCTCAAGGGATTACCTCCAGTTCAAGAAGAATGTTATGCTCAAAATATGGATGAGGGCCAATGCCATTAAGAGAGAAACCATAGGCATATGGATGGTTCTCCATTTTTCGAGAGTTTTGATGGTCAGAGTATCCCAGTATTGCTGTCGGTCAAGGTTATCATCAGTAACTGCGATACCAAGTTGTTTCATTTTGATCTTTACCTCATCCCTGATTTTTTTAAGCAGGTATTGACCGACATGACCGCTGCCGGTGACTATCAGCATAAAGGCAGTAGCTGCCCAGGGAAGAACAGCATTGAAATGGATTCCTGAATGAAGGAGAATCATCAGGGTTCCTATCCAACCTGCCTTGCAGTGAAGCCAGAGAAAAAACTTCATTGTTCCGTTCCGTATCAGTTTATTTTTGCGAGCGGAATACCCAAAAGAAAAAATAAGAAAAGCTGTACCTGCAAATCCCATATACCGACCTATCCAAGCAAGGTGTGCAACATGCAAGAGGTAGTCAAGCGATATAGCCGCAATAATAAGCAGCAGATAGGATACAGTGAGCGGCACGGTACGTTGTATAAGAACAGATTTCCACATAGTTCAGTTTCATTAAGCATTCATAGCAATCGGGTATAAGATATCTGGCGGGTACTATAGGAGGCATAAAACAAACTTAAAAATCGATTAAGATCAATAATTGTTCTTTCCAAGGGGAGTTACAGTGACGTGATTTTTGATGCGGGAGGGCTGAAAATTATATCGATCGCAGAACATTTGCATACACAGATTGGAAAAGATAAACCCGCTCCGAATTGGTAAGCAAGTTTGGTAATATCTCCTGGACTTATCCTCGCCCCACCTATTCCTGAAGTTAGATACACTTCAATTCCTGATGTTCGGAAATCATAGGAGCCGTTTACCAGTAACGATGTACCTTTAAGATGACCGTCTACACTGGGGATATCTATAGTTTTCCCAATACTTGGTCATTGGCATCATTGACGTTGAGATTATTGGACAGTGACCAACCAACATATCCACTTACATAATAATTGTTGGCATAAACCAGAGCTGTAAGCATTATGACCGTTAAAACAGCATTCCAAAAGAAAAAAAGATGTTTTTCATTTTACAATTCATTTGACTTAAAACTCATATTAATTGGAAGCGATACGTTACATGTAATTATTACAAATACCATAGATATTGCGTTCGATATACCATATTGATGGTATATAACAATTTCATGATTGATATAATAGCCACTATTAAGGGTATATTAACGGTATTCGCTTTCATGTCTTAATATATTATTTTTTATTAAGATAGTCTCAGACTCCAGCAATTAGTTCTCTTGCTATATTCGTAAGAAAGTAACAAGTAATTCTTCTCAATCAGAGACTCTGACAATACATTTAAATAATCGTGTCGTAACGATTGCAGAATTATTGCAAGACAGCGGATATTTCACGGTGATGTCCGGGAAATGGCATTTAGGTTTAACTCCGGAAACGTTATGTTGAAGATGACCGGTACATCGATGACTTGCCAAAAGAGTTTCACTCTTCTGACTATTTCACCGACCGGTTAATTGAGTTTCTTGGAACAGAAGATGCAAGCGATCATCAGCGCCCATTTTTCGCCTATCTCCCTTTTTCAGCACCACACTGGCCATTGCAGGCTCCAAAAGAGATTGTCGACAACTATCACGGGAAATATGATGAAGGTCCGAAAGCGCTAAAAGTATGCTGAAAAGCGTTGACGTTGTTCCTCTGCAAAGCATGAACCAGAATGAATGCAGGAAATAATGTATTTACCCCTCTTTAATAAGCATACCGTATTTATGGTATATTTATGGTATATGCTTGTCCATCTGAAGATAATGATCGTTATTAACAATCATTACTCATCAAGAAACCACAACATGATTATAGAAACTATTCTTCATACTTTCTGCAGTGACATTTATTGTTGTCATCTCCAAGTTATTGTTGAGTGAGAATAGTCGCTTTTTCATATGTAACAACCATTTCACTAATAGACTTGTTCGTATAAGAGCTGATTATCACAACATGATAACCAGCTTTTTTTGCTTTTAAAATGTTGATGCCGCTCAGACATAATTGGAGTTACCATTTTTTATAAAACGGAATAAAGGGGGAGTATTGACAAAGGGAGAAGATGCAGAGCATTTGAACGATATCGTTGCGAAATATCCTGAGGTTCCCCGGTTGATCATCCTGAAAACTGATGTCCAGCGCCGTGGTGTTTTTTATACCGACGCAGCAGTGTCTGTGCTGGATGAAAAGAAACATTCGATTACAGGAACTCATATTTTCGGGACGCGAGATGGAAAAATAGCTCCCCGTCCTGAGTCGCTTCTTCTTCGAGACGGTACATCAATCATTACGACGCCAACTGCGATAGAGGACAATCCTTACGTAGTGGACTTGCTTGACGGACAACCTTTCCTGTATGATGGAGGAGAGCCCATTGAAGAGGTGGATTACTGGCCTGCTCCAGCCTTTTACGGTAAGCTTGCACGCTCCGGTATATTGATGCAGAAAATTGTCAGCGCCAGACCGCAACGCCTTGTTATCAATCCTCATCGCTATTGCACGTTCTGGAAAAACGGCAATGGATGTACGTTCTGCGATATTGTAGCGCAGATCAAAAAAGGGAAAAAAGATCTCCAGATACAGGCAAGACCAAAAGCTGAAGAAATTGCTGAAATTGTGGCTGAGGCATTGAAGGAACCAGGTCGATACTCAGCGATTTTTTTAACCTCGGGCTCCGTCATCAATGGAACTGAGCCGTTTGATGAGGAAATCGACATCTATATAGAAGTCTTCCAGGAGCTTGGCAAGTTGTTCCGTACAAAGAAATTCCCCAGCCAAATTATTGGTACGGCTTATTCAGAAGCCCAGTTGGAGCGTCTTTATCGTCAGACTGGGCTAATGAGCTACACCGCTGATATCGAAGTCCTTAACGAAGATCTTTTTAATATTCATTGCCCGGGAAAGGCTGAATGGATCGGGTACAAAGAGTGGAAGCGACGACTGGTTAAAGCTGTAGATATTTTTGGACGGGGTTTTGTCAATACCGGACTTGTTGCCGGGATTGAGTTGACAAGCCCCCATGGCTTCAAAACTGAAGATGAAGCTCTCAAAAAGACGTTAGAGGAAGCTGAGGATTTAGCAAGTCAGGGGGTCAGCACGGTTTACATCGTCTGGTCACCAAGGCCCGATACGGTCATTGGCAATCAGAAAAACGCATCGCTTGACTACTATATCAGACTTGCAAAGGGACTGCATGAGTTACGAGTGACCTATAAACTTCCCATAATGTTTGATGACTACCGCCATTGCGGGAACCATCCTGACACCGATTTATCAAGACTTTTACCGTTTTAAACAGGATCAAAAAAATGCCACTGACATTTCAACCAATCATCAGAGAGCTTCTGGACGATACCGGGACTACCAAGATAGTGGCAACGACCACTGAGGATGGCTCACCCTATGCTGTCACCAGTCCGTTTCTCCATCTTAACCATGACGGATTCTTCGTTCATCTTGAACTGCTGGAAACGTCTATCACCAATAGAAACCTGTTGAGAGATCTCTGGTTTGACAGGAAAGCAGCCATTAACCTTACCGGTAAAGACGGGAGGAGTTTTTTGGTCAAAGGCGTTCCGGTTAAAGCCATCATCAGCGGCCCAGTGTTCAGCGAATACTATAATAAAGTCCAACAAGCTCTTGGCGATAGTGATCTTTCAACCGTATGGCTCATCAAACCTGTGGAGATCATCAACGAAACCTATAGTGAGCGAAAAATTGAGGAAGAGTCTCAGTATCCTTTCTCTGTTCATCTTGACCGGTTGGTGAATTGAGAATAAATCATAACCATAAAAAATAGACCATGAAAAAAGTTACACAGAGTTACCTGCTGCTGGCGATAGTGCTGCCAATGTTGCTCATAGGGATCTGCACACCTGAACGATCGGTTGCTGAGGTTTCGGAAGTGCGTATTGCAAAACAGTATGGGCTAACCTATCTCCCGCTGATCATCATAGAAGAGCAGAAATTGATTGAAAAGCATGCCCATAAAGCAGGACTTGGAGATGTGAAGGTTACCTGGCAGATATTTGGTGGTGGTTCAGCAACTAACGATGCGCTTATTTCCAATGCAGTTGATTTTTCAGCAAGCGGCGTGGCACCGCTTATTATTTTATGGGCCAAGTCTTCAGGTCAATATAAGGGGGTGGCTGCCATAAGCAGCTCGCCAATGTACCTTAATACGGTTAATCCCGAAGTAAAGTCGGTCAAGGATTTTACACAGAAAGATCGGATCGCCCTTCCTGCCGTCAAGGTCTCCATTCAGGCAATTGCACTGCAGATGGCGGCGGCCAAGGCCTTTGGAGATAACAATTTTGCCAAGCTTGATCCCCTCACCGTTTCAATGAAACACCCTGATGCAATGACAGCTCTTCTGTCAGAAGGTTCAGAGGTTACTGCCCACCTCACAACCCCGCCTTACAGTTTCAGAGAGCTGAATAATCCACGGGTGCGAAAGCTTTTCAGCTCATACGATCTTGTTGGCGGCCAGCATACACAGATCCTTATTGCTTCATCAAATACATTCCGTCAGAAAAATCCCCGCACCGTTGCCGTTGTGCTGAGTGCACTGGAGGAGGCTGATCTCTTTATCAAGAAGAACAGAAAAGCGGCTGCTGAGCTCTATCTCAAATCGACAAATTCCAAAGAGAAGCTTGAAGATATCCTTGCTGAACTCAACTCTCCAGAGGTTGGTTATTCAACAACCCCTCAGAAAATCACAACGTTTTCAGATTTCATGTATAAAACCAAAACTATTGAAGTCAAACCTAAAAGCTGGAAAGAACTTTTCTTTGATAACATTTATCAAAAACAGGGGAGTTGATGTCAATCGCTTCAATTGACAGTACTGCCGAACAGAAAAAGGTGATCCTTTCAGTAGAGGATGTGACACTGGAATACCTGACTCAGGCGCATCTTGTCACGGCTATTGTACATACCAGTTTCAAGCTCTTTGCCGGCGACCGTCTTGTGCTCCTGGGGCCGTCAGGATGCGGAAAATCTTCGTTACTGAAGGCTGTTGCAGGTCACTTGAAGCCAACAGCCGGACGCATCCTGTTGAATGGAAAACAAATCCGAAGTGCCGGTCCAGACAGGGCTATGGTTTTTCAGGAATTTGATCAGCTCCTGCCATGGAAAACGGTTCTTGGTAATGTTGTTTTTGCACTGACAGCAAGTGGAAATATGAAGAGAAAAGAAGCAGAACTTGCGGCTACGCACTACCTTCATAAGGTTGGCTTGAACGGATTTCTTCATGCTTATCCCCACACCCTTTCCGGGGGGATGAAGCAGCGTGTGGCTATTGCCCGCTGCCTGGCTATGAGACCGGAAATCATCCTGATGGATGAGCCATTTGCCGCCCTGGATGCTTTGACCCGTCAAAAAATGCAGGATGAGCTTCTGGAATTATGGCGGGATATAGGCTTTACAATGTTGTTTGTCACCCACTCGATTTCAGAGGCCCTTTTGCTCGGCAACAGAATTCTGCTTGTTTCTCCCCATCCGGGTCAGATCAGGGCGGAAGTTACTGTCGATCCGAACACTTTCGGCAGTGAGGGGGATACTCGTTTTCGTGAGATTTCAGAGAGAATTCATAACACCCTGTTCAGAGATATTGCAGATTACAGCATATAAAAAGAGTGATAAGCCGATGGACGTTGAAGAATTACTGATAGAGAGTGACCTGATTCGGGAATTCCAGATTGATAACCATGATCCAGCCACGGCCATCGAAGCGGCAAGACCGCTGCCGTTGTGGCGGAGAATATGGGAAATCAGTGCCGTGCGCAAGCTATTCCTCCTTGCCGTTATGGCTCTCATCTGGCAACTCTATGCAATCAAGCTTGGCAATACTTTGGTACTTCCAAGTTTCACCGTTACCGTTCAGGCGTTTCTTGATGCATTAAAAAGCGGAGAACTCATTTCACGAAGCGCAGTGACCCTGAAAGTTCTGTCAATGGGGTACATTGGCGGGGTCACTGCAGCAGCAGTTCTTTCCGTTTTTGCTATCGGTTCCCGCCTGGGCGCTGACCTGCTGGATACGCTGACTTCCATGTTTAACGTCCTGCCTGCGATTGCTCTGCTGCCATTGGCACTGCTATGGTTTGGACTGGGAACGCCCAGCATCCTCTTTGTTCTAATTTACGCGGTTCTCTGGCCTATGGCCCTGAACACCCTCGCAGGGTTTTCTTCCATCAGCCCAACCTTAAGACTGGTGGGAAGAAACTATGGTCTCAGAGGTCTGCGATACGTGTTTCTGATCCTTATTCCTGCTGCATTTCCCAGTATTGTAACAGGACTGAAAGTCAGCTGGGCTTTTGCCTGGCGAACCCTTATCGCTGCTGAACTGGTTTTTGGCGTCAGCTCAGGATCGGGCGGATTGGGATGGTTCATTTATGAACGGAAAAACCAACTGGAAACAGCGGATGTGTTTGCAGGTCTCTTTACCGTTATACTGATAGGAATTCTTTTTGAGAACATCGTCTTCCGCCCCCTTGAACGCAACACTGTTTTTCGCTGGGGAATGCGGTCATAACTTAAAAAATACGTGATTTTGCTGATGAAATTTCTCGAACTTTTTTTGCCTGTAATCTTTTCCCTCTGTTATCAAGCTCGAAAACCACGTCAGCATCCTGCTTGAGGAGCTTGAAACGATGATGTGAATCAATGTTTGAAAAATGAACAAAAATGTCATCCCCCCCATCGGGATTGACGATAAAGCCGTAACCCTTTTTATCGTTAAACCATTTGACTTTACTTTGTGCCATAAGCTTATCCTGTTTTGGTATCTGTCGATCGAAAAGCAATTATTTCTTAACAGATAAAAATCCTCAATAAAAGTGAATTTCGAAATACCTCTAATACGGCATTTTATATCCCGTAATTCGATTATTGATTTTTGGTTCCGGCTCCCATATACCCTGTTTATGGTATTTTTACGGTATATGCTTGGAAACAGCAACAAGATTGAGCTTTATTCCCAATCAGACATTAAACAATAAGAGATGGAGTAAACTGTGATTCATGATTGGATAAAAAAAATTACGCTTTCCGGTGTGCTTATTCTCACTTCAGGACTGCCAGGCACTCTTGCAGAGGCGACAGGAAATGTTACTCTGCTGAATGTATCTTATGACCCAACGAGGGAACTTTATCAGAGTGAAAATGCGGCTTTTGCAAAATACTGGCTCCAGAAAACCGGTCAGACAGTAGTGATCAATCAGTCGCACGGCGGTTCGGGAAAACAGGCACGTGCTATTATTGACGGTCTTGAAGGCGATGTTGTGACCCTCGCTCTTGCCAATGACATTGATGCCATCGCTGACAGCAAACTTCTGGATCCTGACTGGCAGAAAAGATTGCCAAATAACAGCACTCCATATACCTCTACGATCGTTTTTGTTGTTCGGAAGGGAAACCCGAAGCAGATCAAAAGCTGGGAAGACGTTGCAAAACCGGGTGTAGCCGCCATCACACCAAACCCGAAAACAGGAGGGGGCGCCCGCTGGGTATACCTTGCAGCCTGGGGCTATAAACAAAAACAGACCGGTTCCACTGAGCAGGCTAAAAAATTTGTCAAGGCTTTATATAAAAATGTCCCGGTACTTGACACGGGAGCCAGGGGTTCAACCCTTACCTTTACGCAACGAGGCATTGGTGATGTGCTTCTGGCATGGGAAAATGAGGCTCACCTGATTCTTAAAGAGTTCGGATCGGATCAGTATGAAATTGTTTTGCCGCCTGTCAGTATTCTAGCCGAACCGCCAGTGGCTGTCGTAGATAAAAACGTTGATAAACATGGTACCCGCAAGGTGGCTGAAGCTTATCTGAACTTCCTCTATACGCCGGAAGCACAGGATATCATCGCGAAAAACTCTTATCGGCCAAGAAACCCCGCTGCGCTAAAAAAATATGCGGCAAACTTCCCTGCCATCAAGCTCTTTACGCTGAAAGAAGTGTTCGGAAACTGGCGCAGTGCCCAGAAGATACATTTCAGCGATGGCGGAGTTTTCGATCAGATCACTACTCCCTGACATAAGGTTTAATTCAGAATGCGATTAAAGGAGAAAAGAACATGTCCCTCGCATTAGCAGGAACATTACATGCAGCATTGAGCCTGAATGAGATTGTGGCTAAATATCCAGATATACCCCGCCTGATCATCATCAAGACCGACGTGCAACGACGGGGTATTCATTATACAGAGAGGGCATTGAGTATTGTCGACGCGGCCATTCATCAGATACGCAGCCCTTATCTTTTCGGATCCCGCGATGGAGCAATAAAGCCGCTTCCGGAATCACTCTTATTGAGGGATGGTACCACGATTTTTGTTGATCCGACGCCACTGGAACAGAACCCATATCAGGTCGATCTTGTCGAGGGACGCCTGGCTTTGGTGGATAATGGTGAAGTGGTGGAGTTTGTACGACTCTGGGAAAAACCCCTTTACTACGATCAAAAGACCTCCTCGGGTATTCCGATGAGCCACATAGCAAGTGCCCGGCCACAGCGGCTCAATATTTTTCAGTCAAGCTATTGCCATTTCTGGGCTGAACAGAAAGGATGCCGTTTCTGTGATATCGTCAATCACAACAAACAGCAGAAACATGAACTTGGTGTTCCAGTGCGCCTCAAACCAGAGGATGTTTCTGAAACTATCAGGGAAGCATTGAAAGAGCCTGGTCGCTTTACAAATATCTGCCTCACTGCAGGTTCGGTACTTAAAGGCAAAGATCTCTTCGATCATGAGGTTGATTATTACATCGAAACACTGCTGGCCATCGGAGAAAACTTTGCAACGAAAAAATTTCCAAGTGAACTGATCTCCTCAGCGTTCAATGAAAAACAATTGATACGCCTCTATGAGCAGACAGGCATTATGAGCTATACCAGTGACCTCGAAGTTCTCAATGAAGAAAAATTCAATTGGATATGCCCCGGAAAGGCAGACACGTTGGGATACAATGAGTGGAAAAAGCGCTTGATCAGGGCAGTAGATATTTTTGGAAAAGGAAACGTTGGTACAGGTCTTGTCGGCGGTGTTGAGCTTGCCAAGCCCTACGGCTTCGGCAGTGAGGATGAAGCTCTCGAAGCGACATTTGAAGAGGCTGAATCGCTTGCAGTGAATGGCGTTACAACCTTTTTCATTGTGTGGGTACCAAGACCGGGCTCAGATTTTCGTGGTCAGCAGAATCCTTCTCTGGAATATTTCGTGCGGCTGGCCAGCGGCCTGCATCAGATCAGGGCAAAATACAGACTGTCAATTGATTTTAATGATTACAGACGATGCGGCAATCATCCTGATACAGATCTGTCAAGACTTCTGTGATCGAATTTGACAAAACTTATCGTCTTCAAAAAATGAGTTACAAAAAAACGTGGTAAAAGGAGATGCGGTATGAGCGTTCAACTGTCTGACGAGCTGGTTTCACTTCTGCACGATCGAGAGAGCATCAAACTGCTGGCGACCACTGATGAATCCGGAACACCGCACGTCGTTGCAAAGGATTCCATACATATCGCTGAAGACGGCACCATACACTATCTGGAACATCTTGAATCCTCCAGAACAAATCACAACCTGGTCCGGGCAATCTGGTTTGATCGCAGGGTATCAATCGTAATCATTGGGACTCATCAAAGTTTCCAAATCAAAGGAAGGCCTCTCGAGGTGCACATTACCGGCCCTCTTTTTCAGAAACACTATGCAGAGGTTCGTCATCGTCTCGGAGATGTCTATCTATCAGGAGTCTGGGTTATCGAACCACTCGAAGTTATCAACGAAAATCCTGAAATCCGCAGGCAAGAAGAAGAGAAAAGACGGCCGTTTTTCCGCCATCTGGACCGGCTGGCCAAACCACTGAAGGGAATTTGATTGCAGGCTAACTCTTTTATAAACATTCATTGTGCCAAAAAAAACGATCAAAATATTCGACCGATTTCTGCTCCCTGTTGTGCTGCCGGGACTCCTCA
Organism: uncultured Chlorobiaceae bacterium; assembly: GCA_903940125.1. Lineage (GTDB taxonomy): Bacteria > Bacteroidota > Chlorobiia > Chlorobiales > Chlorobiaceae > Chlorobium. The sequence continues at coordinate 13,488 of CAJAJL010000069.1, read as the reverse complement.
TCTTTCTGTGGGAGTATCTTGCCCATAAAGGGGTGATTCGATCGACCATTCTTCCTGCGCCGTCAGTAATCAGTGCCACTTTTTACGACATGGTTGTCTCAGGGGAGTTGTGGGGGCATCTGAAAACCAGTTTATGGCGCGTCTTTCAGGGATTTGCCCTGGGAAGTTCATTGGGATTGAGTGCGGGCCTTCTGATTTCCGTTTCGCCACGGGTGGAAAGGTCACTGCTCCTGGTTACAGGAATTCTGCGACCAATTCCAATCATTGCATGGGTCCCCGTGCTGATACTGTGGATGGGTATAGACGAAGCATCAAAAGTAACGGTGATTTCCATTGGTACTTTCTGGCCGGTGCTGCTGAATGTTATCCATGGAATTCGCAGCACAGACAGAAAACATATCGAGGTTGCTACCATGCTTGGGAAAAACCCTTCCTCAATCCTGATTCATGTAATACTTCCATCTGCTTTGCCATCCATATTCACGGGATTGCGCGTCGGAATAGGCATCGCATGGATGAGCGTCATAGGAGCAGAGCTCATTGCTGCCTCTCAGGGTTTAGGTTATCTGATCGCCTATGCCCGCGAACTTTCTCAGGCAGACGTGATGCTTGTCGGTGTCGCATGCATTGGATTTACCGGATTGCTGATCGACATCCTTCTGCAGTGCATTGAAAAGCGACTGCTGTACTGGAATGTAAACTTGTCAGGAAAAGGATAAAAATATGACTGCTTCCGGTAAAGAGATGTTGCGAATTCGGAATGTGAGCAAGCGCTTTGAGCTTGATTCGGGATCAGTACTTGCGCTTGATAATGTCAGCATGGATGTCAAACCGGGCGAGTTTGTCTCCATTGTCGGATCAAGCGGATGCGGCAAGAGCACCTTGTTGCGCCTCGTGATGGGTCTGGAGAGCTGCACATCAGGAAAAATCGAGCTTGGAGAGATAAACATCAGCACTCCTTCGGTAGAACGGGGAATGGTATTCCAGGAATCCCGTCTGCTGCCGTGGAAAAATGTAGCAGAAAATATTTCTTTCGGGATTCCGAAAACCAATCATAAAAAAGAACACAACGCTATTGTTAAGGAACATGTCGAACTGGTCGGCCTTCAGGGTTTTGAACATGCCCTCCCCTATCAGTTAAGCGGAGGGATGCAACAGCGAGTAAGTATTGCCCGGGCTTTAGTGGGCAGACCAAATATCCTTCTGCTTGACGAACCTTTCGGCGCTCTTGATGCGTTGACCCGCATTCAGATGCAGCTGGAAATTCTGCGCATCTGGGAGACAGAACGCAAAACAATGATTTTAGTTACGCATGATATTGATGAAGCCATTTTTCTCGGAGATCGGGTCATCGTCATGTCAGCCCGACCGGGAACCATCCGCAAAGTGTTTCATATCAATCTCCCCCGCCCTCGCGACCGTTCAAGCACTGAATTCATGAATTATCGCCGTGAGATATTCAGGGAATTCTTTGGTGAACAGCAGAAAGCTTTTGTTTTTGAGATTTAACAATTAAACCAGCAGGAGAAAAACAAGATGAAAAGAATAGTTACAACACTTGCCTTCCTAAGCTTTCTGTTAAGCACTGTTTCAGCCCGGGCAGTCACTGCAGAAAACAAGGAGGTACGCATCGGATACCAGGCAGCCAGTACCATTATATTGCTCGGCAAAGCCAAGAAATTTTATGATGAAGAGTTTGCCAAGGCTGGCTACAAGGTCAATTACGGTCTCTTCCTTTCAGGTCCGCCGATGATCGAAGCCTTTGCCGGTGATCGGCTTGATTTTATCCATACAGGTGATATGCCTCCGGTTAATGGAAGGTCGGGAGGAATTGACTTGAAGGTTATCGCCAATGCAGGACTGGATCCTTCTCACAATGCTGTACTGGTAGCTCCGGATTCTCCCATCAAAAGTCCAGTGGATCTCAAGGGTAAAAAAGTTGCTCTTCCTGTCGGCTCCAGTGCGCATCATTTTCTCTATCTGCTTCTTGCAAAGAACGGCCTCAAAGTAACCGATGTCAGTTTAGTCAACCTCCCTGCTCCGGATCTTGGAAATGCCCTGGGCAATCATGACGTTGATGCAATTGCAGTATGGGAACCATTCACCGCAAAACTCGAACTCGATAATAAAGCCAAGGTTCTGGCCGATTCAAAAGGCGTGAAGCGTGCAGTGAATGTTTATCTGACCCGTAATGCATTCGGTAAAGCGAACCCAAAACTTGTCCAGATCTTCCTGAAGGCGACAAAACGTTCTATCGATTTCTATAAGAGCAATCCGAAAGAGGCTATTGCAGCTATTTCTCAGGAAAGCAAGTTTCCTGAGGCTGTTGTATCCAAAATCATTCAGCGCTATAACTTCTCGCTTGCCATAAGCAAGGAGGATATCAATGCTCTTGGTCAGGTGAAGGACTTTTTACAGGAGACTAAAACCCTGCGAAAGGATTTTCCAATCAACGATCTGTTCGACCTGAGCTATCTGAAAAAATCAGGACTTTGATTGATGTGTACACTTGGCGTCATACCACACCACTATCTCTTCAAGACCCGGGATCTCTGGCAGAATTCCGGGCATAAAGAGGTTGTTGTAGAAAGGGATGACTGTTTCCGATATATCGGTGTGCAGGGTCATGCTCACCCTAATGAAAAAGGTTTGAACAGCGGGATCAACAATGCAGGTTTAGCTGTGGCTATCACGTTTGTGGACAGGGTAACTTTAGAGGATGCCCTCACCAGCAAAACCCCTCGCGGGGTGCTTGTTGAGGATATTTTAGGGCATTGCCGTACAATGGTTGAGGCTGTTCAACGATTCATCAGTTACTGGAACTCACCGCTTGTGGGTGGCAATATTGTGATTGCCACCCCTGAAGGAGGTGTAACTATCGAACAGCTGCATCCCCTGTCAGCACTGGAATGGCATAGTGAACATCCGGTGGTGCGTACCAATCATTTTGTCAACCTGAATGCTGATATTCATGTGTTGAATGAGTTGCAGGATACCTTTGATTGGTATCAGCGAAATTCGCGTGATCGCTATCGGCGAACGGAAGAGCTGCTGGGTGAAGAGGTGTTTGATGTGTCCTCAATCCAAATGCTGCTCAGCGACCATGAAGGAGATCATCCTATATGCAGCCACAGCGGTAATTTAGTGACCAGATCTGCTGCTATCTATGACTTGGAGAGGCTTGAATTGCATTACCATTCAGGGTCGCCTTGCAACAATAAATGGAAAACGTTCACCCTATCATGACCGCAAGCTGTTGCAGTACCATTGCGAATATTTTCGAAAAGTGTGCCGTACAAACCCCTGAACAAACATTTCTCCATCTGCCACAGACAGAATGTTCTGTAAGCTATGGCAAGTTTGATCGTCTGTCTGCAGGATTGGACAATGAGCTCCTGCGAATTGCCGGACACCCGTTATCATGTATAGGAACCCTGCTCCCCAATGGCATTGAAGCTGCCTTGGCTATTCTAACCGTTCTGCGGAGTAAGGCGACACTGGTACCTATGAATCCCCGTCTAACGTGGAGAGAGATTGGCAATATTCTTGAACAATCCTCTCCCGAGCTCATTTTATTATCACCTGCCCATGCATTGATCGAATCATTTGTTGAGAAAGGCTGGGTTCAACACCAGGTGAGTCTACCCGAAACTGATCTTGTTGCGCTGGTGCAAGGTTCCACAATTGAACAATCCAGACCTGAATTATCAGGAGCCTCTCTGCTTCTCTTTACCTCGGGAACCACCGGAAAACCAAAGGGGGTTATTCTTTCAGAGAACAACCTGCTTGCCAATGCGGGCTATGTCAATCAGGCCCACGAAATCACCTCCTCCGATATTGCCCTTTGTCTTCTTCCTTTATATCATATCAACGGACTTGTTGTAACGCTGCTTGCACCTCTGCTTGCCGGTATACCTGTTGTCATGCCTGAGCGTTTTTCCATTGATAAGTTCTGGAGCCTCATTGCACGGTACAAACCAACATGGTTCAGTGCAGTACCCACGATCTTTTCGAAAATTCTGTCGGAACCGCAACCCGAAAAAGATCTTTACGCAAGCCTCCGGTTTGCCCGATCTGCTTCAGCTTCTCTTCCCGAAGCAGTTCTGCATCAGTTTGAAGCTCGTTTTGCTCTTCCATTGATTGAGGCTTACGGTATTTCCGAAGCTGCCTGCCAGGTATGCAGTAATCCCTTACCACCCGGCATTCATAAACCAGGCTCAGTAGGAGTTCCCTACGGGAATGAAGTTAAGGTCGTTGACAGCGAGGTATGGGTGCGCGGACCCAACGTCTTCAGCGGATATCTTGACCGGCCACAGGAAAGCACCGATGCCCTGCTTGATGGATGGTTTCGTACCGGAGATCTTGGCTGGATGGATACCGATGGATATCTCTATCTTACAGGGAGGAAAAAAGAGCTGATCAATCGTGCAGGTGAAAAAATTGCCCCTCGCGAAATTGAAGAGGTATTGCACGAGCTGCCTCAGATTGAGAGTGCGGGAGTTGCAGGAATCCCCTCCTCAATCTATGGAGAGGAAGTCGCCGCATTCCTGGTGCTTCGGCCCGGGAACTCCATCTCTGTAGAGGATGTGAGCATTTATTGCCGGAAAAAACTGGCGGATTTTAAAGTGCCTCGCACCATCCTTTTTGTCGAAGAGCTCCCGAAAGGCCCAAGCGGAAAAGTCCAGAGACGATTATTAACCGAGATCTATCTGACAGCAATGGAAAAAACATCATGAGGCGCATCTTCGACACCGGTAATGCAGCAATCTGTGAAGGGGCTATTTTTGCCGGATGTCGCGTTTTTGCCGGGTATCCGATAACCCCTGCAACTGAAATAGCGGAAAACATGGCACGTCGCCTCCCTGAAGAGGATGGCTTCTACCTTCAGGCTGAGGATGAAATTGCCGCTCTGCACATCTGCAACGGAGCGTCACTGGGAGGACTGAAAGCAATGACGGCAACGTCAGGCCCAGGGTATATCCTTTTTGCCGATCCCTTTGGCTGGGCTCTCTCTTCGGAAATTCCAGTCGTCATCATCAATTCTCAGCGCGTCGGGCCTGTCAGCGGTATCACTGGAGCACCGGGTCAGGGGGAATTTTATCTCTCCCGTTACCTTGCTCACGGCGGAAACTATGAAACCATTGTGCTGGCACCGGCTTCCGTGCAGGAGGCATTTCTTCTGACCGTGAGAGCGTTCTACCTTTCGGAACGATTCCGCACTCCTGTAACCATTCTTGCCGATCAGATGGTAACCGATGGATGGGAAACACTTGAACTTCCTGACTCACCGGAAGAAGCACAAAAAATGGGTCTGCAGCGTTGGGATCGACAGGTTCATCCCGGTCCTGATTTTTATCCTCCAACCGATGCTATTGATATTCCTCCTGTGGTTCTCGGCCACAATACCGGAGGAGCCTGTTCAGATTGGACACCTACCCTGCAGGGTCATGACACTGAAGATTTTGAACTGCACCATAAGCACGCATGGCGACTCATTCACAAAATCCTCAGCCATCGGGAACTGATCGACGATGCTGAAGAGTGGAACGTAGAAGATGCTGAAATCATCCTGGTTGCTTACGGAACGCCTTCCCGTGTGGTAAAAAGCGCTGTGCAGGAAGGACGCGCAAAAGGATTTCGTATCGGCGGAATTCGCCTGATCTCTCTTTGGCCTTTCCAGGATCGACTTTTTAAACGCAAGGCAAGTTATCTCGTCGTTGAGTTGAACTGGGATGGGCAGCTGGTCAGGGAGGTGCAGAGAGCTGCAAGGGGAAGCGCAGTTCACTTCTGGGGCCGCTGTGGAGAACTTCCCTCCGTTAAGGAGCTTCTGGCTACGGCAGAACAGATCAAAGAGGGGAAAACACTTTCAAGAGATGCATGGAAAACAGAGCGCTGGTAATATGACGGAACTGACAACAAAGTACCTTAGGGATGAAAAAGCCAGGGGAACATCATGCCCCGGTTGCGGATTGCGGCCTGCTCACCTCAAGGTGCTTGAAGCTATAGACCGGCTGGGAATTTCCCAGGCCGACATCGTATGGGGAACTGGTATAGGCTGCTCAGGAAGACAAACCTACGCCACATGGAAAGGCGATACCTTTGCCGGAACCCACGGACGGGTTTACGCCATGGCAACCGGGCTTCGCCTTGCTCTTCCTCCGAATAAAAAGATCATTCTCACAGTTGGTGACGGTGATGCTTACACCATAGGACTCCAGCATCTTCTGAACTGCGCACGACGTAATGTAGGGGTCACGGTGGTGGTACTGGACAATCTCGGGTACCAGTCAACCGGCGGACAATACAGCATCACAACGCCTGAAGGGAGCGTGACCGATTCGAGTCCAAGGGGAACCTGGGAGCAAAACTGGGCAGGTTCAGGGCTGGATATTCTGAATGTTATCAAAGAAGCCGGTGCCACATTTATTGCGCGCCATACCGTGCTTCAGGGAGATGCTGTTGTATCAAGTCTTGAAAAAGCAATACAGAATCCCGGGTTCTCCCTTGTGCAGATTGTTTATCCCTGTGTGAGCCACTTTGGGGTTCAGGCTTTAGGTACACGGAATATTCCGCAAGTGTATACATGGTTTGAATCGTACCCGCTTGCAACTGGAATTCTCCATGACTCCATCGGAAGCCGGCCTGAATTTTCGGACGCGTTCCGGCAACAGAACAAAAAGGTCAAAAAAGGAAATCAAGATGTCTAAACGGGTAGAGTTCCTGTGCAGCGGCTTCGGCGGACAGGGAGTAGTGCGTGTGGGGCAGATTATTGGAGATGCCGCAGTTCAGGCCGGGCTCCATGCAACTATGCTGATAAGTCATGGGACAGAGACACGCGGAGGTTATGTGCGCAGCCAGGTGATTATTTCAGAAGAGCCCATTGCCAGTCCCGTCGTCGAAACACCAACCTGTTTTGTCGCACTCTCGCAGGCAGCATGGGATCGGTTCGGCGGACTTTGCCGAAGCTCTTCTTTTGTACTTTACAATCCGGATAAGGTTACAATAGCTGATAACCTTGATGTCAAAAAAGTCGCCATTCAAGCTGAACAGGAAGCTGCCAACAGGTTTGGAGAGCCTCTCTATGCCAATACACTCTGGATTGGAGTTTTCAGCGGGTTATCAGGCACATGGATCACTGAGACTCATTTTGAAAAAGCCATCCGTCATCGCATCTCCCGCAACATTGAAGAAAATATTGCGGCATTCTACTATGGACGAGCTCTTTTCAACAAGCTTCCCGATTTTCGGCTGACATAAGCTTATCTGAACTTCCTCTTCATTCCGGAAGCACAGAATACTATCGCGAAAAACTCTTATCGGCCATAAGATCCCGCTGCACTAAAAAAAGTATGCAGCAAACTTCCCTTCTACCAAGTGAACTGCTGCAAGAGTAAAAGAGCGCAAGCTGCTGCGAATGATGCGCGGGTGCTTATGACGAAGAAGATGAGAAAGAACAAGAGCATCAATATCGGGGAGACTTGCAGTACGCAAAAGATTTCACGAGCTACCCATTATCGGTATTTGGGGTTATAGCTATTTAGTTATGATAAAATACATTATCGTAATTAAAGTTGAAGCAGAGGTGATGAAGTATTAACGCGATGAGCTACTATATAGGGGATTCGTTTGATTTTTCTCAAAAAAGCAGATCAGCGTATAAAATTTTAGTCCAAAATAATATTAGCGAATGGAATGAATTTCTATCATCAGTTAATCAAGTTGAGCTTTCCCCAGCCAACAAGATCTGCTGCGTATTCTACTCTGAAGCCTGATTGGCTCATTCTTTGAATCGTGTATATCATATCACTGCTTGTGTGAATTTCAAACTTATGTTTCACTAACGGCATGCCTTTGAGCATTATGATTCGTCCAAGAATGCTGCATACTTGTCCCCGACCGACATGGAATAATAACAGTAGGGAGAACTGTCAAAATTACATAAATTTTTTTGCAGTAATATTTTGATTAAATATATTAAAAAGTTATTTTTGTTGTAATGCTGAAGCACTTTACGGCAGTTAAACGTTCCCAAATGGGCGTTAACGTTTTGAACTATGTGGTTTTATGCACTGATTTTAAATCCTTTCTTGTCCGGTATTTATTTCGGGTTCATCTATTCCTGTCACGATATTTTCTCCCTGCTCGGCTAAAAGTTTTATCCTATATGGAATAGTTTTTGATGTCGGGTTACAAATCAAAAAACCACTTTAAAGGGTTAATAGCAAGCAATTCATTAGCTGAAAATATTTTATCACTCATCAGGAACCACTAAAAGCACTCGTAAGGAGGAATCACAAAATGAATGACACAAACATAACTCAGCTTCTTGAAATGGCAACGAATGATCCTGTCGCTTGTTTGGATATTGTTATACCTATGCTGAATGAACAATCTCCAGATTCGCCTGATCCTCTTTTAAGCTACTTTGCAGGAACTGCATATATGAACATTGTGATTCCAGTTATCACCGGTGAAGCGAAATGCGAGTCTGAAGACGAGTCGGAAGATACTGGGGTGAATCTAAGTATGGCTGCGATTACACATCTTAGAGATGCAGGGGATCTTAATGAAGATTTAAATGATCTTTTCAGGACTGATGAACAACTGGCGCTTAGAATCGATATGATGTGTATTTTTATAGAGAAATATGAGCCGGGGCTATCTTCTAAAATTTGGCGCACCATAAAATTAAGATATTTAGGAGAGAGAGTATATTTTCATCCATTAATAGAAAAACAGGTAATTGAGCTTCTTGATGTTCCGTTTCCTTGTTCCAAAATTGTGCGATGTGCAATGGTTGCGGGAAGTTCTGGAGGAGATACAATGCATGTGGGTTTGTCAGATTTAGAAAACTATTGGAGTATTGACGCGGATTTCCGAGAAGATCATAATTTTCTTGGTAGTATAACATTCTCAAAACAGGAGAACGGGGAATGGAGTTACTTAAGTTCGAGCGTTAACGCTTCTGAAAATTAAACCATTTTTTATTATAAAATATCAGATGATCAGCGAAGAAATGCTCGATGCATCATTGATTTGACTGGCGGGGGGGTTCTATGGAGAATTGCTTGCTTATGCGAATTTATTGATTCAAGCCTATAATAATTCTTCCTGTGATGTGGACTCTAACGGTATTTTCTATTAGATGGTGGTCTCATAGACGGTGGCATATAAGAGCCAAGCAGAGAAAAAAATTATGGAAATTCTATCGGGGATAAGGTAAATAAAACGGTTCTCAAAATCAATAATATACATCTATGAAGGTTTTATTTTTATTAAATAAATTATGATAATTAAAAAGAACGCGGATTTTTCGTTTGCTATAGATGATGATTTATAAACTATAAAATACTGGGGTAGTAATGTCAGAAGACTTCAAATTTATTAGGGATTTTAAAAAAATTGATTGGAAGGCGACACTCCAAGTTAATGCTGTAAGAGCTGAGGTTGCTGGAATATTATGGATGATTATTACAATGTTTATGGGGGGTGGTTGGAATTCATTGATGTATATTTTTTGGCCTATCATATATTTTATTTATGGCTTGCCAATAGGTTTGATCATTTCATGGCTGAGTAGTTTAGGAGTTCCTTTTATTGGATGGCTAGGTGCTATTATATCAGCGACTGTTGTTATTGGAGATCCTATAACATCATTATTGCATAAAAAATGGCCAGATCTTATTCCTGTAAAAAAATATGATTTATTGAATTGGGTTCTTATTATTTTTGTTTTAGAGGATCAAAATGATTTATTGATATCTGATGAGGGAAATATTATAGAAGAAGGAGCTAAAGGAACGGCGATAGAAGTAATAGCCGTTCCTCAATCATCTATGATAGATATTGACGGAAATATGTATAAAACTCTGCAAATTGGGACGCAAATCTGGATGGCGGAGAATTTGCGAGTTTCACGATATAAAAATGGTGAACTAATCCAGATGGCTAGCAAAGATGATTGGATTAAAATGACTGAAAAAGGGAATGGTGCATGGAGTTATGTTTATGGAAAAAAAGAATCCGCCCCTCATTTTGGTTTTTTATATGATTGGTATGCAGTTAATGATATAAGAAAACTGGCGCCAGAAGGTTGGCGTATTCCTACTGATAATGATTGGGCCATTTTAGAAAAATACCTTGGGGGAAATGATATAGCAGGCGGAAAGCTTAAAATTGATGGTTATGAATTTTGGGAACAGCCTAATGTTACGAATAATGTTACTGGATTTAATGCAATGCCAGCAGGTGCTATAAGTAATGATATTTACGCTTTTGTTGGTAAGTTGGCATTTTTATGGAGCTCTTCACATGATGATGGTATTAGTGCATGGGTGAGGGTTTTAAGTAATGATAATTCAATGATAAGGCGTTCATCTAATTCAATGCTAAATGGGGCTTCTGTCAGATGCATTAAGAACGAGATATAATTATATAAAGGAATTATATATTTTAAGTTAGTGAATATTCTCTAATAAAAGTTATGCCTACTAATATAAAGCACTTTGAAAAAAGGAGGTGAGGAAATAATGATAACAATCTTACAGATTGATATTGATGTGGATGTCATTGCATCAGAATGTGGTTCTTCATGCGGAGCTTCATAAATAAAATGAGCCATCCAATGAAATTGGATGGCTCATTTATTGTATTGTGGTATGAAAAGAGATATACTAATTCCTTTGGAAAGTGAGTACTGCATAGTTAGTCAGAATAATTCATCATATTGTTTTGATGTTGCTACATCAAGTATATTGAAAATAGATGAAGATATTAAAAATATATTGCAGGATTACAAAGGGTGTTCTATTAGGACAATTATTGATAATTTTGCGAATCATGAGTATTTGATAAAGAATATTATATCCATAAAAGGTCAGGGGGTGTTTAATCCTATAAGAAAGAAGTTGGAAATAAAAGCAAATGGAATAGGTAGGGTTACCATTGGTCTTACAGAGGACTGTAATTATTATTGTTCATATTGTTATGCACATCATGATATTTTAGGAAAGGAAAATATTAACATTAGTCGAGATATAATTGATAATATAATTAATTGTCTATATGATTACGAAGGTGATTATGTTGAGGTAAGCTTTTTTGGAGGTGAGCCTTTATTGTGTTTTGATTTGATTCAATATTTTGTTTCAAAGGCGAAAAAAAGCGATAAGAAATTCAAATATGGAATAACAACTAATGCTTCTTTGATTGATGAGGAAATGGCGATCTTTATGAGGGATAATGATTTTAGAGTAATAGTTAGTCTTGATTTTCCTAAAAATGCTTGTGATTTGTATCGAAATTCACGTGGAGGTAGTAGTTATGATCTTACTGTAAAAGGAATTAAAATACTTAATCGTTATTATGATAAGGGTTGCGTTGTCAATGCTGTTATAACAAGAGATAATCTTAATATTGAAAAAATTATTGACTCTTTTCTTGAAGAGAATATATCCAATAAACTATCTATTACTATAGCAACAGATCAGCACCCGCTTAATGAAGAAGAAATGGGTATTGTTATTGATGGAGAACAAGCGGTTATCAATAATATTTTGCATGGGAAATACCGCTCTTCATTTATTTATATGCCACTATCGAGAGTTATAGCCTCTCTTATTAAACGAATTCATAAACTGAATAGGTGTTATGCTGGCGTAGATATGGTGGCGGTAGATGTGTCTGGCAAAATATATCCATGCCATAGATTCATATCTATTAGTGAATTTGTTATTGGAGATATCGCCCAAGGAGTTTTTTGTGATACGTATAGCTCCTATTGTATGAATAGTGTTGATTTGAATGATGCTTGTATTCATTGTTGGGCAAGGTATCTGTGCGGCGGTCCATGCATGCACGATTCATATGTGTGTCATTGCGACACTATGGCTGTTAGCGAATACAGATGCAACAGGATAAAGTCTCTAATAGAATCAGCCATTATTATTTATGGGGAATTAATCGAAAAAAATAAAAAAGCTCTGATTGATATGGTGAATTTGTAATCAACTTTTTTTAAGAATTTTTTGTATTGTCCGGCAGCCAAGCCTGATTATCGTACAGATCAATTTCAGAAAAACTATTCTAACAATTTAAGGATTTTACGTGTCTTTATATGTATGATGTGATAATAGCTTTCTCCGATATAAAAGTATCCACAGTATCTTTTGCGCAGCTTATTTGCTGCATTGATAGTTGAGGAGGATGGCTGTTGCTACCTCTTCAACTGAAAAAAGAGGCATACATGGAGTGCTTGAGTTACAACTCATTCGTTGGCATGGGTAGCAGTCAGGTTTAGCAGTAAGCGAGATCGTTGTTCCTCCTCCGACAAGGTGATACGGAAACCATTTTGAGGGTTCAGTTGGACCAAAGAGAGTTAAAACTGGAGTTTCAACTGCAAAGGCAATATGTGAGAGCGCGCTATCGCAGGTAATTGCCATGTCAGCTCCTGCCAAATTCCGCGCAACGCCGAGCAGGGATGAGTCAAGAAGTATTCTAATATCCATTGCCGCCATCGTCTGTCTGAAGCTGCGTAGGTTCTCATTTGGGCTCACGACCAATGAAACTGAATATCCGGCTTTCTGAAGTATTTCCCCCAGCATAATCCAATTACGCAGCGGCCACGACTTGGATTTGGTACTCGCTCCAGGACATAGGCATATTCCATGTCGGCGTGGTGAGCTTTTTTGGTCAACCACACGAGCCATAAGGTGTTGACTCGTTTTGAGTAAACTTATAAGGTTTCGTGGACGGCGTTCGAGAAATCTTGCGACAAGTCTTTCGTAATGCTCATGGGCATACTGAATCTTGGAAACAGACATAACCACTTCCTTCTTGCGGTCACGAACGTAAGGTTTCGAATTCCGTGACAAACCAAGCGCGCTTATCGTAGCCGATACCGCATTGCTGATTTGATCATCCCGCAAATCTAGAATATCCGTGTATCCGAGGAGCGAAACCCGCAATGCCAAGCGCGTAGCATGATAAGTCGTTCGGAACCATGAATAGTAGGCCGGTGGGCAAGGTAAACACTTGACTACACTGAAGATCGCGGAAACGATGGGTGCAGCTTGATCATTCACAATTATCCCAACTCGCTTGTATCTTTCGCATTCAACGAGAGAACCGAGAGCTGGTAGTGCAATGATTGTGTCACCAATATGATCGGGGCCCACAACGATCAGTGTCCTATCGTGCGGCATCAGAATTTTGTAGCTTGGCATGTATAAAACGCCCCTCGCTAAAAATTCCATACTTATCTGTAAAGCGGCGTGTTTCTTGCGTCTTTATGTAAAGCGGTTCTTTTTTCTGCGTTCCATATAACGGAGTATCAGTTCCATTCCTGCACATAGTGATTGTTAATAAATAACTATAACAATTTAGTCGAGATTTGGCTCAATTTTGTAGTTCCATTCACCATGAAATTCATTTCGTAACATGTGAATTTTTTCAAATTCAGCGTCACTCACTTTGATACCGGGCGGGTAT
>CAJAJL010000068.1 GCA_903940125.1 uncultured Chlorobiaceae bacterium | reverse complement strand
CCTACAGTTTCCTGCGGGTACTTTTCCGACAGCTTCACACAAGGCAATTGCTTATCTTGCATGTGTCGGTGGGTTCCGCTGACTGAACAGCGAGTCCGTTCTACCGGACAATTCCCATACGCGATTTCACGTCGCACTGAAGACAACAGGGTACATCCATGATGGTTGGTTCGTGTTAAGGCTTAATAATTTAATTGATACAGATTATTTTTATTACCTGTTATCATCTGGGTTCGTACAGCTTCAGTTTGCTCGCTTAGCACAGGGTGCAATTGTTAAAAATATTAGTGGGAATCTTGTGAAGAAGGCTGTTTTGCCGATACCACCTCTAACTCAACAGCATGACATAGCTGCAAAATTGTTAGAGCTTTCAGCTGAAACCCAACGCCTTGAATCCATCTACCAGAAAAAAATAGAGGCACTGGACGCACTGAAAAAGTCAATCCTGCATCAGGCATTCAGTGGAAAATTGTAATTGAGTAAGTGGGGGAGGGCAACAGATTGAAGACAAAATAGTTGGCAGTTGGCAGGGAATAGTAGGAATAGTGTAATGGGACTTATAGGTCTTATAGGCACTATAGGACTTATAAAGACGGGTTTGATGGAGACGGGGAAGGCTTGCAGTTAGCATTTGGCTTTTTTACGTAGCCTCGTGGAGTGGGCGGTGCAAGGACTCCAGTACTGAGTTGTGCTCAATGTTTTTTCTTTTTTATTGTGTGCTTAAACTTCAGGACTGCAAAATTCAACTCGATTGAGGTTTCGGTATCGCTTGTTTGAAGGTCATCGTCAAAGATATCGGCAATGAGATCTCCACTCTTTTGCATGAGGGATTTTTGTTCGGCTTTGTCTTGGGTCAATGACAACTGTTTTATGCTTCTGGACAGTTCTCTGATTTTTGAGAACGTCTCGACTATCGAAATAGTGGCTTGAGTTGCTTGTGGGCTTTTAAGTATTGTGGCAAGCATATACAGCCCTTTTTCAGTAAACGCGCTTGGAAGCTTTACTTTACCCCCCTTTATTGAAGTCGAAAATTTCGACTTCAATAGATTCCAATCAGTTTTCTCAAGCTCGATAACATACCCAGCTGGAAACTTTTCTGGATTATTTTTTACCGCCTCGTTGATTCTTTTAACTTCAACCCCATAAATTTCAGCGACAGTACTGTCAAGCAAAACCGACTGTTCTCTTATCTCTATGATAAGTTCTTTTAAGTTCTCGATTTTTATCAGTTCACTCATAACAAAAAAATTACTTACTTTATTTTACTTCTAATTTCGGAAAAAGCGTTATTAACTTCCCTTTCAATCTCTAAATATACGTACTTTGGAGTATTATGTTAAAATATAAGCACTATTTTATAAGTAATATGTAATGATTTTATTTGTGTTTTGATTATGAACGGGAAGCTTTTTACGGGTGTCGCAGGGGCGGAAAGAAAGTGCTGAGTGCTGAGAATGGAGAAAAGTGAAGAGAGTTGGCAGTGGGCAAGGAAAGGGTGGGCTGAGAGGGAAGTTGCAGTCAGGATAATGGAAATCAAGCGGTTTTCTTTTGTACTTCTTCGTATGAGAATTGCCAAAGACCTGCGCTCTCTTTGGCGTGTTCCACCGTAATACTTACGAGATTTCCTTTTTCGTCAATATCTATATAGATGTTTTCGCTGATCTCCCGGGTTTCAAACACCTCTCTATCAAGCATTTCAATATGAGCTGTATCAGTGTCGTTAAAATATTTTACTTTCATAGCTTATTTCTCCTTATGCGATCTATCAAAAAAAGCATTATGAACAGTTTCTCGATCTTCAAGCAGAATGACTCTTAAATATTTACCAGCTTCCGCGATGTATGCCCATTTTTTGATTCTGCCATCAGACTGAGTAACTTCTGTTTCAGGGTTATCGATTACATGCTGAATCCATTCCTCTTTGATGTATTGTCTGTCCGCCCTGTTTCTTGTATAACCAAAATACTCTGTGGTTTTCATGGGCGATTATCATTGACAATGAAGATCCACTATAATGACTTCTGGCTTAAATATATGAATAAATCATATCATTACGTCGCCATCAGAAGGGGAAAAGAGGAGTGCTGGGAAAGAGAGGGGGGGGGGGCCGGCATAAAAACAAAAAGCTCACCCTGAGCGCGCTGTTCTTACGGGAAGCGGGGTGAGCATGTTGAAGACATACTAAAGAAAAATACCTGAAAAAACAATCGAAATCTATTGTACGACCTTATCCAGAAATCCCTCCATCCGCGAAAGCAGAGGTGCAGCCTGCGCTATAAACAGGTCGGTGATTATCCCCTGAGATGATGTGGATCATGACTCTCTTCAGCAACTTCTTCGTATCTTGTTCAGAAAATCTGCCTGTCAATTACAGATTAAGATTCCCCTATGAACGAAGCCGAAACCAGAGCAGAACTTATTGACCCACAGCTGAAGGCGAGCGGATGGGGAGACGATGGGTCAAAAGTGCAGCGGGAGTATCCGATTACTGCCGGTAAGATTCAGACTGGAGGTGTCCGGGGTAAATCACTGACGGCTGATTACGTTCTGGTTTATCAGGGCAGGAAACTTGCGGTCATTGAGGCTAAAAGCAATGACCAGGCCGTGGGGGAAGGGGTAGCTCAGGCAAAGAACTATGCTGAAAAGCTTCAGCTTGCAACCACATTTGCAACCAACGGCATTGAGATCTACCAGATATGTATGAAGACGGGCGCCGAAGGGTTGATTGACAAATTCCCTTCACCTGAAGAGCTCTGGCACAAAACCTTTGCTGCCTCTAACCCTTGGGAAGAGAGCTTCAACAAGATTGCATTCGAGGATATCGGCGGAACAAAAAAGGTGCGCTACTATCAGGAGCTGGCCGTTAACAAGGCACTGAATGCGATAGCTCAGGAGAAGCAGCGCATTCTGCTCACTCTTGCTACGGGGACAGGCAAAACCTTTATAGCTTTCCAGATTGTCTGGAAGCTTTTTCAGAGTCGATGGAATCTCAACCGAGATGGCAAACGCAGACCACGGGTTCTCTTTCTCGCCGATCGAAACATTCTGACCGATCAGGCGTTCAATGCCTTTTCACCTTTTCCTGCGGATGCTCTTGTTCGCATCAAACCGGAAGAGATACGCAAAAACGGCAGGGTGCCGACAAACGGCAGCATCTTCTTTACCATTTTTCAGACCTTTATGACCGGCCCGGAAAATACCCCTTGCTTCGGCGACTATCCAAAAGAGTACTTTGACCTCATCATCATCGACGAATGCCATCGTGGCGGGGCAAACAACGAGAGTAACTGGCGGGGTATTTTGGAATACTTTGCTCCTGCGGTGCAGATCGGCCTCACTGCAACACCGAAACGCACTGACAACGTCGATACCTATACCTATTTCGGAGAGCCGGTCTTCATCTACTCCCTTAAGGAGGGCATCAACGACGGATTTCTTACCCCCTTCAGAGTTAAACGTATCAAGACAACGATCGACGACTACATCTATACCTCCGACGATCAGGTGATCGAAGGTGAAGTGGAAGAGGGTCGTCTCTATAAAGAGCAGGAATTCAACAGCATTATAGAAATAATGGCCCGCGAAGCGAAACGGGTGAAGATTTTACTTTCCGAAATCAATCAGAAGGAAAAATTAATTATCTTTTGCGCCAACCAGGCACATGCTGCAATGATTCGCGATCTGATCAATCAGTTCAAGAGCAGCAGTGAGACAAACTACTGTGTGAGAGTTACCGCCAATGATGGCGAACTGGGAGAGCAGCATCTACGGGAATTTCAGGATAATGAAAAAACTATCCCGACGATACTGACCACTTCGCAAAAGCTATCGACCGGTATTGACGCCCTCAATATCCGTAATATTGTTCTCCTGAGGCTTATTAACACCATTACTGAGTTCAAGCAGATTATCGGGCGAGGCACCAGACTTTTTGACGGAAAAGAGTACTTCACCATCTACGATTTTGTTGATGCCTGCCACCACTTTTCGGATGTTGAGTGGGATGGCGAGCCTGTCGATCAGACTACGATAACTGATGGTGATGATCAAACAGTGAAAGATGATCCGGAACCATACCCGCAGCCACCAAAGGAACAACCTGAACCGCCCGATGAGCATCGTAAAAAAATCATAATCAAGCTGAGTGACGGCAAAGAGCGTGAAATTCAGCATATGATTGCAACATCGTTCTGGAGTTCTGACGGGAGGGTGATTTCGGTGGAAGAGTTTCTTCAGGGAATGTTCGGTGTTTTACCGGAATTCTTCAAAAGCGAAGATGAGCTTAAGGAGCTATGGTCGGACCCGAAAACTCGGAGGACTTTGCTGGAAAAGCTGGCTGATGCAGGGTACGGCAAGCAGGAGCTGGAGTCCATCCAGAAACTTATCAATGCTGAAAAAAGCGACCTGTTTGATGTG
Source organism: uncultured Chlorobiaceae bacterium (assembly GCA_903940125.1). Classification (GTDB taxonomy): domain Bacteria; phylum Bacteroidota; class Chlorobiia; order Chlorobiales; family Chlorobiaceae; genus Chlorobium. The sequence goes on along the minus strand of CAJAJL010000068.1, from coordinate 9,265 downwards.
CTTGAATACATTTCTTTTGCACATAGTCCAATCACAAGGGAAGCAAGAGTTGCTGACGCACAAGAAAGCATTTACTCGGGACTTGATGAAAAGCAACAGGAGTTTATCCAGTTTGTCCTTGCGCAGTATGTAAAGGCCGGGGTAGGGGAGCTCGACCAGGAAAAATTGCCGCATTTGCTCAGGCTCAAATACCATGCACTTCCTGATGCTGTGGCTATACTGGGGACGCCCGACAGAATTCTATCAACGTTCATTGGCTTTCAAAAGCATCTCTACCAGCAATCAGCTGCGTGATTAACTTTATCAAGCTACACCCACTCACAGCATATTTGCTGATGACCTTTGGCAGCGCATGGCTTATCTGGTTACCACTTCTTGTCGCAGAGTATTTGAGGCTCTCGCTCCCTGTGTCTTCCGTCGTTTTTATCACGTCGGGATCCTTTGCGCCGTCCATTACTGCTTTGTTTTTAACATGGCGATATGCCGGTGGAACTGAAATGCGTCAGTTGCTGTGCCGTGCATTGGTATGGCGTGTCTCTCCACTCTGGTATGTGATAGCCATCGTCGGCCCGGCTCTGGTGATATTGCTGGCTATGGGGGGGCATATTTTACTGGGTGGCAGAGTGCCCAACTATGTTCCATTCGGTGTTCGATGGTTACTTGTTGCGGTCAACTTCATTCTTGTTTTGCTGATCGGCGGGCCGCTGGGCGAAGAGTTCGGCTGGCGGGGCGTGTTGCTACCGGCACTTGAAGCACGATTCAGCAAACTATGGGGCAGCGTTATTCTGGGTATCATCTGGACGGTGTGGCATCTGCCGCTTTTTTTCATTTCCGCCTCAGCACAGCACAGCCTGCCTTTTTGGCTGTTTGCCCTGCTGACAATTCCGCTTTGCATATTGATTACCTGGGTATATCATGGCTCAGGGGAGAGTATTCTACTTGTTATGATTTTTCATGCATCAGTCAATACCTGGTCTGGCGCCCTGAAGATCAGCCCTGAAGAGACAGGCAGTATCAGACCTCTTATTTTTGTTGTGCTCTTGACTTGGGTAACGGCACTTTTGGTCGTGGGAGGTCGCAAAAAGTTCTCGATCTCCAATTGTTGTTGATAGATTAAGTTAATGGACATGCCCTTTCACCGGCAGCATTGCCTTGACAACCAGCACGAACAGCACAAGTGCCGATACGACGGACAACGGACCGCCATCCTCGTGTGCCGATGCCGAAAGCCAGCCAGTGATACCGATGCCGAGCGATGCGTAGAGTGCGTTGACCCCAATGCCGGCAAGGAATGACATCACGACGATGACCGCGACGTAAACGACTGTGGCACGTTTGCCGATCAGTTTTGCGATAACTGTGATTGCAGCAGCGTTGGTTGCCGGTCCGGCAAGCAGGAACACCAGCGCCGCCCCGGGTGAAATGCCTTTCAGGGCAAGTGCGGCAGCAATCGGCGTCGATGCCGTGGCGCAGACATAGAGCGGCACAGAAATGGCCAGCATAACCAGCATGGAGAGATATTCGTTTGAAAGGTAACGGTTCACGATTTCAGGAGAAAGGAACACGGAAATCACACCGGCAAGCAGAATTCCGAAAAAAAGCCATCCACCGATATCTTTCAGCAGATCGCCGAATGCAAAGCGCATTCCTTTCATGAATTTTTTGCCTGGTCCGACTGGCTCTGGCTCATGATGGCTGCAACAGCAGCTGGACGTGCATGTGTCCGGCTGCTCCATCTTCGAAACTGGTCCAGCTTCAGGGATCCCGGCTCCAGAATGCTTTTCAGTAAAAGCTACTGCAATACCTGCTGCCACAGCTGTGAAAAACGCGACAAGCGGCCGGATGACGGTCATGAGAGGATCGAGCAGGGCATAAGATACTGCGATGGAATCCACACCGGTCTCCGGCGTCGATATGAGAAATGATGTGATTGCGCCTTTTCCAGCACCCTGCTTTTTCAGGCCCGCGGCTGCAGGCAGAACACCGCAACTGCAGAGCGGAATTGGTACGCCCATTGCCGCCGCTTTGAAAATGGAGGCGATGCTTCCTCCTCCGAGATGGCGGGCGACAAAATCATCCGGAAGAAACGCTTTCAGCAGACCGGCAACAAAAAAACCGAGCAGCACAAAGGGCGCCGATTCAAGAAGCACATTCCACGAAGCCAGAAGCACAGCAATACAAGCATCGATAACGGTATTCATGCTATAATTATTAACTTTTTATACATATTCATATGATAATGTGTTCATATAAAGAACAAAAAAAACTGGGCTATCTTTTCAGCTCCCGGACATGCTCTGAACCCATGCGTACAAGACCTGATATATGCTCGTCGTCCAGGCTGTACAGCACATTTTTACCGTGCTTTCTCGATTTCACGATTCTTGCGTCGCGCAGGACCCTGAGCTGATGCGAAACGGCTGACTGGTTCATACCGAGCAGCGCCGTCAGGTCGCACACACAGAGTTCCGACCGGTAGAGGGCATCAAGTATCTTTATCCTTGTATTGTCGCCAAGCACCTTGAACAGTTGCGCAAGCTCATCAGCCGGTACGCTGCCAAGCATATCACGACGAACCGATTCGACCACCTCCGGATGAAAACACTGCTCCTGACAACTGTCCTCTTTATTCTCCAGCATATTCTTCTCCCCTATATATGAACCACCATTCATATGATAACAAATAAAACATGTATCTCAAATTATTTCATTCCGGAGAGCATGCTATCAATTTTCTCAATCCAATCATCACACGGCCGTACCAAGAGCAAACCATGCTTGTACAGTTTGTACGGCACCAGAAAATCAATAAATAAATTGTGTAACAACAATGCAACTTGCTGGTTGGCTATTCTGCGATTAATCATTAAATATCAATAGGGTTATTGAGGACTTCCTTGACAATTCAAAGAGAAGAGAGTTTCAATGGAAAGCGCCATTCAGGTGAAAAACGCATCAAAAGGGAAAACAGCAATGTTCATGGCAGTTTTCTGGAAAAACACAATTGGCAGAACCTGCTCGATCGAAACAAAACAACACAAGCAATACCATGAAAAAGTCATTAGGAGCAAAAACGCTGCTTTTTCCAACACCTGTCCTGATGGTTGGAACTTACGATCAGTCTGGTAAACCAAATCTGATGAGTGCCGCATGGGGAGGTATCTGTTGTTCTCAGCCACCCTGTGTCGCAGTTTCACTGCGAAAGGCGACCTACTCTTATGCATGTATTATGGAGCGCAAAGCCTTTACTGTTGGTATTGCCAATATGGAGAAGATGGCTGAAGCTGATTACGTCGGGATTGTTTCAGGCCGAGACGTCGACAAATTTGCCGCTGCAGGACTTACCCATGTCAGAAGTGATCTGGTGGATGCCCCTTATGCTGCCGAATTTCCGGTTGTCCTTGAGTGCCGCCTGTTGCACGTTATTGAAATCGGCCTGCACACACAGTTTATTGGGGAAATAATTGATGTAAAAGGAGATGGAGATGCGTTTGGTGACGATGGCTTACTCGATATCATGAAAATCAATCCCCTTATTTATGATACCTCTCATCGAGGGTACCATGGTGTTGGACCGCTTCTCGGTAAGGCGTTTTCTGTCGGCAAAGGACTTCAATCCTGAATAGGCAGTAACTTTCGGTTTGTGTTGTGCAATGTTTATAAACAACTGTCATTAAAAAAGTTGAACCATGTCAAAACTTGTCGTTGTCGCAAAAGTTGTTGCAAAAAAAGAGTTTCTTTCGACCGTAAAAAGCTCACTGCTGAACCTTATTGTTCCTACCAGACAGGAGGATGGCTGTATCGATTATACGCTTCATCAGGATAATGATGATCCTTTGATTTTTGTCTTTTACGAAACTTGGGAGAATCTCGCAAGTCTCGAAAATCACCTGCAAAGTGACCATTACAAAGCCCATGCCAGGACAGTAAAAGGAATGATTGAGGATAAAGAGGTTTTTAAAATGACTCGTATTGAAGTTTAAACGGTTTCGAAAGAATGATGGACAAGGTTTATGATGTTTTGTCGTCAAATGGAGGTATTCGATAATGCAAATGCTAATTCAAACCAAACATTCGACACAATGAGCACGTCAATGAAAACATGGGCCACGCCTCTTGCCACAGCAACCTTCGTCATTCTCGCCGTCACAGGTACACTGATGTTCTTTAAAGTTGAAGCGGGATTTATCAAACCGGTTCATGAATGGCTGAGCTGGGCAATGACTGCCGGGGTTGTCCTGCATCTCATTGCTAACTGGAAGTCTTTTACAGGTTATTTCTCAAGAAAACCCGCACTTGCCATTATAGGGTCAGGACTTTTAGTCACCTTGCTCTCTGTTTTTGTTCCAACCGGTGATCATGCGAATCCAAGAATGAACATGACCAGAGCGCTAGCGTCGGCAAGGCTTGAAACTGTTGCTGAAGTTGCAGGAGAAAACAGCGAAGCCATAGTCGAGAAGCTGGGCAGCAAGGGCATAACGGTTGGCCAGACATCAATGAGTATACGCGAGATAGCATCGCAAAACAACAAAAAAGATATGGAAGTGCTTGCCCTGATCTTCGACAAGCCCTCGAAAGGTCATTGACATTAATATTGCGGGTGGGCCTCATGACCAGCAGGAATTCATAAAAGCCTTTCAAACGTTGCTTTCTCTGCATAACAGACCGGACAGGCCCACTCATCTGATACATGCTCAAATTGTGTTCCGGCCTTGATATTGTTGTCAAGATCACCTTCTGCAGGATCATAGACATAACCGCACTCTTTGCACATCCATACACTCATAATCATCTCCTTTATTGCTTATATCAATCGAGCAGCTTTCTGAAAACCACCATTTCTGACTGTGAAAATCCTTTCGACCGGTAGAATTGCTGTGCCGCATCATTATCTCCATCGGTCAGCAGCGTTATCCGTCCGAATCCCTCCCTCCGTGCAAATGCAATGGCATGATTGATCAGCAGAGAGCCAAGACCTTTATTTCGGGATTCCGGAGCGACAACCATGTCTTCGAGCAGGGCAACTTTTTTACCGAGGAAGGTGCTGACCGTGAAGAGCAGCATAACCATACCCTCAATGACCCCGTCAACTTCACAAATGAATATCTTTCCAAGTTCAGGATTTTCGATAATCATGGATAGAGCTCTCGATTGTGTTTCAATATCGGGGGTAAATTCGTGCTCCTGGCTGAACAGAATTTTAAGAAGCTCGGCACATTCCATTACATCACTTATAAGAGCTGTTCTTACATCAGGCATTGCACTTTGTTCAATAATTTTTCGATACAGGTATATTAACCGCCAATTTCAGGATAATCTCTTCCGATTTCAAAACTTTTCATCATCTTCGGCTATAAGAATGGTCAGTGCCTGATCTAAAACTGAATTAAACGCAACCGTTTTCGCGGCAGAAGTACTTATTTTTCCACAGACCGGCTTATACGGCAGCCTGAAAAAAAAAGTACATCCTTCGCCCTCAACTGATTTGACTTGAATCGTACCCTCCATCATCTCTATGAATGCTTTGCAAATACTCAATCCGAGACCAGCTCCTTCATGATTGCGTGTCAAGGAGTTATCAACCTGGTGAAACCGGTCAAAAATCTTCTCTTTCATATCTACAGGAATGCCAATACCCGTATCGACAACATAAAATTCAAGATTGTCATCCTTTTTCCAATACCCGACATCAACGCTTCCCGAAATTGTGAATTTCAGTGCATTCTGGATAAGGTTGGTTAAAATCTGGTTCAGTTTTGAGTTATCAGTCTCTATAATACTTTCGTTGTCAGGAAGTCCTGCTGAACAACGCAACAGCAACCCTTTTTTGTCGGCTTCAGGTTTAAAAAAATCAATGAGATCATGCAGGAGCTTGTTAACCGATGTCTGAGTTATAGTTACCTTTGTTTCGCCAGCCTCTATACGTGAAATATCAATGAGATCGTTAATGAGATTCAGCATGCGTTTGCCGCTCTGCTGAATGAGATCGATAAAATCGGCCTGTTCCTCCCCAGAGAGATGAGGCTCTTTCAAGAGTTCCGAAAAACCAAGTATACCATTCATCGGAGTACGTATTTCATGACTGATATTGGCAAGAAACGCTGATTTTAGCCGATCGCTCTCTTCCGCTTTTTCTTTCGATGCAATCAGCTCAGCCAAATATGTTTTCTGTTCAGTGATATCCTCTTTAACGGCCACAAAATTAGTCATTACACCATTTTTGTCGATAATAGGCGAGATAACCGCCGTTTCCCAGAAGAGTTCACCATTTTTCTTCCTGTTTTGGAATTCTCCTCGCCAAATACAGCCCGATAGAATAGTTTGCCAGAGATTTTCATAGACTTCCTTTGGTATCAGTCCTGATTGCAGAATCCGGGGATTTTTTCCGTTGACCTCTTCAGCACTATACCCTGTAAGCATCGTAAACATTGGGTTTACGTATTCCACATTGCCGAGGAGATCGGTAATAACAACAACTGCAGGACTTTGCTCTATAGCAGTGCTTAGTTTTAAAAGTCTATTTTCAATCAGTTTACGCTCACTGATATCACGGAGTAAGCCGATCACTCCGGAAGAACCGTTGTCATTAAAATATTGTGAATGAATTTCAGCCTGAAAAAGTGAACCGTTTTTTTTCCTGTATGTGAATTCAACAATCTGATTGGTCAATTGACGCGACATGGCATCAGTGAAGATTGCAATAGCTCTTGGAATTTCCTCTTCAGCCAGGTATTCAAAAAAAACATGACCAATCAACTCTTCCGGCTTATATCCGGTAATTGTTTCAACGATCGGTGAAACATAGCTTACCTCTCCATTGGAGTTGTTAACAAAAACCACCTCGGAAATTTGTTCAGTTATGGAACGGAACAACCTTTCACTTTCAAGCAATGCCTGTTCGGTTTGCCTGCGGTCGGTAATGTCGGAGCCGATCCCTACAATGAAGTGATTGCCGTTGATGACGATCTGCTTCCCCTTCAACAGAACCCACCGGAATTCCGGTCCGCCACCCAGGAGAACTCTCACTTCAGCGCTTTCTTCAACATTGCTGCTCAGAACATTGTTCATTTTTTTTTGAATAAGCGGACGGTCGTCAGGATGGATGTATTCAACGGCAAGACTGTTTTCCATCTCCTGTTCTGATTTTCGGGCTATTTCATCCCGCAGATAAGGGTTCCATGCTGCAAGTTGTCCGTTGGCATTGATCATACAAAAGATGCCTGGAGTCGCATCAATCAGGGCCTGACTGAAAGCATGCTCGTATCGTAACTCCAGCTCAGTGCGTCTATAATCCGAAATATCCTCGGCAATAATTAACAAGCGATTAACCTCACCCTCCGGTGAACGTGATGGATATATCGTGTGACGGAAAAATCTTCCATTTCTTTCATCATCAAAAGAAAGGAGTTTTCCTGTGCGCAGTATCTCTTCAGCCTTCTCTCTCCGCAGCGCAGCAACGTCAGCCGGAAGTAGATCGTAAACGTTAGCTCCAAGGCACTCATGCAGCTCCTTTCCCATACGGACAGCAAAAGTCTCGTTGGCATCAAGGATGTTACCATCCTGTGCCATAAGGAATACAGATTCAGGATAAAACTCAAAAAAACTTCGAAAACTATAACTTTGATACTCGAAAGGAGTAACGGTTGTTTTATTTTCCTTATGCTCTTTTTCCATGAGAGTCTTGGTTATATTCCGGACGACCTGGTGAATATGTTATTTATTAAGCTTGTGTTCGAAACCTATTATATCTAATATAGTTATTCCTTTTTTACCATCATGAGGAACAGGGCTTGTTCATGAGTAAAGCACCTGCCAATGCAGGCCTTAAAACATTTTTTTATTAACCGATAAATACCCTGCCTTCATGGAAGCATTCTGGCTTTCGCTCGTTATGATTTTTATTGCTGAACTTGGCGATAAAACCCAGCTTGTAGCCCTGACGCTTGCCACCTGTTACAACTCCTGGGTTGTGCTGTGGGGGATTTTCTGGGCCACCTTGGCCATTCATGTTTTTTCGGCCGGCATAGGCTGGTTTATTGGCGACAAGCTTCCTACCGAATGGATCAAATTTGTTGCAGGTATTGCCTTTATAGCATTTGGTTTCTGGACTCTCAGAGGCGATCATCTTGATGAAGACGAAAAAAGCTGTAAAACCGGTATTCATCCTTTCTGGCTTGTTTTTTCAACCTTTTTTATGGCAGAGCTTGGTGACAAAACCATGCTTTCCACCATCACCCTTGCATCAACGCATCCGTTTCTGCCGGTCTGGATTGGCTCAACGATCGGAATGGTAATATCGGATGGACTGGCTATCATAGCAGGAAAAATGCTTGGAGCAAAACTGCCTGAAAAAGCAATAAAGATTGGAGCATCAGCCATATTTTTTCTGTTCGGCATTTTCAGCATGTACGATGGAGGCTCAAAATTCTCTCTTGTCATATGGGGAATTGCCTTTACAATTGTTGCCCTGACAGGTTACATCTTCCTCCGGAAACCAGCTGTCAAGTAAAATGGTTAACAACAGCCCCCAGCCTGGAATGAAAAGAAGTTTGACAGGGAGGAGTGCGCAGGTATACTTTGCTCATTATGGCGCAGCTATTTCTGACCGCGTGCTTTGTAACTATCTTGAAATGATGCCTCCTGCAATCCGTTCATCCATAGAGCGATATAAACGATGGCAGGACAGACAGGCGACTCTTTTTGGCAAGTTATTATTGCTGAAAGCATTGCAGTTGCAGTGCAAAGATGCAGGGTTACGGAAATTCCGTTCGCTAAAACTTTCTCAATTTGGTAAACCTTTTATCAATGGCGGACCCGAATTCAATATTTCCCATTCAGAAGATATAGTAGTTGTAGCTCTCGCCCATAAAGCAGCTATTGGTATTGATATCGAGAAAATCCGTCCAATTGATAAAGTTGATTTTTCATTAGAGCTTCCTGAAATTATCTCCTTGTATGAAAATTATGATGCTGATGTGGCCAGTCATCTTTTTTTTGACTGCTGGACTAAAAAAGAAGCTGTCTTAAAGGCCTTTGGCAAAGGTCTTTTTGTTCCATGTGCGCCCAGCATGGGCGCAATCTTGGAGGTGGAAGTCCTCCCGTAAGTTGACCACAGCGAACGAAGCGAAGCGCAACTGCATAAGGGTGACTGAATGTGGGAAGGAAGCGTGGAGCAAACCCGTGAGCCGATGAACAAAAATCGGATATGAGGCGTTGCCGATCAGGGCGAGCAGGCATGAGACTGCAAAGCTCTCGTGGTCAAGGT
>CAJAJL010000067.1 GCA_903940125.1 uncultured Chlorobiaceae bacterium | reverse complement strand
TTTCCTGGCTTCTGCAAAATCTTTTTTCTTTTTCTTTCAGTTTCAACCTCACTCTCGTGAGCCTTCCACCGAACCTAAACATCTCGCTTTTCCCTTCATCTCATTACCGTCAAATAACATGCCATCTTTCAGGCTTACCCCCACTTCCAACCTCACTTTCGCTCATTCTTCAGTGGGCTCCTAATGTATCACCTCCCACCCACACTTCCAAATCTTTTGTTAAGTATTTGTCAAGAAAAGCTTAATAAACAGCTTTTAAAGCACTGTTTCCTTTTCAACAGGAAGAAACGAGGGCATGTCCACAGTCAAATGAAGCTGATGCGCGTCCTTTGCATGCTCCTTGGCTGCCGCCACAAACCCATGAAACAGAGGATGCACTTTCTGTACCCTCGACTTAAGTTCCGGATGAAACTGTACACCGATAAACCAGCGATGGCCTTTCAGCTCTATAATTTCAACCAGCTCGCCGTTCGGTGATGTGCCGGAAAAAATCATTCCGCCGTCCTCAAAGTTTTTACGGTAATTATTATTGAACTCGTAGCGATGGCGATGCCGTTCGTTGATGAGAAACTTCTGATAGACCTCATGCGCCTTTGATCCCTCTTTGATAATGCAGGGGAAGCTGCCGAGACGCATGGTGCCTCCTTTCTCCTTGACCTTTTTCTGATGCTCCATAAGGTCAATGACCGCAAATCGGGTACGCTTGTTAAACTCGGTGGAATTAGCATCCTGGAGGCTGCATATGTTACGTGCGAACTCAACTGTAGCACACTGCATACCCAGACAGATGCCAAGGAAGGGAATATTCCGCTCCCGTGCATGCTGGATAAACTTAATTTTACCTTCGATGCCTCGATCTCCGAAACCAGGTGCAACCAGTATTCCACTTACCCCTTCAAGCTCCTTTGTAAAATCGAATCCCTTCAATTCCGCATCCTCTGCTCTGAGCAGCTTGACGTTGACCCTGACGTTATTGCTTGCTCCGGCATGAATAAATGACTCAAGGATAGATTTATACGCATCGGGGTATTCTGTGTACTTACCACAGATACCAATGGTGACATCACCGTCCTGAGGGAATTTAACCTTGTTGCAGAAATCTCGCCAGTAATCAAGGCTGGGCTCTTTGTATCTTTTGAGCCCGAGCTTTTTCAGCACGCGCAGATCAAGCTTTTCCTTAAGAAGCATCAGCGGTACTTCGTAAATGGTATCGCAGTCGTTAAGGCCGATAACGTCATGCTCATTAACGTTGCAGAAATGTCCGACCTTGTTCTTGATATCACGTGACAAGGGCTTTTCACTGCGGCACACAAGAATATCGGGCTGTATGCCGACGCCAAGGAGCATTTTAACGCTATGCTGGGTTGGCTTTGTTTTCAGTTCGCTTGCAGCTTTGATATAAGGAACAAAAGTAAGATGGATGTTCAGCAGATTACGGTCGCCCATTTCAAGCTTCATCTGCCTCATGGCTTCAAGAAACGGAAGTGATTCAATATCACCGATGGTGCCGCCGATTTCGGTGATCAGTACATCAAGATTGCTGTTTTTGGCCTGTTCAGCCATACGGTCCTTGATTTCGTCGATTACATGAGGCACAACCTGAACAGTTGCGCCAAGGTATTCTCCTCGACGCTCCTTGTCGATAACCGATTTATAGACCCGACCCATAGTCAGATTAGATGCCTGTGTTGTCGACTCATCAAGAAAGCGCTCATAATGGCCAAGATCAAGATCAGTTTCAGCACCATCATCGGTAACATAGACCTCACCATGCTGATAGGGAGACATGGTGCCGGGATCAACATTGATATAGGGATCATATTTCTGTATGGCCACCCTCAAACCACGGGACTTGAGCAGCATCCCTAGAGAGGCCGACAGAATTCCCTTTCCGAGCGAGGAAATCACCCCGCCGGTCACAAAAATATGCTTCACATTTTTCGGTCGAGCCATGACAGCGTAAGTGGTTGAATAATTGGTAAAAATTTGCTTATTGCAGTGCTTTATGAGTGCCGTCGCAGAAAGGAAGGTTAGCCGAACGACGACAACTGCATATCGCTACGGTTTTTTCCTCATCGATTTCCACCTTATCCGGGTGAAGACCGCTGCCTTTATGAGCCCCGTCGCAATAGGGCAGATTCTGCGAACAGCCGCAGGCACAGTAATATTTTGTTCCCGGCTTTTCTGTTATGATGTATGGCTTTTTCTGCTCCATTGGTTCTCCTTCCCTTGTTTATCTTAGACAAAAAGATCAATCTGACCGTCCGGGTCCTCTATAGGAAAATCGGTATCCACATCCTCATCGCTTTTCGGAACTCTTGCAAGAGCGGAAATAAGATCACCGGCCATAAGTCTGACAAGACGAACCCCTGACGTGTTTCTTCCGGTCAGCCGAATGTCTGAGACATGCTGACGATTCACAATGCCGTGTGTGGTAATGATAATAAGATCATCGTCATCGTTGACATCAAGCAGGCCGATAAGAGCGCCAATTTTTTCATGTGCCTTGAGTGTAATAACCCCGCGGGCACCGCGTCGCGTCAGACGGTAGTCCTCCACACGGCTGCGCTTGCCGAAACCGTTATCGGTAACAGCAAGCAGCGCTGTATCGAAGCGCTTGGTAGTTACCATAGAAATACATTTCTCTCCTTTATCAAGCGTGATGCCCTTGACGCCCATGGCGGTCCGGCCCATAGAACGAATTTCAGCTTCTGGAAAACGTACAACAAAACCGGAACTCTTGGCAAGAATAATCTGATGGTCACCATCGGTGAGACGGGCATCGAGCAGCTCATCGCTTTCTTCGATGGTAATGGCCGCAATACCGTTTTTTCTCGGGTGAGAAAATTCTTCCAGCGAAGTTTTTTTCACAATACCGTTGGTCGTGGCCATTACAATAAAACCGGGGTCATCAAAATTCCTGATGTTGATGTAGGCCCTGATTTTTTCGCCAGACTGGAGCTCCATGATGTTGGCCAACGCCCTCCCCCTTGCCGCACGTCCTGCCTCAGGGATTTCGTAAACTTTCAGCCAATGGCAGCGTCCTCTGTTGGTGAAGAAAAGAATATAATTGTGCGTTGAGGCAATAAACATGTGCTCGATAAAGTCGTCATGCTTGGCCTGCGCACCGGTTACCCCTTTGCCGCCTCTTGCCTGACGGCGGTATCCTGATACCGGGAAACGTTTGATAAAGCCATCGTGAGTTATAGTAATAACCACATCTTCCTGGGCAATCATGTCCTCAATGGAAAAATCTCCTTCCTGCGGCACAATTTCGGTACGACGGGCATCGCCGTAAACATCTTTGACTCTCAGGAGTTCCTCCCTGATAATCTGCATCTGCTTCTCAGGACTGCCAAGAATAAATCGCAGCTCCTCAATAAGGGCGAGTACCTCGGTGTATTCTAAATCAATCTTTTTGCGCTCCATGCCGGTCAAACGCTGCAGGCGCATCTCAAGAATTGCTTTCGCCTGTATTTCAGACAATCCGAAACGCTCAATGAGCCTCTCCTGAGCAGTGTTGGCATCCGGAGACTCCCTGATGGTGGAGATCACTTCATCAAGGTTATCGAGACAGATCTTCAGTCCTTCGAGTATATGAGCTCTCTTTTCGGCTGCAGTGAGATCAAATTGCGTACGACGGAGGATAATCTCGTTACGATGCTTGATATAATACTCCATCATCTGCTTGAGATTGAGCACTCTCGGCACACCATCAACCAGTGCCAGCATAATCACTCCGAAGGTATCCTGCATCGGGGTATGCTTGTAGAGGTTGTTAAGCACTACCTTGGCAACCGCATCGCGCTTCAGTTCTATCACCAGCCGCATACCGTCACGATCGGACTCATCGCGTATATCGGCAATACCTTCAAGTTTTTTATCGTGAACCAGTTCGACTATTTTTTCGATCAACCGTACCTTGTTGACCTGGTAGGGTAGTTCTGTAACAATAATGGATTCCCTGCCGTTTTTCTGGGTGACCTCCACAAGAGCTCGCGCACGGATAACAACTTTACCACGTCCTGTCGTATAAGCTGAACGAACGCCTTCATAACCATATATAATCCCACCGGTCGGAAAATCAGGGGCAATGACGTATTTCATGAGATCGCTGACTTCCAGTTCCGGGTTGGCGATCAGGGCTATCATACCATCAACAACCTCCCTGAGGTTCTGGGGAGAAATATTGGTTGCCATTCCAACCGCTATACCTGACGATCCGTTTACCAGAAGATTGGGAATCGCAGATGGAAGAACTGTCGGTTCTTCAAGAGAATCATCAAAGTTCAGGGAAAAATCAACAGTTCCTTTATCGAGATCCTTAAGCATCTCTCCAGCAATACTTTTCATGCGAACTTCAGTATATCGCATTGCTGCAGGGGAATCGCCGTCAACTGAGCCAAAGTTTCCCTGACCATCAATCAGTGGATAACGCAGGGAAAAGTCCTGCACCAGACGGACAAGACTGTCGTAAACAGCTGTATCTCCATGGGGATGGAACTTGCCGAGCACTTCACCGACGACGCGTGCAGACTTTTTATGCGGCTTGCCTGCCTGCAGACCAAGCTCGTGCATACCGAAAAGGACCCGTCGATGAACAGGCTTCAGACCGTCCCGAACATCGGGCAGCGCACGACTGACAATGACCGACATTGAATAATCGAGATAAGAACCCCGCATTTCTTCTTCAATACTGATCGGGACTATTCTTTCACGCTGCATAGGTAGATCCTGGGTGATAATTGATATAAATAACTCAAGGGGGTAATGTATAAAAATCCGTCGAAAATCTTACCGACGGATTAAGTATTGAACAGTGGAACAAGTGCGGATGGTGACTCTGAATATCAACGTATCGAAATTACCGGAGCGTCGGACCAAAGTGATTCGAGATCATAAAAACGTCGTTCATCAGGCATAAAGATATGCACGACAACATCAATATAATCCAGCAGAATCCAGTGCATCGAATCCATACCTTCGATATGCAATGGACGTTCCCCATCCTCCTTAAGCTCATCTATTACATGCTCAGCCGCCGCCTTTGCCTTACGTTCGGAATCAGCAGTTGCAATCACAAAAAAATCCGTGACTGATGTCAGCCCCCTGAGGTCAAGGATTTTAATCTCTTCACACTTTTTTTCAAGTGCCAGTTCGGCACTTCTTTTCGCCAGCAATTCACTGATTTCCACCTCTTTTCCATGGTCCGCTGTATAGGTATCTTCTTTTTTCAGACTGCTCATAAACCTCCGCTCTTCATAGTTTTACTATACGTTATAATAACTTTTTCTACCAAATAACATCATGCGGCACTTTTCAGCTCATTCCATACCGCTTCAATGATAACCCCTGTGGCGCCGTCAGGGTCATCACTATAAAAAATATTGTATTCCTCACCTTGCTGCGTAAGAGCACATGCTTTTATCAAGGCGTCATTGCCGTCAAACAGGCCGAATTTATTGCGGATGTAGACTCCAAGTCCAAAATTGAACTTCGCCAGCTCTTCCCTTTTAGTCCCCCGAAATGTTCGTTTGTCTTCTTCGCTCATCTGGGCTATAATGCGTTCTGTTGCATTTTTTATCGTTTTGGGCCAATGTAATTTTTTAGACATATCTGTTTATCTGTGTTTTAGTCTCATACCAATTGCACAATTATGTGCCTGAATGCGGAAAAGACATGTACTGTAATATAAGATAATTCGGGCGTAATTTTATGAATTCTTAACACTATACACTGACTGCTTTTAAGAGATAATTCACCTTTTCCCGATATAAGGAATAAACATTTGCTGATAATCAGGGACTACCCCCTCAAGCCCGGCGGCATCAGCTCTCTCATAAAGCCTTTCAGCTGCCTGAAGAAGAGAGCGGGCTGAAAAAAAATCAGCGGCAGCATACACGACACCGCGACCGGCAAGCAAAGGAAGAAGCTCATCAAGCTGACGACTGACAACGACACTCCCTCTCTTTGCCGCAGCAGTAACAACATCTATAGCTGACCCTCGCTGAATGTCATCATGCCATACACCTGAAGAGAGTTGTTCCGAACTATAGACTGCATAATAAAGTTCACCTTTTCGAGCCTGAATCACGGCCATTACCGAGCCTGCTCCCGCCAGGAATGAAGCTGCCATTGCCGGCATTGTAGCAACTGGAATCAGGGGTATTCCCAGACCGTAAGCAATGCCTTTTGCAACAGACATTCCAATGCGCAGTGAAGTAAAAGAGCCGGGGCCGGATGAAATCGCAATCGAGTCCAGATCCTGCTTATCGAGACCGCTTTGCGCCATGGCTTCTTCAATAAGCGGCACAAGGGCTTCAGCAGCCTTCCGCCAATCCTCACTCTTTACCTCGGTAACTTCGACAGCTTTCTTGACAGCGACACTCAGTGCCGCATGGGTGCACTCTATAGCAAGTATATTCATGGAGTGATATGATTCATAACTATTCTGCGACGGTCATCGCCGGCGTATTCAAGAAAAACCGCAGCGGTATAAAGGGAAGCATATTCCGGAAATCGGTCGCCCCACTCCACAACTGAAAGATATCCGCTGGTAAGATATTCATCGAATCCTATAGCATCAAGCTCCTGAAGAGACTGGATTCTGTAGAGATCGAAATGATGCAGTGAGACCGGTTTCCCCCCCAGAAAACCCTGATATATATTAAATATGGGAAACGTCGGGCTCGATAGTTGGTCGTCACAGTTGAAAAACTCCGTAATACCCCTCATGAAAACAGTTTTACCTGTACCAAGCTGTCCGGTGAGAGAGACAATTTCTCCCGGATGCAACCCCGAAGCGAACTGCCTCCCATATCGACGGGTCTCTTCAGCAGAGGAAGAGAAAAACTCCTCAGTCATTGTTGTTCATTCGAGCGGATTAAACAGAAGCCCTGTCATGATTTTCGGGTAAAAAAAAGTCGATTTCTGCGGCATGACTTCACCCGTTTCCGAAACGGCAAGCACCTGCTCGACTGTTGTCGGCTTGACGACAAATCCGACCTGCACCCTGCCTGTTGCAACAGATTCGAAAACCTCCCTGTCATCCTTTACATAGAGCAGATTCGTTTGTTTTGCCATGGCTTCAGGGGAAATGCCGAGCAATCTGCCCAGCACAAGATCATGCAGCAATACCAAACCAAGACGTTTGAGCGCTTCTGGTCTTGCTGGATCAATAAGCGGATCCAGTTCGGCTTTCAGAGATATTCCATAAACATTTCCGGAGGTAACTACACCATAAGCATAGTTTGACGGCTCACCTTCCAGAAATGCTTTCAGTGAATCTCTGTCCTGAAGTTCGGTAACGGTAAAATATTCCTGAAGGTCTGCCTTTAAACCGGCAGCATCAAACCCTTCCAGACTGTGCACCAGACGGTGAATCGGAAAAATAAGCAGTCCTTCATCATAAATATTCGCCAGATAGACAAGGATAAAATTATACGGTTCCTGACCGGTATGCAAGGGATTCGCTGCCGTGCGTTCATTGCGATAGTTTACGCCGGTCTCATACCGGTGGTGGCCGTCAGCGATATAGACCGTGCGCTCTAAGAGTGAGCGCTGAAGCTGCTCGATGAGCGCCGGATCGGTAATCCGCCACATCTTATTGTTCACTCCCTGGAATGAGGCATCAACAATTGGCTCATGGGTTTCGGCAAACGCTCTCAACAGGTGGTCAGCGGTTTTACCCTCATCGGCATAGAGTCCGAAAATGCTGCTGATATTGGCTTTTGTTTTTCTAAAAAGGTTTAACCGGTCAGCCTTTGGACCGGAAAGAGTCTTTTCATGAGGCAGTACCTTTTTTTCAGCAAACTCATGGAGCCTCATGGCAGAGAAAAAACCGCTTCGGGTATGGGAGTTTCCTTCAGAATCCAGAAATGACTGAAAATAAGGATAGAGAGCAGGAGCAGTGTCATTCTTAAGCACACCATCACGCAGCCACTCGCCAAGGAGCAATGCTGCTGCGGTGTAGGGATCAGACTCCAACGGGAGTTCAAGACGTATCGCATTAAACGGTGAGCTCGCATAGAGCTTCTGTTGTAGTTCTTCCGATATAACATCGTAAGGCGGACAAATAAGCCCGGAGGCGTTCACCAGCAATTCTGAGTTATAGAGAATTCCTTGAAAGGGTACGATTTCCGGCATAGGACTCAATATTTAGAAGGTTATTATCTATAGCTCAACATGAGGGCTCAACACGGTGGCTCAACACAGTCCGCATGGTAATCCAGAAATCGTCATGGCCATCCTTTACCATAACAATAATTTTTCTATTTTTACACAATTCAAGAACTGCAAGAAAGGTGACGACAAGAATAAGCCGTTCTGTAACTCCCTCAAGCACCGAAAGAAAAGAGACCTGTACCTGATCCTGCAGTCGCGAAAGAATCAGCAAAGTCTGTTCTTCAACGGTTACCGGAGCATCCATAACGTTGCGAGTCATGGGTCGGGGCATGCTTTCAAGAACGGATTTATAAGCAAGCATGAGATGGTAAAGCGTTGGTCGATTGACCGGTTCATCAAGTTCATCGATAGTCTCAGGCTCGAATTCCTCAAAAAAACCACGGCCAAAAAGGTTTTCCCGAACTTCTGCCAACTGGCTCAGGGCAATTGAGGCCTCCTTGATCCTTTTGTATTCCAGTAACCGCTGGACAAGTTCTGTTCGCGGATCAAACTCATCGGTATCGGCACCATCCATTGTTTCTCTGGGGAGCAGCATTTTTGCTTTGATGCTCATCAGCATGGATGCCATATAAATGAATTCTGCAGCAACTTCAAGATTCAAGTTTCTGACATCATGGATATATCCAATAAAATCAGCGGTAATGGTTGAGATAGGAATATTATAAATATCCAGTTCATCTCGCTGGATAAAAAAAAGCAGCAAATCAAGCGGCCCTTCAAATTCATCGAGGCTGATCCTGAACATTAACGGGAGAGTACATTGATGATATTTTATTTGAAGCAAGATAGAAAAAGCAGAATAACTTGTGCAAATAAACAGAATGAAAGGCGGACTTTGAACAATGCACAAAAAAAAGTCACTGCTAATGTCAAAAACTATGGTAAAATGCTACGCAGCATACCTGTTTGTATTCATTATAGACCATTGAGCCGCGGGCCATCCATGAAAAGGATTTTATGTTTTATCACCATCGCTGCAGCATTTATGCTTGTCAACATAAGCAATACCCTGGCTGAATCTGCGAACAGCTATTTCAACCAGGGATATGAAAAACACCTTCAGGGTGATCTTTCAAATGCCGTAAAATTATATTCCAAAGCCATTGACAACAACCCTGCGTTTGCGATGGCTTACCAGATGCGTGGCGTTGCAGAGCAGCAGCTGAAAAAATATCCCCAGGCCATCAGCGACTACTCAATGGTTATAACTTATGGAGAACCCTATTTCAAGGCTGTCGGATACTATAACCGGGGGGTGGTAAAAAACATAACCGGCAATTATGCTGAAGCTATTCCCGATTTTTCACTGGCCATAGAACTTGATAAAAGAATGGGTGCTGCGTTTTTTCACAGGGGAATCGCAAAAAGCAAAACCGGTGATCTAACCGGACGTCTGGATGACTTCCGCCAGGCGGCAAAACTTGGCTACAGCAGCGCCGAAACATGGCTGAACACCTACGTCCCTGAATGGAAGCAGATGCCGCCCACGTCAGAACCGGCATCTGCAAAACCTTCATCAATTGTCATACAGCAATAACAATTTTATTTTAAATCGCTTTACCGCCTCGCTCCCTTGTTCTTATACGGATGCACTCCTCAAGAGGGGTTATGAATATCTTTCCATCTCCAATCTCTCCGACACCATGGCTGGCAGCCTGAATGATCGTATCAACAGTGATATCGACAAACTCGTTGTTGACAGCAATATCAATTCTTATTTTCGGAATAAGATTGGGTGCGATTTTCTGACCTCTATATATTTCAATGTCCTCCTGCCTTCCATGACCGGTTACGCGGCTGACAGTAATTCTTGTTATATCTGCCTGAATCAATGCTTCTCGAACATGATCAAGCCTGTCCGGCTGAATGATTGCGGTTATCAGTTTCATTTAAAAAATTAGTTGAGGTTGATAAGACCATATCCATGCTCACCATGCATACTGTGATCCAGACCAGACATTTCATCATTTTCGCTTATACGCAGACCTATTGTTTTTTCAACCAGGAACAGTAGAATAAATGAAACCAACCCGGCATAGACGAGGGTTACTCCTACAGCAGTAGCCTGAACACCAAGCTGCTGCCAAACCGTCCAGCTTCCTCCAACTTTTGCGGCAGCATCAGCCATCCATGAAGGACGGATAAAAAATACAAGAGCAAGAGCACCGACAATACCGCCAACACCATGGACACCGAAGGCATCAAGACTATCGTCATAACCAAGCTTGCTTTTGATCAGTATTGCCGTATAGCAAAACAGAGCTGCAAGTGCACCAAGTGCAAAAGCACCTGAAGGCTGAACCACTCCGGCAGCAGGTGTAATAGCAACAAGACCTGCTAAAATTCCAGAGGCCACACCAAGACTTGTGGCTTTGCCATGCTGGAATATCTCAATAATCATCCAGGTAAACGCGCCTGCTGCGGCAGCAACCTGTGTGACCGTCAATGCCCTGGCAGTTGCAAGATCGCTGGCGATAGCACTGCCTGCATTGAACCCGAACCATCCAACCCATAGCAGACCTGCTCCGGTAAGGGTCATAACAAGGTTATTCGGATGCATGACGTTATTCGGATAAGCACGTCTTTTACCGAGGTAAAGTGCTGCGACAAGTGCTGTAATTCCAGAAGAAATATGCACAACGGTACCGCCGGCAAAATCAATGGCACCAGCTGCCCCAAGGTTGAAAAGAAAGCCGTCAGCCGCCCATACCCAGTGACAGATAGGAGAGTAGACAAAAACGCTCCAAAGTGCAATAAAAACGGCATACCCTTTAAAATTAACCCTTTCAGCAAAAGCACCGGCAATCAGAGCAGGCGTAATAATGGCAAATTTACCTTGAAACATGGCAAAAACATATTCGGGAATATGGGTAGGCATTATAGTATCATCTATGCCCTGCAGCATAAAATAACGGTTGTCCCATCCAACAAAACCTCCAAGAATACCGTGACCAAAACTTAGCGCATAACCGAACAGAGGCCAGAGAACACCGATAATCACCATAGCGGAAAAACTATGCATCATGGTTCCAATCACATTCTTCGTACGGACAAGTCCGCCATAAAACATGGCAAGTCCAGGAATCATAAGGAGAACAAGTGCCGTAGATGTCAGCATCCATGCGGTAGTACCGGTATCAGTAACCACTGCCGGGGCTGCATGGGCTGTGCCTTGATGAAACAATGATGCTGCTGACAGAAAAAGCATTATTGTTATAATTCTTTTACTCATGAATAGAATAAATAAAATTAAACGAACCTAAATTATTAACGATAACTACGTATATGTAGTTATTATTTTAACTATAACCAAAATATTAACAATTTTTATTACGCAAATGTAGAGTTTTCAGTATTTTCAATGATGCGGTATGGATGTGTTTTCAGATTTGGCAAGCTCAGATATGGGGGTAATACTGTAAAGAAAAGGAAGTGAAAGTAAGTTTATAGGGTGGTTTTGGGCATGTACCGTGCGATGGAGGATGCGTATAATTTTATACGCTGCAAGTATTTTATTTTTGAAAACAACTATTAATTACGATAAATTACTCACAGAAATCAGCCAATGGTTGTCTGATCGCTATGCAGGTAATTTGTGCCTTGGTTGCCTGCCGGCGCTTCTTTCTATCAATGCACATGTTTACTGAAACCAACAATGAATATTTACATTGGCAATTTGCCTTACACTGTTACTGAAGATGATCTTCGTGATGCGTTCTCTCAATTCGGACAGGTCGACAGCGCGAACATCATAAACGACAAGTTTTCAGGACGTTCGAAAGGGTTCGGATTTGTTGACATGCCCAATGAAAGTGAAGCCCGGGAAGCCATCGAATCAATGAATGACAAAGATTTGAAAGGTCGCACTATAAAGGTAAATGAAGCCAGACCACGCGAAGAAAGACCAGTAAGAAGAGAGCGCTATTAAGCTTTTCCGTTTTTTTATAAAAGCCAGACAGCATTGCAAACACTGTCTGGCTTTGTCACGTACAGCGGAAAATGGGTGAAACTTTTTATTTCTTGTTTTTTACAAGGTCTGCAAGCGCTTCAGCCAGCTTCGGATACCTGAAGACAAATCCCTGAGTCTGCAAAAAACCAGGCTTGACTTTCTGGCCTTTCACAGCATATTCGCCACCCTCCCCCATAAGAAGCTGAACGGCAAATTTCGGCACAGGCAACAGAGATGGCCTGCCAAGAACCTCACCAAGCCGGCTTGAAAAATCCTTCATGGAAACCGGTTCAGGACTGACCGCATTAACAGGGCCCTCGTATGAAGAATTATCAAGAGACTGAAGAATACAGGCAATCTCATCATCGATATGAATCCAGGAAATACACTGTAAGCCGGAACCAATCGGCCCTCCAAGAAAGAAGTTAAAAGGAGCAAGCATTTTTTGCAGCATTCCCCCTTTTGTTGACAGCACAATACCCGTTCTCAGAAGCACAAGACGCACTCCTGTCTTTTCAGCTTCAAGCGCCTCCTTTTCCCAATCGATACAGATTTTAGCAAGAAAATCCCTGCCTTTAGCACCTGACTCGATAATAGCAGGAGTATCTTCGCAACGGTCAAAAGAGCCATAGTAGCCGATGGCTGATGCGGAAATAAAAACCTTTGGTTTTTCTGTTGCAGCGAGAATTGCAGATACAATATGCCTTGTACCCAGGATTCTCGAATTATAGCAATCTTCCTTGTGAGCTTCATTCCAGCGACTTTCAAGCAGTGGTTTTCCTGCCAGATGAACAACAGCCTTTGCCCCGTTGATAAAGCCAGTCCATTCACCGGTTTCCATATCCGAGTCCCACTTGACATACCCGGCAGCACCAGGAATTTTGCGTGCTGCATTTTCAGGCGAACGGACGAGCAGAACAACTTTGTCGCCCCGGCCAATCAGCTGACGGGCAAGTTCAACGCCTATGACACCGGTCGCACCGGTAATAATAATATGATCATGCATACACTTTCCCAGTTGTAGTGAACAAACACGTTATCAGAAACGCGGGTTAACCTGTTACTGAACAGGCCGTTGAGAATAATAATTCCCACTGATAAAAATTATAAAGCAAGGGAAAACTTAACCGCTTTTCCTTGCTTTATGTTCGATGCAGGTTCTCTTGATGGGGAGTTTCCGGGGTTATTCCACGGTCACTGATTTTGCCAGGTTTCTCGGACGGTCAACATTGCAGCCACGGAGTGTAGCAATATGATAGGCAAGAAGCTGCAGAGGGATAACCGTTAACAGAGGCGTAATCGGCCCTGAAGATTGCGGAATGTAGATGACATGTTCAGCCAGACGGCTGACTTCCTGATCCCCTTCATTGGCAATAGCTATAACCCTGCCTTTGCGGCTGCGCACTTCCTCAATATTACTGAGAATCTTGGCGTAGGTACTATCGCGGGTGGCAATAAAAATAACCGGCATATCCCTGTCGATCAACGCAATAGGTCCGTGCTTCATTTCGGCTGCAGGATAACCTTCGGCGTGGATATAAGAGATCTCCTTGAGTTTCAACGCACCTTCAAGAGCGACAGGAAAATTGTAACCACGACCAAGATAAAGTGCGTTCCTTGCATCTTTGAAGCTTTCGGCTATATCCTTTATCTGCGAATCGAGCTCAAGAATGCGCGAGGCTTTTTCAGGAAGACGTGAAAGTTCTCTAAGATTGATGGTAATCTCGTCCTGGGAAAGGGTTCTTCCTCTGCTGAGTGCCAGAGCAAGCATGTAGAGCATGATCACCTGTGCTGTAAAAGCTTTGGTCGAGGCTACGCCGACCTCAGGTCCGGCATGGGTATACATGCCGCAAAGGGTTTCACGGGCAATAGTTGAACCGACAACATTACAGATACCCATGACAAGAGCTCCTTTTTCCTTAGCTGTACGAAGCGCTGCAAGGGTATCGGCGGTTTCACCAGACTGGGAAATGAGAATAACCACATCATCAACACCGACAATGGGATTGCGATACCTGAACTCCGATGCATAGTCGACTTCGACAGGTATACGCGCAAACTCTTCGATAAGATATTCACCAATCAGAGCGGCATGCCAGCTTGTTCCGCAGGCACAGATGACTATGCGTTTGGCATGTTTTAGACGATCGAGATAATCCTCTATCCCGCCAAGACAAATCCTTCCTTCTTCAAGGCGAACGCGCCCCCGCATGACATCATGCATGACGGCAGGCTGTTCGAAGATCTCCTTGAGCATGAAGTGCTCAAACCCGCCTTTCTCTATTTTTTCCAGCGAAAAATCAAGTTCAGTTACAATCTTTTCCTGCTCGATATTGTCAATCGTCTTGACAACGTAGCTATCCTTTTTCACCACGGCAAGTTCACCGTCCGAGAGATAAACCACTTTATTGGTATGCTCGACAATCGGAGCGGCATCAGAAGCAATGAAATATTCCCCTGTGCCGATACCGATCACAAGAGGACTGCCCTTGCGTGCAACAATAATCTTGTCTGGCTCCCGCGAAGAAATAACACAAATACCGTATGCACCATCAACATGACGAAGTGCATTGCGGGTAGCCGATTCAAGATCAAGCGAGGAATCACTTTTCCATATTCTGTCGATCAGATGAACCAGCACCTCGGAATCCGTATCGCTTGAAAATTTATAATCCTGGGAAATAAGCTCCTGTTTGAGCACGGAATAGTTTTCAATAATCCCATTGTGAATAACCGCGATATCACCAACAGTATTCTGGTGAGGATGAGCATTGATATCACTGGGTTCACCATGAGTCGCCCACCGGGTATGGCCAATGCCGACCGTTGCAGCTTTCATTTCCGCACTGAGCCCCTCAGTAGCAGCTTCAAGACCGCTGACGCTGCCTTTCTGCTTCATAACCAGAAGACTTTCATTCAACAAAGCGACCCCTGCCGAATCATAACCTCTGTATTCAAGCCGCTTCAATCCTTTCAGAAGCAGTGGAGCAGCTTCGCGCCATCCTATATATCCTACAATGCCACACATAACTTTTTCAATTTTTAATATGATTAAGAACCTCGTTCCAAGTCCCTGAGATCATAAAACACGCTTCATTTCATCATGAATTTTCAAAGCTTCTCTGGCAACCGTCCGCTCATAATCATCAATATCTGAAAATGATCCGGAAGGGTAGATTAAACTTCTGCTGACATTGATAACAGCACTTTGCCGGTTACCATCAACACCAAAATTCACCGCGTCTTCAAGTGACCCGCCCTGAGCGCCAACACCAGGAATCAGCAGAAAAAGATCGGGAAATTCCCTGCGGATCTCTCCAAGCAAGGTGCTTTTTGTAGCACCGACCACAACGCCGGCGTTACCGTTTCTGCTCCATGAAGCAACTTTTCCAAGCACATGGTGATAGAGGGGTAATCCGTTCTGCATCAGCTGTTCTTCGAAATCTTCAGAACCCTTATTCGAGGTGAGGGCGAGAACAAAAATCAGCTTATCCTCATAGGCGAAAAATGGCTCAAGGGAGTCAAACCCCATATATGGGGCAACCGTCACAGCGTCAAAAGCCCAATGCTCAAAAAAAGCCTGAGCATACATCCTGCTTGTGTTGCCGATATCAGCCCGTTTTGCATCGGCAATAGTCATGACGGTGTCGGGAATATGGCGAAGTGTTCTTTCCATATCCTGTAACCCCTCAATTCCTCTTGCTTCGTAAAAAGCTGTATTGAGCTTATAGGCTGTAGCTACATCACAGGTGGCTCTGATAACTGAACAGTTAAACTCAAGAACAGGGTTTTCATACTCAAAAAAAATCCCGGGGATTTTCTCGGGATCACTGTCAAGCCCGACACACAAGAGAGATTGTACTGTTGAAATCCTGTGGTTTGTCTTATCCCGAACTACACTCATTAACTTCCTGTGCCTCTCTGGGTTTCTTAATAAAACTTTTTTACCGAACGTTTTCAGGGGTATCAGGGGTATAAAGCAAATAAATCAGCTGAAAAGTAGACTGCAAACCTCAGTGAAACTTATAACTGCAGGAATACAGTTTACATATTAGTAATATATAATATGTTTTCTTATGAGATGCTTCTTTAAATGGAAGAATCCCGTAAATTGAAAGTCATAGAATCCGCGAACGGTGAACACTGAGCTGAGTCGCTTTATTATAACCATGATTGATGATTGATGGCAAAAAAATTGAGTAAACCTTCAAATCCCTATAAAAATCTACCGGAAAATAACGTACCGCGTCCGAAATTCTCGATAATGTATTATGTGGTCGTCATTGTTCTTCTCATAGGAGTGCAGCTTGCCTTTTTCTGGTCGGGCTCAACACAGGAAATTCCTTACAGCACTTTTCGAAAACTCATTGCAGAAAACAAAATTGAATCCGTAAAAATAGCACAGGAAAGGATCTATGTCAAGCTCAAACCAGGAGTTACTAGTGGTATAGCACAAAAAGAACAGCAGAAAGACGGCCCGGGCATGTTCCTTCCTCAGACCACATCTAAACAGGATGAGATTTATGTCAATGCCGTGCGGGATGAAGCGCTTATAGAACTTCTTGAAAGCAAAGGAATAAAATATCAGGGAGTGCCGAGCAGTACCTGGATCAGTGAACTGCTCCAATGGATTCTGCCTTTCGGCCTGATGATCGGCATTTACTTTTTTGTTTTTCGCCGTATGGGCGGTCCCGGCTCGCAGTTCATGAATATCAGCAAGAACAAGGCTGCGCTGTATGAAAACCTTGACGAACATACCCGCATCACATTCAAAGATGTAGCAGGCCTCGATGAAGCGAAGGCTGAGGTCATGGAGGTGGTTGACTTCCTCAAGGATCCGAAAAAATATACGACACTCGGCGGAAAACTACCGAAAGGAGTTCTTCTGGTCGGGCCTCCAGGCACAGGAAAAACCCTGCTTGCAAAAGCCGTTGCCGGAGAGGCTGATGTACCGTTTTTCAGCATCAGCGGCTCCGACTTTGTTGAAATGTTTGTCGGCGTTGGAGCAGCCAGAGTACGCGATCTGTTTAAGCAAGCCAAGGAAAAAGCACCCTGCATTATTTTTATCGATGAAATTGACGCGGTTGGCCGCAGTAGAGGAAAAGGCGCAATGATGGGTGCAAATGACGAGCGCGAAAATACCCTCAACCAGCTCCTTGTCGAAATGGACGGTTTTGCAACGGACAAGGGCGTCATTTTGATTGCAGCTACGAACCGCCCTGATGTACTTGATTCGGCCTTGCTGAGACCGGGACGTTTTGACAGGCAGATCATGGTTGACAAACCTGACCTGAAAGGACGCATTGATATTTTCAAAGTGCACACCAAGGAGCTTTCACTTTCGAAAGACGTTAACCTCAAAGCTCTTGCCTCACAGACACCGGGTTTTGCAGGTGCTGAAATTGCCAATGCTGCCAACGAAGCGGCGTTGCTTGCCTCCCGCCGCAACAAGCTGAGCATTGAGATGAAAGACTTTGAAGATGCGATAGAGCGTGTAGTAGCCGGACTTGAAAAAAAGAACAAGGTCATCAATCCGCGAGAGAAGCAGATTGTTGCCTATCATGAAGCCGGACATGCTATTATCAGCTGGATGATGGCTGAGAATGATCCTGTTCAGAAAATATCGATTGTTCCAAGAGGAATGAGCGCACTCGGTTATACCATGAACATCCCGCTTGAAGATCGCTATCTCATGACGAAAAGTGAGCTTCTCGCACGAATTTGCGGTCTTCTCGGCGGACGCATTGCTGAAGAGATTATTTTCAACGAAATCTCTACAGGAGCACAGAATGACCTTGAAAAAGTAACGAGTATCGCATACAACATGGTCATGGTTTACGGGATGAGTGAAAAACTCGGTAACCTCTCTTTTTTTGAAAGTAATAATCCCTATTACGGAAGTCCGGGCATTGACAAAAAGTACGGTGAGGAAACCGCCAGACTTATCGACAGGGAGGTCATGGCTATCGTAGAAGCGTCGCGTCTTAATGTGATAAATTTATTGACGCTGAACCGCGAAAAGCTCGAAAAGCTTGCTAATGAACTGCTCTTGAAGGAGATGCTTCAGTACGCTCAAATCGAGGAAATTCTGGGAAAACGTCCAGCAAGTCTCTTCCCTGTGCATATTGAAGAAGATAACGCTGATGAAAGTAATGGGAAAAGTTATGGAACTGCCGTCACTGAAGGGAGCACAGAACAACTCAGCGAAAAGGAGCAGGCAGAGCTTGAAGCTGCTGTTGCAAGGCTTAGAGAGGGGCGGAATATACCTGAAATCTGAACAATACAGCTGACAAAACTTAAAAGGCAGGAGATACCTGCCTTTTATTTGTCTATGTAAAGAAGAAGATGTGGGTCCCGAGGGATTCGAACCCCCGACCTACTGGGTGTAAACCAGTCGCTCTAACCAGCTGAGCTAGGAACCCGTTATGAGGCCACCATTATAATATAATTTCATGGGAATACAAAAAGAAAAAACCGGATCATCAATTCGGTCAATATCTGTTATTTGTAAGCCTTCACTAAAAAGCATAAATTCAGGCCAATATATTTAAACCGCAAGCCCGATAATTTTTTTACTCATTATGAGATCAATAACCATCCTCGGCTCTACAGGCTCAATCGGGCTCAGTACTCTTGATGTCGTCAGACAGCACCCTGATAAATTCAGTATTTCCTGCCTTGCAGCAGGTCTGGATGTTAAAGTCCTGGCGGAACAGATCAAGGAGTTCCGGCCTGCAGCGGTTTCTGTCAAAGATTCAGAGTCAGCAAAAAACCTTGAGAAACTGCTGGGGGATTACAAACCGGAGATATTATACGGTGTTGAAGGAGCCTCCACCATTGCCGCTGCTGATGGATCTGATATGGTAGTATCTGCCATTGTCGGCGCAGCCGGACTTGTACCGACTGTAAGTGCAATAAAGGCAGGAAAGCATATTGCCCTGGCAAACAAGGAAACTCTGGTAGTAGCAGGGCAACTGGTTTCCGATCTGGTAAAAAAACATAATGTTCGTCTGCTTCCGGTTGACAGTGAGCACTCGGCTATCTTTCAGTCACTCGAGGGGCACAGGAAAGAAGATGTCGAACGCATTATTCTTACGGCCTCAGGAGGGCCGTTCCGCAATACTCCTGCAGAAGAGCTGAAAAATGTAAGCCTCGAACAGGCACTGAAGCACCCGCAATGGTCAATGGGGGCAAAAATTACCATTGACTCTGCAACAATGATGAACAAGGGCCTCGAGGTGATTGAAGCACACTGGCTATTTACTGTGCCAGCGGAAAAAATCGACGTACTGGTGCATCCCCAGAGTATCATTCACTCTATGGTAGAATATATCGATGGCTGCGTCATGGCGCAGCTTGGTTCTCCTGATATGCGCGCACCGATTGCCTACGCTTTATCCTATCCTGAAAGGTGCGTAAGCGGCATCCAGCGACTTGACTTGATAAAGGTCGGAACACTGACGTTCCAGGAGCCGGATATGAGGCGGTTTCCTGCGCTTCGTCTTGCGTTTGATGCCTTGAAAGCAGGAATGACCTATCCTGCTGTACTCAACGCAGCAAACGAAATAGCCGTGGCTGCTTTTCTCAATAAAAAGATTGGATTTACCGACATCGCAGCAACGGTTGAAAAAACCATGGAGGCTCATGAGGCATATAACCCTGTCGAACTTGATGAATATCTTCAGGCTGACCGGTGGGCTCGTGAAACCGCTCAAAATATTATTGCATAAACCTGTAAACCAACCTGAAAAAGAAGCTGCAGGCTTTTACAGCAGCAGTTCCACTTTTTTTTCTGAAACGAAGGATTGTTATGGATTTTCTTAGTTCGACATTTTTTTTCATTATTGCCATTTTTATTCTTGTCACCGCACATGAACTCGGCCATTTTCTGACCGCAAAACTTTTCGGTATGAGAGTCGATAAGTTTTATATCGGGTTTGACTTCTATAATTTGAGATTCTGGAAAAAGCAAATCGGTGAAACTGAATATGGTGTTGGCGTTTTTCCTCTCGGCGGCTATGTCAAAATAGCCGGTATGGTTGACGAAAGCCTCGATACCAATTTTCAGAGCTCGGATCGGCAGCCATGGGAGTTCAGAGCTAAACCCGTCTGGCAGCGCCTCATTGTTCTTGCTGGAGGGGTGACGATGAACCTGATTCTTGCCGCTGTAATCTTTATCGGCATAACTCTTGTTCTTGGTGAACCCCGGACGAGCGTCAACAATCCTGCCTTTATTGAAAAAGGATCAGTTTTTGAAACAATGGGCATGAAGACTGGAGATCAGCTTTTACTTGCGAACGGCAAATCAGTTGCAAGCTGGGAAGAAGCACTGGATCCGGAACTCTTTACTGCCAGGTCACTCAACTACACCATCCTTCGCAATGGCAAAAGCATAACCCTTGCCGCGCCATCGAACATCATGTCGAAAATCAACGACAATCGCAGTCTTGGTATACGCCCGACAATTCCACCGGTCATCGACGAAGCGCTTGCAAAGCAACCCGCCCGGCTGGCCGGCATTAAATCCGGCGGACTTATTACGGCAATTGACGGCAACCCGGTCTCCGACTGGACAGAAGTCGTTGGCATTATCTCGGCACATGCTGCTAAACCCATCACTCTGACATGGAAATACCTTGAACCCGTTCCGGGGCGCAAAATAACTGTAGAAAACCTCCGTACTGAAGGCAAAACGTATATCACCACTGTTGTCCCAAGCAAGACCGGCAAGATCGGAATTTCACTGAAACAGACAATTGCAACCGAAAGAAGAAAACTTGGTGTCGGCGGCTCTATCCTGAGCGGCATTGCCCAGACCTGGAAAATGAGCGCCATGACCGTTCAGGGATTTGTAAAAATTTTCACCGGTCAGGAGGATTTCAGAAAGTCCGTCGGAGGCCCTATAAAAATTGCTAAAATTGCCAGCCAAAGCGCTGAGCAGGGACCGGTAAGCTTTCTCTATTTTCTTTCCATGCTCTCTATTTCTCTCGCAATCATCAATATTCTTCCGGTTCCGGCACTTGACGGAGGACAGTTTTTGCTGAATGCTGTTGAAGGCGTGATCCGCAGAGAGATCCCATTTGAAGTCAAAATGCGTATTCAACAGGTTGGCATGGCCTTGCTTCTTGCGCTTTTCGCATATATCCTTATCAATGATCTTTTCAATCTCTAAGGTTGACGCTCCTATAAATGCTTGAGAAACTACACTCAATAAAAGAAAAACATCTCGATCTTGAACAGTTGCTTGCCGACCCTAAAGCAGCAGAAGATCAAACGCGATTCAGAAAACTTAACAAGGAGTACAGCGACCTTAAGGAAATTGTACAGGCTTATGACCACTACGCTCAGGCAAAAAGTGAGCTTGATGAATCACTTCATCTGATGAAAATGGAGACAGATCAGGAGATGAAGGAGCTCATAGAGGCTGAAATTCTTGCACTGCAGAAAAAACTGCCTGATCTTGAACAGAAGTTAAAAGTACTCCTGCTGCCAAAAGATGAGGCGGATTCTCGTAATGTCATTATAGAAATCAGGGCTGGAACCGGTGGAGAGGAAGCCGCACTGTTTGCGGCTGACCTGACAAGAATGTACCAGCGATATGCTGAAAAACAGGGTTGGCAGTGCGAGGTACTTCATTTCAATGAAAGTTCCATGCCGGGTGGTTTCCGCGAGATTACCCTTGGAGTGAGCGGACACGATGTTTATGGTACCATGAAATATGAAAGCGGGGTTCATCGCGTACAGCGCGTTCCGGACACGGAAACACAGGGGCGTATCCATACCTCAGCGGTCAGCGTGGCAGTATTGCCGGAAGCTGAAGAGGTGGATGTAGAGATCCGCAGGGAAGATCTGCGTTTCGATACCTACCGAAGCGGAGGGAAGGGGGGGCAGAACGTCAATAAAGTTGAAACCGCAGTCAGAATCACCCATATGCCGAGCGGCATAGTTTCTGCCTGTCAGGAAGAGCGCTCTCAGCTTCAGAACAAGGAACGAGCCATGAAAATGCTCCGGACAAAACTGTATGACATCCAGCTTGCCGAGCAACAGCAGCAAAGAGCTGACTTGCGCCGTTCGATGGTAACCACCGGGGACCGGAGTGCCAAAATCCGTACCTACAACTACCCGCAATCCCGAGTTACTGACCACCGAATCGGCTTTACCAGCCATGCTCTTCCCCAGATTCTGCAGGGAGACCTGCAGGATATTATTGAAGCACTCAAAATGCATGACCAGGCTGAACGTCTTCAGGCAGAACTTCTATAACCAAGCTTTCTTCGAGAAATCAACCTTTTGAAAGGTTTAGTTTTCAGAGATTCTCTTTATATTTGTCAGCTGAAATCTGATGGAAGATTTTCCTGACCTCTCCAATAAAAAGAAACCTATTGAACGCTGCCAATGGAAATGCATGCTACAGGAGTAAGCAAAGGAGAGTGGATATTCTTTGCTGAATTCAATCGGACGGCAGCCTATCTTTCCGATCTCAAAAAAATATTAGGATTCAACCCTTTCTGCCATAGTATAGAACTGACCGACACTGAAAATGTCTATAAATGGAATTTCAGGGTAACCGATCCGCAGAACAACCCCTTTGATATCATCTTTTTTGTTGAACAGTCTGAAGAGCTCCAGGTAGAACTTCCTGACCACATCGAATGCGCTGACCCTGACGATCTCACCGACGAAATGCTTAAACGCTATACTATCTGTAAAAAAGTTCGTTGGAAGCACCACCCTGTAGGTCGTAAAATTTCCGATCCGAAAAAATATCTTTTTGAGGGAAAAGTCTCTGGAGAAATGGATCTTTATCGCGAAGGGGAAAACAAAACCAAGGTTCACTTCGATTTAAAAGTTGATGTCCGTTTTCTCCTTTATCCTGCATTCAGGATTGTTCCGAAAAAAATTGTCCGAACAATGGTCAATGGGGGAATGACGTTTATTATGCAGACAGCAACAAACAGCATGTTTCACTCCATGTCCAAAGATTTCTGCAAGATCCACAAGATATGAACGAAGAATCTGTTATGGACTTTTATGACCTTGTCATCAATCGTTGCAGTATCCGCAGCTTTGAACGGAACAGAACTATTCCCGAAGAGGTTCTCAACAGAATCCTCAACGCAGGAAGAATGGCGCCTTCGGCCAGTAATCTTCAGCCATGGCGATTGCATGTGATCAGATCGCAGGAAATACTCGAAAAGATCTACCCTTGCTATAGGCGTGACTGGATACAGAGCGCACCCTGCCTCCTTATTGTTTCAGGCGATCGGGACGACGCATGGGTGCGACGTCTCGACAACTACAACTCAATCGAAACCGATCTTACAATCGTCATGGATCACCTGATTCTTGCTGCAACGTGGGAAGGGTTAGGAACCTGCTGGATTGCAGCTTTCGACCCTGAGATTATTCGTAAAGCGCTGCAACTCGATTCCAATATTGAGATTTTTGCATTGACACCCCTTGGGTATGCTGCTCCGGATGCACTCCCCGCTCCGAAAAAACGCAAATCTCTTGAAGAAATAACATCATTCCATTGAATAATAATTTCCGAGCTTTGGGGGAAAACTTTTTTATTGCATGAACAAACAACTTTTACTGGGAGCTGAAGCAATTGCTCTCGGTGCCCTTGACGCAGGAATATCAGGCGTCTACGCCTATCCTGGAACCCCCTCGACCGAAATCACCGAATACATCCAGAAAAACCATGCCGACCGGATACCGCCGGTTCGTTCTTCCTGGTCAGCCAACGAAAAGACTGCCTATGAGGCGGCTCTCGGCATGTCCTATGCCGGAAAACGAAGCCTCGTGTGCATGAAGCATGTCGGTCTGAATGTGGCGGCTGATGCATTTATAAACTCTGCCATTACCGGCGTCAACGGGGGGCTTGTCGTAGCTGTTGCTGACGACCCCTCGATGCATTCGTCACAAAACGAGCAGGACAGCAGGGTTTACGGCAAATTTGCAATGCTCCCTGTACTCGAGCCTTCATCGCAGCAGGATCTCTACAATGCTGCAAGAGAGGCGTTCAAGCTCTCGGAATCCGTACAGCTTCCGGTACTCCTCAGGCTCACCACAAGGCTTGCACATTCACGTGCCGGAGTGGAACGTACTTCTGCTCAACCGCAGAACCCTCTGCATGCTCTCTACGCCCCTGAACGATTTGTACTGATTCCTCAGAATGCCCGTCGTCAGTACAATCTTCTCCTCGGAAAACAGAAGGACCTTGAACAACTTTCAGAGCAATCGTGGCTCAACCGGCTTGTCACGGGAACGGGCTCTACAGGGGTCATAGCATTCGGCATTGCATTTAACTATACAATGGAGGTTCGTCAGGCTTTTGCTCTTGACTTTCCGGTCCTTCAAATCGGTCAGTATCCTTTGCCGAGAAAACAGGTTGAAAGTCTCTTCACATCCTGCGACACTATACTTGTCGCCGAGGAGGGATACCCTGTCTACGAAGAGCTGCTGAGAGGATATTTCGGCGGAGACAACATCCGGGGTCGCATGGACGGAACTCTTCCGCGTGCCGGAGAGCTCAATGCCGATACTATCGCACGAGGGCTTGGCATTGAACCAAAGGCAGTATTCACGGTACCCGATATTGTTGTTAATCGACCGCCTTCTCTCTGCAAAGGGTGTGGCCACCGTGACCTTTACGCAGCGCTTACCAAGGTTATGAGTTCATTTGCAGAGCATCATGTTTTCTCAGACATCGGCTGCTATACGCTTGGCGCTCTCGAACCATTCAATGCCATTCATACCTGTGTCGATATGGGTGCATCGATCACCATGGCCAAAGGTGCCGCCGATGCCGGACTCCGACCGGCTGTCGCGGTTATCGGCGATTCGACGTTCACGCACTCGGGTATGACCGGCCTGCTTGACGCCATTAACGACGGGTCGCCACTCACTGTCATCATCGCGGATAATGACACTACCGCTATGACCGGCGGTCAGCAATCGTCTGCAACTGGCTCAAGACTTTTGAATATATGCAGAGGACTCGGCATTGAGGAACAGCATCTCAGAACCATCATACCGCTGAAATCAAATCTCGAAGAAAACATAAGAGTTCTCAAAGAGGAAATTCCCTACGAAGGGGTATCTGTGGTGATTGCACAACGAGAATGTGTTGAAACTGCAGCACGAAAAAAACGAAGCAAGGTATCCGGCACGTAACAACATATTATGCAAAGCAACATTATTCTTGCAGGAGTAGGCGGACAGGGAATACTCACTATTGCGGCAGTAATCGACCGGGCTGCCCTGCAAAGCGGCCTCACCATCCGTCAGACAGAAGTGCACGGTATGAGCCAGCGCGGAGGTGCTGTGCAGTCGCATCTCCGGATTTCCGATAAAGAGATTTATTCTGATCTTATTCCTGAAGGCGCAGCAGACCTGATTCTTTCGGTCGAGCCTCTTGAAGCGCTTCGCTACATGCCATTTCTCGCTCCCGACGGCAGGATCATTACCTCTATCGACCCATTTATCAACATTGAGAACTACCCGTCAATTGAAGATATACTCGCTGAACTGCATCGCACAAACCGGCCAGTTCTGGTAAACGCGACAGAACTCGCCCGTGAGGCCGGTAATGCAAAAACATCCAACATGGTTATGCTGGGTGCCGCCTCAAGGTACATCGGCATTGACGAAAAACAGCTTGAAGCGGCTATTGGGGAGCTTTTTCATGGAAAAGGCTCTGCTATTGTTGCCGTCAACATTAAAGCATTCAGAAAGGGACAAGAATTATCTCAAACTCAAGCGACAGAGACATGATCTGGAACGAACATTACGAATGCATGGAGCGGGAAAAGCTCCTGAAGCTTCAGGGTATACGGTTGAAGGAAATGGTGAAACGTGTCTATGACACAGTTCCTTACTACCGCAGAAAACTTCAGGAAAAGGGAATCGAACCTGACGACATCAAAGGAATTGATGACCTGAAAACACTCCCCTTCACGACAAAACAGGATCTCCGCGACAACTACCCCTTCGGGCTTTTTGCCGTACCTCAACCGGATATTGTTCGATTTCATGCCTCAAGCGGCACCACCGGAAAACCAACAGTCGTCGGATACACCCATAACGACATTCAAATGTGGAGTGAAGTTGTTGCGCGTTCCCTTTCCATGGCTGGTGTAACCAAAGCAGATATCATTCAGGTTGCCTATGGCTACGGTCTTTTTACCGGCGGTCTTGGCCTCCACTATGGGGCGGAAAAAGTAGGGGCATCAGTCGTTCCGATTTCAGGCGGCAACACAAAAAAACAGCTGCAGCTCATTGAGGATTTTGGTTCTACCGTGCTGGCATGCACGCCTTCCTATGCGGCATTTATCGGCGAATCCCTTGTTGAGGAAAAAATTGACACCAGAAAGATAAAACTCAAAGCAGGAGTGTTCGGCGCGGAACCATGGACAGAGGAGATGCGTGCGCAAATTGAGAAGGTACTCGGCATCAAGGCTTATGATATTTACGGCCTCACTGAAATCATCGGTCCAGGCGTCTCTATGGAGTGCCAGTTTCAGCGTGGGATGCATATTTTTGAAGACCATTTCATCCCGGAAATCATCAACCCCGATACCGGTGAAGTGTTGCCTTACGGCGAACTTGGAGAGCTGGTATTCACACCGGCAACAAAAGAGGCAATGCCGCTTATCCGCTATCGGACACGCGACCTGACCCGTCTTCATGCTGAAAAATGCGAATGCGGCAGGACGCTTGTGCGCATGGAAAAATGCGTTGGACGTTCTGACGACATGCTCATTATTAGGGGTGTCAATGTCTTCCCTTCACAAGTGGAGTCGGTGCTGCTTGAAATGAGTGAAACAAAACCTCACTATCTGATTGTTGTCGATCGTGAAAACAACCTCGACATTATTGAAATCCAGGTGGAAATTGAAGAAGAGTTCTTTTCCGATGAAGTAAAAGAGCTGGAAGGACTGCGCCATCGGATCAAGGCCAATATAGCCAGTACCCTAGGGATAAGCGCCAGTATCAGGCTGGTTGAACCCGGCACGATCGAGCGCAGCATGGGCAAGGCAAAACGGGTAATTGACAAACGAAACTTACATTAACCAAGGAGGCGCCATGATTATCAAGCAATTGTCGGTGTTTCTCGAAAACAAAACCGGAAGGCTGACTGAACTGACAGGAATTCTTGCTGACAATGACATCAACATCTCAGCGTTCAGCATTGCCGATACGGCTGATTACGGTATTCTGCGCATGATTGTAGGCAGACCTGAACTTGCCGCAGAGATACTGAAAAAAAATGGATTTACCGTAAAGATTACTGAGGTTGTCGGCATGATTATTCCTCACAGACCCGGAGGGCTGCACAAGGCGCTCCAGATCATTTCGGACAATAATGTCGCCATAGACTACATGTATGCCTTTGCTTCCGGGGATTGCAAGGCGACGGTTGTTATCAGGGCGGAATCTCTCCATAAAGTTATTGATGTCCTGCAGGAGCATAAAATGGAGCTCCTCAAGAAAGGGGATGTCTATCAGGTCTAACCATCTACACTGTAATGCCAAGGTTTTCAAAAGCAGTTGCATCACTTCGTTCCTCTGAAATCAGGGATCTCATGACGTTGGCCTCAAGACCCGACATTATATCCTTTGCTGGTGGAATGCCAGGAAATGAGCTTTTTCCTGTTCATGAAGTCGAAGAACTTTATAGAACGCTTGATATCAAAAAGAAACAATCTGCGTTTCAATACGGGCCGACATCAGGCCTTCCATCGCTCCTTGAATCTCTTGAAGGGTTTCTCGAAAAAAAGGGTTTGCCTGTCAAGGATAACAAACTGCTCATAACGACAGGATCCCAGCAGGCTCTTAACATTCTGGCAAAAGCTTTTATTGATCCTGCAGAACCGGTACTTGTGGAGAACCCCTGCTTTATAGGGGCCCTCTCCGCTTTTCGTTCTTATGACGCTGAACTGAGAGGGATTCCGGTTGACCGCGACGGCATTTCGATAGAAGGGCTTCGTCAGGAGATTGACAGAAATGAGAAGGCCAAGTTTCTCTATATCACCCCGTATTTCCACAACCCGGCAGGAGTGCTTTACACTACTGAACGCAAAGAGCAGCTTATTGCAACACTTCAAGGAACAAACATTCCGCTCATTGAGGATGATGCTTACGGGGATCTCTATTTTTTTGAGGAGGATATAGAGCGCCTCAAGCCGATCAAAGCTATTAATCCGGACGGCATCAATGTGTGCTATACCGGCTCGTTTTCAAAAATTCTCGGCCCCGGTCTGAGACTTGGATGGATGCTTGTACCTGAAAACATTTATGCTAAATGTGAACTCATCAAACAGTCAGCTGATGCCTGTTCACCGAGTTACACTCAGGTGCTGGCAGATGCATTCATCCGGTCCGGCCAGATTTACAGCTATGTTGCCAGTGTCCGTCAGGAGTATAAAAAAAGAGCGGCGGCCATGGTCTCAGCCCTCAGGGAACACCTGCCGGACTATGTGCTTTGGAACGAGCCTCGAGGTGGATTCTACATCTGGCTCACCCTGCCGGAAGGAGCTGATGCGACCCGTATCATGACGCTGGCTATCGAAGGAGGGGCCGTGTTTGTAGCAGGAAAAACGTTCGATCCTGCAGGCAGACAAAACAACTCGCTGCGACTCTCGTACTGCAACAACACTCCTGAACAGATTGCACAAGGCATCCCGATTGTTGCAGGAGCTATACGGAACATCTGCGGCTGACTCAATCTCATGCCTTTTCGGCATCGCTATGCGCTTCGATAAGTTTTCGGCGAAGCAGTTTGCCTATCGTTGATTTTGGAAGAGCAGTCGTAAATTCCACATGTTTAGGAACTTTATAGGCGGCAAGATCTTTACGGCAGTGCTCCTGAAGTTCTTCGGCGGAAAGTTGCTGACCTTCACGCAGGACAACCCAGGCCTTTACAGCTTCTCCCTGATAGGCATCAGGTACTCCTGCAACACCAACTTCGAATACTGAGGGATGAACGGCTATGACCTCTTCAACATCCCTAGGCCAGACCTGGAAGCCGCCTGGTTTTATGACATCTTTTTTACGGTCAACAATGAA
Source organism: uncultured Chlorobiaceae bacterium (assembly GCA_903940125.1). Lineage (GTDB taxonomy): Bacteria > Bacteroidota > Chlorobiia > Chlorobiales > Chlorobiaceae > Chlorobium. Next base: position 125,563 of record CAJAJL010000067.1, on the reverse strand, counting down.
GAGATATCCATCCTCATCGAGATAACCAAGATCCCCGGTATAAAGCCATCCATCACGAAGCACAAGTGCTGTTTCAATAGGGTTCTGCCAGTACTCCTTCATGATCTGGGGAGCTCGCATAATGATTTCTCCGACTTCAAGCTCAGCAAGAATATCATGACCGTTCTCCGCCTCAACGATCCGAACCTCAACATCCGGAACAGGAATGCCTACCGAGCCATACTTATAGGTACCTAATATCGGAGTGAAAACCGATGCAAGTGCAGATTCGGTAAGACTGTATGCATCAATAATCCTGCCTCCGGTAAGCTCTTCAAAACGTCTTTTGTTTTCAAGCATGAGGGGAGCTGCACCCGACACACTGAGTTTAAGTGATTTCAGAATTGAACCGTCCCGCTTGACTTTTGGATGATTTATCAGGGCGGTAAACAGGGTTGGCACTCCTGGCAGCACTGCTGGTTTAAGGGTTTTAATGGTATGCAGCAGGTCATTGATATCGCGCGGATTGGGAACAAGGGCAAGAGGGTAGCGCTGCATTAAAGCCGCGGACATAATCCCGACCTGGGCATAGACATGAAACAGCGGCATGTTCAGAAGAATGACATCTTTTCCTTTTTCGAGAATGACACTGAACCAGCTGGCAATCTGCATACCTGTAATCACAAGCCCATGATGAGTAATGACAACACACTTGGGATTGCCCGTTGTCCCTCCTGAAAAGAGAAAAAGCGCTGGAGTGTCATGCTTGATGAGTATCGGAGTAAATGTAACCCCGGAATGAGCCCTGATAAGATCGCCCAACCAGTGATCACCAGGCTTCAATGTTACTCTGTGCCCATCCTTTTTTTCTTTAAAAACCGAAAAAAGAAGTGTGTTAAAAGGTGATAGATACTCCTTGATATTGGTCGCAATAACTCTTTTCAGACGCGAATCCGGCTGAACCTGCTTGATTTTCTTATAAAAGGGAGTCAAGACAATGGCAGTTTCCGCGCCGCATTCATTAAGTGCGTGCTCAAACTCATTGAGGGTATACAGCGGATTCATGGGAACCGCAATAGCTCCTGCTTTCCATATACCGAACTCACTGATCAACATCTGAGGAGAGTTAGGCATGATCAAGGCTACGCGGTCACCTTTGCCGATACCAAGTGAGAGAAGAGCCAATGCCAGTGCATTACTTTGCTGTTCGAATTCTCCGTATGAGATAGAGGCACCCTTGAAGAACATCATGGTCTGTTTCGGAGACTCTTCCACCGTCTTTCGAACGACATCAATTAATGTCTGTTCCGGATAAGGCTGAAGCGTGTGGGGCACCCCTTTGTCGTAATGGCTGATCCAGGGTTTAGCTCTCATTGCGGTATTTGACTTTTAAACATAGAAATCAGATAGAACTTGATAGAGAAAACTCCAATATACTCCAAAACAAAAACTACTGCATTGTTTTAACAATGTCGCACACAGCAGCAGTCAATATTCCGAGTTCCTCATCATGCATAATGAAGGGAGGCATAAGATAGACCAGTCGTCCGAATGGACGAACCCAAACCCCTTTATCAACAAATTTTTTCTGAACAACAGCCATATCCAACGGGCGGTGCAGTTCAACAACCCCTATAGCGCCCAGAACACGGACATCCGAAACATTTGTGAACTCCATGCAGGAAGCCAGCCCTTGACGGAGTCCGGCTTCAAGGCGAAGTACCGTTTTCTGCCAGTCATAGCTGACCAGCAGATTAAGGTTTGCCGATGCAACAGCGCAAGCAAGGGGGGTTGCCATGAAGGTTGGGCCGTGCATAAAAAGGCCGGGATTACCAGAACAGATGGTTTCAGCAACCCTGTCTGTTGAAAGTGTCGCAGCAAGAGTCATGTAACCGCCGGTCAACGCTTTACCCACACACATGATATCCGGCACAATACCGGCATGCTCAAGCGCAAACATCTTTCCCGTTCGGCCAAAACCAGTGGCAATTTCATCGAAAATCAAAAGGACATCATAGCAGTCACACAACTCTCTGAGCCTGACAAGATATTCGGGAGCATAAAACCTCATTCCTCCTGCTCCCTGGACAACAGGTTCAATAATCACTGCGGCAATCTCCATGTGGTGCTGTTCAAGCATCAAACAAACATCTGCCAGATCCCTTTCGGTACAAGGTTCATGAAACCGGCATGCAGGGGCTGCAGCAAAAAACTGTTCCTGAATCACGCCTTTGAACAGTGAGTGCATACCTGTTTCCGGATCGCATACCGACATGGCGGCAAAGGTATCGCCGTGATACCCTGAGCGAACTGTCAGTAACCGGTTTTTTGAGGTTTTTCCAAGCGCGACCCAGTACTGAACAGCCATTTTAATGGCAACTTCAACCGAGACCGACCCTGAATCACTGAAAAAAACTTTCTGTAGAGACTGTGGAGTCAATGCAATCAGTTGTTTTGCCAGATTCACGGCAGGTTCATGGGTGAGACCTCCGAACATGACATGGCTCATTCGCTGTATCTGTGAAACTATCGCTTCGTTGAGCACCGTATGATTGTACCCGTGAATGGCTGCCCACCAGGAGGACATGCCATCAATAAGTTTTCGGCCATCCTCAAGCTCAAGAAAAACATCATATGCACGGCAGACAGGATAGACCGGCAAAGGGTTGCTCACCGAAGTATACGGATGCCAGAGATGATGTCGGTCAAAATCAAGATCAATGGTATGTGACGACATGGCCATAGCAGTTAACGGCATAACATAGATAACGCTGAACTCTTTTTATAAACGGAGACAGTCGATCGATTCTCCTTCGAGCGAACCATCCCGAAGGTCAATGAGCGGCACCGTTGATCCTGCTTTATTAAGGTAGTAAAGGATAACCTCACGAGTATCATCAGCTATCACCTTATCGGTGCTCTCAAAAAGGTTATAGATGACTCCTCTGATAACAATTCCCCGTTTCGCACATGCTTCAATTGAAAGAAGAGTATGGCTGATACTGCCAAGCCTCGGGCTGGACACAAGAATAAGCTCATATCCGGCATCGCGAATATAATCCGCGAAAAGCAGATTATGGGCAAGGGGCACCAATAATCCCCCGGCTCCTTCCAGAAAAACCATTTCGTAGCGTTTCTGCAAAGCTAAAGTCGCTCGGCGAACATGAAGGATATCAATCTCAACTCCTTCCATACGTGCTGACAGATGGGGCGAAGCTGGATATCCAAAAACGTAGGGTGAGGTTAACCCCTCTTTGTCAACATCCTGCAGTCCAATGCCCATAAGACGGCGGTGTTCCAATATATCCTCCGCCACACCTGAACAGCCTGTCTGGACTATTTTCTGGGTAATGACCGATCTTCCCTGCCTAAGCAGGGCTTTGGCAAGCAGACCGGTCGCATATGTTTTCCCGATGCCGGTATCAATGCCTGAAACAGCAATAACGGATCCTTTCATACAAGCTTCTTTTTCAGACAGCAATAGACTGGATGATAGGTAAGGTAGACACCGTTTTTGCAGGAAAACAAACGGCGGTACTCAGCAACGAAATACTGATATCTGCTTTTTGTCCATGAACGACGCAGAAGACCGTTGACGCCAGTCTGTCGTATATGATGAAGCAAAGCCTCGGGTGAACTGAATTCAAGGCGTTGTTCCTCTTCCCTGCAGACGATAATATCAAAATATCGTCCGGCGAGCATTTCAAGCTCCTCGATCGAGTGATAACAAAGTCCGACATCCTCAATACTCGCGATTTCACGCATATTTGAGGTACTGAACGTACTGAAGGCCAGAAGACCCCCTGGCCTGAGATGATTGAACATTGTGCTGAAAAAGTCATCAAGATCATCAAGCCATTGCAACGTGGCATTTGAAACAACGAGATCCAGAGCTGAAGGCAAAATATCCCTGCACTCTATATCACCTGATATAAAATGAAACTTCTCCACCGGAAAACTTTCGAGTACCTTATGAAGGCAGGGAAGGCTTTCTTCAACAAGATCATTGGCATAATAGCTCTTTACTGAGCAGCGGGTAAGCAGCTCTGCCATAAGAGAACCTGAACCTGAACCCACCTCCAGAACTCGATTGAAAGGGCCTTCCGCTTTCTCCCGGCAAATCATTTCCGAAAGTTCTATTGCCATGCTTTTCTGCACGATCGCATTGCTTCCATAGCTGCTGAGGGTTCGGCGAAACCTCTGGCGCACAAGCTCCTTATCAATTTTTATTTTCTGCAGCATGCGAGTACCTCCTGCAGATTAATGAAATGAAAAAAAGGAAAATGAGGCATATCAGCAATAACCGTTTGGGGCACACCTTTCCATGCGGCAAACTGCTGCTGTGGAGGAAACACAAGATCTCTTCCTCCTATGATCGCATGATTATAGTGCCATAACGCTTCATCATGCAAGCGCTCTGTCCCCAGATACTCCTGCAGCCGCACCAGCTCTTCCAGCTGCTCCGAAGTTTTACGTTCAGGTGACATTGTATAAAAAAGAGCCCGCACTTCACTGCATCCGCACATCCTGCGGTTAAAACGTTGACGAGTTTCTTCAGAATAGGTTGAAAGAGTTGCCTGAAACACCTCTGGCGGAATACCCAGCTCGGCATCTACCGGATGCAGGGTACCATTGATAGCAATGGCACGCTCAATTACGGGCAATGCAATATGCTGCGCCACCCAGACACCGAATGACCAGGCGACAACCGTTATACCTCCATAACGGCTGATCTCTTTTATAAACCATGACTCTGCCTCCAACGTCCGGTAATCGTAACAGACCAGAAAGTCAGGGTGAAAATCTGCGGCGAGCGATTCATGCAACAGATGTGCGGCAATACGATGATCCATACCCCAACCGTTGAAAAAAAGTAAAAGCTCTTCGGCTCCCTCTTTTCGAAGCCATACTGTTTTCATGATATCGTTATCCTCGGATAATTTCAGGTATTCGTGCAATATCTTCCCACTGCAGTATTGAACGAAGAGAAATGCGGATACGGGCACCATTTTCCGGAACAGCAGGAGGACGCACCGGCATACAGAGAAATCCGGCACTTCTCAACCGGGCAGCCAATGCTACAGACAAGTCATTAGCACCTGTAATCACAGGAATGATATGACTTTCACCAAGAACATCAAAGCCATGCAGGATCAGTTCACTACGAAGCCTGGATGCAAGCTTCAGGAGAGCCGCTCTGTCAGATGACATGGCACTCTGCTGATGAAGAGTCAACAGGCTCCATCCAAGAATAACCGGAGGCAATGCCGTGGTAAAAATGAATGATCGCATGGTATTCAGCAGGTACTCTCTTACCAGAGAGCTCATCACGGCATAAGCACCCGTTGATGCCAGAGCCTTGCCGAATGTTCCGGTAATGATATCGATCTGCTGTACCATCCCTGCTGTTTCACATAACCCGAGACCGCGCTCTCCGAATACCCCGACACCGTGCGCTTCATCAACAATAAGAATAGCTTCGTATTGCTCTTTCAAAGCAACGAGCCGGGAAAGATCAGCAAGATCGCCGTCCATGCTGAACACCGATTCAGTTACAATAAAAATCTGGCGGTACTTGCCTCGTGCCTCCGAAAGCAGCTCTTCAAGATGTTCGTAATCCCGATGACGATAACGCTGATAGGGTGCTTCGGCAATTTTCATTCCGTCAATAATGCTGGCATGATTCAGTCGGTCACTCAGTACAAGATCATGACGGTTGCACAGTGCGGGAAGTATCCCGATGTTGGCATGATACCCGCTGTTGAAAACCATAGCCGATTCCCGTCCGTAGAGTAATGCCAGGGCTTTTTCCAGCTGATCATACAGCGGGTGATTTCCCGTCAGAAGACGGGATGATGAACTGGTCATTGCATGCGAACTCTTCCTGAACTGACTGCCATACCCTTCAAGCAAAGCCTTGTCATCACCAAGACCAAGATAATCGTTCGAAGAGAGGTTCAAAAGCAACTGTCCGTTTACCTCAATATCCTTGCCGTTGCGGGCGGAAATATCAGGAAGATACCTGTACCGGTCAAGGCTCTTGAGCTCATAAAGCTCTTCACGGATCCGTTCATAAAACTGCATTGACAGGCTCCATCAGTTAAAACTCGCAATCTGACTTGCAAATCTGCGGTCATCAGCAACGTCCCTGCCTCGTGTGGTCAGATAGCCACCGGTAAGATAACCGTTTGCTCCGGAAAGCATCAGAAGCCCCTGAAAATCCTTCATGATCGTTTCGCGACCAGCAGCAAACTTTATAATTTTATCAGGATGGGCAAGACGGCATATTGCGAACGTTTTAACAATGTCAGCAACAGAAACGGGTTCACTTCCTTCAAGCGGTGTCCCGTTTATCGGAACCAATACATTGAGCGGAATGACGGAAACATCGAGCTCCTGGAGTGTAAAAATCATATCAATACGATCCTGCATAGACTCTCCGACGCCCATAATTCCTCCGCAGCAAACGGATATATTGTTTTTTCTCAACAGCTTAATTGTCTTGATCCGATCTTCAACCGTATGCGTATCAGCAATCAGGTCATGGTATCTGTCCGGTGCAACCTGAATATTGATATTGTAATGCGCGATCCCCTGAGCAGCAAGAGCTGCCGCAGGCTCTTCACCCAGAATACCAAGTGAAGCACAGACATGCAGATCAGGCAAATCCGCATGCAACCGCTCAATCATGGCAAGCACCCTCTGAAATTCAGGAGTTATCTTTTTATAACCATAACCACTGGTAACGATGCCGAAATGGGAAACACCCTCCGTTATGCAGTTTCGCGCTTCGATAAGTACAGACTCTTCATCGACAAGATCATAGACCTCAATATCTGCCCTGTTGTGGCGTGACTGAGCACAAAACTTGCAATTTTCGCCGCACACCCCCGATTTTGCATTCATTATCGAACATGTATGAAGCGATTCCGTACCACTTGCATACCTGTTTTTAACCTTGTTTGCCAGAGCTGCGAGATCAAGCGCAAGTTCACCCGGAAGATCCGCCAGCAGAGCTGCTTCAGCCCGACTGATTGGTTCACCGGTTTCAAGTACCCGATATGCTGCGGTAATTTGAGGATGGAGCGTCTTTGTATCCATAAGAAATCAAAACGTTTTAATTAAAATGTCTCTTTGCGCAGACGGGCTTCTCCAGATGAAATTAAAAGCACTTGCCCATCTGAACTCTCAATCTTCAGCTCTCCTCCCGGTGAAATCCCGGTAACTGTTCCGCTCACTGTTCCCTTGAACTGATCAATTGTAACTTGCTTCGACTGAAGAAGTGAATACCTTTCGAGATAGGGAAGTATAAAGCCAAGGTCCTCCTGAAGAAGCCATGCATCGTAGAGGGGTTCGAAATGATTCAGAACAGAAGCAAGAAGCTCAGGTCTCGAAAGTAAACCCCCTGTCTCTAAAAAAAGCGAGGTTGCAATATTCTGCAGTTCAGGCGGCATCAGAGACTGGTTGACATTGATCCCGATTCCAACCACAACAAAGTGCGTTAGATCAGGCTCAGACTGCATTTCGCACAGTACGCCGCAAACCTTCCTGCTCTTGAGTAGAATATCGTTCGGCCACTTGATCAACGGAACAAGATCAGGAACGACAATGCTCAACGCTTGATGAATAGCCGCCGCCACCAGTAACGTAAGCTGAGGAACACGGATCGATGGAACCACAGGTCGCAGAATCAGCGAAAAATAAAGATTGAGCCCTGATGGAGACACCCAGGTTCGACCCATTCGACCCCGACCCCCTGTCTGAGAATCAGCAACAACGACACTGCCCTCGGGAGCACCGTCGTTGGCAAGAGCCTTCGCCATAAGGTTGGTCGATGCAGTAACACGGTGATAGAACAGGTTTCTGCCGAACCGTTGCCCGGTTAAAAACGGAGTAACCTCTGCTTCGACAGGTCGTCCGGTCAGACCCGATAGTCGATACCCTCTCCCGGTTAAAGCATCCACATGGTAACCCTCGGCTCGCAGCAACCTGATATGCTTCCATACCGCACTTCTGGTCATCCCAAAATCACGAGAGAGCTCTTCACCCGACAAAAAATCACCGGCTTTCGACAATCGATTTAAAATCTGAGCAGCAACATCATTCATGAAAGAAGAGTAATCAAACAAAAAAATGAAATGTCAACCTGCATCAACGCCAAGGTTGACAACTTTAATAATAAAAAAAAAAGGCATATATCCGCGCTTCTCTTTGAAATTCCCGTTTGTCACTCAGCAAGAGCTGCCTTGCTGATTGTTTCGTAATTCTTGCGATAAGCCTGCACACCCTTAAAAATACCATAGGCAACTTTTGTCTGAACCTGACGATCTCGAAGCATCTGCTCCTCCTCAGGATTGGATAAGTAACCAACTTCAACGAGGATGCTTGGCATCGAAGGAGTCCACAACACCATAAAGCCCGCCTGGCGAACTCCTCGAGCATTATTGACTGATGATTGCCTGTCGACAGGCCTGATAATGTATTGAGCCAGGGATGTTGACTGCTTGGCAAATGCATTCTGCGCCATGCTGCTCATGATAAGATGCTCCTCGGAAAATCCTTTGTACTGCTCCTGAAAATTGTCTTCCTGGCGAATCACCGAATTCTCAAACATTGCGACATCAAGAGCTGCCTTGTTTTTATGAAGACCGAGGATATATACCTCCGAACCTTGGGCACTTCGATTGGGACTGGCGTTGCAGTGAACGCTTATAAACAGTTTGCCACCGCTTTGGTTTGCTATTTTTCCACGTTCATGCAATGGGATGAACCGATCATCTTTTCTTGTATAAACCACATTCACATCCTGCCATTTCTGTGCAATAAAAGTCCCGAGATCGTGAACAATGTTCAGTGCGACATCTTTTTCCCGAGTACCACTGAAGCCGATTGTCCCCGGGTCCTTTCCTCCATGACCGGCATCAAGGACTATGGTATTAAGTTTCCACTTTTCAACATCCCGGCTGATTACCTGTGCGTTCTGCTGTTCAATTTCTTTTTTCCGGATTTCCTGCACATCGGCATTACTCCGGACATAGAGCACATAACGATTGTTTTTTTCATCACGATGAAACTCAACAGAAGTAATCTCAAACGACTTATTGTCAAGAGCGACAGTAAATTGCAAGCCGCCTTCAGCAAACTGTTTCGGTGTAATTGCCTTGACGACTCCCCCGCTGTATATTTTTGACAACGTGTTGATATCGCATGATGCTTTTTCAAGCGAAAAATATACATATCCTTCAGCATCAGGCTTGAGCAGTGAAGATTGGGCAGGGTTTCCGGATGCCAGAAAACTTATGATGACTCCATTTGCCCGTTTTTCAATCTCAATACCGGTTATCACCGTTGATACATCTTCAGCATGCGTGCTCTCCCCCCCCTTAACTGAAAGTTTTTCTTCATTCTTTACCAACCCGACAAGCCCGACCGATTCTCCAAAACGTTTCCCGTTCAACCATGCATTCATCATCCCGCTGGAATAACTATAGACAACTTCCCTGTCAAGCCATAGGGTAAAGAGTCTGCACGCTTGATTGACCGGGAGATAGATCCTGGATTGTATTGATGAAGGCGCAGACTGCAACTGAATAATCCTGTTCGGATGATCGGGATCCATGGAAATAACTTTCGCAAAATTATTATTGATCATGACTGTGCAGGAACTGCCGGAAACCCCGAGAGCTTCCTCAAGAACCAGCATCCCCGCTTCACGGCGAAAGCTCAACCGCAAAGCCCTCGCCATTGATTCAAGATCAACCATAAGGGCACTTCCTTCTCTCCTGACAAGTACCTTGATAGTATAACCCTGATCTTTTCCGGTAGTAACATGGAGAGGCACTGTTGAACGTCCTGCCTGGGGAGCAATCGCAGCTGAAAGAGTATCGGAAGAAAACATCATGAGAGCAACTATCATCAAAACAGCAAAACGATACGATAAACGAAGTGAAGAGTGAAGCATGACTGTCGAATGCATTTTATTTCCCTGTAACATTAAGGAGACCCTTAATAATAATAAAATATATTTTTCTGCCCCGTAGAAGCAGGTTTTATAATAGAAAAGGAACTATTCCTGCACATAATGAAAGGTTTATTAAACTGCGCAAAAATGGTAAAATTTGTTTTTTGCTCTTCAACACCTATCTTTTTCAAAATTTAATCGTAACGCTCTTACTCCCGGGACTGATCAATGGCTTTAAAAACATCAACTGCATCTGCCAGGAACAGAACCCTGATTGTTGTCGAATCCCCCTCCAAGGCTAAAACGATCAATAAATACCTTGGGGATAAATATACCGTATTCGCTTCAGTAGGTCATATCAAGGAACTGCCGAAAAAGGAGATTGGCCTTGATTTTGACAATCATTACGAGCCCCGTTATGAAATCATTCCCGGAAAGGAAAAAGTGGTCCGGCAGTTGAAAAAACTTGCCGCTGAAGCTGACGAGATTCTTATTGCCACTGACCCTGACCGGGAAGGAGAAGCAATTGCATGGCATATCTCCAACGAAATTGGAGTAACAAAAAAACCGGTATTCCGGGTTCTTTTCAACGAAATCACTAAAAATGCCATCATCGCGGCCATTCAGGAACCTCGACAGATCGACTACCGGCTTGTCCGTTCCCAGCAGACACGTCAGGGCCTTGATAAAATAGTTGGCTACAAGATAAGCCCTTTTTTATGGAAAGTAGTTCTGCGCGGCCTCTCTGCCGGACGGGTTCAATCCGTCGCACTCCGTCTGATCTGCGAGCGCGAAGCGGAGATCAACCGTTTCCAGATACAGGAGTTCTGGAGCATTGCTGCTGATTTTGTCACCCCGGAGAAAGAATCTTTCAGAGCAAGACTTGTCCGCTTTGAAGGTGATAAGCCGGAAATAAACAATCAGGATCAAGCGGAAGTCATTGCCGCTCTCATCAGAAAAGGGAATTACTCTGTCGCTGAAATCGCACCCCGCACTCAGCAACGCAAGCCTCCACTGCCATTTACAACGTCTCTGCTGCAGCAGGCTGCATCAAACCAGCTTGGTTTTGGATCGCAGAGAACCATGCGCATAGCGCAACAGCTTTATGAGGGAATTGATCTTGGTACGGAAGGCGCTCTTGGTCTCATTACCTATATGAGAACCGACTCAACACGCATCGGTGCAGAAGCAATAGTTCAGGCCAGGGAATATATAGACAGACAGTTCGGAAAAGAGTATATAGGATTCGGCGGCGCTGCAAAAGCAGGAAAAAATGCCCAGGATGCCCACGAAGCTATACGACCGACCTCCATTTCAAAAAAACCTGAACAACTGAAACAGTACCTTTCAACCGATCAGTTTAAATTATACGAATTGATCTGGAAACGTTTTCTTGCCGCCATGATGGCTCCTGCCAAAATAGAGCAGACAAGAGTTGAGGTTGAGGATTCCTTACAGAAATTTCAGTTCAGGGCAACCGGCAGTAAAGTGTTGTTTCCCGGATTCATGCGTGTCTTCGACGACCAGAAAGAACTTGATTACGAGGCACAGGTCTCAACCAAAGAAGATATAGAAAAAGAGCCTGCCGTAAAACTGCCCGAACACCTCTCTGTGAGCGACCCGCTTGATATTGCGGACATCGACCGGAAACAGAGCTTTACCCGCCCGCCTGCACGCTACAGTGAAGCTACGCTGGTAAAGGATCTCGACCATTTCGGCATAGGACGCCCATCAACCTATGCCTCAATTTTTTCTACGCTTCAAGATCGTCGCTATGTGGAGCTTGAAAAGAAAAAAATCAGGCCGACAGAACTCGGCAAGGATGTATCACTGATACTGGTTGCCAATTTTCCCGAGCTTTTCAATGTTGGCTTTACCGCTTTCATGGAGGATGAACTCGATAAAGTTGCCAGTGGTGACGACGAATACGAAAAGGTTCTCGACAGTTTCTACAGACCACTTGAAATTGCACTCAGTCTGCGCAAAGACGACCCTGTTATTCCGCAAAACAGCGATACCACAACCTGTGACAAATGCGGAGTTGGCCAGATGACGATCAAATGGACAGCCAGCGGAAAATTTCTCGGTTGTTCATGCTACCCGAAGTGCAAAAACATCAAGGCAATAAGCTCGAACAAAGAAAAACCCAAAGAGACTGCCATACTCTGCCCTTCCTGCAAAGAAGGACAGATGCTCCTGAGAAAAGGCCGGCTTGGTGCTTTTCTCGCCTGTTCTAACTATCCGAAATGCAATACGCTGCTTAATCTCAACAAACAGCGGCACATTGAACCATTGAAAACCCCTCCGGTACTGACAGACCTTGCCTGCCCGAAGTGTGGCTCCCCGCTCTACCTCAGAAGCGGAAAAAGGGGGCTCTGGCTCGGCTGCTCAAAATTTCCAAAGTGCAGGGGACGGCTGGCGTGGAGCACGCTTGATGAAAGTGCCCACTCCCATTGGGAATCGATCATGGCCGACCATCTGAAAGCTCACCCCGCAGTCATGCTCACGATGACGGATGGCAAACCGGTACCCATGACCATTCCTGTAGACGATATTATTCTTAAAGCAGAAGAGTCCGGCTTGATTGCCACTGCTGCTGAAGAGCCATCCGAAGTCACGGCATAAGAAGGGCAAGCCGGTAGACTGCAAAAGAGAGTACCCAGGCTACCGACAAAGAGTACGCAGAATAGAGAAGCACAGGACGCCATCGCCCGACCTCTTTTTTCATGACCCCGATTGCTGCCACACAGGGAATATAGAGCAGTACAAACACCATGAGACTTAAGGCGGTTGCCCGACTGAATGATGGATCATTCCTGAGAATAGATTTCAGCTCTTTCGGAGCTCCTTCACTCTGCCCGATTGAATAAATCGTACCCATGGTGGAAACAACCACCTCTTTTGCAGCCAGCCCCGTTACAAGGGCAATACCGATCCGCCAGTCAAAACCAAGTGGTCTGATCAGGGGTTCAAGCACTTTACCCGCTCTTCCTGCCAGAGAATATTCGAGCTGTTCAGACTTGATGCGAACGTCAAGCGCCTTCGTCCGGGCATCTTTTTCAGCAGCATTCTTACTGCTGGCGGCAATACGCGCTGTTTCTGCCGAAAGAGTTGCATCAAGAGCCGACTGACGGGGATAGTTGCTTGCCCCCCAGATAATAATGACTGCACTTAAAATAAGCGTCCCTGCTTTTTTCACATACATCAGCGCCTTCATCTTTGCCTGAAAAAATACTGAGGCAAATGTCGGCCAGCGATAAGGAGGCAGCTCCATGACAAACGGCTCTGAATCAATTTTAAGAATAGTCGATTTCAGAAGCCAGGCGGTCCAGAGACCGACAGCAATACCGAGTAGATAGATACCGAACAAGACGTTGGCCGCCACTGATGGAGCAAAAAAAGCAGCGGTCAACATGACATATACCGGAAGTTTGGCCCCGCAACTCATAAAGGGAATAATCATGATGGTGACAAGCCTGTCTGTCTGACTTTTCAGTGTCCGTGTAGCCATGATAGCCGGAATCGAACATCCGAACCCTGTGATCAGGGGTATAAATGATTTGCCATGCAGACCGAAACGATGCATCACCCGATCAATCACGAAAGCTGCACGGGCCATGTAACCGGAAGCCTCGAGAAAAGAGAGTCCAATAAAAAGAAGAACAATATTGGGAAGAAATATCAGGACTCCGCCAACCCCTGCAATAACACCGTCAACAACTATGGAGCGTAGAGTGCCATTCGAAAGAAATGGTCCGACGAGGGAGGAAATTGTACTGAAAAAAAAGGAAAGCCAGCCTGTAAACAATGAACCGAGCGTAAAGGTCAACTGAAATATCGCCCATACAACCAATAAAAAAAAGGGCAGTCCAAGCACCCTGTTGAGCACCACCATATCAATATAGTCAGTCAAGGTAACCTTTCCCTCTTCGGGTTGCCTTACACACTCCTTCATCGCACCCCGGATAAAAGCATGACGATCTTCGGTAATGAGAATCTCGGGTTCCGAATCGTGCAGATGCTCAGCTTCCCGGATTGCATCCTGCAAGGCCAGTTCAACTTTCACCCATACCGGATACTGCTGAACCTGGTGGTAAACCTCCCTGTCATTTTCAAGCAGTTTGATGGCCAGCCACCTCGGATTGAAAACACCGAGTTCCTTCTGATGAACAAGAAGTGAGGTGATTTTATCGACCGAAGACTCCAGTTCAGGACTAAAAAAAAGTTTGTTTTTACGGATCCGGATATCCTTCCGATAAACCCTTATCACATGATCAAGCAATGACTCAAGCCCTGTCTTCTTTTTAGCCGAAGTGGGAATAATATGACAACCGAGAAGCGCCTGCAACTGTTTTATCTGAATAACAATACCTTTTTCCTGCACTTCGTCGATCATGTTCAGGGCTACAATGAAATCAACCTCAAGCTCCATAAGCTGCGTTGTCAGCAGGAGGTTCCTTTCGAGGTTCGGCCCCTCAAGCACATTGACAACGACATCGGGTCGCTCCTTGATAAGATACTCTCTTGTAACTATTTCCTCCGGAGAGTACGGTGTCAGGGAATAGGTTCCGGGCAGGTCGACAACCCTGATCCGGTAGCCCTTGTAATCGAGATACCCTTCATGCTTTTCAACGGTGACACCAGGAAAATTTCCAACTTTCTGATGAGCGCCTGTAAGCGCGTTGAACAGGGAGGATTTTCCGCAATTCGGATTACCCGCAAGTGCAATGCTGATCTCTTTGCCGTCACTCATACCTTGCCTCCAAACCTCCAGAACTGTTTTGCTGCCGGACATGAAACACCATCATTGACTTTGCGCACCATAACTCCATCTGCTTCATTTTTTCTCATGGCAAGATAGAGTCCCTTGAACACAATCTCCATCGGATCTCCGAGCGGGGCGACTCTAAGCACTTTGAATCTGGTGCCTTTTATCAGCCCCATATCCATAATTCTCCGACGTACAGCACTTTCTGCCTTTACCGCCGTAACTTCTGCTCTATCACCAACTTTCAATTCCGATAACTTCATACGCAAAACTCCCGGGGAAACAATAAAAATAAACAGGATTAACTATAACCTCAATGAACAACCATTGCACAGGAAAAATTTCATGCATCTTCCCATGTACGGAACCACATAGTCCCGTAACGGATTAAAATACGGCGGAAAAGGGGGAAAACGGCTATCCGTGCATAGTAGCCAAACCAGGAAAGGGAGGCCAGCCCATCGTGCTTCCTCCTATCAGATGCCCATGGATATGAAAAACGCTCTGCATGGCATCCTTGCCATTATTAAATACCAGTCTGTAGCCGGATTCCCTGATACCAAGAATTCCAGCCACGGTTCCGGCGGCAAGCAGTATATGCCCGGCTATCGCCTCATCTTCAGGACTAAGATCGCTCAACGAGGCAATATGCTTCAGAGGAATGATCAGAACATGCTGAGGAGATACAGGGGTGATATCCCTGAATGCCAGAACATGATCGTTCCGATAGACGATGGCGGCAGGAATCTCTCCACTGACAATCCGGCAAAACAAACAGTCAGATTTCTGATGTGTCATGTTCTCTCTTGAAACTTTTAAATTCAATGCTCTTTAACAACAGAGAGCGAAGCCGTTCCGCTGCCTGTTATGACAGTAACGTTGAGCTTCTCTTTTGTACCCGATACACTTCCACCCTCTCCGTTATCAGAAGTCATAATTGTTGAAACAGTTTTAAACCCGCTGCTTTTAAGCTTCCCCTCGTAGTCCTTTATAATGTTTCCCGGAACACTCTCGCACACAACAGTCCAGCTCTGCCCTTCGGGCATCTGTGCCCTTGTCACTGCCTTTATCCTGCCGTAGGAAAACTTCGGTACATCAGACGGCATATCAGCCGGCCAAACTCCACTGTTGCCCTGAATTTCAATTTTCTTCCCCTCGGACTCAATAGTAATACTCTGGCCGCCGGATTTGATGTCAACCTTCTTACCTGTCGATTGTTCTATAACTTTTTCAGCAACAACATCACTGAGTTTTTTCTGGCAGGAAGAGAGGATTGCGCACATCGAAAAAATTGCAATACCTATTGCGGCAGAACGAATTTTTGATTGAACAGGCATATAAAAATTGTTAATGTCATGAAAAACATTCAAACAAAGTTCACCAGTCATAATGTAAGCAATATCAGGGTAAGGGGAAAAAGAATCAATCACGACGCAGAAACAGATTCTTCCGTGTGTCCGTCAGCAGGCTTCAATGCTTCCGTCAACCTTGAGGCCAGCACCTTATCAATCCTCTGGCCATCCAGATCTACTATTTCAAGAGTCCAGTTTTCCCAGGTCATAATGTCACCGGTTCTCGGCATACGTCCGAGCAGCCACATCATGAGACCGCTGAGAGTATGATAAAGCCCTTTATCCTCTTCCGGGACACTTTTCAATTCAAGCGTGTCTTTAAGTTCAGGAACAGGAATGAGCCCATCAAGAAGCCATGAACCGTCCTGGCGCTGGATAGCCCATGAATCCTCAAGATTGCGGGGAACAAACTCACCGGTAACCGCCTCAAGCATATCCTGAAGTGTAACGAGTCCCTGAATTTCACCATACTCATCAACAACAAAGACCATCTGGGTGCCGGAAGTTCTGAAATGGTCGAGCAGTTCCATGCCCGTCAGAGTTTCCGGCACATAGACACAAGGCTGCAATTGCGAGGTAAATTCCGTAAGGCCTCCTTTCAAGGTCTTCGATAAAAGCTGTTTTGCATTGACAACGCCAAGGAGAGATTGAAGCCCGCCATTGCAGACCGGAAAACGTGAATGTTCCGATTCTGTCACTCTGCTGATATTTTCTTCCAGCGGTCGGGAAACATCAAGAAATATAATGTCAGCTCTTGGAACCATAAGGGTGCCAAGTTGACGGTCATCCAGACGGAACACATTACGGACCATTTCGTGCTCATGCTGTTCAATCACCCCGGCTTCAGACCCCTCCTCAAGCATGGCGTGAATCTCTTCCTCCGTAACACTCGGCATGGCCTGCGGGTGCTTCCCCATCAGACTCAAAATAGTATCAGTCGATGCCGTAAGCAGTCTGCCGAAGGGACGGGTTATCGTCGAAAGCGTACGCATCGGGCGGGCCACCAGACAGGCAATTCCTTCCGGATTTAACAGACCAAGCCGCTTTGGAACAAGTTCACCGATAACAATAGTGATATAGGTAATCGAAAGCACAACAAGTACAGTAGAAACAATGTGACTTATTTCCGGATCCATACCCACAGATTGAAGCTTGAAAGCCAATGGACTGGCGAGAGCACCTTCCCCGACTATACCATTGAGAATCCCGATGGATGTAATGCCAATCTGGATGGTCGAAAGAAACCTGGAAGGTTCCTGTCCAAGCTTCATGGCAATCGCCGCAGCCTTTTCTCCATCCTCTGCAAGTTTTGAAAGACGGGAGCGCTTTGCAGTTACCAGCGCTATTTCCGACATCGCAAAAAGACCGTTAATTATAATCAGAAAAAAAAGTAAAAGTACTTCCATACATTCGGTTTTGAACCTTCAGGGAGTAGAAATCACCATACGCGACTGCCATAACCACTCATACGGCAGAGCCCCTCAACGTTCTGTTCTTATGCCATTAATCTTGAACTCTATGCTACCAACTACAATTTTATTCTGCTAATTCCAAACATTTGTCAAACTGTTCACTTTTGAACAGAAAAAAACGTTTTAACTTTTGCAACAAGCTGATTTTCTGTCAACCGCTCACAAGCCTCAACGGTAACTTCCTTTTTGTGCAACTCAGCTGCCTTTCCGATCTCTTTGGCTAACTCGATTTTTGCCTCACCGGGTCCGAAAAGCGCAACTTTAGCTGAATCGCCCAGCAGCTCCATCACCTTTTGATAAAACGCATGATACTGGTGTTTTCGACGTTCTTCATCAACATGCTCATTCGAGACGCTCTGAGCAACATTAGTTCCTCCTGATTTCCAGCCGCCAGATGGTTTATGGTGGCTTTCAGCTCCCGATTCAAGCCGCTGAACAACAGTTTCGTCGCCTTCAATTGAAACCAGAACAGCTTCTTTGTGATCAATCCAGAGTCCTGTGTTTTTTTTCATGGTTGTCGTCCTCCAACTGTGATTATTTTCATAAATGAATCAAACGATTCTCAAAAACAGACACACATTCCCCTACAAAGATAACCAATACTATCCTTTTCTTGTATTGTTTCGATCACTCTTCATCATCTAAAAATAAACCAATACTATCCTGTTTCTTTTCAGGAATCGGTGAAAAAGAGTTTTCAAAAACTGCATCAAAAGCATCAGCTGAATGAGGTTCGGGCCAGGGTAAAGCTCCCTTCGAACGCAAGGCATCGAGACCTTTTGAAGAAAATCCCGTTGATCGCACATAGACAGGAACCAGCTTGAGCTTGTCAAGTTGTTCAGTTGCACCTGCCCATGTTCCACCCTTATTGATATCAGAACTTACAACCAACGAGGCATCACCCAAAGCGTAAATCAATTTATTTCGCTGCATAGCATGACCAACATTAAAACCTGCACCTGGGTCATAAGGCGAAATCAGAACCAACCGGCCATCGATAATCTGATTGCGATGTTCACTGTTCATTGCGCTCTTTTCAAGGCGTTCAGCAAGAACTCCAATGACCTTGCCGCCAGCTTCAAGCGCACCACGCATGGCAGCCTGGTCGATACCCTTTGCTCCCCCGGAAATTACAGTCCTGCCTGCACGAGCAGCAAGTTGACCAGCTGCCATCGTATAGTCAATCAGCTCATTATCCACATGCCGCGATCCAACAACAGCAAGTCCACCAGTTTCCAATACATTGACATCTCCGCAGCCGTAAAGCAAAGCAGGTGCACTGTCCCGCAATCGCGACTTGATACGCCGGGGATATGCAGCATCCGCACGGCTGACCACCCAGACAGCACGTGCCTGCCAATGCTCAACAACCTGGCTCAGCAAAAAACCACGCCCAAGCAGGCTTTGCATGCGTTTTGCGTCAACCACGTCCTGGCATGCGCGATACAAATTTCCCGATTCCTGAGATAATAGATCAGCTGGTTCACACTGCATTGCATGGAGGTGACGAGCCAGCCGATTGTACTCTCCCGGAGTCAGAATGTCTGACTCAGAGCTGCCACGGCCAGCAATTAATGGTGCCATCAGCAGAAGAATGGCTTTTGTATTCACAGAGAGTTTCTGCATCGTTATTCATATCCCGATTGGGCAAGTACTACAGGCCAAACCTCGCTTCTTCCATTTTGTCTCAAAAGCCATGCCGATACCGTCAATGTCCAGCGAGAACCAACCATATCATCAACCAGAAAAACTGCACCTTCAGGGAGTGTCGGTACAATAACTGCGAGTGATCCATCAATGTTGCGTGCCTGTTGTGTACTGTTTGCCATAGTTTTCTGCTCCGGCCGATTGTCTGTCCTTGCAAGCACCATGTGGAATGGCAAGTTCAGTGCTTCAGCAAGACGCTGCGCAAAATCAGGAACGAGATCAGGGTTACGCAACGATGGAACACAAGTTACCCACTTCGGTGCTGGTTCCGGATTCCATTGCTGAATCATGGTAACGCAAGCATTAACCAAAGCGTCAGCATAAAAGTTGTCATTGTACTTGCCTTGTCTTACGAGTCCTCCCCATCCGGCATCACCCCAGATGCAAAGTGCTTTGCCGGATTGAGCCTGGAGATCTGAAGAGATTTTTCCTTTCAGTTGATATTGCGGCATACCACCGGCAGGCCACTGAAGTCTCGGTTCTATCGGCAAACTGGAGCGACGCAAAAAAGCGACCGCCTCCCGAACAAGACCTTCATCAACGGTTATCGGCAACGGTGGCAATAACGGAAAAATAACAGAGTTCGGATCGCCATCAAGTGCCTGAATAAGAAACCCCATGTGTTCAGCAAATGGCAATTTGAGATAATCCTGCATTTGTCGTTGTTCATCACGACGTAACGAGGTAAGCCGATCCGCACGTTCCCAAAAACCTTCACCAAGCCTGGCTGATGTCAATTGCCATTTACTCCCTTGCCTGGCTACAGGTGCAGGTGATTCCAAAGAGAGCAAATCAATAATTTTTCTGATACGTCCCTGAGTTAAATTCACCTTCCCCAGAAGTTCGGGTACCGACAACCCGGCAGGCTCATTCTCAAGCGTATTAATAAAATCGTCTACTTCCTGTCGAGTCGGAAAAGCGCTATTGATAAACCAATCAGTGATATCTGCCTCTTCTTTACCACTGAGCAAAACACCGTATGCAGATTCCAGAGCACGACCAGCCCGCCCAACCTGCTGATAGTAAGCGACAACCGATCCAGGCATCTGATAATGAATCACAAATGCCAGATCCGGCTTATCGAAACCCATTCCGAGTGCGGAAGTCGCTACAAGAGCTTTTACTCGATTATGAAGCAGTGCCTGCTCAAACTCTGGCCGGCGATCACCAGTTTCGCCTGTATAGGCTTCAACACCCAAACCACGACTTTTCAGCCAGCTTGCAACCATGTTTGCATCACGTACGGTGAGCGTATAGATAATTCCATGGCCATGAAGAGTCGCGAGCTGTTCTGCCAGCCAGGCAAGGCGCTGGGCTTGATCAGGTAAAAAAATGGTTTGCAGGGTCAGTGAAGGACGATTCAGATCACCGCGTAATACCTCCAGATTCGGCCCAAGAACTTCAGCGAGATCCTTCATTACTCGATTGTTTGCAGTGGCTGTAGTTGCCAGAAGTCGGAGGTTTGGCGGTAAAGTTTTAACAATCCGCTCCAGCAATCGATAGTGAGGGCGAAAGTCGTGACCCCAGTCAGAAATACAGTGCGCTTCATCAATTACCAGCATCGAAATCTGAGCAGCAATTCCAGCCAGAACATTTTGACGAAACCGTTCATTCGCAAGCCGTTCAGGGGAAATGATCAGAATGTCAATCTCATTGCGATCAATACTTGCTTCAACATCAATCCAATCATCCGGATTGTCTGAGTTAATCGTAGCGGCACGCACTCCCATACGTTCAGCTGCCTCAATCTGGTTTCGCATTAAGGCAAGCAAAGGTGAAATCAGTAGAGACGGCCCTTTGCTTTCTTCACGAAGAAACCTGGTGGCAATAAAATAGATAAAGCTCTTACCCCAGCCTGTCTTCTGGACGATCAGCAATCGCCCCCGGCCTTCAACGATGTAACGAATTGCATCCTCTTGGCTGTCACGGAAAACCGCCTCGGGATAACCAGAACCGATCCGTAAAAGCTCCAAAGCCCTTGTCGTCGTATAGCTCATTTACCTCCCAGGTCAACCTTCATTAAAAGGAGAGGCCGGCTCTCCGACACGGCCTGCCGTAATGCAAACTGCTCTTTGTCCTCCTGCTCAGAACATCACAAAAAAGCTTTGTTCTTCCTGAGGCAGTCAGCTGTATGAAGAGAGCGCTGTATCTTGTCATGGAGAAGTTCAAAGATGCTTACTGGCGCTTAAATATACAAATATATTTCGCTATTATGATTTATTTTTACACCAATAACACTATTGATTCACCGAAATGCAAGCACTCCGGACAGAAATACCTCTGAGGATAATCCGCTTTTTTCTCCAAGCTGAAAGTCCTGGGCAAGGGCGACTTTCGATGCCGCAGCATTAACTGCGTGTTTTACAAAGTGTGTTCGACGGAGAATATTGCTTTTTTGGAGTGAGACTTTCAATGCCATCGAAACCGGCCCATGTACCGGGGTGAACAAAGGGCCGGTTCTCTATCTCAGAGGGAGTCCTGAATAATCTTTTCCTTTTCAGCAAACAGTTTGGAACTGAGAAACCCCCGGTTCATGCGGGCAATATTGGAGACTGAAATCCCTTTGGGACATTCCGCCTCGCAGGCATAGGTATTGCTGCAGTTGCCAAAACCAAGATCATCCATACATGCGACCATCTTCTGGACACGTTTGGCCGCCTCGACCTGTCCCTGAGGAAGGAGTGCAAGATGCGATACTTTTGCGCCTATAAAGAGCATGGCAGCTGCATTGGAACATGCCGCCACGCAGGCGCCACAGCCGATGCAGGTTGCAGCATCAAAAGCAGCATCCGATTTCTCTTTCTGCACCGGTATGGTATTGGCATCCGGCACACCGCCGGTATTAACCGAAACATAGCCCCCTGCCTGAATGATCTTGTCGAACGCACTTCGATCAACAATCAGGTCACTGATAATGGGAAAAGCTTTTGCCCTCCAGGGCTCGATATGGATGGTATCGCCATCCTTAAACGAACGCATGTGCAGCTGGCAGGTAGTCACCCCTTTTTCAGGCCCGTGAGGACGTCCGTTGATGTAAAGGCTGCAGGTACCGCAGATACCCTCCCGGCAATCATGGTCAAAGGAGACAGGATCACCGCCACTCATAATGAGATTCTGGTTCAGGGTATCAAGCATTTCGAAAAAAGAGCTGTCGGGCGATATTCCTGATACATCATAGGAAACCATCTGTCCTTTTGCTCCTGCATTTTTCTGTCGCCAGATCTTCAGCGTAAAATTCATAATAACCTGTTATTTATAGCTCCGCTGGGAGAGCTTGATCTCTTTGAATTGAAGTTCCTCACGGTGCAGCTCTGCAGCGGCATCACGCCCCCTGTATTCCCATGCACCGACAAATGCAAATTCATCATCGTTCCGGAGTGCTTCGCCTTCGCTGGTCTGGAACTCCTCCCTGAAATGTCCTCCGCATGACTCCTTCCGTTGAAGGGCATCACGCACCATAAGTTCTCCAAGTTCGATAAAATCTGCGACCCTGCAGGCTTTCTCAAGTTCGGGATTATATTCATCCAATCCTCCCGGAATTTTAACACCTCGAGCATACTCGCTGCGCAGCTCTGCAATAAGATAAAGCGCTTCGTTTAATCCGGCTTCGTTTCGCGCCATTCCACAATACTCCCACATGATCTTGCCAAGTCGACGATGGAAATGATCGACAGACTCCTTTGCTCCAGTGTTTTTAATGGCTTTCAGGCGGTCAGTAACAGCTTGCGCTGCAATGTTGAATTCAGAAGACGCGGTATTGAAACGGGGAGTATGAATTTCAGCTGCCAGATAGTTGCCTATAGTGTAGGGAAGCACGAAATACCCATCAGCAAGACCCTGCATAAGTGCAGATGCGCCAAGACGATTTGCTCCATGATCGGAAAAATTGCATTCGCCGATAGCGTAGAGACCGGGAATGGTTGTCATCAGTTCATAATCAACCCAAAGACCGCCCATGGTATAATGAACTGCAGGATAGATCATCATCGGCGTTTCATAGGGGCTCTCTGCCACAATCTGCTGGTACATCTGGAAAAGATTGCCGTAAAGAGAATCAATAGTGTCATGCCCCTTGCGCTTTATGGCATCCGCAAAATCAAGATAAACCGCAAATCCTGTAGAGCCGACACCGAAACCGGCATCGCAGCGCTCCTTGGCTGCCCTTGAGGCCACATCCCTCGGGACAAGATTACCGAAAGCAGGATAACGACGTTCTAGATAATAATCACGATCTGACTCTGGAATATCCGATGGCTTGATCTCTTTGTTCCTGAGCCTTTCGACATCCTTTAACTTGGCAGGAACCCATATTCTGCCGTCGTTGCGCAGGCTTTCGCTCATCAATGTTAGCTTTGACTGAGTATCACCATGCACAGGAATACAGGTAGGATGAATCTGTGTAAACGAGGGGTTTGCAAACATCGCCCCTTTTCTATACGCGCTCCATGCCGGTGTCACATTGGAACCCATGGCATTTGTGGAGAGAAAAAAAACATTGCCATAACCACCGTTGGCCAGAACCACAGCATGAGCTGCATGTCGCTCTATTTCACCGGTCACCAGGTTGCGGGCAATAATCCCTCGTGCTTTTCCGTCGACCAGCACCATATCGAGGACATCGCGGCGGTTGAAGAGCGTTACATTCCCTGCTGCAATCTGTCGGCTCAACGCGCCATAGGCGCCAAGCAGGAGTTGCTGGCCTGTCTGCCCCCTGGCATAGAATGTTCTTGATACCTGTGCTCCGCCAAACGAACGGTTGGTCAAAAGACCACCATATTCGCGGGCAAAAGGTACTCCTTGAGCTACGCAGAGGTCAATAATCTGATTGCTGACTTCGGCAAGGCGATAGACGTTGGCTTCACGAGCGCGGTAATCACCACCCTTAATAGTGTCGTAAAACAACCGGTAAGCGCTGTCTCCGTCGTTCTGATAGTTTTTCGCAGCATTAATTCCCCCCTGTGCCGCTATGCTGTGAGCACGACGGGGAGTATCCTGGTAACAGAAAACCTTGACATTGTACCCGAGTTGTCCGAGCGATGCAGCGGCCGAAGCCCCGGCGAGACCTGTACCGACAACGATGATATCAAGTTTGCGTTTATTGTTTGGGTTAACCAGCTTGCAGCCTGATTTGTAGGCAGTCCATTTTTCAGCCACCGGCCCTTCAGGGATTCTGGCGTTGAGGCGTGTCATTGAGGAGTGTTGTGAGTGTTGTTTTCGGTGTATAACACAGTCGTCAGGAATTATTAACTTATTTAAATAATAAGAGATAAATAGGGATAACACTAAAACCGACAGCAATAAGCACCGAATAAGCTGAGCCGATAAACTTTACTGCATCCGTATATTTACTGTGGTTCCAGCCGAGCGTCTGAAATCCTGACTGAATGGCATGATTCAGATGAATACCGAGAAATATAAAGCTGATAATATAGAGGGATGAATACAAGGGAGTTGAAAACAGAAGAAGTGTGCGATGGTAGAAGTCGTGGCTTGCTATGCCGGGAGGAGGAGCAACAATGCCGATTTTGATGAAATAGAAATCAATGAAGTGCAGAACGAGAAAGATGAAAACAATGATCCCGGTATGGAACATGTACTTTGAAAAGAACGATGTTTCCGAACTGTTGCTGCAGGCATAGGCGGTTGGTCGTGCTGCCTTGTTCTGGAAGGATACCAGAATACCGAAGAGTATGTGGAGCAGAAATCCTGCAAAGAGCACAATCTCAAAAACCTTGATGACTTGGTTGGTGCCCATGAAGGTTGCTGCTTCGGTGAACATACGACCCCCATCATCTTTCAGCAGCATCAGATTGATGCCGAGATGCACACATAAAAATGTAACCAAAAAAAGCCCTGCAAGTGCCATGAGCACTTTTTTGGTAATAGAGGAATACAAGAGCATGGTGTTCATACTATGGTTATTTCGATGGGAAAGAACAGAGGATTTTATCCTGAGGCCCTCAATGTAACGTCCTCTTTTTTAACTTCCAATAAAAAAATCACGCATGACTTTTCTCATCGACAAAAGCAACGGCTCTGATCGGCGAAGCTTCTGCCTGTGCGATTTTGAGTGGGAAGCAATAAAACGTAAAGGGACTGGACAAAAGAGGAGAAAGATCGGCAAGATTCTCAATAAGAATAATCCCGCTTTCAAGGAGCAGCGTATGAACAGAAAAATCCAAAGCATCGGAAGCATCAACAGAAATCATATCAACTCCAATGCCTTTGAAATGAAATCCAGTCAGCCAGAGAGCCGCATCAGATGACAGCACCGGATAACCGGTGTAATAAGCGGGAGTGCCCCAATATTGACTCCATCCGGAGTAGAGAAGAAGAAAATCGCAACCGGCAAAGTCAGCTTCGAAAACCTGAAGCTCCTTGATGGCGATTGATCCGACAGCTGAACCGCGGAGATCAACTACCATGCCCTTTCCAGCAAAGCGGTCAAGAGTAAAATCGTCAAGCGAGCACCCTGCAGGAAGGATGTGAGACGGCAGGTCAACATGGGTTCCGGTATGAGAGGAAAATGTTAGCTGCTGTTCTGCAAATCCATCCCGTCCGATGGAAGAAAGTGAGTGAAATACCGGTTGCGGAGTACCGGGATAACAGGGCATCCCCGGTTCGATGGTCCGGGTTAAATCTATAACCCGCATCATTAAACAGCTGAAGATCTTCGAGCGATCCTGCCGGAAACATAGTCGATAATCGCAGCAACCGCCTTTTCCTTTTCGCAGTCACAAAAAGTCTGATGTTCCGAACTCTCCAGCCACATGATGGATTTTTCTGACGGATCCGTAGCGATGCTGTCGCTGAGTATAATTGCACTTTCGGGCAGAACGGTACTTTCCTTGCGGTTATGCAGAATAAAAACCGGAACCTTGATATAACCAAGCAGCGAGATGCTTTTTTTGATCAGCTCAAACAATGAAACAACAGCGTCTGTCGGTACCCAGGCATAGTGTGGAGCACAGCCTTCATTCTTCTTATCGGCAAACTCAGGTTTCAGCTCCCATTTCCTGATGACCCGGCTGACAAGGTATGCCGCAAAATGCAGAGGACGACCGGGCGCAAGCAGAGAAGCAAGCTTGAGGGCCGGAGCAACAAGCACAAGCGAATCAACCTGTCCCTCATACAAGACGGCAAGATTCAGGGCTATGAGAGCACCCATACTGTGACCAATAACGATAACTCGCTCAGCCTCACTTCGAAGTTCCTGAAACGCCTGGCCGGCATCAGACACCCATGCCTCCCAGGTAACACCCCGAAGTGCCTCAGGTGATGAAGCTCCATGTCCTGCAAGCTGAGGCATCCGAACTGGAATTCCAAGCTCCCTGAGAGGCATATATAACGCACTGACACTTTCGAGCGTCGCCGTAAAACCATGAATAACAAGAACGCCCAAAGGGCTTGACATAGCGGGTTGTTCAGCCATAACGTCTCAATAAATCTGCTGCTCCAAATTAAAATGCCGACATCCTGAGCTCCGACAAACGAAACATACAGGTTATCAGGGAATTTCTCGTAAAATAGCTATGTTTAAAGCAAATCAAACACCACGAAAAAGATGATGCGAAATCTTATTCTGGCGGGATGTCTCCTTCTCCCCCTGGCACTCAGTTCGTGCACCTCAACCCGCCCCCCTTTTTCAAAGCGGGACTTCAAAGGCATTTCACCAGAGGAGGCTTATCGGCTGGGCAAAATCAAAAACACCCCGTACATTATCAACGGCAGGGTCTATGTGCCTATGAACTATGAAGAGGCGACAGCCTATGAAGAAACCGGCATGGCATCGTGGTACGGCAAGGAAACCCTCGACCAGCATAACGGACAGCCAACGGCATATGGGGAAACTTTTGATCCATCAATGCCAAGCGCCGCTCACAAATATCTTCCCCTCCCTTCCCTTGTAAAGGTAACAAATCTTAATACCAGAGCGTCAATTATCGTCAGGGTCAACGATAGAGGACCATTTGTTGACGACCGTGTTATTGATCTCAGCGCCGAAGCAGCCAAACAACTGGGCTTCTATGAAAAAGGCACTGCAAAAGTCAAGATTGAGGTTATCTCCCGTTAACAACCTCTATCCAGAAGAATTCCGGTTTTGCCGTCAAATGTTTGACATGGCTTTTATTTTTTCATGACGGCGGCGTCTTCCATAAACTTTTTAAGCCCTAGATCGGTCAGCGGATGATTGACAAGCTGGCGGATAACACTGTAAGGAATTGTGGCAATATCTGCTCCAATCATGGCTGAATCAACCACATGCTGAGGATGGCGCACACTGGCGACAATCACCTCGGTCGGATATCCGTAGTTATCGTAGATGGTGACAATCTGCTCCACAAGCGCCATTCCATCAGTGCTGATATCGTCCAATCTTCCAACAAACGGGCTGACATAGCTTGCTCCGGCCTTGGCGGCAAGCAGCGCCTGATTCGGCGAAAAAACCAGTGTGGCGTTGGTGCGGATCCCCTGTTCTGAAAAATGCCTGATGGCTTTGAGGCCGTTGAGAGTCAGCGGACATTTGATGACCACATTTTCGTGAATAGCCGCCAGGTCCTCACCCTCAACAATCATCTCCTTCGTTTCCAGGCACGTCACCTCTGCACTCACGGGACCATCGACAATGTCGCAGATTCTTGCGATATGATCCTTGAAATCCTGATAGGTAAATCTGGACGGATCCTCGACAATTTTCGCTATCAGTGAAGGGTTTGTCGTTACACCGTCAAGCATACCAAGTTCTTTTGCTGCCTGAATTTCGTCAAGATCAGCTGTATCAATAAAAAATTTCATGGCGATTCCTTATACGTTTACCTGTTGGCGATCCAACAGAGCATTAAAGTTTTTAGCCTGACGGCCTTCCCAGTTGCGTTTGTGGTAAGCATAGCCGGCAATAAGCGGAAGAGCGATAGTGGCTTCGGCAAAAACCATCTGTTCGTAGACCGTATCAACCTTGCCCCACGAACTGGCCTCCTTGAGGGTAGAGCCTGACAGCGCCCCGTCACGCTCATCAGCAACCGTAATCTGTACCGCGTACGTGTGCATGGACACATCTTCGTATCCGAGCACCTCTGCAGCAACAACAATATCCTGTGTAAAGTTTTTAGGAACACCGCCGCCGATCATGAAAATACCAGTCTTGTCATTCTCGATTTTGATTTTTGTCAGTTCACGAAAATCCTTTACCGAATCGATCGAGACATGCTTGTCAGGGTTGTTCCATTGATGATGAACCAGACCGAACCCGGCAGAACAATCGGAAAACGCAGGGCAGAAAATCGGCACACCTTTTTCGTAAGCTTTATAGACAATGGAGTTTTTATCATGATTATGAGCCTCGATATATTTTCCCATTTCTATAATAAATTCACGGGAAGAGTATACTCCAGGTTTCATGACGCTGGCAATGATCGCCGTGGTATCATCACAGACCCGAAGATCATCCTCATCG
Source organism: uncultured Chlorobiaceae bacterium (assembly GCA_903940125.1). GTDB lineage: Bacteria > Bacteroidota > Chlorobiia > Chlorobiales > Chlorobiaceae > Chlorobium. The sequence continues at coordinate 96,870 of CAJAJL010000067.1, read as the reverse complement.
ATATAGGTATCATAAATACGATCGATATGGAGCTCCCTTAGCGTGGCATCATCGATAAACGGAGTGCCCTGGTAGTGACGGAACCCAAGTGCTTCAAAAAAGTCCTGATCAACAATATTAGCCCCCGTAGAGACAATGGCGTCAACCATATGGTTGTCGATCAAGTCAATAATAACCTGTTTCAATCCAGCGCTGATGAGCGAACCGGCAAGGGTGAGAATGACTGCGCACTCCTTGTCCTGCTGCATAAGATCAACAATGGAGGCAGCTCTTGCAAGATTTCTTGCCTGAAATGCAGTGTCGCCCATCTGCTCGACGAAAGAAACAATATTCAGCTTTTTGATATCGATATGGCAAACCGGCGTGCTTAATAACTCTTTTTTTCTCAATTCTGTCTGCATACCTGCTCCCGACCTGTTAAAAGTGACGAAATAAAAAAAGAGAGTAAGCTTGCTATATCACACACTCAAATTACCGGATGCTGCTTCCTTCCGGATCTGACATGGTTGGGCAACCGAGTGTTGTATAGGACTTACTCTCCTAATATATCGGTTTTTGATTGCTTATTGTATCAAGAAATCAAAAACAAGTTCGATAATATAGTGCTATGAAAACAAAAAACAAACAAATGCCTTTTATCTTTCTTTCAACTGTTATAACTTCTTGGGCATTTATAAACGCACCCTCCCCGGTCGAACCGGTCGAAGCAGCAATAATAATCTTATGGCAACACAACGGATTTTAAGCGGGATGAGGCCTACCGGCCAACTCCATCTCGGACATTATACAGGAGCCCTTGAAAGCTGGGTTCAACAACAGAATCTGCTTGACGAAAACGGCTCGAAGGTCTATGAAACCTGCTTTCTCATTGCCGATTACCATAACCTTACGACATCCCTCGAAACCGCTGAAATATACAGCAACACGCTTGATATGCTCATCGACTGGCTGGCAGCTGGAATTGATCCACAAAAAAGCCCGGTATTCCGACAGTCACAGGTCAAAGAACATGCCGAACTCTTTCTGCTGTTTGCCATGCTGATCACCTCAGCCCGCCTTGAAAGAAACCCGACTCTGAAAGAACAGGTGCGCGATCTTAATATGGATTCTCTGATTTACGGTCATCTCGGTTACCCTGTTTTACAGGCGGCTGACATTCTTCTTTACAAGGGCAATGTTGTCCCGGTGGGGGAGGATCAGATTCCACATGTGGAAATTACAAGAGAGATCGCCCGCAAATTCAACAATCACTACCCGCATCCCGTTATCGGCGATGTCTTTCCTGAACCTGAACCAAAAATAACCAAATTTTCGCGGCTTGTCGGCCTTGACGGCAAGGCGAAAATGTCAAAGTCACTGGGCAACACCATACTGCTTGCAGATGACCCTGAGGCAGTCCTGAAAAAAATGCGCACAGCAGTTACCGATACCGCTAAAATCCGTAAAAACGATCCTGGTCATCCTGAAATCTGCACAGTGTTCAGTTACCACTCAAAATTTTCATCACCCGAACAACTCAGCAGCATAGAGGCGGATTGCCGTACCGGTTCACTTGGCTGTGTGGACTGCAAAAAGCTCTGTGCCGCAAATATCTCCCGGGAACTGGCTCCGCTGATTGATAAACGGCGATATTATGAATCGCATATGAACCTTGTAAAAAGCATTCTTCATGAAGGGGAAGCAAAAGCAAAAGTCATTGCCCACAAAACCATGCAGGAAGTGAGAACGGCCATGAAACTTGGCGAAACAAACTGATGCAACAATCTTATACCGGAATGCTGAACAACAATAAACCCGCCTTTATTTTTGATATGGACGGGGTACTGACCGATAATATGCGATTCCATGCCGATTCCTGGGTGGAACTTTTCAAGGATTTCGGTCTGCAAGGGCTCGACGCCGAAAGGTACCTTGTCGAAACAGCAGGAATGAAAGGGCATGATGTGCTGCGCTACTTTCTCGATCCGAACATCAGTGAGGCTGAAGCCGCTCGATTGACTGAACTCAAGGATTTCCTCTACCGTGTAAAGTCACGCGACCTCATCAAACCCATGCCCGGTCTCCGCGATTTTCTTGATGCCGCCGATGTACATGAAATTCGACTTGCCATTGGAACCGGTGCCGGTCCACGGAATATTGACTATGTACTCGACCTGTTGAACCTTACAGATACATTCCAGGCTATTGTGAATCCCTTTCATGTCCTCCAGGGAAAACCTCATCCTGACATCTTTTTACGAGCCGCCGAACTGCTCGATACAGATCCTTCGGCATGTATTGTTTTTGAAGATGCTCTTCCGGGAGTTGAAGCTGCAAGAAGAGCCGGAATGAAATGTGTTGCAGTAACGACGACAAACAGCGCCGAAGCATTCAGCGATTTCGATCATATAGTTAAGATTATTGACGATTTTACAGAGCTCTCTGTTGATGCTCTTTGCAGAAATCTCTATACAAAGCAACCAGTGACCCTTTTATAAAGAAATAAAATGCATGAATTTTTTATCCCTGTCATCAAAAGCGCTCTTCGATCGACAGGTATTGAGACCAATAAACAGATTATCATCGAACAGCCTTCAGACAAAAAGTTTGGTGACTTTTCGACAAACATAGCCTTGATTACCGCAAAAGAGTGCAAAAAAAAACCGCGCGATCTTGCACAGCAGATTATTGAACATCTGGTTTTTCCTCCGGATACTATTGCTAAAATCGAAGTGGCGGGTCCAGGGTTCATTAACTTTTATCTTACCTCGCTCTTTATCATGCGTTCTCTACAGAAAGTGCTGCATGACGGCGATGACTATGGAAGAGGAACTATCGGAACAGGAAAAAAAGCCATTGTAGAATATGTCAGTGCCAATCCGACAGGACCCCTCACCATTGGACGTGGCCGGGGCGGGGTACTCGGAGACTGTATTGCAAATCTTATTGAAACTCAGGGATACGAGGTCACGAGAGAGTACTATTTCAACGATGCCGGCCGGCAGATGCAGATTCTCGGAGAATCCGTCCAACTTCGCTACCAGGAGCGTTGCGGCAAAGAGATCGCTTTCCCTGATACCCATTACCAGGGCGATTATATCCGCGACATTGCTGAACAGATATACAACGAACACGGAAAGGCTTTAACTGAAAGCGACGATGTGCTGCTATTTAAAAACAGCGCTGAAGCAATCATTTTCAATTCGATTAAAAAGACTCTTGAGCGGCTCAGCATACGCCATGACTCTTTTTTTAATGAACACACCTTGTACACTCAGGATGAAGCGGGCATAACGGCGAACCAGCGGGTCATTGATGCACTGAAAGAGAACGGATATATTGCAGAATACGATGGGGCGACATGGTTTCTGACAACAAAGCTTGGTCAGGAAAAAGATAAGGTTCTTGTCAAATCTTCCGGCGAACCGAGCTACAGGCTGCCTGATATAGGCTACCATATCTCAAAGTTCGAACGCGATTATGCAATGATGGTCAATGTTTTCGGTGCCGATCATATCGATGAGTATCCTGATGTCATTGAAGCTTTGAAAATTCTCGGGTACGATACCGATCGGATCAGGATAGCCATCAATCAGTTTGTGACGACGACTGTTGACGGACAGACCCTGAAAATGTCCACAAGAAAAGGAAATGCCGATCTCCTTGACGATTTGATCGATGATGTCGGAGCTGACGCTACAAGACTGTTTTTCATCATGCGCAGTAAAGATTCGCATTTGAACTTCGATGTCGAACTGGCAAAAAAACAGTCCAAGGAAAATCCGGTCTTCTATCTGCAATATGCCCATGCACGAATCTGCAGCCTCTTGCGTATGGCGCTGCAGGAAACCGGATTTGATCCTGCATCCAGTGAGGATTACAACCTTTTGGAGCTGCTCACCTCTCCATCTGAACTTCAGCTTGGCTTTGCTCTCCTTGACTATCCGGATATGTTAAAAACAAGCGTCCGCCTGCTTGAGCCGCAAAAAATGGTGGAATACCTTCACTCAGTGGCAGAACTTTTTCACAGGTTCTATCAGGAATGTCCCATTATCAAAGCTGAGCCGGATATCTGCAAGGCGAGACTCTTTCTTTCATTAGCGACACGTCAAGTACTGCGCAACGGCTTCAGAATTCTCGGCGTTTCAGCTCCGGAGTCAATGTAGTAAACAGTGTCAAGCCTCTACCGATAGAGAGCGTGCTCGATGATATAACGACTCACTGAAGGGGGTACAAGCCTCGAAATACTCTGCCCGGCGGCTGCAAGCTCTCTGATTTCAGTTGATGAAACCTCATAGGCAAAATCAATAACCCTTATAGATCCTTTCTGCAGTAAAGAGTCAGAAGGTGGGTCACTGGCCTCTGTTGACGCTCTTCTGAACACCACAATATCGCACAATGAAAACAGTTTCTCATAATCCTTCCACGAATGAAACTCTTTGAAGCTGTCCTCGCCGACAAGCAGAGTCACTCTGTCATGCGGATAGAGCTGCTGGACATACTTCAGGAGATCAACGGTGTACGATGGCTGTTGTTTTAGCTCCCATCCGCTTACCTGACTGCAGGCGCCCGTAAGATTGATTTCCGAAGCGAGACACTCCGCCATGCGCTTTCTATGTTCGTCTGCAGCACCCCGTTTATGCTTAAAGGGATTATTCGAAACAGAAATAAATAATTTATCTATTTCGAGTATCTCTCTGGCATAAAGACAGAGTGCAAGATGACCATTATGCGGCGGATCAAATGTTCCGCCAAAAACCGCCAGATGCACAGGCATGCTCCGGTCAGTTGTTTGTAAGATTTTTGCTGATTTTTTCTTTTGTCCCTTTCATATCCTGCTGCTTGCCCGGGTAAAGCTGCACAAACTGATCAAGCACCTGTCCGGCTTCAAACCATTTTTTACGTTTTATCAAAGCATCAATTTTTCCTGCCCAGGCCTGCTGCACATAACTTGTATCGGAATAACGTTTTATGATTTCATCATAAAAAATAACTGCCGCCTTGTATTTTTTGAGCTGAACATACTGCCGGGCAATGAAATAGGCATTTTTTGCCAGTTTATCTCTCAGCACCGGAATTGCCTTTTCAGCATATTTCAAGGAATCTATCTTGCCAAGTTCAGCTTTTGCCTGAGCATAACGCTGTTTATAGTTCGGATTCTCCGGATTTATCTTCAGCAGTTCCCTGTAGGTCTCGACATCACTTAAAATTTTTGAATCATCCGGTGAGGGATACAGATCCATATAGATGGAAAATTGATCTATGGCTTTAACGGTCTCCTGTTGATCAAGCTCATAATGAGGAGAGAGCTTTTCATGCGATTTTGCAATAAGAAACTGTGCCGTTGCAGCATAAGGAGTTGTGGGCACCTGCTTTAAGAGTCGTGTAAATATTTCTGATGAAAGCAGATACTGTCCGGAATGATAATAAGACTGCCCAAGAAGAAAAAGCACACGATCCTCGAGCGCTGTTGCACGTGAGGTAACAAGAAGTGATTCCAGCGTCAGCGCGGCGCCATCATAATCTTTTTTAGCATACATCTTCTCCGCTCTTGCATATCCTTCACTGACAATAACCGTAGCGGTAGGAGCGGCATCCGGCTTGGAAGAGGAACAGCCTGAACTCATCAATAATCCTATCGAAAACAACATCAATACTGAACGTGAACAAAATCTGACAAACGACATAGATCAACTCCCATTATCCTCTTTTTTTGAAATCTTAACCGTTTATAATACCATACCGCACAAAAAAACGTTTTGTGGAGCTTAGGGGAGTCGAACCCCTGACCTTCTCATTGCGAACGAGACGCTCTACCAACTGAGCTAAAGCCCCGATTTATTTTTGCTACAGACCTATACAACGCTACCGGTAATACAGCAGATAAGTTAAAAAAAATAGCCTGCAAAAGCAGGCTATTTTAATTTTGATGCCATCAGGCGACATGACAATTCATGCCTTTTCAGTGACAAGAGCTTGCCTGAACCTCTGAAGCTGATGACTGATGCTGCCATCAAATATCGTATCGCCAATTTTAACGGAAACGCCACCAATCAGGCCTTCATCGAGCGCCATCCTTGGACGGATTTTCTTTCCGGTATAGACTTCAAGGCGGTTGACCAGTTCACTGGATTGTTCGTCTGACAGTTTAACTGCACTGCTTATATCGACATTGATTATCCCTCTTTTTTCATCAAGAAGAACCTGGAATTCATCAATAATTTCAGGCAGAAGCCCTGCACGTTTTTTCCTGGCAATCAGCTTTAAAAAAATAAACATTTTTTCCCCTATGGAATCCCTGAAGATATCCTCAAGTATGTGAATCTTTTTATCGCCTTTGACAAGTGGACTGCGCAAAGCTTGAACGAGATCACGGGAATGTTCAAGAACAACCTTAATCACCTGAAGCTCCTCTACAATCTGATCGAGAAAATTACCCTCTTCAGCTGCTGAAAGAAGAGCGGAAGCATATCGTCGGCTTGTAATTACACTTGACATGTCGTGACCTGTTTCAGTTACGGTTTGTTGAAAGATCCTGAATCATGCTGTCAACGATCCTTTTCTGAATATCAGCATCAAGAGTGGTCTTGATAATCTTTTCAGCGCCTTTGACGGCAAGATCAGCAACCTCATTTCTCAGTACATCGAGCGCACGGCGCTTTTCCTGCTCTATCTCTTCTTTGGCTGAAGCAATCATTTTCTGAGCTTCCGTCTGAGCTTTCTGAGATATATCAGAACGGAGTTTTTCGGCAAAGTCCTTTCCTTCACGGATAATCCGGTCAGATTCCGCGTCGGCTTTTGCAAGCAGTTCCTTGTTTTTACGCAGAATAGCCTCAGACTCATCCTTCGCCTGATGCGCACGGTCAATGGATGACTGAATGCCCTTTTCCCTTTCAGCCAAAGCATTAAGTATCGGCCCCCAGGCAATCTTCTTGAGAATAAGCAGCACAATCACAAATGTGATTGCAGTCCAGAAAATAAGACCGGGATTCGGGCTCAGAAGACTACCGGCAAGAAGTATCATTCCTGACGTAAGCATGTACAATGTTTCCGTTAACGGTTAATAAAACCCGATTGCGACATCATCAAAGATCAGCCGCAATCGAGATATCTTCTGTATTGAGTCTTGACAAGTGCTCAATATTACTTAAGAGCAAGAAGTACACAGATAACTTCACCGAACAGTGCAACACCTTCGATAAGCGCTGCGGCAATAATCATGGTAGTACGGATATCCGAAGTAGCTTCCGGCTGACGGGCTGTACCTTCAGCGGCTGAAGCTGCAATGTTGCCAATACCAAGACCTGCACCAATAACAGCCAGACCGGCGCCAAGACCTGCACCTAAATAAGCTAAACCTAAACCTTCCATCTTGAAATTACCTCCGTTTATTTGTTGTAAGTTTTTTGCTAAATGATAATTAGCAGTTTTAAAAGCGCTTAATAAAAAGTACCAAAATAAGAGTTATTCCTTAATAATCCTGAGTTCATTTTAATGATGCGCAACTCCTGCAGCAGCTTCGTCATGTCCTTCGTGCGCGGTAGCAAGACCGATAAAAAGCGCGGAAAGCATGGTGAAAACAAATGCCTGCAGAAACGCAACAAAAAGCTCAAGAAGATCAATGAAAATTGCAAATGGTACCGAAACAGCTACAGCGACGATGTAGCTTTTCAGAATGAAACTGATGAAGATCAGACTGAGAATGATGATATGACCTGCAGTCATGTTCGCAAACAGACGAATGGTAAGAGCAAAGGGTTTCGTAAACTGTCCGATGATCTCAATGGGAACCATGATAATCCAGAGAGACCAGTGGGTCCCTGCGGTAAGGTGCTGAAGATAACCTTTAACACCATGAGCCTTGAATGCGGCGATCTGGGTGACGAAGAAGGTGAAAATGGAAAGTGTGAGAGTAACATTGACGTTACCGGTAGCCGTTGCCCCGTAGGGAACAAGACCAAGAAGGTTACAGAACAGGATAAAAAAGAAAACCGTCAGCAGGTAAGGAAGATGCTTTTCATAGCCATGCCCGATATTTGACTTGGCAACATCAAGCCGAATAAACTCCACGAGTGCCTCCATGGCGTTGGCCAGCCCGCTGGGAGCGTTACGAGGAGTTATATTTTTATATTTGCCGCCGACTACGGAAAAAACTATCAAAAGAAGCGCAGATACCAGCCAGAGCATCACCACGTGCTTGGTTATTGAAATATCAAAACCGCCAACAACTATTTTCGGAAGATTGATTGAGCCGAATGGTTCAAAAGCAAAAACATTGTTATCGAGAATATGATGCATAATAACATCACCCGCCTTTTCCTCTCCTTCAGGAGCTTCAGCGCCATGGGCAGCTTCAGCTGCGGGGGCGGAAACTGCCGGCGATGCTGCAGCTGCAGCACTGCTTTTGGGAACCTCTGCCGACTGACCGGAAGCAGCAAAAGTAAGGCCATTCACGTTGAGCAGGAGTGGCACAAGAATCGCGATAACCTTGAGAAGAGCCTTAGGCTGTATGACGTTTAACCGTTTCATGCAGTTTTTTTCTGTTTGTTTTTCTTTTGATACCCGAGAATTTCAACAATTACATAGATACAGTAAAACGCGAAGAATGAAAAGACAAAGTCGTTGATGACCACAAGATTCCTGATAATGATAACAGCAACAAGCACCATAAGAACAAGTAACCGGATGGTCAGACCGCCGAAAACGAACTTGGTGAATACAGCTGATTCCTTATCAAGTGCGTAGTCAAAAAGCAGATAACCGGCAAAGGTATTGGTCACCACCATTATCCAGGCAAGAAATACAGAATGATAATCAACACTCCCCGTATTAAGTCCTGCAAAAATAACGCCCCATAAAATGACGGACAAGATACATAACTTAATAAAAAATTCAAACAATGGCTTCATATCTCCATTTTCTTTCTTGATAAACTACAGCACCAGAACAATATGCTTTATTTTTTTTTGTTCGCCTGGCGAACTACCTTCATAAGAACCAGAACCATGCCGGCCATACCCAGGACAACACCGGCAAGAAACAGAAGTGGTGATGTGCCGAACCTGCTGTCTGCCCAATAGCCCAGAAATACAAAAAAAGAAAAGCTGACTGCAATCTGCAGGCCAATACCCATATATTCGGAAATCGCTCGAACAGAACGCCCCAGTTGATCCGGAAAGCGCTCTTCATCAGGTTTTCTCATTGTTGAGCGTCTTTGTTTACATTCAGATCAGCACCACGTTCTGCACAAGACAATCATCAAAGGGCTGCAGAAGAAATAAGTCATGAGCTGAAAGATACTATCTCTTCGTGAAATAATGAACCCTATCTCACATTCTTGCTTATAAACAGGATAAACCCGACAGATGTGCCGCCAAAATATATCATTCCGGAGTGTTTTCGCGAATTCAACGACCTCGTCGCTCTGCAGACTACAAGAACGGGCGGCGTCAGCGAAGGCCCCTATTCCTCTCTGAATCTTGGCATGAACACCCGGGACAGTGATGAAAATGTTCATGAAAACACCCTGCGGCTCTGCGTCGAGGCCGGCATCAATCCACAAAGACTGGTAAGCTCCGAGCAGGTTCACTCCACAGAAATACTGACTGCCGAAAACCCGGGAAGATATCACGGTTATGATGCATTCATTACAGACAAAAAAAATCTTTTTTTATGCATCTTTACTGCGGACTGTTATCCAGTGCTGATCTTCGACCCGCGTCACCATGCTGCAGGAGCGGTTCATGCGGGCTGGAAAGGAAGTGCAAAGCAGATTGTGATGAAAACCATTGCCGCCATGCAGAAAAACTTCAACTCGATTCCTGCTGAGTGTTTCGCTTATATAGGAACCGGTATTTCATCCGCAGCCTATGAGGTTGACCTTGATGTGGCAAAGGAATTTCCATCGGACGCCTGCATGTGTCACACTGTTTCGAAGGGAAACAATAAATACATGCTCGACCTGAGGATGGTCAACTACAATCAGCTGCTTGCCTCAGGTATTCCTGCGTCGAATATTGAACAATCTCAATTCTGCTCATTCGGTGACAGCGGCATGTTTTTTTCTTATCGGCGCGATAAAGGAGTAACAGGCCGCATGGTGAGCATCATTGGAGTCCGATCGCTGTAGATTTCGACATCCTGACAACCGGAAATTACATATACCTCTTTCCGTACGAGCCATACAGATCATGTGCCTGACGAGAGATATCCTCCCTGAAATCCGGATGGGCAATGCTCGCAAGTGCGTCAGCTCTCTGCCGGAGATTTTTGCCGTGCAGATTCACAATGCCGAACTCCGTAACCACATACTGTACATGAGCTCTGGTCGTAACAACACCTGCACCCGGTTTAAGCTGCGGCACAATCCTCGACAACCCTTTCTTCGTTGTGGATGGCAGTGCAATAATCGGTTTGCCTCCTTCCGAAAGCGCAGCTCCACGTATAAAATCCATCTGACCGCCGACACCGGAATAATATTTCTGGCCGATCGAATCAGCACATACCTGGCCGGTCATGTCAATTTCGAGAGCGCTGTTGATCGCTGTCACACGGGGATTTCTCCTGATTTCCCGGGTATCGTTGACATAATCGGAAGGCAGCATGGCAACGAGCGGATTATCGTCCACAAAATCATATAATTTTCTGGTACCGATAAGAAAACTGGCCACAATAATCTCCTTATGGCTCCGTTTTTTACGACCGTTGATCACTCCTTTCTCAACAAGGTCGACAACCCCATCCGAAAACATTTCAGAATGAATCCCCAGATCCTTATGCCCGCAAAGTGCAGCAAGGGTTGCATCCGGGATAGCGCCTATACCCAGCTGAAGCGTCGCTCCATCATCAACGATAGATGCTATATGGCTGCCGATGCGGATTTCGATATCACTCAAGGCATGTCTGGGGGTTTCAATAATGGCATCAGACACATCAGTCATCGCATGGATCTTGCTGATATGAAGCATTCCCTCTCCATGGGTGCGAGGCATGTTCTGATTTACCTGGGCGATAACAAGCTTGGCTGAGTGGACAGCGGCCAGAGTGGCATCAACCGAAACACCGAGAGAACAGTAGCCATGCCTGTCAGGAGGCGATACATGCACTAGGGCTACATCAAGCGGCAGAATATTATTCCGAAAAAGGGAGGGAATATCACTCAGAAACACGGGAATCGCGTCACCATCACCACTCTGTACCGACTGACGAACATTTTTACCGACAAACAATGCATTCAATCTGAAACTTTCACGATACTCAGGTCTTGTGTAAATCGCATCACCCTCCGTGTGAAGACTGACAATTTCAATATTTTTCAACTCAGCTGAACGCTGAACCATCGCCTCAATCAACCTCTGCGGAGTTGCTGCCGCAGTATGTAAAAAAACCCTGTCACCTGATTTTATTCTTGCTACAGCATCTTCAGCGGAAAGTGTACAATACTTCATTTAATCCTTAACTTCGTTTAGCATAAAACAGGAGATTCAGTTTCCGGTGTTCTTCCTGCGAAGATAAGCCGGTGTATCTGTCAAACCTTTCTGAATTTTATCTTCGTGTTCCCCACTCCCGCCAGTATTCAAAAGATTATGATCGGCATCGCGTAAGGTATTTTTACTGTTACCGGCATCACGAGAATCATGAATCGATAACTGTCTTCTGATGTAGGCAGGAATTCTCAAATCATCTTCCTGCCGTTCCGGATACATTGATGCTGTCTGCCTGACAGATGAGGGCGACTGACCTGATCGGAGCCCCTGCACCGGAGTAACAGGGCGACGAACCGCAGATTCTTTTCCTTCAATCTCCTCTTTTCGTTTGAAGCCGGTCACAATAACAGTCACCCTTATTTCACCCGATACCTGAGGTTCATCAACATAACCATTGATGATCTTGGCATCGCTGCCGACCTGCTCTTCAATATAGTTCATCGCATCCGACATGTCCCTCATGGTAACCTCGCCGGTAATATTGACAAGTACGCCTTTGGCCCCTTTAACTGATACCCCTTCAAGAAGAGGACTGTTGAGAGCATCCGATGACGCTTTCAGTGCACGGCGGTCACCTGCAGCGGCAGCAGACCCCATAACTGCATCACCCGCGCCGGACATAATGCTTCGGACATCGGCAAAATCGACATTGACATGCCCGTGACGGGTAATAATATCGGCAATGCCTTTTGCGGCTCTGTACAGAACATCATTTGCCATGTTGAACGCTTCGGTGGCGCTTACCCCCTCTTCGGCAATACTCAGTATCTTTTCATTTTCAACGAGGATGAGAGTATCGATATATTTCCGCAGTTCAGTAATCCCCCCGTCGGCAATCTTAGCCTTGACCTGACCCTCAAAGTTGAACGGTCTGGTAACAACGCCGATGGTGAGTATACCCATATTCCTTGCAATTGATGCAATAACCGGAGCAGCGCCTGTGCCGGTACCCTTACCCATGCCGGCAGCAATAAAGACAAGATCTGCACCCCTTAACTGCGCCGCAATGATTTCCCGGTCGTCATCAGCCGCCTGCCGCCCCTTTGCAGGGTCAGCTCCCGCACCAAGTCCGTTAGTCGCTTTCTTGCCAATCTGCACTCTGAGAGGAGCTTTTGAATTCAGGAGTGCCTGACGGTCGGTATTGAACACGATATACTCAACGCCGCTTATTTTCCGGTCAATCATATTATTGACAGCATTGCCGCCGCAACCGCCGACACCAACGATCCTTATGGTGACACCTTTACCCTGGTCACTGTCGAACAGCCCGGGATCAAGCTCAAATGCCATTTGTCAGTACTCCCGTTTAAAAGGCGTTTGTGTTATCTCTCATCATAGATTATCCCAGAACTTCTTCATTCGCTCGACAATTTTTTTTCCTGCAGGATTCGGCACCTGCTCCTCAGCTTCCTCCGTTATCTGTGCGGGAATATCCTGAGGAATCACCTCGGCTGGCGATGCGAAATTATGATCCGGCAACGACATATTGTTCTGAAATGCGTAGGCGACAAGCCCCATGACAGTGGCATACATCGGGTTGTTAACGGAGCCCTTGATTCCACCCGACACTCCTTCAGGGTAGCCGATTCGAACATCAAGCCCCAGAACATCATGGGCAAGTTCCTCGGTACCGGGCAGAAGAGAACCTCCTCCCGTGATTATTGCACCTGCATTGATATATTCATAGTAGCCGGATCTTTTGACTGAATCCCGAACAAGCTCCAGAATCTCCATCATTCTCGCTTCAATGATCATGGTCAGCGAGCTCTTCGGAAAGGATTTCTGCGGTCGGCCTTCAATACCTTCAATAAGAATGTCCTCATCCACACCGCTTATCGGGGTATATGCGCAACCGTGTTTTATTTTCAGCTCTTCAGCAACTTCGTAGAGAGCCTTCACACCGTGCGCAAGATCATGAGTGACATCGTTTGCGGCCACCTTGATAACCTCAGAATAGCGTATTGCCCCGTCAATATAGATTGCGACCTCCGTAGTGCCGCCTCCAATATCAATGACAACCACACCGCTTTTCTTTTCCCGCTCTTTCATGACCGCCATGCCGGAGGCTACCGGCTCAAAGGTAACCGCACTGATCTCCAGCCCTGCCTTCTCGACACACTGTTTGATATTACGGATTTTAGTCCTCAGGCCGACCACAATATATGCACTGCCTCTCATCGTCGTACCCGCCATTCCTATCGGATCAAGAAGTCCCTCCTGATCATCAACAATGAATTCCTGCGGAATGACATGAATAATTTCATGATCAATATCCAGATACCTGATATTGGTCTTGGCTTTTTCCAGAAAACGCTTTACATCGGAATCATTGACAATCCCTGTCTGGTTGATGCTGATTTCCGAATTACTGTGAATACAATGAACATGTGCTCCGGATATGCCCACATTGACGCCGAGTATACGAATGGACGACTCCCGCTCAGCATCAGCAACTGCAGCCTTGATTGCCTCTACAGTCTTATTGATATTGACCACCGTTGCCCGCTGAAGACCATCGGAATTAGAACGTCCTTTTCCAAGAACATTAAGCTTGCCTATTTCATCTTTTTCGGCAACAACAACACACACCTTGGTTGTACCGATATCAAGACCTACCGCGATATTGCTTTTCAGCATTTTTCTATTCCTGCATGATTATCTCTGAAGTGCACCTTGTGTAATCTCCGGCGAGACTATATCCTTGGTAAAGATCCGCTCTCTGAACCTCAGATCCACTGTTTCATAAGACCCAAAACCTTTTTTGGAAATAACCTTTTGCCAGAATATCTCAAATTTTTTCAACTTTTCCTTGAAATTACCATCATTGCCGATAATAAAACGGGTAGGCGCCTGAACTGCAATGCAGTATGTCATATTGTTTCCTGCCAGGTGGAGTTCGCGAATAAGAAGCCTCGCATATTCAGTTGCAGCAAAGGCCTCAAGAAATTGACGAAGCAGTTCAACATCACGGCTGTCAATCTGCCGCTGGCTGTTCGCCACCGCATTCAATCGGCTTATGCCTGAAACTCGGAGCAATTTAGGAAACTGCTCTGACGTGTTTTCCCTCCAGGGAAAAAGAAATCCCTCATTGTCAACAGCAAAAATGCGCTCATCAATAACCGTCAAGGCTATCGGCACTCGCTCAGCAACCCTGATACGGACAATTCCATTCAGCTCTTTTCTGATCACCGCATCTCTGACATAAGGAAACAGCAAAACCCTTGCTTTTAACTCTGCCGGATCAAGTTCCTGAAGATTTCTCCCTTTATAGACCTTCATACCTGATGAAAAATCCTTTGCGACAATACTCGAAACACCCTCGACAACAACATCCCTGACAACAACTTCTGTCTTCCATTTCGACGAATAAGATGCCAGCACAGCCAGAGCCCCGAGCGCCATTACTATAACAAATACCCCGGCTTTCCCGCTGCCGGAATTACCCGATACAGTATGATATCGATGTGTAGCACCCTCATCGGCACCTTCAGAAGATGCCTGAGCTGCTGTATCAGGAAAGTATGTCTGATCTTCCTTCGATTCGGTATCAGACATAAGCGAAAGCTTTTTGAAATATTTTCATAGCGCATCTGCCCCATTAACCAATGGATTTCTCCCTGCAGACTTCAGCAAATCTTGAAGCAAGAAGAGTTATATCGCCGGCACCCATGAAAAGGATCATATTCCCGTTTACTCCATGCTCAACAAGAGCTGAAAAAAGGATCTCCCTGTCGGCAATAAACTCGACATGCTTTCCGCCAGCCTTTCGAACGGCAACAGCAACCATCTCCCCGGAAACTCCCTGATAATCCAGAGCTTTTTCACGGGCAGGATAAACATCGGCTACATACACCATGTCCGCTCTTGAAAGCGCCCAGCCGTATTCATCAGCAAACTCCCTGGTACGGGAAAATAAGTGCGGCTGAAAAACAGCAATAACCTTGGAATCCACCCAACCGCTTTTAGCCGCTTTGACGGTCGCCTTGACTTCAGAGGGATGGTGAGCGTAATCATCAACAACCATAAGGCCTGCGCCATTATCGTATTTCACCTGAAACCTTCTCCTCATGCCGTTATACCTGCCAAGTCCGGCAATCAGACGCTCAGGCATAATCCCCAGCTCAATTCCTGCTGAAAAAGCAGCCAGAGCATTAAGCACATTGTGTCGACCGGGCACATTGATGCATACATCGCGATACTCTTTTCCATAGGCCTGAAGCGTAAAAATGGCTCTTTGTTTTTCAAGCACAATATCCGATGCCATAACATCTGCAGGCTCGTCAATCCCGAACGTGGTATAAAGGCGGTTCATAGACGGTATGATCCTTCTGATCTCCGGCCAGTCAACACAACAGATAACCCGACCGTAAAAAGGTACTTTGTTGGCAAACGCAATGAAGGCCTGTTTCAGTTCATCAAGCGTACCATAGGTATCCATATGCTCGGACTCCAGGCTGTTGACAACAGCAATGGTCGGGGTAAGCTTTAAAAAAGCACGATCATACTCATCGGCCTCAATAACCATATACTTCCCCTCTCCGACAACGGTACTCCCTTTCAGATAGTCTGATATCCCTCCAATCATGACAGTAGGCGACTCGCCCGACTCGATAAGCATTGTGGCGATCATGGCTGTCGTGGTTGTCTTTCCATGTGTACCGGCAATGCATATACCATATTTGTAGCGCATGAGCTCGCCGAGCATCTCATCCCGTTTAATGACGGGAATACCGGCTTTTTCAGCTGCTATAATCTCAATGTTCTCTTCCGGCCTGATCGCTGATGAGTAGACAACGACATCGCATGAAGCAATCTGCTCAGCACGATGTCCCCGATAGATGGTGGCTCCATGCTCGACAAGTTTGTCGGTCACCTCACCAGAGGAGAGATCAGAGCCGGACACCCCAAAACCAGATTTCAGAAGCAGTTCTGCTATGGCACTCATTCCAGCGCCTCCGATTCCAACGATGTGGACGCTTTTCGTTTTCCCCAGTTCCATGTGTGAGCTCTTTTGCTTAATGTTTTTTTCCAAGACCGATAATTCTGAGAGCAAGTTGACGGGCAGCTTCCGGATATGCCAGTTTGCGGGAAGCAACTCCCATGTTTTTAAGTTTTTCCGGATCACGCAGCAGTTCAAGAATGGTATGTACCGACCTCTGCTCACTGAGTATGTCATCATCAATCATAATCGCAGCTCCGTTACTGACGAGCGCCCTGGCATTATAACGCTGATGATCTCCGGTCGCATAGGGATAGGGCACAAGTACCGAAGGCTTCCCGAGATTGGTCAGTTCAGCTATCGTCGATGCACCAGCCCTGCACAACACAAGATCAGCTGCACTGTAGGCTGAACCCATATCTTCAATGTATGGACCCACCCATACATGAGGGGATGGGGCAACCTGCTTTTGTATCCGCTCGAAGTCAAGCGCACCTGTCTGCCAGACAAGATTTGCCGAAACGGTAATATCGTTGAGCCGCTGAAGCACGGCATTGTTTATCGAACGAGCCCCCCGGCTCCCTCCAAAGACAAGTAGCGTTGGACGCTCTTCGTACAGACCGAAAGCACGCCTTGCAGCTGACGAATCCTTATGCTCAAAAAAACGTGCAGGATTGCCTGACACAAAGAGACCCTTTTTTTTTACAATAAACGCTCTGGCCTCTTCAAAAGATAGATGAACTTCGGAAGCAAGTGTTGAAAGCAGTTTTGTCGTTACACCCGGAAATGCGTTTTGTTCCTGTATAAGTGTTTTTTTCCCAAGCAGCTGCGCTGCAAGAAGCAAAGGAGCACTGACAAACCCGCCAGTTCCGACAACGACATCCGGACTCTCGTGACCAATAAGTGCAACTGCACGCGACACAGCCAAAAAAAAATCGATAAGTACGCTGATATTGGCAATGATATCGGTAAGTGACCGCCCTCTTTTCAGCCCTCTGACCGGAATAAGATGGAGCTGAAAGCCAAGTCTCGGCACTTCAGTCGATTCTATACCTCCGGCCGTACCGGCAAATGAAATCCCTATACCGGGAACAAGCTTCCCAAGTTCTCCTGCCATGGCTACAGCCGGGTATAAATGACCACCCGTTCCGCCGCCAGCAAAAAGTACCTTCATACCATACTCCTTTCTGACGCAAAGGGCTGAACACTCTTTTCTATCGCCCGCTTCTTGTAGCGTGATATACTTATAAGAATACCGACTCCAAGAGAGTTGAGCAGCAGCGCCGTACCTCCGTAACTGATAAACGGAAGCGCCACACCGGTGGTGGGTATAAGGTGACAGGCTACGGCAATATTGATAACGGCAAAAAGAGTAATCGCCATGGTGATGCCGGTGGCCACGTATTTGCCGAAATTATCGGGAGCGTGCTTGGCTATGATAAGACCACAGACCAGAAAACCCGTAAAAAGGGCAATGAGAGCAACAGCGCCGACCATCCCGTACTCCTCCCCGATAACGACAAACACCAGATCATTATACGAAAGTGGCAGATAAAGCTGCCTTTGCTTGCTGGCTCCAATGCCGAGGCCGAACAATCCACCATTTCCCAGCCCAATCAAGGCCTGCACTACCTGATAGCTTATCTCTTTTTCATTCTTACTGGTAAATGAGAGGAGACGGGCAAGCCTGTAAGGCGCAGCAATGGCAAAAACCCCGGCAATCGGAATGAGCAGCGAAAAAGTGGCAAGAAGATGGCGAATATTTACTCCGCCGATAAACATAAGCATAAACCCTATCAAGGCAATAAGCGAGGCCGTACTGAAATTCGGCTCAAAGGCCACAAGAGCAACAACAGTCATCAGAATAGTGAGCAGGGGATAATAAGAGTTATTCAGGTCTCTTATATAACTCTGTTTTTCGCTTATGAGCCTTGAAAAATGAAAGATAAGAGCATATTTGGCAAAGTCGGATACCTGGAACGTAAACGGACCAAATTCGATCCAGCGGGCAGCTTTTGAATAACGGCCGCCCGCTTTCAACACAAGAAGAAGAGCGAGCAGCATAATGCTGACCAGTAGAATAATCTTGCTGGTCTTACAGAAAATATGATAGTCAAGCTGAGCAACCATTAATACCGTAATAATGCCAAGGGCGGAGAAGGCAAGCTGACGCCATAAAAAATACTCAGAACTTGAATATTGTTTTTTAGCCCACTCAGCTCCGCTGCTGTAAACAATAACTATGCCGATGCACATAAGAATGGCCACAATGAGCATCATTAATTTTCCGGCGATTCCCTCTCCCCGTGACGGCGGTAAAAGAGCTCCCAAAGAATCGACCATTGCAAAGTCAGCAATTTTATCTCTATTCAGCATGGTTGTAAGTGATACACACATTGTTTAAACTTTATACCACGATCCTCGAAATTCTCAAACATGTCAAAGCTGGCACACCCGGGAGAAAACAGCACAGTCTGCCCGTCACCCGCCGACCCATAGGCAAGGGAAACGGCATCTTCAAGTGACAGAGCCTCATGAACGGGCACAATACCTTCAAATGCCGACGTGATCTTTGCTTTCGACTCACCGAGAGCAATAAGAAGTGAGACTTTTTTTCCGACAAGTCCCGCAATAGATGGGTAATCGTTACCTTTATCCCGCCCTCCGGCGATAAGAACACAGGTTCCGGGAACAGCTTCAAGCGCCTGACGCATGGCATTGAGGTTCGTAGCTTTTGAATCGTTGACCCAGCAGGCTCCGTTGACAGTCATGACAAATTCCTGACGATGTTCAACACCCCTGAATTCTTTGAGAACCGAGCGGACAACTTCATAACCGATACCCAACGCCCTTGCTGCAGCAATAGCTGCAAGCACATTAGAGATATTATGGCGACCTCGAAAACTGTTTTTCAAAAATTCTGAAATCACAATCACCTGATCTTCCCCATTTGCAGTGCGCACTACAATCCTCTCCCCGTCTGCAACGACAATGCGTCGATCATGTCCGCCATCAGATAAAGGTTCCAAACCAAACGGAACAACGTTGAACGGAAAATGCTTCCCTGCAAAATGTTCACTGAGAAGAGGATCATCCTCATTATAAATAAGCGTATCTCCCTCGCCCTGATTCGCATAGATTCTGAATTTGGCTGCAGCATACCGAGGCATATCACCATCATAGCGGGCCAGATGATCCGGTGTAATATTGGTAATGAGAGCAATATCCGGCTTGAACGAAAAACAGCGCTCCAACTGATAACTGCTCAGTTCTACAATTGCTACATCTCCGGATTTCATATCCAGTACCTTCGAAGAGAACGGCACCCCGATATTGCCGACACTGAATGACCGGTATCCGTTCAGATGACCATCTGCATCACAGATACGATGAATCAGCGTCGATGTGGTAGTTTTACCATCCGTTCCAGTTATGCCGACAACTCTTGCCTTGCAGAAAAGACTGGCCAGCTCTATTTCGCTGATGATGTGAATCCCTTTTGACTCAAGAGTTTTCACAACCTGGGCATGCGGAGGAATTCCAGGGCTGATGACACAAAAATCAGCATCATAAACACGCTCTGAGTGCCTTTCTTGTTCAACGGATATTCTCTTCTTCTGAAGACGCAGAACCTCATACTCTTCTATCCGGCCAAGATCACTGAGCAGCACATCAGCACCTGCACTCCCGAGCAGTTCCGCAGCAGCTATACCGCTCTTCCCTGCACCGATAACCGATACCTTTTTACCCGATAGATCCATAAGCTTATCTGAGTTTTAAGGTCATGAGACTGACAAGAAAAAAGAGAATAGCCACAATCCAGAACCTTATCACTATCTTTTGCTCAGCCCAGCCTTTCAGCTGAAAATGATGATGAAGAGGTGCCATCAAAAAGATTCGCTTTCCATGACCAAACTGCATTTTCGTGAATTTGAAATAGAGTACCTGCAGGGAGACTGAGAGTGTTTCAAGTACAAAAACTCCGGCAATCACCGGCAGAAGCAGCTCCTGTTTGATCAAAAGAGCGATTACCGCAATAGCGCTGCCGAGAGCCAGTGATCCGGTATCACCCATGATAATCTCAGCCGGATTTGAGTTAAACCACAAAAAGCCGACACAGGCCATGACAATCGCCATACTGACGACAGCAACCTCACCGCCTCCGGGAATAAAAGGAATATTGAGGTAGACGGCATAGACGGCATTTCCTGCAAGGTAGGAAAAACCACCGAGGCCTGTAACCACAATAGCGGAAGTGCCGGCCGCAAGGCCATCAAGACCATCAGTAAGATTCACCGCATTCGACACTGCAGTAATAATAAAAATGACAATCGGTATATAAAAAAAACCGTAGTCAAGAGTCAGGTGTTTAAAAAAAGGTACTGTCGTCGTTGAAAGAAGCACGGAAAAAGCCGGATCAAACCAGGTGTACAGTCCGATGATAAGACCGAGAGAGAACTGGCCTATAAGCTTGTAACGAGCCGAAAGACCGCCTTTGATTTTCATCACGACTTTCCGGTAATCATCGATAAAACCGATGCCTCCCATCCAGAGCATCGCCAGCATGATCAGCCAGACATGCGGATCATTGAATTTTGACCAGAGAAGTACAGATATCTCGACGGAAAATATTATAAGCAGCCCTCCCATGGTTGGCAGCTTTTTTTTCTTTTTATGTTCCGGAGGCGCTTCCTCCTTGATTGGCTCAATGAAACGGGTTTGCAGATATCTGATAAATCCGGGACCGAAAAAAAGTGTAATCAACAACGCTGTAATCGCGGCAGCGCTCGCCCTGAAGGTGAGATACTCAACAACACGGAGCACCGGAGGATGAAATACATCGTTGATGTACTTTAACAAATAATAAAACATACCCTGTTCTTACCTGGTTATTGTTCGTGCGTTGATAAGCGCTTCGACAACCTGCTCAAGCTTCATACCCCTCGATCCCTTGAACAGCACAGCATCACCTTCATGCACCACATCAAGCAATGCATCCAGCAGTTTTTCGCGGCTCTCAAAATGACCGCTGCAGCAGCCCGGGGCATCCCTGCAGATCAACCTTGCCTTGTCCCCATAGGTGAACAATATGTCCACTGCACTCCCCTGAATATATCTGCCGATTGTTTCATGTTCAACATCTGCCGCCGCACCAAGTTCAAGCATATCTCCAAGAACGGCAACTCTTCTGCCACTGCACTGCATATCGCAGAGTGCATTGATCGCCAGGCGCATAGAATCTGAATTGGCATTATAGGTGTCATTCAGAACCCTGATGCCGCACGAATCAACGACCTCAAGACGCTTCCATCCGGCAGCCGGAATTAAGCGCTCAAGCCCCTCCCTGATCTTCTGAATCGAAATGCCGAAATGCCTGCCGACTGCGGCGGCAGCTACAGCATTGATAACATTGTGCTTTCCGGCAAAATTCAGGGTAACCTTTTCTGAACCGGAAGCAGAACATAACATAAATGAGACACGGCCATCACTCTCCACCGAAGTATCCCGACTCCAGCAGATATGCTCATTACTCTCCCCTGTTCCGTACCTGACACTTCCTTCCAGTCCGGCACCTGCCGACTTCAGACGAGCGTCATCAGTATTGACAAAGACGGTACCTCCATGCCGGTCAATATGCTCGAACAGCTTCAGTTCGGCCTCGGCAACACCGTCAAGATCACAAAGAAACTCAAGATGCTCATGGCCGATATTGGTCAGAAGGCCATGAGTGGGTTTGCCGATGCCGACAAGCAATGCCATCTCTTCAGGGTGATTGATCCCCATCTCGACAACAGCAATGTCAGTATCCCTCCTGATCTGCAGAAGAGTGAGGGGAACGCCGAGATGATTGTTCCTGTTTCCCCTGCTCATTTGAACCATGAATCCGGTTTCCAGTACCGACGCAGCCATCTCCTTCGTTGTCGTTTTTCCATTACTGCCGCCTATGGCAACAACGGGAATTGAAAATGCAGAGCGGTATATCATTGCAAGCTGCTGTAACCCTGCAACAGGATCGTCAGCGACAATAAACCCTTTGCCGCGGGGCGGCTTCACTCTGCCCTGAGCCTCATACCACTCACGGCTGACCATAGCCCAGTCTGCACCTTTATCAAAAACGCTGCCGATATAACAGTGTCCATCTGTTTTCTCCCCTTTAAGCGCAACAAAAAGCTCTCCTCCGGCAACCTCTCTTGAGTCAATAACCACTGCAGGATCAGCCATTTCAAGTGGCGGGAAGCCCGCCTCAGCAAGAACAACCTGTCCGACAGTACTGAATTCGTTAACCGTCAATACCCCTTTCACACACTCTCCTTCTCCGGATATCCGGAACAATGTTGCTGTATATATTGTTGTATCAGCTCCTGATCCGAAAAAAAATATTTCCTGCCGGCAATCTCCTGATATTTTTCATGACCTTTCCCTGCAACAAGAAGAATATCTCCCTCTTTGAGCATCGACAGTGCACTCCTTACAGCCTCAGTCCGGTCAATAATTCTCGTGCAATGACCTTTGATGATACCTCTTTCAATGTCATCAAGAATGGTCTCCGGCTTCTCATCCCGCGGATTGTCAGAGGTAAGAATAACCTCATCGGCTGTTTCTGAAGCAATACGTCCCATTTCAGACCTCTTGCCCTTATCCCTGTTACCACCGCACCCGAAAACCACAATAAGGCGGGAGCCCTCAGGTTTGAGAGTACGCAGGGCATCAAGCGCCTTGAAAAGCGCATCGGGAGTATGCGCATAATCAACAATGGCACTCCATCCAGTAGTGCTGTCGCCCACTCTCTCCATACGCCCGTCAACCGCAGATACTCCCGAAAGCGCCCCGCATATCGCTTCAGGCCTTAGTCCAAATCCAGCACCAACAGCTGCGGCCTCAAGTACATTCATAACATTGAACATCCCCGGCAGCTGCACCTTCATGTTGATCAGAGCATCAGGAAAATGAAGAACAACCGAACTGGAGGCTATGTTTCCTTCAATAATGTCTGCCTGAAAATACCTGCTGCATGTCATTGCCCGGCGAGCCCCGTTATGCAGGGTACAGCAGTATTGTTTTTCATAATCCAGACGTTCCGCCATCTGAGAAGCGTAAGGGTCATCAATATTAAAAACGCCGAACCCGTCAGAGCTGAGCTGATCAAAAAGCTGTTGTTTTGCCAGCGCATACTCCGGCATTGAAATGTGAAAGTCAAGGTGCTCCATGGTCAGGTTGGTAAAAACCGCAGCATGAAACCGTATCCCGTACACCCTGTGCAGCATGAGAGCGTGGGAAGAAACTTCCATAACCGCAGCCTTGCATCCAGCATCAAGCATCTTGCTGAAAAGAGCGTGAAGAACATCTGCCTCAGGGGTAGTACGTTCCAGTACAATTTCCTGATCTCCAATGCTGCAAAGATTAGTGCCGATATATCCCGTAGAGATACCGTTCGCATTGAGCATTGCAGTAATCAGCTTAGCTGTTGTGGTTTTACCATTAGTGCCAGTAACCCCGATAATCCGCAAGCGGTCTGAAGCCTTTCCATAATACATACGGGCTGCCTCAGCAAGAGCTTTTCGTGTATCTGAAACCAGAATATAGAGGCAGGACGAACTTGTTTCAGAGGGAAGTTCTTCACAGATAACTGCTATGGAACCGCGCTTAATCGCACTGCAGATAAACCGGTGCCCATCAGCACAATAACCTCTCACTGCTACAAAAAGCGATCCGGGAAGAGCCTCTCGAGAATCACTGGTAACCATGCGAATCGGCTCAGCTGATCCGGTATTGCCTGCAAGCGCCCGATAGGTAATCCCCTTAAGCAACTCCTCCAGCGACACCCCCTGACGGACGGGGCTTTCCTTCAGTGCAGCCATGAAAAGTTCCTTTTTACAGTATTTGAGGCCAGCGTCACCTTGATTATCTTCTTCTGTTGAACCTTCTGGCCGGGCGCAACACTCTGGCGGGCAACACATCCATCAAGATCTCCAGCAAAATCCATTTCAAGATTATGCCATTTCAGCAGCCGCCGCGCATCACGCCCTTGAAGGCCTGTAAGTTCCGGAACGACAACTGTTGATACAGAATCAAGAGCCGCCTGTTCCGCGGAACAGAAAGAAAGCTTTTTCTGCATCTCCTCTGAACAGGCAATCATTCTTGCTGAGATGCTGGAAAAAACAGGTGCAGCAACCATTGCGGCATAATAGGCCGTTTTCGGATTTTCAACAACAACAATAACGGCATAGCGAGGAGCTTCAACAGGAAAATACCCTACAAATGAAGAGACATAAACAGCCTTGGCATACGAACCTCCTGCCGCCCGACTTGCAGCGCGCCTTGCTGTTCCGGTTTTGCCTGCAACAGTAACGCCAGGCACGGCCACATTTTTCGCAGTCCCGCTATCCACAACCGCCTTAAAATACTCCTTTCCGAGATATCGGGCTGTTTGAGCCAGCACCACTCTTCGGACTATTTTAGGGGCATTTTCCAAGACTACTTTGCCTTCCGCATTGGTAACTTTTCTGATAATATAAGGTCTCATCAACTGTCCGTCATTAGCAACAGCCGCATAAGCCTGCAATATCTGCAATGGAGTAGCCATAACCTGATAGCCGAATCCCATCCAGGGCAGCGTGGTTCTATCCCACCGTTCAAGCGGTCGAACCCTTCCCGGCGATTCCCCGACAAGCCCGATACCTGTCTTTCTGCCAAACCCGTAATTCATTGTATAGTTATAAAATTTGTCACTCCCGACAGCCATAGCGGTCTTTGCAGCAACAATATTACTTGAATGCATAATAGCTTCACGAAATGACATGTTTCCGAATCGTTCATGATCTTTGATAAAGAGATTATAGATGGGCATCACCCCATTCATGCCATTAACCCTGTCTTCAGCTTTTCTTTTCAGCACTTCCGTTGCGGCAGACGCCATGACCAGCTTGAACGTTGATCCCGGTTCATAACTGTCAGTCACCGTCCGGTTACGCGACTTATCATAAGTCCATGTTGTTCCGTTGTTAAGATCAAAAGACGGATAGTTGGCCATGGCAATAACCTCCCCAGTCCGCACATCCATAACAACACTTGAAGCTGCTTCAGCATGAAACGTGTCGACCGCCTTTGCCAGTTCTTCTTCAACAATGCCTTGAATATCAGCATCGATGGTCAACTCAACACTGTGACCTTTGACAGGTTCCTGCGGCAGGGCATCTGGAGCAGGATAACGCTTTCCATCTGCTGACTGTTGAAAAATTTTCATCCCGTCGACCCCTTTCAACTCCTTGTTGAGCTGCAGTTCAATCCCGCCGATTCCGTTGTTCTCAATATCAGTGCTGCCAATCACCTGAGCAGCCACGTTCAGGTAATAGCGTTGCGGAACCTTTTTAAGAGAGATTCCGAAAATCTTTTCCTGTATAATCGGCAATGCTTTTGCAACAGGAATTTTCTGGGCAAGCACAACAGTTCCTTTAGAACGACTCAATTTTTTCAGGTAAAATTCTTTTTTGCCTCCAATAGAGCGGGCAAAAACCGTAGCGACAGCCACGGAATTATCATAAAACTTCTGTTTTCTGGTCACCTTGTCAATAACCGACCTGCCTTTCTCATTTAAAACCGGAGTATTCTTGATATCCTTGAGATTAGCTGAAAAGGTAATGGATTCGATACTTTCTGCAAGAATACGAGCATGCCGGTCAAGAATTGCACCTCGCAGAGCGTTCTCTGTTATCACGCGTTCGTACTGTTGAGCTGCCTTCTTCTTGTATTTTTTAACATTGACAACCTGAATATTCAGCAGCATCATAATGATTGCCACAATAAACAGGGCAAAAACCGCAACAACAATACCAAGCCGCTTACCGAACTCATGATCACTCTTATTGTCGATGTTATGTTTTGTATGCATGAGTATCCCGTTCGTTTAGCGACAAATCATTTACGGCTCGAGTTCAACAGGAGAAACACTGGCAGCTGCAAGCCCAAGTGAGGCTGCCGCTTGTGCAATATTATGGATGCTTTGCAGTTCACGCACTTTCAGCTCCTGCGAAGTAATCACGCTGTATCTCATTTCAATCTGCTCTCGAAGCCTTTCATTCTGTTTAGCAAGATTGATGATCGCAAGAGTATTGTATGTCTGGAACAGAATGATCCCCGTGCCGATCATGAGATACACAAAAGACCTCGGACGCAGCAATGCACCGATATCAAACTTGAGCGCATTACTGACCAGTTCTCTGAATCCGGAACCTTTGTCTCCATCATCCTTAAATGCCGAAATACTCCCTGCAAACAAGTCGCTTCCCAGATGCTTAGTTTCTTCAACCCCGACAGCCTGTCCTGCAGCAAAACCATTATTGACACTCACAATGATCTCCCTGTTAAATTTTTTCAATGACCCGCAATTTCGCACTTCTGGCTCTTGGGTTTGCATCTATCTCTTGCCGGGCTGCAACAACAGGCTTCCGGGTGACAAGTGACACGCTACCCCTTTCAAGAGGCTCCCTCAAACCCACACCTTTCGGCCCCCAATCGCTCCGTGCTTTCTCGGCAAAAACAGTTTTGACGATTCTGTCTTCCAGAGAGTGATAACTGATGACAGCCATCCTTCCATAACTGTCAAGACAGGCAATCCCATCATAAAGCACACTGCGGAGCACTTCAAGCTCACTGTTCACCTCTATTCTCAATGCCTGAAACACCCTTGAAAGAGTTTTGATAATTTTATCCCGGCCGGCAGCATTTTCACGGATAATCCCGGCAAGTTCCTCTGTACCAGTAACTGAACCGTTTTTAAGCCGGTAAGCGACAATTGCCCTGGCAATGCTGCGACTTCTGGGCTCTTCTCCATACCTGTAAAAAAGCCTGGCGAGCTCTTTCTCTTCGTAGGTGTTGATAATATCTCCGGCACTGACAGAAGCATCCATATCCATCCTCATATCAAGCGGTCCGTCCCTGAGATAACTGAACCCCCGTTCCGCAGTATCAATCTGAAACGATGAAACCCCGAGATCCAAGAGAATCCCTGTGACCTTCGGGTGTAAACCTTTTTCACGGCAGACACTCTCGACAATACTGCCTATCGTCTTGAAATTCCCTTTAACCAGAACCGTACGAGCTTCGAACTCCTTCAGCTTTTCAGCTGCCTCGTGTAATGCCGCGTCATCCTGGTCAATCCCTATAAGCAGCGATCCTTCACCATAACCCGCCTCATGAAGCGCACACAAAATCGCCAGCGAATGACCTCCGCCTCCAAGAGTCCCGTCAACATAAATACCCGGTTTCGTGACCAGTAAAGCAATAATTTCTGGAGCCAGGACCGGCTCATGATATGAATATTGTGCCATCAGCGTTAAAAATACCTTCCTGCGAGAGAACCGAAACGTCCTGCACTCTCCTGCAGGAGTGACTGAAGTCGATCCGGATCCCAGATAATCATTTTCGTATCACCGCCTATAATCACGACATCTTTTGTAATACCCGCATGCTCAAGAAATTCCCTCGACAGTGCAATTCTCCCTTGACGATCAAGTTCAACAATCTCAAGGCTTTCATACATCAACGTTTTCAGCAGACGTTCCTCAGGATTGAAATCAGAAAGAGCAGAAATAGTTTTTCTCATATCGGCCCAGATAAACGGCTCATAAAGTTCAAGGGAGCGATCAGACGCTTTCATAATGTAAAGCCCGGAATCACTCTCCTCGACACCCGCTACTGCGCCTTTGCCAAAGCACCTGCGAAACTTTGCAGGAATCATCAGCCGACCTTTCTCATCAATGGTATGTCTCTCTTTTCCAATAAAGCCTGCCATGATGATGATTCAGTTTGTTCCCATTGTGCATAAATGCCCACCAAACCGGCACATAGCACCTGAAGCCGGCAGAAAAAAGAAAACTATAGATAAAGGAGAGTAATTCCACCCATTTTTTACCACAATCCACCACTTAAAATGTATAAAAAAGGATGCACTAAAAAAATATTCAGCTATTTTATCCGTTGACAGCGATGTATATTTTTAACGGCAGAGATCACCATGCGGGCAGGACACAGCGAAATTGTGGTAGATGGTTATAATTTAATCCATAAGCTCTTTCTTTCTTCAGAATCAGTGCCGCTTGAAGTCCTGCGTGAGGAGACAGAAAAAAAGCTGCTCAGCTTTCAGCAGGAGACTCGATCCCCTGTCACCATTGTGTACGATGGCAAAGGTGGTCGAGAAGAAAGCGCTTGTGGCGCACCGCTTCATATTATTTTTACTCCTGCCTCCATAAGTGCAGATCAATGGATCATTGATTACGTAAAATCATTGAACCCAAAAATAAAATTGGTTACTATTGTAAGTTCAGACGAGGAGATTCGCCGGTATGGAACAGCATTCGGCGCCACCTGTATAAAATCAGAGGAATTTGTGCTGCAGCTCAAAAAGACCGGCAATGCAGACTCCCGGAAAAACAGATACATTCGTTCTGGACAGCTCTCCTTTAAAGAGAA
This sequence comes from uncultured Chlorobiaceae bacterium, assembly GCA_903940125.1. GTDB lineage: Bacteria > Bacteroidota > Chlorobiia > Chlorobiales > Chlorobiaceae > Chlorobium. Next base: position 67,998 of record CAJAJL010000067.1, on the reverse strand, counting down.
GAAATTCAACGATAAATTGTTAAGCGATCAGGAAGTTGACCGATGGATGAAGCTCTTCACTCCCGACATATCGTAAGCTCATCCTGTCACCTTTTCTTATTCTCTTGTCCGGTCTCAAAAAGCCTCACTTAACCACAGTCATTATGATGTCAGACAGCACCATAACAAATACAGCTCATTGGCAGGAGCTGGACGAATGGCGAAAGAAAATCGATGCCATTGACCAGCAGTTATCCACCCTCCTGTGTGAAAGACTCCATTGCGCTCAGAATATCAGCTCCCTTAAATCAAGAATCGGAGAACAGGTGCTTCAACCTGAACGCGAAAAAGAGGTGCTGAACAATGTTCTCATCAATGCCGACTCGCCACTGACAGCCTATACGCTGGAAAAAATCTACCGCTGCATCCTCGAAGAGAGCCGTCTTTTACAGCATGAGTGGAAAAACCGTCAGCCGGGCATACACACCAGCTGATAGAAATACCTCACCATGGCTATGGTCTCAAAAAAAACTTCCCTGCGTCAACTGTTTATACTTGGCGCTGCCATTCTGACGAGTGCATTGGTGTGCATGTTATTTCTTCCGGGAATCAATACTGCCTCCCGGACAACACCTCTTATTGTTCACCGCGGGACAGGGTTCAAATCCATTGTGGACGAACTGCACCGGAACGGTACCATCAGGAGCTCATGGCCGATATTCCTGACCGGACGCATTATACCGAGGCTTCACAATATCAAACCGGGCCGATACTCCATCCCGTCCGGCATGTCTAATTTTTCGCTTTTATACTATCTGCACTCCCGCAAACAGGATGAAGTGCGAATCACGATCCCCGAAGGTCTCGACATCCGGCACGTTGCCCGGCTCCTCTCACGAAACCTTGATATGGATTCAACCGGAGTTATGGCGGCAGCAACCAACACCCGACTGCTTCTCAGACACAATATTACCGCAAAAAATGCAGAGGGCTATCTCTTCCCCGGAACCTATGACTTTGTATGGGCAAGTACGCCGGATGAAGCTGTGGGATTTCTTATCGGACGATTCAGGCATTTCTATACAGACAAGTTACATGCAGCTGCCGCATCCGTTGGCTTGAACGAAACCGCATTACTGTCTCTGGCCTCTATTGTCGAAGCGGAAACCCCGATTGACCGGGAAAAACCCCTTGTAGCAAGCGTCTATCTTAACCGTCTGAAACATAATGTGCGCCTGCAGGCCGATCCAACGGTTCAATATGCTCTTGGAGGAACCGCCCGCCGACTTTTCAACAAGGACCTTGCAACCGACTCACCCTATAACACCTATCGCCACAATGGTCTTCCTCCCGGACCAATCTGCAGCCCCGGAGCGGCATCGATCCTTGCTGTGCTGAACCCTGCAGAAACTGAATACCTTTACTTTGTCGCCACTGGAAAAGGAGGGCACAATTTCGCCGAATCACTCGCAGAGCATAATGCAAACATCAAAAAATACCGTATTGCCCATCGCGAAAACTTGCGCTGACAGAGAGATAGCTTCTATCCCTGTCAGGTAAAATGATTATGTTGCAGATTACATATATATTATTGGAGCACTGGATTTTTTTTAATCAATTGTTAGAACAATGCAGAAAAAAACTCTGTCGGACATAGCAATCAAAGGAAAGCGCGTACTCATGCGTGTTGATTTCAACGTTCCCCTCGACGACAACAAAAAAATCACCGACGACAAAAGAATCCTTGAATCACTTCCATCCATCAAAAAAGTTCTGAATGATGGAGGCCGCCTTATATTGATGTCTCACCTTGGACGACCTAAAGGTAAAGTCAACCCTGATTTTTCACTTGCTCCTGTTGCAGTTAAACTTGCCGAGCTTCTGGGGTCACCGGTGACCATGGCAAAAGAGTGCATCGGCTCCGAGGTAACACAGCAGGTGCTCGCCATGAAGGACGGGGAAGTGATCCTGCTTGAAAATCTGAGATTTCATCCCGAAGAAGAAGCAAATGATCCGGATTTTTCAAAAAAACTGGCGGAACTCGGCGAAGTCTATGTCAATGACGCCTTCGGTACAGCACACAGAGCCCATGCTTCAACAGAGGGAATCACCCACTTCATAAAAACTGCAGTTGCAGGCTATCTGATAGAAAAAGAGTTACTCTATCTGGGCAAAGCTCTGCAGGAACCTGAGCGTCCATTTGTTGCAATTCTCGGCGGCTCAAAAATATCAGGGAAAATCGATGTGCTCGAAAACCTTTTCAAAAAGGTTGATACTGTCCTTATCGGCGGCGCCATGGTCTTCACTTTTTTCAAGGCACAAGGTTATAATATTGGAAAATCTCTGGTCGAAGAGAGCAAGATTGAACTTGCCCTGAAAATTCTGGAAGAGGCAAAAAACAAGGGAATAAAACTGCTCCTGCCGGTAGATGTGATTCTCACAGCTGAAATTTCAGCCGATGCCGGCAGCTATCCTGCAAGTATTGCCAGTATACCTGATAATATGATCGGCGTTGATATCGGGCCAATCACGGCCGAAACATACCGCAACGAAATTCTGTCAGCACGGACAGTGCTCTGGAACGGTCCTATGGGCGTGTTTGAAATCGACAATTTTGCGGCAGGCACCATGGCCGTTGCAAAAGCTTTAACCGAAGCCACCGCAAAAGGAGCCACAACAATTGTCGGCGGCGGCGACTCTGCTGCAGCAATAGCCAAAGCAGGTCTGTCCAATGAGATTACCCATATCTCAACAGGAGGAGGCGCAAGTCTCGAATTTCTTGAAGGCAAGGAACTCCCGGGTATTGCCGCCCTGAACGATTAACCCGTTCCGTACATTAGATACATTTTTGACGGTACATAATTTTGATACGCCCTATCCCGCTGTTCATCAGCGGGATGAGCAGAACTACAGCTATTGATGAACTATTCCAACCAGCCTTACAGTCCCGGCGGCTTTCAGGTTATACCTCCGGCGATAAAAACAATAATCTTTATTAACGTCGCAGTCTTTCTGCTGCAGTTATCCCCGTTCGGCGAAACCATTCTCGCCCTCGGTTCGCTTTGGCCTATCGGCTCCGGCAACTTCCGTATATGGCAGCCGGTTACCTACATGTTTCTTCATGGAGGTGGTGCTCACCTCTTCTTCAATATGTTCGCGCTCTGGATGTTCGGAGCTGAAATTGAAAATTACTGGGGAACCAGGCAATTCAACACCTATTATTTTGTCTGCGGCATCGGAGCGGCCATTATCAACCTGCTGGCCACCATTGGCGATCCCTATCCAACCGTTGGTGCTTCAGGGGCCATTTATGGTGTACTGCTTGCATTCGGCATGATGTTCCCCGACCGCTATATTTTTCTTTATTTCCTCTTTCCCGTCAAGGCAAAGTATTTTATAGCAGGCTATGCGCTCATCGAATTTTTCTCCGGTTTCGGCAGCCGCTCTATGGGCAGCGGCAGCAACATTGCCCATTTTGCGCACCTCGGTGGAATGCTTATCGGCTTCATCTACATTTCCATCAAACGGGCCGAGTGGTCATTTTTCGGGCTGACGGATAAAATCCGCTCCCTGGGCAAGAAGAAAACCGGGCCTCGCCTTCATCGAACCAACAGAGTGGAGGCGCCGGTGTCCGAAGCGGAAATCAATGCCATCCTCGACAAAATATCGGCGCATGGGTACGCCTCATTGACTGCCGAAGAACGTCGAAAACTCCTCAAAGCCGGCGGCAAGTAATTCTTCAACATTCAGCCCTATCCTCAGCAGGGACCTGTCCTCTCAAAGCATGCCACGCTCTCAATATGGCTGGTATGCGGAAACATGTCAACCGGCTGCACCGATAAAAGGGTGTAGCCGTGTGCACATATCTCTTTCCCGTCGCGCGCAAGGCTGGCAGGGTTGCAGCTGACATAGACTATTCTTCTCGGTCTCAGCCGGATCATTGTGGCAAGCGCCTTCGGCTGCATCCCTGCCCTTGGTGGATCGGTAATAATCACCCCGGGAATATCAAAGCTGTCAAGTGTCCCTAACAGCGCATGAAAATCCTTGAGGTCAACCTTGTAAAATGCCGCATTGGCAATGCCGTTCAACTCAGCATTTGAACGTGCATCGTTGATGGAGCTTTCAACCACTTCAAGCCCGATAATCTGCCGGCAGTGCTTTGCCAGATAGAGTGTTATAGTTCCTGTTCCGCAATAAAGGTCATAGACGGTATCCCCCGGCTTCAGACCTCCAACCTCCAGAATGGCATTGTAGAGCACCTCCGCCTGTGATGAGTTGGTCTGAAAAAACGAATTTGCCGATATCCTGAAATCAAGGCTGCCGAGGCGCTCGGTAATATACCCGTCGCCGCTCAGGGTAAACTCCTCATCGCCCGTTGCAACACTGTTCAGACGTTGAGTCACATTATTCAGCACCGTCATCTTCACGCCCTCCATCCCCGACTCAAGGTGCTTCCTGTATCGCTGCATAATGTCCTCATCATAACAGGAGGTGACAAGGTTGACCATAACCTCTTCGCGATTCTCGCTGAACCGCACCACAAGATTGCGCAAATATCCGGTATGCGCTTTAGCGGAATAGGGCACAAGGGCATTGGCAAGCACAAACTCTCTGGTCAGTTTAAGCACTCTGTTCATCGACTCTTTGGCCAGATAACAGTAGTCTATGTCAATGACCTTTTCAAAATTGCCCGGCGTATGAAACCCAAGCGCAAAATCCTTCGGGCGGTCAAGTGTTTCCATGGAGAGCTCTTCTGCCAGCAGATAGCGCATATTTGAAAAGGAAAACTCAATCTTGTTCCGGTAGTGGAAAGGATCGGAACAGGGAACCGCAGGGGCAACCGGTGGATTAATAAAATCCCCGAGGTGCTCAAGGGCATCTTTTACCTTTTTCTGTTTGTACTGCAGCTGGGCCTCATAACGGATATGCATCAGCTTGCATCCGCCGCAAACACCGAAATAGCTGCATAGTGGTTCGGTCCGGTCGGGCGATGGCTCAAGCACCTCAACCACAAATGCCTCGATATAGCGCTGCCTTATTTTTTTTATCTTTGCCGATACCAGGTCGCCTACCGCAAGCATTCCGCTGACCATAACTCCCATCCCATTCTCAAGCCGCCCGAAACACTGATCTTTCTCCGCCTGATCAGTTATTCTCAACTCTATAATATCGTCTCGTTTTAATTTCGGTTGTTCAGTGGTATCCATAATATCTTGTATTTATATGCCTTAAACAGAACTTTGTTCCACCGGGCTCAATGCCAGGGTTATCAAAACCGCATTCAGTTCTATTGCGATAGGTGCTAAAGTAATAAAATAACTTCAGCGGAGCTATCTACCCCAATGTTGACTCAATAAAACTGGGTTGTTAGAGGCGATTGAAGTATGCTCATTATTGATAAGCTCTTACAGGCTCATGAGGCTAAAAAAGGCTGGAGAGGAAGTGGGAGAAGTTGAAAAAATAATAACATCACCCTGCAGGTTATAGAGAAAACACAGGCCCTACAAAAAAAACTCGTAAACCGAGGTGTTGGCAAATTAATGAGCGGATACTAGCGCCACACAGGCTGCCACAATAAGACCACCGACAACCGCACCAATTATTGCTACAATAATTTGTCTATTTGTACTTGAGTCCTGGATTTTGCCTTGCTTAGAAATATATTCGGTAAGTGCCGGACTTGCAGTAAGAAGTTTCTTATGAAAACTTTTCAGGATTTCAACGTCTTTGATGAACTGGTCATATACTTCCCCTATGTTGTTCCCGATATCTTTTTTGGCGCGGTGCTCTCCAATATGTTCATTTAGCTCTTCAAGCTTAATACGAATATCCCAGTATTCAGGGAGAATATCTTTTACTGCTTCGAGAGGAAATGCGTCCAGACTGTTTATAATTTTTTCTCTTAAAGACATTACTGTTCCATCCAGAGCATCGAATGCTGCTCGATAGACATGCCCAATAGCTTTTTGAAGATTTATTTTACAATACTCAGTACCTGCCATATCTCCAAGAACGAACTGATCCTTGCCAAAACGCTCAATGACAATTCGCATGAGATGATCAAAAGCATCTCTAAGCTCTTTTATTGTTTGTAAGTTTGACCTGAAATCAGGATCGACTTCTTCGGAGTATAAAATCAAGAGCTTTGCCTGCATATAAAGAGATGCCAAGCTTTCTAACTGGGTTATCTCGTCCTCAGAAAAACCCTTGGCATTATCTCCTTGCGGCACTATTACCATTATATTTAAATACTTAGTAAGGAAGTTTCATACGCGTTACACGTTTTACTCGTTCATCATACTCCTGCGCAGTATAGAAACGTCCCGTATTGATCCGTATAGACCCTCTGTTACAATCAGAATATAGCGCCGTTTTCTCTCGATCAACATCGTCTGTGCTTGAAAACCCGCTATAACTTCTGTTAATTATTTCTGCTAAGCAGTTTATATTAAGGCTTTTGCAGACAATATCTCGAGTTTTTTCCGATACTCGAATCGTCATGTTATCTCCGCTTATTTTAGAACAAATCTTTATTTTGATTTTTTATTATTATTAAAAATCATCAAATAATATTAAAAATACAAAGGAAATAAGATACTTATTTGAGTAGCACGCCTACACTTTTACGCAAAAACTGCAGTAACGGATAAGTTATGAATAAGGTTAAACTAATATTGAAACTCAAGAGCCTTGGTACTCATCTGTTTCATGGCTTATGTTGAGTTTGTGTTCTGAAGGTTGCGAGCGGAGGGATAGGGGGAGCTGTCAGTCAAGATGAACAGGCTGAATAAACTGACGACCAACAGTATAGGAGAGCAATTTTTTATGCTGGAAACGCCCGATAATCATGGCAGGATGAGTGCCGAATTTTTGTGCGAAGTTGATGATATCCTTTTCTTTCAACGATCCATACTCAAGTACCTCCTGCTCCTCTTCTTCAGAAAAAGTCCATCGCACAGCAAATGCATCGGCCTCGCGCTCTTTTGCCATATCGATATCGTTAAAGGCGTCATCTTCTATTGATATGTATTTTTTGCCGTGCAGAAGAATATGACCGGCTTCATGAAAAAAGGTAAACCAGAACCGATCATTCTGTTTATACCGGGCTGACAATTGAATCAATGGGGTATTATCGTTTATCCAGCGGGTTGAGCCGTGAACAGGGGCTTTGGGGAGACAAGGCGTATAGACAACCTTTACACCCGCATCAAGACAGAGCTGCTGAAGAAAAGGGAAAAAATTTTCAGGATGCCCGGCCATGATCTTCTTGATGCTCTCAAGATTTGCTTTAAACGTTTTTGCGCAGAAAGTTGGGGCGTCAAGCTTCATGGCCTCCAACTCGCCTTGTCGAAGCCATGCGGAAATAGCGTAGGGCTCACGGGAATGGGCTAAAGATATTCGAAAACTTACCTTCAGCTTATGGCCACAGTAATAGTCCTCCCAGGCCTGGTGACCGGAAATCCCAAAAAAGTATAACAGCGCCTCAACTTTTTGTTCATGGTTTTCTGTTTTTGGCAGCCAACCCAGTTGAGTCATTTTTGAAGCGGGAAAAGAACCTGCCCAATCAACTCCTGCTACTAAAACATCCCGGCGCTTCGCCCGTGCAACCGCCTCATCGTAGTTCTGCTGCCTCTTCAGCCAGAAATTAGCAGGGATTCCAAGGACTGATTCAAACTGCACAGCCATATCGGGAGTCAGTGAGCTCTCTCCATTAATAACTTTAACAATGGTCTGCTCTGGTTTAGTAGTGCGCACCGCAAATTCTTTCTGGCTCATGCCCAGCTCTTCCAGCTTCTCCTTCAAAGTCACCCCTGGATGGGTTACCGTTTGCGGGATATATTCGTTAGGCTTCAACATTTTCAACCTTTTTTGTGATAGTTCACAATTTCAACAATTTCTACACCCTTTATTTCAAGCCAAATGTATTGTGCGTGCTCGTTTACAGGAATCGGATTCTCATGAGGCACGAAAATCAAACGGTAAGGTTGGTCCAAATCACATGCCCATTGGCCTTTACGATTTTCTCTCATTTCATGGTAGTGACCCGGAAGGTGGCGGACATCTTCAAGAGTTTCAGCAGCTCTCAAGCCATCAAGCCGTTGCTTGAATAACTCTGCTCTTCTCGGCCCAAGTTTACGCACCGACAAACGATCATCATTTGCATATTTCCTCAGATCTCTACTCTCAAATGAAATGTTCATCAATAATGTAATATAATTATGAACACTTACTATTCATTGAAATATGAATCGAGTTAAGAGACTTTAAGTTTTTTTGAAAAGAAGCATGTTTGAGCAGTGAGAGGGCTTCGGGGGTACGGTCATCGAAGTCTGCTTTTCCATTATCTTGAAGCCATTTTGCATGAACCGCAATGGCATACACACCCGGAATAAACAACATGATAACCAGTGACCTGTCGCAAGAAAACTCCAGTGCGGGTCTTTACCGGAAATGGATAGGTGTCAGTGATACTAAAGCGCTGCTGTAATCATAGTCCGAAAAACACTTAAGAGCAAGAAAGGGATTGATGTAATACCTGTTACTTAAGAATATCGAAAGAGGCAATTACTGTTTACCCGCCTCTTCTGTTGTCTTCAAACATTTCTACTGGCATTGGGTAACGTAACTGCCAGACCATCTTTATCGGCCTCTCGCTCTCGTAACTCACCATTTCCACCGGTCCAAGATAAGTAAACGGTACGGAGGTCGAATTCCGCTTTTTCTGATCACGAGCAAAAACCAAAATGGTATATCCACGTTCAAGATGATGAATTAGATTTTGGCCATCACTGTGATGTTGGGCGGTATTGGCTTGCGACTCCCAATGGAGAAGTTCTCTGCTAATTGGGTAATCAGCATACATGGTACTCGGCGAAAACTCCTTTTCGGTTTTCTGAAAGGTGAGCAGTAGCGCATAAGTCTTTACCTCTGGAAAGTGAAATACCCCAACCCCGGTCTGACCTGTTGTTGTAATATCTGCCTTTCCAAATACAGCTTGGATTACTCTGCTATTGTATTGTGCATGCAGCTCGAGTGGACAAGGAAAAGGCAATTCCGGAACAAGACCACTCACTTCACTCGAGTCGATAGACCAGTTCAAGATTTCTCCTAAATCGGCAAGAATTGACGGGTTTTTCGAAAGCCGCTGTAACGCATCTTCAAAAGATGAAATACCAAGAATATTACCGTTCTCTCCCCATATTCGATAATACACTACCATAGCCGATTGTCCTGCAAGTGCAACGGCTTCTGCTAGTTCACCTTGCGAAACTTTGCTAATGACATTTCTTAACAAGGCAGCTTCCTTCGGTCCATTGATAAATGCAGCCCGAATTAAGGCCTTTTTCAACCTTACAAGATCAGGATCAGTAGGATTCGGAGCTAACTGCACTTTGGCTTTCCACCCCGACCAGGATTCTTTTGCCAGCAGTACTTCCGGTTCATATTCGTGGTAGCGAATGAAATTGCCAAAGGTCAACTCCTGTCCCGTCTCGCTCGTGAATGTCTGCAAGCGGTCAGGCACCTGCACGGTAAGATTCCTGAGGTTTTCCCTAATATTTCGGAGTACATATTCCCGAGACTGCCGGTCAAGCTGGATAGAACACCCTGGAGGTAGGTGCGGAAAATCCAGATCAACCTCACGGTCTATGGCATAGCGATGCTTGGGCAGCAATGCTCGAAATTTTGTATCCATCCGGTAGCGCCGGTGTACTTGCCCTACAAAATCGAGAACAGTGAGGCACTCTTTCTCAGGCGCATGACGAAGGCCCCGCCCTAACTGCTGGAGAAAAACGGTGAGACTCTCTGTAGGACGGAGGAACATGACAATATTAATCTCCGGAATATCAAGACCTTCATTAAAGACATCAACGGTAAAGAGAAAGCGCAGATGCCCGTTCTTGAAGTCAGAGATGGCCTTATTACGCACATCGGATGTAAGGTTGGCAACAACTGCTTTGGAAGGGATACCCCTCTCATTAAAGCGCTCTGCCATGTAGAGCGCATGGTTAATTGTGACGCAGAAGCCAATCCCCTTAGCATTGGTAAAATAGTCTGGCTGATAGCGCTCTAACGCCCCAATGATTGCGTCAACTCGCTGAGAAGCATTCACTTGGTCTAAAGTATAGACGTTTTCCAGCTCCGACTTGTTATAATTGCCGTTGCTCCAGAAACGATCATTATCGGTCGCTATCGGGTCTGACACCCCAAAATAATGGAATGGACAGAGGAGCTTCTCCTCGAGTGCTTCTGGAAGACGGATTTCTGCCGCGAATGTGTTATGAAAATCGGCAGCAACAGATTTTCCGTCCATTCGTTCCGGCGTGGCGGTTAGGCCCAGAAGTATCTGTGGATCAAAATGTTCAAAGATGGGGCGATAACTGTCTGAGGTTCCATGATGAACCTCATCAACAACAATATAGTCGTAGAAACTCCGTCCAACCTGCTTCCAGAGTTCGCGATTTGTCAGCATCTGTACCGAGCAAAACAAATGTTCCAATCGGTCAGCCGCAAAATCTCCAACAAGAAGTTCGCCGAAATTCTGGTCACGGAGAACATTTCTGAAAGTTATACGCGCCTGCTCAAGGATTTCTTTGCGATGGGCAACAAACAGTAATTTTGCATTACGCTTACGTCCCTTATAAAACTCATTAAAATCGAATGCGGCAACCACGGTTTTACCGGTTCCGGTAGCTGCAATGACAAGATTTTTATAGCGATTGTGTACTTCCCGCTCTCGCTTCAAGGCTTCAAGGATGCGCTCTTGAAACGGGTGCGGCGTAAGATCAAAGAAAACCGATGTGGTCCCGTATTTTCTTGTTCGTTCACGAACAATTGCATCCCTGAAACGCTCAGGCTCTTCAGTGTCAAATGGAATAAATTCCTTGCTATTCCAGTAGGTCTCAAATTCGGCCGTAAATTTCTCCAGAATATGCCCCATATCCTGTGCAGTAACCTTAAGATTCCACTCGAGTCCGCTGGTAATGGCAGCATTGGACATGTTTGCCGAGCCGATATAGGCAGTTGAAAAATCAGATTTCCTCTTAAAATGATAGGCCTTTGCATGAAGCCTGGTGCGTTCAGTATCGTAGGATACGCGCACCTTAACGTTTGACATTTTAGCCAGCCATTCAACGGCAGGTGCATCGGATGCCCCCATGTATGACGTAGTGATAACCCTAACTGGGATCTTACGCAGAGACAAATCCTCAAAAGCGGGCATCAGCAGGCGGAGACCAGACCACTTGATAAACGAGACCAAAATGTCAACACGGTCAGCAGACTTCATCTCTTCAAGCAATTCGTGAGCAAGTTGAGGCTCTTGTGGCGAACCGGTAAAAAGAGTGCTTTCAGTTAAAGAGGTCTGGGGACGCGGAACTCTTGATGAGCCATAATTGGAAGGGGTGATTTCAAGGAGTATTGGTTTTTTTTCTTGTACAAGGCGACGTTTTGCGAGGTGACTCAAGCCCGGTTCACTGGCAACCTGACCAAGAATCCGATTGCAGATCTCCAGACGTTTTTCCGGGTCTTTCTCTTCTCGCAATGCCTGCTCGATTACCTTGGCAACAAATGAAGCATAGATGGCTGGCTGCTCTTCTTGATCGATTTTGCCAAAGACACTTCGTAACTCTGGGTGCTGAGCTAAAGCCTCTTGGAGAAACTCATCAATGAGTGCTTCATATATTCCAAAAGCAAGTTGGCTCATGAGGCATCTACTCTATTTTCAACAAGATAAGATTCTATTACCGGTACATCGGCTTCAGCCCAGTCGAGAGAATGGAGGTTATTAGGTGCCAACCAAGTTACAGCTGCATGTTCATTGAGAACTATATCACCAGCTGCAATTGAACAGATAAAAGGATGAAGTGTGACCGTGAAGGTCGGATACTGATACGTGCTAACTGGAAGAGATTTTCCTACACTTACCTGAATACTCAACTCTTCAAATAACTCACGATGCAAACACTCTGTTGTTGATTCCCCATGATGGATCTTACCTCCTGGGAATTCCCATTTAAGAGGCAAACTCATAGCGGCACTCCGCTGTGCAGCAAGAACGAACCCATCACGTTCTATAATAGCACAAGTTACTTGAAAATGATCCATTTTGCCCTTCTCTTCATTATCTGGAACCTCACATGTAACAGGCAAATAAACTTTTCAATCGAAAGAGCGATTCGAAATAACCTCCTTTTATTTTACCAAATAAACCCGTCAAATGAAAACAATAAAGCCATTTACAGCTTTTCAACACAGGTTCCGTTCATTACTGGATTTTCTTATAGAGTGTTTCTGGTCCTATGTCAGCCCTATTCGGCCATGACATTGTTCCGCCGTCTATAGATATGCCTGCAAAAAAAGCTTTTATCCTTTATCCTTTAATGGCTCAAAGATTGGCCCTTTTGATTGGATATTCGGAAAAATATTCATCTCAGGGTTCACACTCTATTTCCATCCGCCTCCCAATGCTTTATAAAGGTCAATCCGGTTGGTCAGATTCTGCTGACGTACCATAATCTCGTTCTGCTGCGCCGCATAGAGAGATCGCTGGGCATCCAGGAGGACAAAGTAACTGTCGATGCCATGGGCGTAACGGGCCTTCAAGATCGTATAGGCCTGTTCGCTGGATTTGACAAGTGCTTGCTGGGCGTGCAACTGCTCCGTGTAGGTTGCACTGGCCACCAACGCATCCGCAACTTCCCGAAAAGCAGTCTGGATGGTTTTTTCGTATTGTGCGATGGCAATGTCGCGGTTGGTTTTTGCCAGTTTGAGGTTGGAGATCAGTCGCTCTCCCTGGAAAATCGGCAAGTTCACCTGAGGGGAAAAGCTCCAGACACTGCTCGATCCCGTCACAAAGAGATTGGTAAGGCTGCTGCTGGCAAACCCTGCGGAACCGGTAAGGCTGATGCTCGGGAAGAAGGCTCCCCGTGCTGCCCCAATATTGGCGTTTTCAGCTTTCAGTGCATATTCAGCCTTGCGGACATCCGGTCGGTCCAGCAGAACAGTGGATGGAATTCCCACGGGGAGCACTTCCATCAGCTGAACAGAGCTGAGACTTTCGGGCTTGAGGAGTTCAGGATCGATTACCTTGCCTACCAAAAGAGTAAGGGCGTTCTTGTCCTTTTCCACCTGACGCTGATATTGGGCGCGGTTTGCCCGGGCGGTTTCAACCAGGGTGCCGGATTGTGACACCTCCAGCTGAGACTTCGCTCCCAGATCGAAAGTGCGCTTGATGAGATCGAATGATTCTTGCTGGGTCTTGAGTGTGTTTGCGGTCAACTGGAGCAGTTCACTATCGGCAAGATAGGTGAGATAGGCATTGGCCACCTCGGCGATCAGGCTTGTCTGGGCAGCCTTACGCCCTTCTTCCGTTGCAAGATACTGGTTCAAGGCGCGGGTGCTGAGGCTGCGGACGCGTCCGAACAGATCCAATTCATATGCGGTGACACCTATGCCGGAGGTATAGGACGAGATCGTTTCCGAAGTTCCGGAAGTGCTGCTGTTTTCCGATAACCGTTGTCGAATGGCGCTTCCCGACGCGTTAACCGAAGGCACGAGATCTGCACGCTGTATGCGATAGGTGTTGCGGGCAGCCTCTATGTTGAGCGTCGCTATCCGGAGGTCGCGGTTATTGGCAAGTGCGGCTTCAATAAGGCTCAGGAGCTTCGGCGATGTGAACATGCTCCGCCATCCGATATCAGCAACATGCGGTTCTCCTGCAGCTTCCAAAGCCGGCACGGGCCCAATCCCCGCAGAGGTCGGCCATTCTGTGGCGACAGGCGCCATGGGGCGTTCATAGCGTGGAGCCAGTGAACAGGATGTCAGCATGGCGGCAGACAGGCAGACAGGGATCAGCAGCTTAATGGTCATGGTTCGATCCCTTATCTTTTTGGTTTTCGGTCTTTTCGGTTACAGGCTTCCCGGTAAAAAGGGATTGTACCAGAATGTAAAACAACGGAACGAAGAATATTGCCAGCACCGTTCCCGACAACATCCCTCCGATGACGCCGATACCGATAGCGTGCTGGCTTGCCGAGCCTGCTCCGGAAGAAAATGCCAGAGGCGTTACACCGAGAATGAAGGCCATGGAGGTCATGACAATCGGGCGTAAACGTTGTCTGGCGGCAGTCAGGGCAGCCTCCTTGAGGTTAACACCTTGTTCGTTGAGGGATTTGGCGAACTCCACAATAAGGATGGCATTTTTTGCAGTAAGGCCTACCGTGGTCAGCAGGCCCACTTTGAAGTAGACATCGTTTGAGAGACCTGCAAGGAAAGTTGCGAGAACCGTTCCAAGAACACCAAGCGGCACCACCAGCATGACGGCCAGCGGCACGGTCCAGCTTTCATAAAGAGCTGCAAGGCAGAGGAAAACAAAAAGCAATGAGAAAGCATAGAGCAGTAGTGTTTGCTGGCCGGCTGCCCGCTCTTCGTAGGACAGACCAGTCCATTCGATACCAAATCCTTCAGGAAGCTTCAGTGCCAATTGCGTCAATACAGCCATCGCATCACCTGAACTTACACCTGGAGCTGAAGCTCCCTGGATATTGACCGACGATATGCCATTGAAACGCTCCAGCTTCGGCGAACCGAAACTCCAGCGGCCAGTGGAAAATGCAGAGAAGGGCACCATATCTCCATTGGCGTTCCGGATGTGCCAGCTGTTGACATCTGCAGGGTTCATGCGGAATGGAGCATCACCCTGCATGAATACCTTCTTGATGCGGCCATCATGAATAAAATCATTGACATAGGAAGATCCCCATGCAGTCTGCAGTGTGGTATTGATGTCAGCAATGGAAAGACCGAAGGCGCTGGCCTTTTCGTGGTCGATGTCAATCTTGTATTGAGGAACATCTTCAAGACCGTTGGGTCGCACTCCGATCAGTGCGGGATTTTTTGCAGCCATGCCCAGTAACTGATTTCGGGCATTCATCAGCGCCTCGTGACCTTTGCCTTTACGATCAAGCAGTTGGAAATCAAAACCTGAAGCATTGCCAAGCTCCATGACGGCGGGCGGGTAAAATGCAAATATCATGGCGTCCTTGACACTTGACAGGGCTGCCATGGTCCGTCCGGCTATTGAGGCGACATCTTGTCCCTTTTTTTTGCGTTCACTCCAGTCTTTCAGTTGTACGAAGCCCATGGCCGAGTTTTGGCCCTGACCGGCAAAACTGAAGCCTGTAACACTGAAAATGCTTTCAACGACATCTTTTTCCTGGTTGAGCATGTACTTTTCCATGACTTTCACACTTTCGAGTGTCCGTTCCTTCGTCGCTCCTGATGGGGTGGAAAGCTGAACGAACATGAACCCCTGGTCTTCTTCAGGTAGAAACGAGGTCGGAATACGCCATAAGACGATGCCCAGCAGCAGCACGACCAATATGAAAGCTGACAGCGAGCGTTTGACATTGCCGGTCATGACCATCGCTCCTTTGACATATCGTTCGCGGTTGACATTGAACAACGCATTGAACCAGGCAAAGAAACGTCCGACGATGCCTTTGCGGGATAGATGCTCGCTCTTTGGCTTCGGCTTGAGGAGGCTGGCACAAAGGGCCGGCGTCAAGATCAGGGCTACCAGAACAGAGAGGAGCATGGCCGAAACGATGGTAATCGAGAACTGACGGAAAATCGTGCCGATGGAGCCTTTAAAGAAGGCCATTGGCACAAATACCGCCGAAAGCACAAGGGCTATTCCGATCAGGGCACTTGAGATCTGCTGCATGGATTTTCTGGTGGCCTCCAGAGGGGAGAGTTGTTCCTCCTCCATAATGCGCTCAACGTTTTCGACCACAACAATTGCGTCATCCACCAGCAATCCGATAGCAAGCACCATGGCGAACATGCTGAGGGTGTTTATAGAGAACCCGAAAGCCGCCATGACTCCAAAGGTACCCAAAAGCACAACAGGCACCGCGATTGTGGGAACCAGAGTCGCACGAAAATTCTGCAGAAACAGAAACATCACGAAGAACACAAGAATAATTGCCTCGAACAAGGTATGAACGACGCCTTCGATCGAAGTCTTGACAAAGGGCGCCGTATCGAACGGGAAAACGACTTGAACTCCGGGCGGCAGCAACGGCTTCAGTTCTTCCATTCTGGCTTTCACCAGGTTGGCGGTATTCAGGGCATTGGCCCCGGTCGCAAGAGTTATTGCCATGCCGGCTGCGGATTTGCCATTGAAGCGTGTTGTCATATCATAGTTCTGCACTCCAAGTTCGATGCGAGCGACATCCTTGAGGCGAACCTGGGAACCGTCGGTATTAACCTTCAGCATGATTTTTTTAAAATCATCAACGCTTTTAAGTCGGGATTGGGCTGAAATTGTGGCGTTCAGCTGTTGTCCCGGTACCGATGGCGTTCCACCCAGCTGACCGGCAGAAACATCAGCGTTCTGGGCGCTTATCGCCGCCTGTACCTCGGTGGTCGTGAGGTTGAAACTGGCAAGCTTGTAGGGATCAAGCCAGATTCGCATGGAATAAGGTTGACCGAACACCTGAATGTTTCCTACACCGGGGACGCGGCTCAGCGGATCAAGTATTTTGGAGTTCAGGAAATCGTTCATGGTGAATTCATCGACGCGACCATCGGCCGAGTAGACACCGACAACCATCAGAAACCCGGTGTCCCCTTTGGTGACTTTTAATCCTTGCTGCTGGACTTGCTGCGGGAGGTTTGACATGATGGATTGCAACTTGTTCTGTACCTGAACCTGGGCTATATCAGGGTTGACTTCCGGCTCGAATGTCAAGGTAATGGTGACATTACCGTTGGAATCGCTGCCTGCACCAAAATAACGGAGATGGTCAAGGCCGGTCAGCGCCTGTTCAATAACCTGCGTCACGCTGTTTTCGACCGCTTCGGCAGAAGCTCCCGGGTAGGAAGCGTTAATGTTGATGGTTGGCGCCGCAATGCGTGGATACTGTTCAACCGGAAGGGTCTGTATGGCAATGAACCCCCCCAGCATAATACAGATGGAGATCACCCACGCAAACACGGGTCGGTCAATGAAAAATCTGGACATGAGCGAGAGATTACTTGAATGAATGAAATTATCTGACAGGAACGGCAGGTTGTGCAGCCTCTACTGTTTTCACCTTCATGCCTGGTTGAATTTTCATGATACCTTCATAAACGACCTTCTCACCGGACTTGAGTCCACTCGTGACCATCCATTTATCTCCGATGATTTCCGAAACTCCGATCGGACGTTGATTCACCTGGCCGTCTTTCCCGACAACCCATACCGAAACTGTGCCGTCAACATTTCGGCTCACCGATTTCTGTGGAACAAGAATCACCTGTTCGTCTTTCCATTGCTCCAGACGTGCATGGACAAACATGCCGGGGAGCAACTCGTGGTTGGGATTGGGAAACAGCACCCGAAGCAGAACCGTTCCGGTGCCCTGGTTGATCGTCACATCCGAAAATTTCAGCTTGCCCGGCTGGCCAACTGGTTTGCCGTCTACCAGAAGGCGAACGGGCGCCCCGCTCTTCAGGTCCGGATGATGCTTTCGCAGGAGCATCAGTTCCTCACTCGACTGGGAAACGTCCACATAGATCTGGTCAAGCTGCTGAACAACAGCCAGAGCCACAGACTGATTGGCATTGACCAGCGCCCCTTCCGTCACTTTCGATTGCCCGATACGTCCGGAAATCGGAGACATGACTTTGGTATAGTCAAGGTTGATTCTGGCAGTCGCAACATCAGACTTGGCGATGGCGACATCGGCCTGGGCCTGGGCAAGGCTTGCCTTTGCGTCATCATACTCCTGTTTGCTGACCCCGCCGATTGTCACCAGCTCGGTATATCGAGCTGCCTTAGCCTGGACCGACTTGACGTTTGCTTCGGCTTTGCCGAGGTTGGCGCGGGTGCTGTTATAAGCTGCCTGATACGGAGCGGAGTCAATCTGATAGAGTTGCTGACCTTGCTTGACCAGACTGCCTTCCACGAAAAATTGCTTGGTGACAATACCACTGACCTGAGGGCGTATCTCCGCGACCCGTATGGCCGAGGTTCGGCCCGGAAGGTCTTTGGTCAATACCACAGGCTCGGCCTTCATGGTTACAACACTGACCTCCGGTTTAAAGTCTGAACCCATGCGGTTGCCTGGCGAACTTTTCTGCCAGAGGTACCAGGCGGCAATCGAGACGACAAGCAAGCCTGCAATGATATAAGACCTTTTCATGATTGAGCTTATCCTTTATGTGGTGTGTGTGGTTGGTGCTTGACTCTCGGGATGACTTGCATACATCGCCCGGATACCCTCCAGAAACGAAAACCGCTCCTGGCTGCTCCAGTTGACCAGGCCGAACCATTCATGGCAATTAAATCCGATCAGGGCAAAATAGACTATGCGGGCGGCTTCAGGTTTTTCTCCAGCTTCCATGGCTTTCAGGTCATGAACGGTCCATTCCCGCATCTTCCGCTGGAGAGAGACTTCACTTGACATCGAGGAGGATACGGCCATTGCAACTGCTCGTTCAATGTCATCCGGAGCTTGCTCTGCCAGTTTGATACGTGCGAAAAGCTCCGGATGGGGAGATTCGGCACATTCCCGGACAAGCATCCCGATACGCTCTTTATCCCTTTGAAACTGACGATCGATAAGTGCTTCAAGAAGGGCCGTTTTGGATTTGTAGTCATACACAACTCGGGATTTACTGATTCCCGCCTCCTGGGCCACAGCATCAATAGATAAGCGTGATACCCCGAGCTTTACGACAACCCGCTCAATTGCATCCAGTATTTCGTGTGTGGTGACTTTCTTGGTTCTGGCCATGATACGGTATCCTTGAATGATTGGCATTAATTTAAGAACGATCGTTCTTTTATGCAATTTATTTTCAGCATGTTTGCCATAACCAATAAAAAAATGCGTGGGGATTGAAAAAGTCCTGGATTTATATCCTGCCGGAAGAGGCAAGCAACGCGGCGCCGAAAACACCGGCACTGTCGCCGAGAAGGGGGCGAAGGAGTGGAATTCTGAGTTCGCTGTTGAAGAGATGCCGTTCAATGGCTTTTACTGTTTTTTTTGCATAGAGCTGTTCAACCTGTCCTGCCCCGCCACCGAGAATGCAGACATCAGGATCAAGGATATTGAGCACCTGTGCCAGTGCTTTACCGAAATAAAAGAGCAGGCGTTCAATCGTTTCCGCTGCCGCAGGATCAGAACGGGCGTCTGCAGAGATTTGCTCCAGCGGCTTGAAGCATCCACTGAGTTTTTTATAAAACCGCTCAAGCGCAGGACCCGCAATAACCGTCTCCACACATCCGCGCCTGCCGCAATAGCATGGTTCTCCCCCCGGAATCAGCTCATTATGCCCCCATTCACCGGCAATACCATGAGCACCGTGCCGCACATTCCCGTGGCAGACAATTCCTCCGCCAACGCCGGTACCGAGAATAATGCCGAAAGCTGTCTTTGTTGTGTCGCGCATGAGTGGTGCAGCTGTGCCAAGAAGGGATTCTGCAAGGGCAAAACAGTTGGCATCGTTTTCGATGGCAACTCGTCTTTTTAGAACCCCTTCAAGATCACGTTTCACATCGCAGCCATTCAGGCATACCGTATTGGAATTTTTCATGACGCCCAATACCGTGTCATACCGGCCGGGGGTGCCGATGCCGATCACCTCCGGGAGCGCAAAGCCCGATTCCTGAGAGATCATCCCAACCAGCTGCCTGATGCGCTCAAGAATGTGACGGTAGCCTCCGGAGGCTTCGGAAGGAATCCGTCGGCGTACAAGAGGCTTCATGGATCGGTCAATCACCACCGCCTCGATTTTTGTGCCGCCAAGATCAATTCCCCAATACTCTTCAGCCATTGCTGCAGCTCCGTTGACGCTGGAAACGGGGCTGGATAAGATTTTTCCACAACCACGTAACCAGCAGATAGACAACTGTAGCGCTGCATACTCCGATCAACTGCCCTGCAAGGACGTCTCCCGGGTAGTGAACGCCCACATAGACCCGCGAAAACGCAACGGCGAGCGCATAGAAAATCATGGTGATGGTAAAAAGCTTTTCAACCAGGACGCCCCGGTGAAAGAATATCCAGATGATGGAGGCAACAGCGGCGGAATTAGCCGCATGAGACGATGCAAACGAATAGCTGTCCGGCTGGTCGATAAGCAGACGTACATGCTCCAAAGCAAAGCATGGCCGGGTCCGCTGAACAAGAGGTTTAAAAATGCCGGATGCGATAAAATCAGAGAGGCCGACAGCAAGAAGCGCGAAACAGATAATGACAAAGCCCTCTTTTCCCCTCCTGACAGCAATAAACAGAGCTGCGAGTAAAAAAATATGTCCGGACAGCCTCTCTCTGGTCAGAAACACCATAAGATCATCGGCTGCCGGATGAACCAGATGAAGGTTCAGCAGCTGGAACAGCCATACATCAGCCTGCTCAATCAGCGCCATAATGCAGTTTTACTTTTTAGCTCCCCCTTTTTTCTGTTTCGAGGACGAGCTTGAAGAAGTCCCGAGGTTAACTTTAGGCAGATCGTCAGCCGTAGTGGTTTTATTGATATAAAACTGCTGGGCAACACTGAATATGTTAAACATCAGATAGTAGAGGCCAAGACCAGCAGGCATATTATTAAAAAACAGCAGCATCATGGCAGGAAAAATGTAGATCATCACTTTCATCTGCTCATTGGTCTGAGTCGTAGGTGTAATTTTCTGCTGTACAAAAACGGTCACGGCCATAAGAATCGGAAACACCGCGATATGATCACCATACATGGGGATGCTGAAGCCGAAATCCAGAATAGAATCAGGAATCGACAGATCCTTTACCCAAAGCAGTCCATGCTGACGGAGCTGAATGGACGAACGGAAAACATAAAACATGGCATAGAGCAACGGCATCTGCAGCAGCACCGGTAAACAGCCACCAAGCGGGTTCACCCCTGCTTCCTTGTAAATTCGGCCCAGCTCACTCTGCAGTTTTGCAGGATTATCCTTGTACTTTTCCTGAAGCTCTTTGAGAGCAGGTTGAAGAGCCGACATTTTCTTCATTGACTTCGTGGAAGCCATTGAAAGCGGGTAGGTTATAAGCTTGATCAGGAGTGCGAAAATGATGATTATCAGGCCGTAATTACTGATAAACGTATTCAGCCAGCTGAAGACCGGTAATATGATAAACTCCGCAAACGGTCTTGTCAGCCAGTCCCATCCAAAGTCCATTATTTTTTCAAGATCCACCTTCTGCGCCTTGACTGTATTATAATCAAGCGGCCCGAGATATATACTGAACTTGTTATCGACAACACTGCCGGTAGATGGAACACCCATTTTCAAGGCTACAACGTAATCCGCAAAATCAGCTGCCTTTTTCTTTCCATCAAGGAAAATGCCTTCAGTGCGTCCCTGAGGAATAAGGGCTGCAACAAAATACTTGTTGCGGACAGCAACCCATTTGGCTTCACCTGACTGCTCTTCACGATAAGCCTGATTCTCCTTGCTTGCCGCCAACTTTACCATACTTCCGCCGAGGTACGCACTTGCAATGGCACTCTGAGCCTCATCCTGCCGGTTTTTTTCAGAGTATGCAAGACCGCCATCCCACTGGAGCTGATACTCATTGCCGGCAAGCGCATTGCCAAACCCTGTCAGCTTGACGTCATAGTCCACCTTATAACTGTTTCCAGCGAAAAGATAGGTAATATCAATAGCCTGCCGGGGAGAAACATCAAGGTGATAGTGTACAGCATAACTCTCCTTGCCGCTGATAGTCCGAAGAGTATCAAGTGTTACGTTGCGGAAATACAGGTCACGCGTATCAATTTTTTTGCCTTCCTTTGTTAAAAAAAGAAGTGAAAGTGCACCATTCTTATCGTTGCTGATCAGGTCAAACGCTTTGTGGTTGCTGTCCAGATGCTGTTTCAGCACCAGAGACTTAAGAGTAGCGCCTTTTGTTGAAAGTGTTGCGCGAAACATGTCATTTTCAACCTTCAGCAGTTGCTCTTTACCACCGGCTGCCGGCGCAAAAACTCCATAATCTTCTGCAACTGGGGCATGGACAAGCTGTGCTGCCTGAACCTGCCGTTCAACCTTCTCCGTTTTCACGGCAGTTGCCGGTTTTACCAGCTTTTTCTCCGGCGACATAAACTGAAGCCAGACAATCATGATCAAGCCAATAAGCGCAAGACCAGTTACTGAATTTCTATCCATTACCACTCACTTTTTTAACTATGAAAATCGTTTTTTATTTACTGGCACCGGGTCAAACCCTCCCTTTGAAAAGGGATTACATCGCAGAATGCGCCAGACAGTCAACCATGAGGCATAAAAAAAGTTATGCTGCCGAAAAGCTTCAAGAGCATAACTTGAACAGGTAGGAAAATATCTGCAGGACGGACCAAGCAAAGGCGAAAGAAATGCCTGATAAAATTTTATCAGCAAAATCGGCACCTGATTAAAAAACATCCAGCTACTCATGCTCTCTCATCCTTTATCATCTCTACTGCACCCTTTCATGAAAAGGTCATATTATGCAACAACCTGCTGATTTCCTCTCTGAATGCGTCAAGATTTGGAAAAGTTTTTTTTCTGCCGGTATAAAGAAAAGCAATGCAAAGCTGTTCAGAAGCACGGCCTTCGTGATGAACCCCCATCCTTAGTTCCACACTCGATTTTTCTATCCTGTAGGCTTCTCTCATCATTCTTTTTATCCTGTTGCGCTTAACAGATGACGGGACGGTCTTTTTGCTCACAGCAAAAAGAATCGATGGAATCCCGGTAACGCAATTGTTCTCGGGATTGAGAGAGGCATACACCATTTTTAAAAAATCGCCTTTCAAACTTTTTCCCCTCCTGAACAAGAGTGAAATCAGTATTTTTTTCCTCAAAATCTCATGCTTTCGCAGAGAATGGACGGGTAACCTATTCAAAGCGTGAAGGAGCAATTTTTTTCATGAGTCAACGCGGAAGGTTGACAGTGCAGTCATTTACTGACCTGCCGTCCCCATAGCACTGCTTACAGAAAGAGAGTGACGACCTTTGGCTCTTCTTGCAGAGAGAACTTTCCGTCCGTTCTTTGTGGCCATTCTCTGTCTGAAACCATGCTTGTTTCTTCTTTTTCTATTCCGAGGCTGAAAGGTTCTTTTCATCGCTTATAGCTCCAAACTTATTAGTAATTCAAAATACAGGGCGCGTAATTTAGCATAATGAACACTCATTAACAAATTCATCAATTACCTCCAGGATATTTACCACAAAATCCGATCCTTTCTATACAAAAAAAAGCACCTTATGTCGTAAAAAAAATATCAGTGCCACAAGTTGTCAACAGTGTTGACAACTTGTGGATAAAATTTCTCAACCATCCCGCACACAGCGGAAACGCTGCAGTCAAAAGAATCAACACATGTTGACAAATTTTCCGTACAGACCCGTTAATGGATATAAAAACAAAACGTTAACCTGTTGAAAACCCTGCCTGCGCACACGCCTCCATAGGAAAGCATTTTCATAAACGAAATTGTTTTTTATCCACTTAAAACACTAACTTGTGAACAGTAAATGTTGATAGATTCGACAATCCTGACTTACACCTCTCAAATACCTTTCTTTTATGCTCGAAGTTACACCAAAAGTGTTTCCGGATTATCCGCAGACAATGACACAGAAAGGGAGCTCAATGTCACAGCAAGTCTGGGACGCATGTCTTAATGCTATCAGAGAAAAAATAAACCCTCTTGCGTTTAAAACCTGGTTTTTTCCAATCAAACCTCTCAGCTTTTCAGGCAGTGAATTGACTATTGAAGTTCCAAGCCAGTTTTTTTACGAGTGGATTGAAGAAAATTACTCTTCTTTTTTAAAAGAAGCCCTTAAAAACGTGATTGGTCCCGAAGCAAGGCTGATGTATTCAATTGTCATGGATAAATCACAAGGCCAACCGGTAACAATAGAGTTACCGCATCAAAACTCCATGAATGGTGATTTTACCTCATCAGGCATTCCTGCTGCTGCCCGCTCAAAACTTACTGAAGACTTTGAACGCAACCTTGCCCGCTTTGAAACCCATCTCAACATCAAATATACGTTTGATACCCTCATCAGAGGCGACTGCAACTCTCTCGCTTTTGCGGCATCGAAATCAGTAGCCCAGAGTCCGGGACAGAATGCCTTTAATCCGCTTGTTATTTATGGCGGCGTGGGACTTGGCAAAACCCATATGATGCAGGCTATCGGTAATAGCGTCAGGGAAAACAGACTTTCGGAAAGAGTGCTTTATGTTTCAAGTGAAAAATTTGCTATCGACTTTGTCAACGCAATTCAGAACGGTAAAATCCAGGAATTCTCCTCTTTCTACCGCTCTATTGACGTCCTCATTATCGACGATATCCAGTTCTTTTCAGGCAAAGAAAAAACGCAGGAGGAAATATTTCATATTTTCAACACGTTGCATCAATCCAACAAACAAATTATACTCTCTGCTGACAGGCCTATAAAAGAGATAAAAGGAATAGAAGATCGACTGATATCACGCTTTAACTGGGGACTGTCCGCAGATATCCAACCTCCCGATTACGAGACACGTAAAGCTATTATTCTTAGTAAGTTACACCAAAGCGGCGTTAATCTTGACGAAACTGTTATAGAATTTATAGCTACCAATATCACTGAGAATGTGCGAGAACTTGAGGGGTGCATCGTAAAACTTCTTGCCGCACAATCGCTTGACAACAAGGAAATTGATCTTGACTTTACAAAAACTACCCTTAAAGACATCATCCGTCATACAACAAAACGTTTGACGCTTGACACTATCGAAAAATCAGTCTGTTCTTACCTTTCAATTACTCCTAATGACTTGAAAGGAAAATCTAAAAAAAAGGAAATTGCTGTTGGTCGTCAGATCGCCATGTATCTTGCAAAACATCTTACTGAATCCTCATTGAAAACAATAGGACTTCATTTCGGAGGAAGAGACCACTCCACAGTTATCCATGCCGTCAACACGATAGCAAAACGCGTGGAATCAGTTACAGAAGACCGAAAAAGAATTGAGGAGATCAAAAAAAGGATTGAGATCAGTTCCATGTAATGCAGGATGTGTACAAAGTGTTGGCGAGATGTAGACTACCTCTTGACAACCTGCACATTATCAACACTGTTGTAAAAGAATAATAACAGTCAACATACTGTACACAAACCTTAACAACCGCATCATACAGGTTATCAACAATCGAACAAGAAAGAATATGGTAGTTAAAGTATTACTGTAAAATAAAATACAAATGATTTACCGCGGGTTATCCAGATATCAACACAGACAACAACAACAACATAATTTTAAAAAATAATAGTAAAAGTTGTAGCAGATGAAATTAACATCCTCAATTCGTCAACTGCAGGACGCTGTCAGTAAAGTAGCGCAGGCAATTCCAGCAAAAGCCATTGATGCGCGTTTTGAAAACATTCACTTATCCATAGAATCAGGATCGCTTACTCTATTTGCTACTGATGGAGAACTGTCCATAACGGCAAAAAGCGAGGTTGATACAACTGACAATGGTCATATTGGTATCAAGGCCAGAACATTGCAGGATTTTCTCAGGAGTATGTATGATACCTCCGTGTCCTTTGTTATTGAACGACAGGAAATAAGTGATCATGGTACTGTGCATATCTCTACGGACAAGGGAAAATACAAAATACCCTGCCAGTTTGAGAGTAAACCGGAGAAACACGAAAAAACTTATAATCTTTCACTTGAACTTGTTACAGCAGAACTCCTTGACCTGATACAGAAAACACTTTTTGCCTGCAGTGTAGATGGCATGAGGCCTGCCATGATGGGTGTATTATTTGAACTTGAAGGAACAACACTCACAGGGGTATCAACAGACGGGCATCGGCTGGTAAGATGCAGAAAGAATTCATCCATAGAGGTAGATGAAAAGCAGAAGTTTGTAGTACCGGCAAGAGTGCTCTCAATTATTCAGAAACTTTTTCAAAACGAATCCGTAACGATGAGCATTGATGCTGATCGCAGATTTGTGCGTTTTATCTCTGGCAATATTGTTCTTGATGCAGCACTTATTGTTGAGCCATATCCGAACTACGATGCGGTTATTCCAATAGAACATGATAAACATCTTATCATTGACCGTTCCGCAATCTACGATTCAGTAAGGCGCGTTGGTCGTTTTTCGAGTATAGGCGACATAAAAATGGTCATAGAGGGACAACTCCTGAAGGTCATGGCGGAAAATACCAATGAAGGTGAGGCTGCCCAGGAAGAACTGAACTGCACCTACAGCGGAGATACTATCACCATAGGGTTTAATTCAAGATTTATCGAAGCAGCTCTGGCACATCTTGATGATAATGAGATTCGCATTGAGCTTAAAAGTCCAACGACAGCTGTAATTTTCAAGCCGCATAAGGAAGAGGAAGATGACAAACTAATAATACTGGTTATGCCTGTCAGAATAAATAGTTGATGAGTGGAGGAAATTATTGAGACTGAAGAGCATCACCTATGAAAATTTCAGAAATCACAGGTTTTTGAGGTTTGACCCTTCAGCAGGAATTAATCTCTTGCATGGACCAAATGGATCGGGAAAAACCTCTATTCTTGAGGGTATACATTTTTGTGCGCTGACAAAAGGATTTGTTGGCGCCACCGACAATGACTCTCTTTCTTTTTCTAAAGACTACTTTATACTGAACAGTATTTTCTGTGATGATAAAGAAGGTGATATTAATGTAAAAATAACATTTACAAAAGAAAAAGAAAAACAGATAATAGTCAACCACAGTGAGATAAAACCTTTTTCACAACATATCGGCAGGGTGCCATGCATTACTTTTTCTCCACAGGAGATTGTTATAGTGAATGGTGCACCTGCAGAAAGAAGACGTTTTATCGATAATACCATCAGTCAGACCGATCGAAGATACCTGGATGACCTTTTGGCATACAGAAGGGTGCTTCTGCAGAGAAATGCTGTTCTCATGCATATGAATGAACAGAACGAGGTCTATAGTGACATGCTCTCCTTATGGACTGAACAGTTGACGAAACTTGCAGCATCACTTATTTATGCAAGGACAAAATTTCTATCACTTTTTTTGTATCAGTTCAAGGAAGTTTATGCACGTCTCATGATCAACGAAGATCCCTCAATACTATACCGGTGTTCCGCAGGGAAAATCAGTGAAGATCCCTCTCTTGAAGAGCTTTACTCTCTTATCACTAACAAATTTCAACAGATAACAAAACAGGAAATAGCCCGTACACAGACCCTGATCGGACCACACCGGGATGATCTTCTCTTTTTGCTCAATGAGAAAGAAATAAAAAAATATGCATCGCAAGGTCAGATGAGAACATTTCTTATTTGTCTTAAACTATCACAGCACCGTTTTTTTTCTGAAATCATTGGAGAAAAGCCTATCTCTCTCCTTGATGATGTATTCAGTGAACTCGATGAAAAACGGGCAGAAGATATATTGAGGATACTCGAAACGTACGGACAAACCATTATTACCTCTGCTGTTAAAAAAGAGTATTCGAATATGACCGCCCGCTCAATAGAATCTTTTGGAAAAAATTAGTACAGAAAAATCGTGTCAAGAACAAGCGATCCAAAAAAAATATCTGCTGTACTTGGCGATATGTGTTATTCATTAGGATTTGATGAGGCATACAAGCAGTACAAAACACTTCAGATATGGGATACTGTAGCAGGAGAAACAATAGCAAACGCAACTTCCATAGAGAGATTTACCAATGGACAGTTATTTATCAAGGTTAAAAATCCCTCATGGAGAATGGAGCTGAATTTCCGTAAAAAAGATATCCTGACTAAACTTAACCAGGCTTTAAAAAGCCAGATGGTCAAAGATATTATTTTTAAGTAAAACGAGCTGTAATGCGTCAACACTACAGCTCAAAACAAAAACACCTTAAAGGTCACAGCTGAGCTGATACATTTCAATCATTTTTTCTGCAAAAGCCTTCCCGAAAGCGTTGCAAAGCGCAAATTCCTCATCATGAGGTTTGAACTTCACTCTTACGTTCTGATCAAATACCTTCAGCTTCAGCATTGAGAAATTAGTTTCAATCATCTTTACTGCTTCACCGCTCCATCCAAAAGAGCCGAATGCTGCACCTAGTTTACCCTTGTCACGGATAGGATTAATAGCGGCGAAAAGCTGATAAATCTGAGGCAGAATGTTCTGGTTTATTGTAGGCGATCCTACAATAATTCCTGAACAGTGTGCCAGTTTATCCTCGAGTGATAGAAAAGGCACTGATTCAATATCACAGATATCAATATTGAAGTCACAAGATTGTCTTAAGCCGTCAGCTATCTTTTCTGCCAGCATGCCTGTGTTTTCATAAGCAGAGACATAGGCTATAAGGATATTCTTGTCTTGAGGAAGTGCGATAGCTGTCGTCGCATACGTAAAAGAAAGATCAACGTATTTTTTCCAATGACTTCTCAGGATTGGACCATGACCAGGACAGATGATTCTGATATCAAGGGACTTGATTTTTTCAATTGCCAGCAGCATGTATTTGCTGAATGGTCTCAATATGGAATCAAAGTAGTAGGTAAAAGCATCGTCAAAATTACCGACAGCATCATCAAACATCTCTTCCTGACAGAAATGTGATCCAAAAGAGTCGCAGGTAAAGAGAATCTGGTCTTCCTCAAGCCAGGTGTATATAGTGTCAGGCCAGTGAAGGTTTGGAGCAAGAATAAAATGCAGGGTTTTATTACCGAGACTGAGTGAATCACCTGTTTTGACAACCATAGATTTAAAATCATGACCTGTCTGATCGCGAAGAAATTTTATAGCATTTCCACTTCCTACAACAGTGGCTTCTGGTGCTAAAGCGAGCAGATTTCTGACATTTCCTGAATGATCAGGCTCGGTGTGGTCAACAATGATGTATTGAATGGCAGCAGGATCAACAACTTGTTTTATTTTATCAAGATAAGTTGGCCAGAACTTTTCTTTTGTTGTTTCTATAATTGTTTTTTTCTCGGCATTGATAAAATAGGAATTATAGGTGGTTCCGTATTTTGTTTCCATCACAATATCGAACGTGATAAGACCGGGATCCAGAACACCTATCCAACTGACATCACTTGTAATGGGAAGTACTTTATTGTCTGACATCTTGTTTTCTTGGAATACATTAAAAAATTCAGTTTATACATAATACTACCGATATAGGGCCTCTACAGTTCCTGTGCTCTATATGCAAATGATGAACAGTCTATGCAAGTCAAAAAGGTATTTCACCGCCCAGATCACTTGTCTCGGTATGCCGGATTTCCCTTAAAAGCTCAATACCATCAGCAGAAAAAGAAAAGAGTGTATCTGCCGAAAAAATGGTACTGTAATCCTGCGGCTTAAAAAAAGGAAGAAACTTCTGACAGTGTTCATCAAGGCGTTTTAGATAGAAATATGTGTTTTCGTCAGGTATATCTTTATTCCAATCAGCAGCAAGTTTTCCCTTATCATAAGAAGAGCTGCCAGTACCGCTTCCTGATACATAATAGGTTATCCTGTCTCCTTTTGTAATTCCCAATCCTGCTTTTATGGCTATTTCATAGGTAATTGATTTTGATCTTTTACCGTTTTTTACATCAGCCAGATATTGTTCTAAAGAGTTTTTAAGTGTTTCCGTCTTTGAAAACTCCGAAACATCAAGTTCATGATTGAGTATTTTATTTCTGTACTCGATAAATAAATCATGAAGACCATTGATATCTTCAGTCAACAGTGTTTCAAATCCTCTTCTGACAAAATCTCTGCCGAATTTCTCCCCGCTTCTGCTTGTAAGAGAGGAGCCTTTAAGCAGCATGATGTTATCATAACCAAGAAGAGCATAGTTCTTCTTCATATAGGAGATCATTTTTTTGTATCTCCCATCAAAACCGATATTTATTCCCTCTGGCATGAGAACAGAAACATTTTGAACAAGTTCTTTTTCGGCTGATTCAGTAACAATGTCAGGTGGAGGGACAAAAAGAATACCATCAGTATCAACTTCGATAACCTTGCAGTTTCTTGATTCAAACTCATAAATCATTCTTTTAGCAATATTTTGTCCTGTTGACGTAACCTTGTCAGCTTCATCGAAGTCATTAAAAATCCCTCCCCCATATCCTAAATAACCATACATGGCATTGATCAGAATCTTGAAAGAACTCTGCATTGCACCAAAATTATTAGCAAGCGTTTTGTTACTGAGAGCTTTTTGTTCCCGTGCTTTATCTTTCGCTTTGAAACGAAGTTCTTTCAAATCGTTGAGAATAATTGGAAATACCTTCAAATTATCACTTTTCGGGCAGATATTGTATGAAAGCATAATGGAAGGATAAAGCGACTCTACATCTGCATAGACAATCGGACCAAGAATACCTTTTAGAAATACTTCAGTATATCCACCTGCATGCTGCTGACCAGAAGATGGCTTAGGAATTGATTGCTTACGACGAAGATATTCTCTCACAAGAAGTACCTCAATTTTTGCGGCCTGTCCTATTCTCGATGTCATTGCATACGTATAGGGCAGCATTTGTGCGAGGTAAAAATTACTACCCGACAGCAATGACGATAACGCTCTTGTTTCCCGAACATCATCAAGTGCATATGCAAGCAGTACTTCATGATTATTTTTCCACAGTTCTGCTATATCGTTATAATCAACATATGTTCGATCAGGTGAAGCAAAGCCGAAATGTTTAGCAACAGATTTTAAACCATAACTTTGCATTGACCGTTTAGAAATATCATAAGCTTGGACAAGAAACAGTGTATCGATAACATGTCTTCCGGGAACATCAAAAAACGGATAATCAATACTTCTTTCAGCAAAACGGATGCTTGCGGGGAAAGTTTTTGGTATAAGACCGTTACGGCCTATTCTGAAAGGAATACCATACCGTTCACATCTTCTCTGCAGGTAAGCAAGATCAAAACTGAAAATATTATGTCCTTCAATAACATCCGGATCTTTTTCTGATATCAAGGCTATAAGCTCCAGAAGAAGAGATTTTTCGTCTCTGCCTTTGGAATGAAGAACCTGTTCCCAGCCACGACTGTCACAAAGAGAAATAATAATCACCTCATCATCAGCAAAGCCGGAATTGCCAGTAATATTTTTAATGGGATTGTAATTAGTCTCTATATCGAGCTGCATTCTATAGAGGTCATCAAAAATCATACTTTTAAACAAGGTTTTTCCGCTTTGAAGGAGATATTGTGTGACAGCGTCACCTTTGTTATAGATATGAGAGTTGTTATCGAAAGCAGAAATATCGTGTGCGGTATCAGAATGCGTTTCCAGAGTTCTGTTGTTGATATAATCAATTGCGCCACGATATGATTTCCAGTTTTTAAAAATAGACAGGCACTGATAAAAATTCGAACCGCCGAGCTTTACAATCCAGAATTTTTCTTTGTCCTCAGGGACAAATCCATCAAGCAGCGAACTGTCTGAAAAGAAAAAAAACGGAAAAAACGGTTCATCATGAAAACTGACTTTATCCTTGTCCCTGTTGAAAACCCTGATATGGGTGTCAGAGAGCTGGTAAGCGCCGACAATCCCCTCCTCTTTATCCTTGCCAAACAGAAGATAGTTATTCACTATTTCATTAATAATGTTCTCCATAAGAGCACAATACATTTACTTATAAAGTGAAAACGGAAGAAAAATGTTTCACGTGAAACAAAACCGGCTTTTCAACGGCCAAGACGTATCATCAGTACGGAAATATCAGAAGGAGAAACACCAAGAATTCTTGAGGCCTGACCGATAGTGTCAGGTTTATGTTTTTGTAATTTTTCTCTTCCCTCATTTGAAAGTCCTGATACGTTGGCATAGTTGAAAGATACCGGTATCTGATGAGAATCAAGGCGAAGGATTTTATCCGCCATTAAAAGATCTCGTTTCAGATAACCATGATATTTCAGGTCAATATCAACCTGCTCAAAAATTGACTGGTCATGAGTGACTTCGTATACCGTTTCTTTAAAAGAAGAAGATAATTCAATCAGCATATGGAGGTAAATGCCCGGCCTTTTCAGTAACGTTGAGGCATTTTGTGGTAATGAGACTGCAGGATAGCCAAGTTCGACAAGAAGTGGGTTTATTTCGAATGGTAAAATTCTTTTTTCATGACAAATCTCTTTAAGCATCTCAATGTGATTGACTTTGCTATCGCATACCGAAAATTTCTCTATATCGAGAAGTCCTGCATTGAATCCAAAGTTATATAAACGGATATCTGCATTGTCATGACGAAGCATTAGGCGATGCTCGGCAGATGATGTAAACATTCGATATGGTTCATTTGTTTCTTTCGTAATCAGATCATCAATTAGGACGCCAATATATGCGTCAGAACGTTTCAGGTGAAGCGGTGGAAGGTTGCGGATTTTGAGCGAGGCGTTTATACCCGCAATTAATCCCTGTGCAGCGGCTTCTTCATAACCAGACGTTCCATTAATCTGTCCTGCAAAATAGAGGTTTGCAACAAGTTTAGTCTCCAGGCTTCGGTTAATCTGGTAAGGAAAGAAGTAGTCATATTCAATTGCATAACCGGGACGTATCATTTTTACATTACCCAGTCCGGGAATTGATTGCAGTCCGGACATTTGTATATCTTCCGGCAGTGAAGTTGAAAAGCCGTTAACATACATTTCATTAGTGTCAAGCCCCTCCGGCTCAAGAAATATGTGATGACTCTCCTTGTCAGGAAAACGACATATCTTGTCTTCAATAGAAGGACAGTATCTTGGGCCGACACCCTGCACCTTTCCTGTAAATAAGGGAGATCTGTCGAAACCCGTTTTTAAGATGGCATGAGTATCTAATGTCGTTTTCGTAACAAAGCAGCTTATCTGCCTGCAATGTACAACAGGATTTGTCGTGAATGAAAACACGACAGGTTCATCGTCTCCCCTCTGTTCCTCAACTTGAGAATAATCGACACTACGGCCATCAATTCGTGGCGGTGTCCCTGTTTTTAATCGACCTGATGAAAAACCGAGATTGATAAGGTTTTCTGTAAGTCCATAAACGGGAGGTTCTGCAATTGTCCGACCTCCATGATAATGATTCATCCCGATATGAATCAGCCCATTAAGAAATGTTCCACACGTTAAAATAACAGCTGAACAACGAATGGTTCGTCCAGATGTAAGGTTTATTCCCTTGCATATTCCGGAAACAGCTTCAATACCTGTGACGGTGTCCTGCAGTAGATCTAAATTCGATTCTTTCTCAATGACACTGCGCATGTAATGAGAGTACATCGTTTTGTCTGCCTGTGCTCTCGGCGAGTGCATTGCCGGACCTTTGCTTCTGTTGAGCATACGGAACTGAATGCCTGTTGCGTCTATTGCTTTCGCCATTTCTCCCCCCAGAGCGTCAATCTCTCTTGTGATCTGACCTTTCGCCACTCCTCCAATGGCAGGGTTGCAGGACATTCGGGCAACAGCCGTAAGATCCGAAGAAATAAGCAGGCAGGAACAGCCTGTTCTGGCTGCGGCTAATGCGGCCTCACAGCCTGCATGCCCAGCGCCGACAACTATTATATCGTACATTCGTTGTGAATTGTTTCACGTGAAACATTTATCAATGACTTAATAATTTATGTCCCGAAGATACTAATAAATGTCTTTTATGCCCTTCATGTATAAATATTATAATAAATGGAGGGAAAGTGTAATATAAAAGTAATATCTTACTGTCTCTGTTGGAATAACAATGATATATAATAATACATGTTCTTTTTTAAAGATATGCTTTGCGGATTATGGCCTGTCCGCCCAGCCCTTTCTGCCAGGTTGGGATCCAACGCTATGACCAAAGCAAGTTTTCTTGTTCATCGTATTTCGCTTCAGCGTGCTTTTTACAAAGACATCAAATCGCTTATTTACCTGATTTGGCTCTGTGCTCAGGTGAAATATCAGCTGCAAAGGATGTCCACGGGTAAGTACAGATGGTGCTTATATGCCTGATGGAGATCGTTAGATAATCAATACCCCATTTTATATATTGGCTGAATTATTTCTATTCGAGCGAAAAGTGATGCCATCAATGAAAAATAAACGTTTTAATCTTCTTCTTATTGCTGCTGTTACCCTGGTGGCAGCTTGGTCTTTGTGGCCGACCTGGCGCGACTACTCCCTTTCGAAAGAACTTAACAGTATAAAATCAGCACCGGACAGTCTTAAATATGCTCTGAGTAATCGTGATGAGATTGAAAATGCCCGTAAAAAAAGCCTTAAACTCGGTCTCGATTTGAAAGGTGGTATGCATCTTGTCATGGAGGTTGACCAGGTGGATCTGTTTGAGCAGAAAGCATGGAATAAAGATGCCAAGTTTACTGCAATTATGAAGTCGGTAAGGACTAAGGCCTCTCAAAGCGATGCAAAAGTGCTCGATATTCTCTCCGGCGAGTTTAAAAATGAAAATATGCGTCTGAGCCGGTATTTTTACGACATTCGCAATTCAGACCAGGAAATTGTTAAAAAACTGGAAAAGGAGTCTGAAGATGCGCTGAACCGTGCAAAGGAAATCATCCGCAACCGTATTGATCAGTATGGTGTTGCTGAACCGGTCATCACGACACAGGGCAGCAGAAAACTTATCATAGAACTTCCCGGCGTTTCAGATGAAAACAGGGTGAGAAATCTACTGAAAGGAACCGCAAAGCTTGAGTTCAAGCTTCTCCGTGATCCGGAAATACTTGTCAGGACTCTTGACAGACTCAACACTTATCTAGTTCAGAACAGTGCAGCACAGCAGAGTGTTCCTGCACCTGCTGCTTCACCATCCCCTTCAGTTTCATCGCAGCTTAAGGCTCCGGCAGCAGCTCCAGCCAGGCCGGTATCTACAAAACCCCTTTATGATGTCATTGGCGTTTTTCAGAATGGAACAGCCTATACTACCGAGCGCTCAAGGGACTTTGTAATCTCTCTGCTCCATCGGAGTGACATTCAGGCACTGCTTCCTCAGGATACAGAACTCCTGCTTGCAGCTAAGCCGGAGACTGGTAAAAATGGCGAAAAGCTTTTTCCAATCTACCTGGTTAGAAAGACTCCTGAGTTGACAGGTGGTGTTATTACTGAAGCCAAAGCAACTTTTGGTTCACAAGGCGTACAGCCTGAAGTGCTTATGGCCATGAACTCTGAAGGAACTTCAAAATGGGCTCGAATTACCGGAGCAAATATCGGCAAGCGTATTGCGATTGTTCTTGACGGCGCTGTTTACAGTGCACCAGTCGTCCAATCAAAAATTCCAAGCGGTAACTCAGTTATCAATGGTATTGAAAGCCTTGAAGAAGCAAAAGATCTTGAAATTGTGCTCAAGGCCGGTGCTTTACCTGCTCCTGTCCGCATTATTGAAGAGCGTTCCGTCGGACCATCACTTGGAGCAGATTATATCCGTGCCGGTGTCCTTTCTCTTGCCTGGGCGTTTTTTGCGGTTTCCGTTTTTATGCTGGTCTACTATAAAAAAGCCGGCATTGCAGCCGATATTGCTCTGGTGCTTAATATCGTCATTGTCCTTTCAGTATTGGCAGGGTTTAATGCATCCCTTTCATTGCCGGGTATTGCGGGTATTGTATTGACGATTGGAATGGCCGTTGACGCAAACGTTCTTATCTATGAGCGCATAAGGGAAGAGCTTGATAGTGGCAAGGCGTTGAAATCCGCAATTGAAGTGGGTTATGATCGTGCATTTTCATCAATTCTTGATTCGCACGTAACCACCCTCTCTGCAGCATTTCTGCTCTATACCTACGGAATAGGACCAATTCAGGGATTTGCCCTTACCCTTATGATCGGTACAGCTGCAAGCCTGTTCACATCGATTGTGGTGACAAAAGAGATATTCTCGTTCCTGCTTGGAAGGAACCTTATGACACAAAAAAGTTTCGGATAATTTTTCAAGACGCATCAACCCATGAGGATTTTTCATAAGACCAGTTTTGATTTTATAAGATTCCGTAAAATTGCATACGGCTTTTCACTTGTTATTCTTGCTTCAGGGCTTATATCACTGGCGGTTAAAGGCTTGAATTACGGTATTGATTTCAGGGGCGGATCGGAAGTGCTGATACGCTTTGAAAAAAATATCGATGTGAGTACGGTTCGTTCTGTTCTTGATGTTGCCGGAGTTTCAGGGTCACTGAAGCAGTATGGTCTTGACCGTTCATTTCTTTTCAGTACGGTTTTCAATGGCGAAACAAATGATTTAAAATCTCTGGTTTCACATGCCCTTAACGACCGCCTCAAGGATAATCATCATGAAATTGTCCGTATTGACGCTGTTGGACCAAGCATAGCATCCGATTTGAAATGGTCTGCCGTCAAAGCGCTGATGGCTTCATTATTAGCGATTCTGCTCTATGTCGGATTCCGTTTCGAGTTGAAATTTGCTGCCGCCGGTGTGGTTGCCATTTTTCATGATATTCTGACCGTTTTGGGGCTCTTCAGTATTCTCGGAGGGTTATTTGATTTTATGCCGCTTGAAATGGATCAGAGTATCATTGCTGCATTTTTGACTATAGCGGGATATTCCATTACCGATACTGTTGTTGTCTACGACCGTATCAGAGAGAGAATCCGGGGACAGAAACCCTCGGATTATGAAAGAATATTTAATGAAAGCATGAACCAGACCCTGAGCAGGACGATTATTACCTCTGGTACAGTACTTCTCTCAGTTCTGGTTCTGTTCATTTTTGCCGGACCAGCAATAAGAGGTTTTGCTTTTGCGGTTTTTATCGGGATTCTTATCGGAACCTATTCATCGATTTTTGTTGCAGCCCCTCTTGTCTATGACTGGCTGAGGTTGTCAAAAAGCCCTGTTCATCTTAGAGGAAGCAAAGTATCCTGAGAATAAGCGCAACGGTGCGAGGCAGAATAAATAATATTTTATACGTAAGGAGTGGGGATGAGAAAAGGATTGATGAAAGCGGTGCTGCTCTCTTTTGCCGGTTCGCTATGTCTGCAGGCCTCTGCCGCTGCTGCTGTGATTGCTGACAGAGTTGTTGCCGTTATTGGAAAAGAGGCAATTCTTAAATCGGATATTGACAATAGAGAACTTATGGCCCGGATGCAGAATCCTGAACTTGCGCAGGTCAAAGGGTTATCCCGCACTATTCTGGATGGACTGATTGATCAGAAAATAATTCTTGCAAAAGCTAGAATTGACAGCGTTAAAATTGATCTTAATGCTGTTGAAGCTGCAGCTAATGATCGTTTCAAGCAGCTGAACACAAGGTTCTCATCA
The DNA here is from genome assembly GCA_903940125.1 of uncultured Chlorobiaceae bacterium. GTDB lineage: Bacteria > Bacteroidota > Chlorobiia > Chlorobiales > Chlorobiaceae > Chlorobium. The sequence goes on along the minus strand of CAJAJL010000067.1, from coordinate 30,733 downwards.
CGAAAAGAGATGGAGTCGCGTTTCGGCAAGTCTTCAGCAAGCATTCGCGAGGAGATTCATCAGGAACTGCTCAACCAGGAATTGATTGATACTCTTAGAAGGAAAAAGTCTGCAGGAGTGACTGTTTCCTATGCTGAAACGATGGCTTTTTATAAAGAGAACAAAGACCGGCTCACTAATATTCCGGATGCAGTGGCAGTGGGGCAGATCATCAAGTATCCTTCTGTTACCCCTGAAAGCAGAGCTCAATCTCTTTCCATGATTCAGCAGGTCAAAAGTGAGCTTCAAGGTGGTGCTGATTTTGCCGAGTTGGCACGTAAGTACTCTCATGATCCGGGATCGGCGAGAGTTGGAGGAGATCTAGGGTATGTTCAGAAAGGTGAACTTATCAAAAGTTTCGAGGATGCAGCAAATTTGCTGAAAGATGGCCAGATATCCGATGTCGTTGAAACCCGCTATGGGTTCCATCTTATACAGATGCTTAACAAGGATGTGAATTCAATCCATGTACGCCATATCCTGATCGGGTTTGACCGCTCGAAAGCCGATATTCCGGGAGTAATTCAGCAACTCAATGCCATTCGTTCCGATATTCTCAGCGGAAAAGTGACGTTTGCGGATATGGCAGACAAATATTCCGATGACCAGCTTTCAGCGAAACAGGGTGGATCGATAACCACCTCCGGCTCCAGCAATTTGATTTTTTCTCCTGCAACCTTACGCCCTCAATTGCAGACAATTATCAGTTCGCTGAAAAAAATCGGAGACATCAGCTCACCGCAGAAAATAGAACCGCCCCAGGGCGATCCATTCTATGCGATATTCATTTTAAATAACAGGGTTCCTGCGCACAAGCTGGATGCTGAAAAAGACTATGCCCTGCTTGCTGATATGGCTCTCGATGATAAAAACCGTCGTCTGTTCAATGAGTGGGTTCTTATGCTCCGCAAAGAGGTTTATGTCCACATCTCAGACATCTAAGCGGCGGACGTAACGGGCATTCTTTTCTATAAAGTCCCTTCGTGGTTCAACCTTGTCGCCCATTAGCGTCGAAAAGACATGGTCGGCTTCCATAGCATTCTCTACGCTTACCAGCAGAAGTGAACGGTGAGCAGGATCCATTGTTGTACTCCAGAGCTGTTCAGGGTTCATCTCTCCAAGACCTTTGTAACGCTGGATGTGGATATTTGCCTTTCCCTTCTGCATTTTTTTCATAGAGTCCGAAATACTGTTGCGCTCATCGTCATCCCAGGCATACTGCTGTTCTTTGCCTGATTTCACCAGATAGAGAGGCGGCTGTGCTATATAGACCCTCCCGGCATCGATAAGTGCACGCATGTGACGGAAGAAAAATGTCAGAAGCAGGGTCCTGATGTGCGCACCGTCAACATCAGCATCGGTCATGATAATGATCTTGCCGTACCGCAGTTTTTCTGTTGAAAACTCCTCTTCCCCGAAGCTTGTGCCAAGGGCAAGAATGATGGTTTTGATCTCCTCGTTTTCAAGCATTTTATGCAGACGGGCTTTCTCAACGTTCAGAATTTTTCCTTTCAGAGGCAGGATAGCCTGGAAACTTCTGTCTCTTCCCTGCTTGGCACTGCCACCCGCCGAGTCACCCTCGACAATATACAGTTCACAGTGTTCCGGGTCATTGATCGAGCAGTCAGCCAGTTTTCCCGGAAGTCCGGAGCTTTCAAGCACTGATTTTCTTCGGGTGAGCTCCTTTGCTTTTCGGGCTGCTTCCCTCGACATTGCAGCGCCTTTGACCTTCTCAATAATTACTTTAAGCACATTCGGGTTGCTTTCTGCATACTCCGAGAGCTGCTCATTGAGAATAGTTTCGACAATGCTCTGTGTTTCAGAATTACCAAGCTTTGTTTTGGTCTGGCCTTCAAACTGCGGTTCGGCAACCTTGACCGATATCACAGCCGTCAGACCCTCTTTAAAATCATCTCCGGTCAGAGCCAGTTTCAGATTTTTCAGAAGATCGTTTTTCTGAGCATGAGCATTGAGCGTTCTGGTCAGTGCTTTACGGAATCCAGTGACGTGGGTACCGCCCTCCTGTGTATTGATGTTGTTGACATAACTGAACACATTTTCCTGGTAGGTATCGTTGTACTGGAGTGCAATTTCAACGATGGTGGTGTCTCTTTCGCCGTAAATATAGATAGGCTCCTTGAGCAGGCTCATGCGGTTTTCATCGGTAAACAGGACAAATTCCTTCAGGCCGCCCTCAAAATGAAAAATCTCCTGTTCTCCCGTCGGATCCTGAACCGTTATACTGAGATTTTTATTGAGAAACGCAAGCTCCCGCATACGATCGACAATGATATCCTTGCGGAACTCGGTTGTCTTGAATATAAGATGGTCAGGCATAAAGGTGGTTTTTGTACCACGCTGGTCGGACGATCCTATAGCCTTTACATCACCCTGAGGAACGCCGCGTTCAAAACGCTGGAAGTAGACTTTGCCGTCACGGTAAACTTCGACTTCACACCATTCCGACAGAGCGTTGACCACTGAAGCACCGACACCGTGCAGACCGCCGGAAACCTTGTAAGCCCCTTTGTCGAACTTGCCGCCCGCACCGATCACGGTCATAACCAGCTCAAGAGCTGATTTTCCCTTTTCAGGATGAATATCAACAGGAATGCCTCTTCCGCGGTCGATAACGGTAACCGAACCGTCAGGATTCAATGAAACAAAAATATAGTCGTTAAAACCGCCGAGAGTTTCGTCGATGGAGTTATCGACAATTTCGTAAACAAGATGATGAAGCCCCCTGCTGTGTATATCACCGATATACATGGCAGGACGCATACGCACATGCTCTATGCCGTCAAGTACCTGAATATTGTTTGCTCCGTAGGTCGATGGGACTGGAATTGTCGATTGAGTAGATGGCGTTGGTATATTGATATCGGCTTCCTGCATAAGTATCAGCTGTAACTGGTGTGAATAAAACTGTCTCTCAAGATAATAAAAATGCCATCATTATACTTGTCTTAAGTGCTCAGGATGTCTCCCAGAATGCATCGATAACATGCTCGATTTCATACCGGCGGAGAGGGTGCTCCTCCATGTTTTCAACTGTGATTGCAACAACATCGAACCGGCAATCTCTCACCTCATCACCGGAAAAAGCAAGGAAGGCCCGTGCAGCTTTGATGATCTCCCGCTGTTTCGATGGGGTTACGGCTTCTGACGGATGCCCCTTTTCATTGTTTGAACGGGTTTTCACCTCAATGAAACAGAGTGTCAAATGGTGCAGGGCAACAATATCAATCTCATGACGATGGTAGCGGTAATTGCGCTTAATGATATGGTAGCCTTTTTTTATAAGGTAATCGGCGGCAAGTCGTTCACCCTCTTGTCCGAGCTGATGAGGATCAAGCATGGCAGGCGTTATTTTTCACCAAGTTGTCGGAGCTTGAAGCTTTTACGGTGAATCGGACAGCGCCCATATTGCATAATGGCTCGAACGTGTTCTGCGGTGCCATAGCCGACATGTCGGTCAAAACCATACTCAGGCCACTCTGCGCTGTATGTGGCCATAAGCTCGTCCCTATGGATTTTGGCAAGCACTGAAGCGGCGGCAATTGAAAACACCTTCGAGTCTCCCTTCACAATCGTTTTATAGGGAATCCCGAGATTTGTCCTGAATCTGTTGCCATCAACAAGCAGAAGATCCGGGCGGACTGACAGCGACTCGACGGCATTATTCATGGCAAGCATGGTCGCCTGCAGGATGTTTATGCTGTCAATCGTGTCCGGTTCAACTGCGGCAACCGCCCAGCCAAGAGCATGTTTTTTAATTTCAGGAACAAGTTCCTCCCGCATTTTAGCTGACAGCTTCTTGGAGTCATTCAACTGTTCGAGCACACTTCCGTCAGGCCTGAACCATCGGGGAAACATAACCGCTCCGGCAACCACCGGCCCGGCCAGCGGTCCTCGACCAACCTCATCAATCCCGCAGATATTGTCTATCGTTTCCCATAAGGGGAATTCGTAGTCAGTGAACATGTGTTTGATGCTATTGTTATATTTCGTAAAATATACACTTGTTATTTGGCTGTATAGGCACACAAAAGATCGAAATTTATTTGATCAATGAATTCACCTGTTCAAAAACAATAATTCTAAAGTGAACGGAAGCGAACACCAGATACTGAAACTGATTCATCAGGGGGAAGGATGGTCGACAGAGTTCAAATCCTGTCGGAGTCAGATCACTCGAGATATCTATGAGACAGTTTGTGCTTTTCTCAATCGGTGTGGCGGAACGATTTTGCTTGGTATTAATGATTCAGGAGAGGTCACAGGTGTCGATGTTGAAGCAATGGCGCAGATCAAAAAGGACTTTGTAACGGGCATGAACAACCCGAACAAAATTAATCCACCAGCCTATCTTTCCGTAGATGAGGTTTCGTTGAGCGGGAAAATGATCCTGCGTATTTATGTGCCTGAAAGCTCACAGGTACATCGCTGTAACGGCCGTATCTACGATCGGAATGAAGATGGAGACTTTGATATTACTGATCATACACGCATGGTTGCTGACATCTATCACCGCAAGCAGGCAACCTATTCTGAAAATAAGATATACCCCTTTGCGGCACTATCCGACCTGCGTTCGGATTTGATTGACCGATGCCGAAGGCTCGCGGGCGTTTGGAACAAAGATCATCCATGGATTAACATGGATGATATGGAATTGATTAAAAGCGCCCAACTTTATCAGACGGACCATGAAACCGGTAAACGGGGCGTTACTCTTGCCGGTATTCTGCTCCTGGGTAAGGACTGCGTAATCCTTTCTGCAGTGCCACATCATCGTACCGACCTGATCTTGCGCAAGGTTAACCTTGACCGTTATGACGATCGGGATTTTGTTGATACCAATTTGATTGAGAGTCATGATCGCATCATGGCCTTTGTACGCAAGCACCTCCCTGACACTTTTTACCTTGAAGGGATACAGCGAATCAGCATTCGTGAAGCTATTTTTAGGGAAGTTGCTTCCAATATTCTTATCCATCGAGAATACCGTCACGCTTTTCCGGCTAAGTTTATCATTGAATACGGTCAGGTACGCACCGAAAACAGCAATAAGCCTCATGGTTTGGGAGTACTCAACCCAGACACCTTTACCCCATTTCCGAAAAACCCTGTTATCTGTAAATTTTTTCGCCAGATTGGGTGGGCCGATGAGCTTGGTTCTGGAATGCGCAAAATGATGAAATACGGTAAAGCATATGGTGGTGCAGATCCTGAAATGATTGAGGGGGATGTGTTTCGAATCATTGTGCATGCCCCGGAATTTGGTGGGACAGAAAATCCTGTGCTAAGATTAAAATCAGGGGCCCATGATGAGGCCCATGATGAGGCCCATGATGAGGCCCATGATGAGGCAAATATTTCATTGACTGAGGTACAGCAACGGATAGTGGAAGGTTGCCTGGAAATGGTACAAAGTACTTCATCGCTTCTTGACCTTCTTGGCTATGAATCCCGTACTGGTAATTTTAAAAAGGCCCTTTCGCATCTGCTGAAATTGGGATTGGTGGAACAAGTTTTGCCCAACACTCCAAGAAGCAAAAAACAACAATATCGCACTACCGCGAAAGGCAAACAAGTGCTGGGTTTGCAGAGATAGCAGCCTGGCTGGCAGTTGATCAGAACGGTAGATGCTAAAGTTCAAATCACCAAGGCAGGCGCAACGGTTCCTGTCGGTTCACGCCCATGTTGGCCCTATTCCGAATTCGTCATCGTTGACACCATCTCGGACTATCGAACTGCACCTCTTCAAACTTTTCTGACTTGGCAGGATGTGACGACATCACCATCTCATGCAACCAGCTCAGGTGGGTTGAAGCTGATGAGCGCCCACCACTCGTAATTTTCAAGATTGACCGTACGGATAGTTTACAGGATGATTTCCCTGAGATCGTTCAAATTGTCACTCTCTTTTGCGAGAGTTACCAATCGACCCAATTCACCGGCCATTTTTTCTGATCGTTCAGCCACACGATCATACTCCAGCTGTTTGCTGATAGCGTGTATTGCCGCGCCCCATGCAGGTAAAGCAATTGCTAAGACTTTACTTCACTTGCTCATCAACGACAAAATTTTGTTCGTTGCCGCACTATGCTCATGTCCAATTTCGCTCAAATGGAACAGCGCCATCAGAAGAGTACCCCAGAAGAAAAAGAGTACCGTTCCACGCAGTTGATCCTCAGTGTGCTTCTTTGTGCGAGCATTTTTCATGTGCCATTTTCTTTGATCGTCCAACCAACCTTCAATGACAAACTCTTTGAGAACGCTGAAATCAGCAGTCGAACACGGATGCCTGAGGACTTTCTGTATCAGGCTGGCAATGGTAAAATCAATCCAGTTTTTGGGTTTATTATAAAAGGGCATTGTTTTCGGAGCGTTAGCCGGACCTGATTAAGCATTGAGTTCCAGTACACCGGTAAAGATGGCGGTGCGCAATTGCTCTGCAAGGAATCGGTAATCGATCCAGTTTTCATGCCAGGAGTTCCTGCTACTCATTAGTAGTACGATAAGCATTGCAATGACTTCCAGGCAGATCAGCCCTATCAGCTGTGGAAAAAGGATCACTTGAAACACCGCAATAGAAACGGCAAGCGCGGATAAAATATGGATAACTATGCTTAACCAGAAATGCCAGTTCTGGTAATGTGCGGCGAGTGCGTCTGCCCGTGCATAGGTCGGTATGAGGTAGTCGATAATCGGTTTCAGTCGAGCGGGGTCCAGTTTTGCTTTGTCGGCAACCTTTTTGACCTCCTGACGGCACTGTTCTGTCAAATCGTTGAGTTTTTCCTTGGGTAACGATGGATCGCTACAAAACGTCATAAACTGATGATAGTTCAGAGAGAGCTTCCTTGCAGTATCAGGTAATGTGAACTCTTGAAAGTCGAGACTGCTTTCCTGTTCCCCCTCGTTTTTCAGCGCCAGAAGCAGTTTGACTGGGGCGGTGGGGTTTTCTGCATCAATGCGGAGTACGGTACGCCCCCGTTCAAGAGCATAGCTGACAATCTCTGCCGTTCCGCCTTGCCCCTCTGCAGGCTTGCCGTCCCAGATGGCAATCAGGATTTCGCAGGTATCAACAACCTCTCTCCCAACGCGTAGGTACCCTGCAGAACGTTGAGATTTGGTCAAATCAGAGGTATTTTTTCCGAGCTCTACCACCGGAGGATCGGCTTTTTTCAGGAGTTCATTGAATTCCTTCAAATCTTCAGGGTTGGTGAAGTCTTTCCGGTATTCATTGAGAGAAAAGGGGGAGAGTACTTTCAAACGAGCATGCTCTTTGTTCAAGATTGATCGAGCAACAATTCTGTCAGCACCTTTTGCTAAGGGTGAAATAACGATCCATTCAAGTGGAAGATTTTTATTATGACCCATCAATTTGTCAAGACGGTCAACCAGCCTGTCGACAGCTTCTGCAACAGCGGCTTGCCTTGACAGATTCCGATGACCGGTTACTCCGATACGAAGTTCATAGGAGAGTTGCTCCGATATTTCCGGCATAACGATTCAGGTAAGAAATGATTGAAGAACACCAACATCTCATCTCAAAATATTGTAAAGATATCAAAAAAACAGAAGGCTGAATATCATAGAGGATGGATTTCTACCAGAAGAAGGAATTACTGTACCATTCATGCCGCGCTCTGAGTCCTCGTCCTCGTGCTTTTGTGACTTGGCAGGATGTGACGTATAACAATAGAGCCGCCAGACTGCTTCAATATCTCTTGTTAAGGTCTAAATCCGTTCTTCAAAGATACTTTTTCCCCCGTATTTTCGGTAACTTGGCAGTACATGAAATTCAGCAACGAATATAGCAGTGAATTATGAAAAAAATATTCCTGAGCTATAGCAGTAAAACAAACAAAAGTGTCGAAGTGCTTTTCAATGATTTGAGCAAGTTTCCAAACTGCGAGCTATGGATCGACAAAAAACTTTCAGGTGGGCAGCAATGGTGGGATGAAATCCTGACCAGAATACGCGCTTGTGACATCTTTGTTCTTGCGTTGAGTCAGGAATCACATGATTCAGTAGCCTGTACACTTGAGTACACCTATGCGCTTCGTCTTCGTAAACACATCTTACCGGTGTTTGTTGGCGATAATGTTAAGATTAGCCAGCTCCCTTCGGAATTAAAGACAGTTCAGTTTGTCAATTACTGCAATCCCCAGAGGAATGAAGCTATCGACCTCTTCAATGCTATTACATCATTTCCACCAACAGAAGCACTTCCGGATCCAATACCGGATGCGCCAGAAGTGCCCATACAATCAAAGGAACGTTCCGTGTTTCTTGCTGATGTTACTAACGATTTGGAAGATGAAAGAGCAAGTGTTAAAAGCTATCTCAACCAATATGGGATTTATGTTCTTCCGAATAGCTGCTACACACTGGATCCAACCTTTGAAACGACCAATTTGAGATTATGCACAGAACAAGATCTCTCTGAATGCGCTGTTTTTGTGCAGTTGCTAAGCGGGCGGTCAGAGAAGAAACCAGATGATTCTCCAAATGGATATTTACAGCTGCAGTATGACATTGCCAGAAATTCCGGAAGACCTCTTTTCCAGTGGCGCAGCCCCTACCTTGATATTGCATCTATTCAGGATCAGGAACATCAATTATTGGTAAGCGGCGACAAGGTAAGAGCAGAAGGTATCGAAGAGTTTAAACGGGCAGTTAAGGAGTTTGTCCTGAAACCGCCACAAGTGAAACCACTACCGGTGAAAAAGCCAGCAAATTTGAATGCGTTGATTTTTGTCAACATGGCGTCTTCGGATCGGCCACTTGCAGAAAAAGTATGTGATGAACTGAAACGACAGGGCGTCGGGTACAGTCGCCCTCTTGCCAGTGGAGATCCATCGGATATGAGAAGTGATCTTGAAGTAAATCTTCTTGAGTGTGATGGTCTGATTGTCATCTATGGAAGCAGTACCGCTCTTTGGGTGCGCAGGCAGTTGCTTGAATGCAGAAAAATGCTTTCAAAACGGGAGAAGCCGATTCCGGCATTTGCGATATTTGAAGGGCCACCTGAAGAGAAAAGCTCTATTGAGTGCATGTTTCCAAATCTGCAATTGCTTGATTTGAAGAAAGGTATTGATGATTTCCATCTGAATAAAGAGATTTCCGCCTTTATTGATGGTCTTGAAAAGGAGAATGCATAATGTCAACCATGTATTCTTCAGCTATGTTTCCTTATCCTGGATTGAGACCTTTTCATTCTTCAGAGGCTGATATATTTTTCGGGCGTGAAGAACAGACAGATGAGCTATTACGGAAATTATCACAAACCCGGTTTCTTGGAGTTGTTGGTCCTTCCGGGTGTGGGAAATCTTCGCTGGTTCTTGCAGGGATGATTCCCGCTCTGGAATCTGGATTTATAGTAACAGCAGGTTCCCGTTGGAAAATCGCCATCATGCGTCCTGGCACAAATCCACTGAAAGCTCTTGCCGATGCATTGATGGTGGAAAATATCCTTGGTTGTGAGCGAAAAAAAACATCTTCTACAACTGAAGAAAGTGCGGAAACGCTTGCGGTCAACTTGCGACGAGGACCGAGAGGGTTAATAGAGGTGCTTGAAGAAACTCCGCTGCCACAGGAGACCAATCTGCTTCTGATCGTTGACCAGTTTGAAGAACTTTTCCGCTTTCGGAGCAAGGATAACAGCGATGAGCAGGATGCCTTTACGGCATTACTTCTGGAAAGTGTTGCTCAATCCGCTATGCGGGTTTATGTGGTGATTACCATGCGTTCCGACTATCTCAGTGACTGCGCTATATTTCCCGGTCTACCCGAAGCGCTGAACCGGAGCCAGTACCTTACCCCGCGATTATCCCGTGATCAGCGTGAAGCTGCCATTACCGGCCCTGCACGGGTGTTCGACGGTGACGTTGAGGCAGCACTGGTTAACCGCCTCCTCAACGAAACCGGCAATGATCCCAATCAACTGCCCGTTCTCCAGCATCTGTTGATGCGAATGTGGTCCACAACAAAACCATCAAAACAGCCAGATCGGAATAATCCGTTTAATTTCGGTATTCCCGAGGTGCATCTCGGCCATTTGCTGACCCTGCAGGATTATGAACAAGTTGGTGGACTTGCCGAGGCTCTTTCTCGTCATGCAGACCAGGCATACGATACTCTGAATGATTCACAAAAAATAATTATCGAAGTTCTGTTTCGAACCATCTGTGAACGTGGATCTGCTCATAGGGATGGTCGGCATCCTGCATCCATTTCCATAATCGCTGAGCGTGCAGGAGTGTCAACAGATAAAATCATTGAGATTGTCGAAATATTTCGAGATCCCTCCTATGGTTTTCTTGTCCCGCCGGTTTCCAGCAAGCTTCTTGAAGAGAGCATCATCGATATCAGTCATGAAAGTCTGATCAAGCTTTGGAAACGACTGAATCGCTGGGTTGAAGAGGAAGCGAAAGCTACAGAAACCTACCGATATCTCGAACAGAGCGCAAAACGTTGGAAGGATGGTCAAGCGGCCCTCTGGAGTACCCCTAACCTCGAAAACGCCCTTGCATGGAAAGAGCGTGAACGCCCCACGGCTTCATGGGCAGAACGATATGGAGGTAACTTTCAGCTCGCGATAGAGTTCCTCGAAGCGAGCCAGGCAAAAAAAAAGGCTGAAGAGGTCGCACAGGAAACTCGACGGCAACAGGAACTTCGTAAAACCCGTCGATTATTAAAAACTTCGGTTATAGCGATAGCAACAGGCATCATCGCTATTTCTCTCTATTTATATTTATATGTGATACCGTATCACTCCTATAGTAGGAATTTTACTAAACGCTGGGGAGTCATTTATCCTGTAGGACCTCTTTCAGACTCTGCGGTTAAACATCGTGCTTTTACACTAAAACTTACAAGTAGCGGCAGGTTAAATCCCGTTCAATCGGTTGAGGTACTCGATGCAAATGGTCATCCAACGCCTAATCATACGATAAGTACCTATCTGGCCGATTGGGATAAGGTCGAAAAGCAGGAAAAACCGGTACGTTACGAATTTACCTATGACCGACAAGGCAATGTAATCTTTGAGGCAGCAAGGGATCGTTTCAAACGAAGAAGTTTGACCTTTGTTCGTATCCCTTTCGAGCAAAAGAAAACAGCTTCTGCAAAGAGTTTTTTTGCTGATATCGCAGATAAAATTCATGCATTCTTTCATGCTTCGTCCATAACATCCACAAAGGTTTTTTTTGTGGATGCCAACGGATTTCCGAAGCCTCAAGGTCATAGCTGTGCTGAAATTGTTGAAATACACTATGATACGTCTGGTTTTGAAGCCAACCAAAAGTACTATGACCGATGGGGAAATCCGCAACCGGGACCCGATAATGCCTATGGGATCAAATTGGTCTATGACGACCAGGGAAGAGAGATTGGGAGAATTTCACTGAACGAGCAAGGCAAGCCGATCAATGATGATGGTTGGAATGCTGGCCTTTATCATAAATACGATGCCGAAGGAAATCAGATTTGGTCAACGGCTATAGATGCAAAAGGAGAGCCGACTCTCGTTCGCTCCGGATGGCATGCAGTGAAGCGCATTTATGACAAGTGGGGTAATGAAGTCGAGAGAGCATATTTCGGTCTTTCGGGAGAACCTGTAGTCGAAAAAGAGTATTATAAGGCTCACAAAATTACTGTATTGTATGACGACAGGGGAAACCTTATTAGCATTAAGCTGTTTGATACCGCCGATCAACCTATTACAGCAAAACCAGAATACTTTGACTTCCCTGCCCACGAAAAACGCCGGACTTATACGGCTAGTAACCAACTTGAAACGGACTCATATTTTGATACAGATTCAAAAAAACCGCTCACGGGCACAAGCGGCTGGCACAAACTGAAATACGAGTATGATAACAACGGTTTTAACTGTGCAATTACCACGCTGAATGCTACAGATACCCCCGTTGTTACGCAGCAGGGGTTCTGCAGAACCGAGTGGAAAATCGACAGCTTCGGCAGAATAATTAAAGAACGATATTTTGATGCCGCTCACCATCCCGTAACAAATACAGAAGGGTATCACTGCAAGCGGAATAACTATGATCAAGCCGGCAATATCATTAAAGAGGCCTATTTCGATGCTCTTGGCAGGCCGGCATCCGACAAAACCAATGGGGTACCTTGTGTTCTACGGACATTTGATCTGTTCGGTCACTGCAGATCTGAACAGTTCTGCGACCCCTCAGAAAAACCGGTTAATGGCCTTCAGCATTTCAGTCGCATCGAACGTGAGTACGACAAATTAGGTTTCATGACAAAAGTGAGCTGGTTCGATAAAGAGAGAAATCCGTGTAAAGGGCCCAGTGGCATCCATTGTACCAAAATGTTTTACGATTCCCATACAGGCCAGATGATCGAAGAAAAAAACTTCGACACAAAAATCCAACCTGCAGTGAACAATGATGGCATCCATGAAATAATTTATGCCTATAACGACAAGCGACAGCAAATTAAATACCAGTGCTTTGGGCTTAACCGACAAGCGGTGGAAGATAGTAATGGCGACCACGTTAAAGAGTGGCTGTATGACGAACGGGGAAGGGAGATCAGTTATACCCGCCTGAGAGCGGGTGGCAGCCCTAACTTTGATCGTTCTCTTGATATTGCAAAACGTACATCTGTTTATAACAGAGAAAACAAGTGGACTGAACAGGCATATTATGATGAACGGAACCGTCTTGTAATAGGCCCCTACGGGTACGCAAAGGGATCTAGGATATACTACTCTGATGGCGGAATCGAACGATATTCCTTTGGTGCAAATGGTAAACTTAATTTCAATCCTTTGTATGGTTGTGCTATAAAATATGATGGCCCGCTGAAACTATCCTATTATGGTCCGGACAGAAAATTGATAACCGGTCCCGAAGGTTTTGCGGAACAGCGCATACAGAGGGATAAAAACGGGAAGGTACTCTCTATGGCATGGTTTGGGCTCGAAGGACAAGCAGTTGCCGGGCCGTCAGGGTATCATCGTATCGAAAAATCAACGGATGGTAAAATGGTACGAAACTTCGATACTGAGAACCGCCCGATACGATCTCCAGGAAGATACACCCTCATTCCTCTGTTGTATATCAGAGAAATAATTGACATGCATCAACCTGCTGCAAAAGTTGGTCTTTGTGCAGGGGATGTTCTCTGGATATACGGTAGTTGGTCGTTTCAAACCGCTCTTGCTGCTGAACAGGCAAAAGGCACAAAAAACGATAACATCTTGGCGGCTTATCAATCGTTCCTGAATGAGATAAAGCGTCACAGCCGGGAACGGACATCCATGACTGTTTTACGTAATGGAAAACCAATTGCAATCGTTGTTCCGCCACTGCCGGGACAAATGTTGGGAATGAATATATCAGACAGGCGGATTCCTGTTGCAATATTTGAGCGGTGGAAGGGAGTGATCTCCTCCCAAAAAACTGGACCACTGTAAATTAACCGGTCGTTCCAGAGCTACCCGGTGACCGAGCAAGCCACTCAGCAAGTCGGGGACAAGCTATTGGTGTGCCGGCCATACAGAATGACAAAACAGGGAATTTTTTTGAGGTAACACTCCTTGACGAAGCCTATTCGTCATGAAGCATGAAAAGCCATGAGCCGGGTGTTCCAGTTCAAGGGTGGTTTTGCTGTTTCCTTGTTATTATTTCTTATCTTGGTTGTAGGCTTGCAGGCCCGTTGTTATCTCGGTCTGCCGGCTTTCCTGTTGAAACGCATTGATGGTCTGTGATGTTGACGCTTGCAGTGTTTGAGTGCAGCGTTGTGTGTTTATGAGACAGATGGTTTTCTGCCATAACTGGCTGTTTAAATTATAGAAGGGGCATCTGTCCCCTGGTTCTTACCATTATATAAAGAGTGAGCGAATGAAGAAGAGTTCGAATAAGCAATTATTGATGAACAAGACAGGTGACGAGATACAGGTTGCGCTTGTTGAAGAGGGTCGTCTGGTCGAATTGATTATTGAGCGCCCTGAAAGCAAGAGAAGTATAGGCGATATTTATCTTGGCCGGGTGCATAAGGTTATCGAGGGACTGAAAGCAGCTTTTGTCGATATAGGACAGAAGTCTGACGGGTTTCTCCATTTTTCCGATGTAGGAACAACCAGTGAGGACTATCGTGCGCTGATTGAAGATGATGATGATGATGACACTGCCGCAGTCACTGATGATGATACTCAGGATAACGGTCTTGCTGTTGAAGCGCCTGCGGCTGAGCCGATTGTAAAATCTTCTGCACGCAGCGGTGGAAAGAGACAGTCAGGTGATGCCGAGGAAAAGGCTGAAAAGCGCCAGTCGTATACCCAGATTATTGCTGGAAAGCTTAAACCGAATGACTCCATTCTTGTGCAGGTTATCAAGGAGCCAATCAGCAGCAAGGGCTCTCGTCTTACTTCCGATATTACCATTGCGGGTCGTTTCATGGTGCTTCTTCCTTTTGGCGGAGGCCAGGTCGCGGTTTCCAGAAGGGTTATTGCGCGCAAGGAGAGGGCGAGGTTGAAAAAACTGGTGCGCTCCATGCTCCCGGAAGGTTTCGGGGCGATTATCCGTACGGTTGCTGAAGACCAGGAGGAAACCCTGTTGAAGCAGGATCTTGAAAAGCTTCTTGCCAAGTGGAAACAGATTGAGGAAAAGCTGCAGGATGCCGTTCCTCCTCAGCTGATCTTCAAGGAGGATACGATTATATCGAGTGTTCTGCGTGACTCGCTGAATTCCGATGTCAGTGAAATTGTCGCGAACTCTTCGGTTATCTATAAAGAGACGCTGAACTATATCCAGTGGGCAGCGCCCGAAATGGTGAAAAATGTCACGCTCTACCAGGGAAAGCTTCCTCTGTTTGAAGGTTACGGTATTGCCAAGGACGTTGAATCGATCTTTTCGCGCAAAGTTTGGCTCAAGTCAGGCGGCTACATTATTATCGAGCATACCGAAGCCATGGTGGTTGTTGATGTCAACAGCGGCAGGTATGCCGCTAAGCGGGAGCAGGAGGAGAACTCCCTGAAAACCAACCTGGAGGCTGCGCGTGAGGTGGTTCGGCAGCTGAGGCTGAGAGATATCGGCGGCATTATTGTTGTTGACTTCATCGATATGCTTGATCAGAAAAATGCCAAGAAGGTGTATGACTCCATGAAGACCGAACTTCGCAACGATCGTGCTAAATCAAACATTCTGCCCATGTCCGATTTCGGAATCATGCAGATTACCCGTGAAAGGATACGTCCGAGTCTGATGCAGCGTATGGGAGATCAGTGTCCTGCATGCGGGGGAAGCGGCGTTGTTCAGGCACGGTTTACGACCATCAACCAGATTGAGCGCTGGTTGAGAAAGTATGCGCTTCAGCACTCCATGAAGTTTCAGCAGTTGGACCTCTATGTGAGCCCCACAGTTGTCGAACCGCTTCAAAATACAGATATGAAAACCGAACTGAAATGGTTTCTCCAGCACATGCTGTTTGTCCAGGTGAAGGCGGATGAAAGCCTGAGAAGTGACGATTTCAGATTCTACAGCAGAAAAAACAACAAGGACATTACCGCGGAATATGGTGATATCTAATCATTTAAGAGAGTTTTATGGGACAGTATGAATCATTGAAAGAGGATATTCTTGGCTTTTCATCGTTAGGAGCTGCGGCGCTCTGGGAAATTCCGGAAGCCCGCACTGTGTTCGATCATTTCAAGCAGCTGCTCAATGCCGGTCTTGTCAGGGCTGCAGAAAAATCTGGCGGGGAGTGGGTGGTCAATGCCTGGGTCAAGGAAGGTATTCTTCTCGGTATGCGACTTGGCAGACTCCAGGAAAGTCATGTTCCGCTTGATGGACATGGGGCAGGGTTTACCTTTATCGACAAGGATACCTATCCGCTTAAAGCTATAACACTTGACAATAATGTCCGTATTGTTCCCGGGGGATCTGCGGTACGGGATGGCTCATATCTCGCACCTTCGGTTGTGATGATGCCTCCTGCCTATGTCAATGTGGGCGCCTATGTTGATGAGGGAACCATGATTGATTCCCATGCACTTGTCGGGAGTTGTGCTCAGGTTGGCAAAAAGGTGCACCTTTCAGCAGGCGTTCAGGTTGGCGGTGTGCTTGAGCCGGTTGGAGCAATGCCAGTCATTATCGAGGATGAGGTAATGGTCGGAGGCAACTGTGGCATTTATGAAGGTACTATTGTCAGGGAGCGTGCGGTTATAGGTACCGGAGTTATTCTCAATGGCTCGACGCCGGTTTACGATATTGCGTTGAATACTGTGTACAGAAAAACAGCCGAAGCTCCCCTTGTCATTCCTGCAGGGGCTGTTGTAGTTGCCGGATCCCGCAAGATCAAGGGTGATTTTGCTTCGGAACACGGGCTGTCAATCTATACGCCGGTGATTATCAAATACCGTGATGAACGGACCGATAGCGCAACAGCTCTGGAAGAGGCTCTCAGGTAAATCATGCGGAGCCATGACGAGAATAATGGAGGACTGCGGCGGGCTGTCTCATTGCGAAACAGGATGCCGGGGTTCCTCGTGGTACTTCTTTGCTTCTGCTGTCTGCCTTCCGCCACTCTCTATTCGGCAACAACATCCAAAGACAAAGAGTATTTCGATATCGTTAAAAGTATCGACCTTTTGGGTGAGGTTTATCGGGAAGTTTCAAAAAATTATGTCGATACGATCAATGTCAGCAGGCTGATCTATGCGGGTATTGATGGTATGCTCAACGCTCTTGATCCCTATACGGTTTTTCTTGATGAAGAGGATTCGGGTGATTTTGATGATATTACAAACGGACAGTATGCCGGCATCGGTGTTATCATTTCACCGGTTGATGGCGTGCTTTTTGTTACATCGGTTGTTGATGGCAGTGCAGCAGCAAAGTCTGGTATAAAAACAGGCGATTCTATAATTGCTATCGACAATAAGGATGTAAAGAAGTCACCGTTTGACGAGGTTAAATCGCTGATGAAGGGAGCTGCCGGGACTCCGCTTTCGCTCTTCCTGGAGCGAGAGGGTTCTCCACCTTTCTCGGTAAAATTGATTCGGGAAGAGGTGCGGGTCAGTCCCGTAAGTTATTCCGCTCTTATTGATGGCATTGGTTATGTCGAGATGAAAAACTTCAGCACTCATTCGGCAGAAAATTTGCGTGCGGCAATTCAAAGCCTGCAACGTCAAGCATCGGAGAAGCATATGCCGATGAAAGGAATTATTCTCGATCTGCGAAACAATCCCGGGGGACTTCTAACTGTTGCTGTTGATGTTGCCTCGCTTTTTATCAATAAAGGCAATCTGGTCGTTTCCATTCGCGGACGCATGACGGACACCGCAAAAAATTATGTCACCACGACTTCGCCCATCGATGCCTCACTTCCCCTTGCCGTGCTCATCAACTCTGACAGCGCATCTGCGTCTGAAATTGTCGCTGGTGCAATACAGGATCTTGACCGTGGCGTCATTATCGGGGAGCGTTCCTTCGGTAAAGGACTGGTACAGTCCGTTATACGGATTTCCTACAATAATACCCTGAAACTTACAACAGCAAAGTACTATACTCCTTCTGGCCGTTTAATCCAGAAGGAAACAGAAACGGTGCACGATGCTCGCAAGGTGCTGCACAGTACCAAAGAAGATAAAGCTGTTAAGGTTTTCTTTACCAGAGGGAAAAGAAAAGTCTACGGCAGTGGTGGTATTACGCCTGATATCCAGCTTGCTGATCCGTCTAAGTCTCCATATCTTACTGCGCTCCGCAAGAAGGGCATGCTTTTTCTTTTTACTTCATTCTACTGTTCATCTCACACAGTTATGCCTTCCCAACCGTTGGATAGAAAGGCATTGATGGCTTCATTCAGTGATTTTTTACGCAGAAAAAATTTTGTTTTCACCTCTGATGCAGAACGTCGCTATAATGAGCTGAAGGAGAGTATGAAGAAAACCTCAGAGGCAAACTCTGGAGAATGGATGAAGACGCTTGTTGGAGTGCAGCAGGAGGTCAACAGACTCAAGGAGTATGAGATCGCCAAGGAGTCCGGCATTGTCGGGCAGATGCTTGAACAGGAGATTATTCGCCATTATAACGAGCGACTTGCCCGAAAGGCTGAACTTGATAATGATCCGGTGGTTAAAAAAGCGCTTGAGGTACTTTCCGATTCCCGTAAATATTCAGGAATTCTTCATCACTTACCTTTACGCAGCTGTTCCGCCTCAAACTCACGGATTTTACGATGCGCACCAATGGCAATCATGAGATTGCTGACTGTCAGCAGGCTTTCAGCAAGCCCATGCAGCAGGTCGTCGTGTGAAAGTGTCGGATAACCCCGAACCACAGTTGCAAGGTATATACAGTAAACGGTCACCGAAATAAAGACAAGAACAAACCAGAACCCAGCTACAGTAAGTGCTGAAAAAATAGTCCTGTCCCGCCTGAAGAGTACCAGCAGCAGTACCAGAAAAGTGAGATAGACGACACTTGAGAGCTGCAGAATGGTATCAAAGATATCCGCACCCATATAGGATTGGGGTTTTCCCGCAAACACTATCGCAGCAAAAGCGGCAGTATATCCCGCGGCTTGCTTTTTTTTAGTTGTTTTCAGGAGATTCAGGGTTGCCCACAACAGTGCAATGCTGCCGAAAAAATTGATGACCTCTGACATATCCAGAAGGAGCGGTATGGAGTCAGTGGAAATGTGATAGCCAAGAACAAAAAAACTGCCGATCCAGTGCGGCAGCATGGCAAGGCCGAAGATGCGGATATTGCGCTTTCCAGTCAATTTGCCGTAACGATAGATCAGGGCTGCGCCAATGCCCCATTCAAGGGCTGAGGAGATATGAATAATCCAGTTCGGAAAAGAGAGAAGCATTTAACAGCCCTTGATCATGTGGTAGATGTTTTTTGAAAAGATTTTCATCTGGGTTGACCAGGGTGCCGGTACCATTTTTTTATAGAGATAAGAGTCAAAGGTGATCTGCTGTACATCATCGTCGGCGCATATAGCCACGAAACTCTCTCTGAGCCGGTCATTGCGGTAATAAACCGCCTGCAGCACTTCAAGCCCGAAAAAGATCGGCGCATAGAGTTTACGGAACTCATCTTCATAGCTCTTTAGGGGAGAGTTCTTTTTCAGGTGTTCAATCATTGCTCTTGCTCCCAGCTTGCCTGAGCGCATGGCAAAGAAAATGCCTTCTCCGTTAGCCGGTGTTACCAGCCCTGCAGCATCACCCACAAGAATGGATTTATCTGCAGTGAATGATTTACGCGGTTTCATTGGAATTTTAGCTGCCTCGTCAAGATAGGGCCGATCAGTAATCCCTATTTTTTCAATAAATCGCCTCTGAAGCGACTTGATGTTATGACGGTTGTCCTCCGTGCCGGTACCGATGGCGAGGTGATCTGCCTTTGGGAAAATCCATCCGTAAAAGTCGGGAGATACTTCACCGTCAAACCAGATTTCAACAATATCACTGAATTTCCTGATGGCAGGCGTATACTTGAATCGCTGCTGCATGGCAATGACTTTCAGCTCATTAGGCGGAAAGTGAAGTTCATCAGCTGTTTTAGAGTTCGCCCCGTCAGCGCCTATAATTCGATGAACTTCGAAAGGCGGCACCTTGTTGTTGAGGGTGTTGATGACAAAGCCGCTGCCAGAAGGCTTTATGGAAGTAACCAGTCCTTCAATAACGATCGCACCTGCCTTTTCAGCTTCTGAACGTAGATAGCGGTCAAAAATTTCACGACGTACCATGCCGACATAACCGTTCGGCATACGCATATCAATGATTCTGCCTTTCGGAGAGCGAGCTTTCATACGTGAAAGCTTTTTTTCCACAAGGTCGGAAGGTATGTTGAACTCTTCGATAAGGCCAAGAGGAATAGCTCCTCCGCAAGGCTTGACATTATCAAGGTTTCTTTCAAGAAGAACCGTTGAAACTCCTGCCCGTGCCAGTTCGGCTGCAGCAACAGCTCCTGACGGTCCGCCTCCTATGACGGCGACATCGTAACGCATTGTTATAAAAAGAAATTAACCAGCATTGATGCTTCTTAAACCAGCTTTGAAGCGAGAAACTCTTTGACTCTCGAAATATCGATCCTCTCCTGCACGGCGCTGTCCCGATAACGCACTGTTACGGTATTCTCTTCCAGCGACTGGTGGTCCACTGTAATACAGAACGGTGTGCCGATTTCATCCTGCCTCCGGTAGCGCTTGCCGATAGAGCCAGCGTCATCATACTGGACAAGGATATCTGCGGAGAGATGATCACGCAACTTTGCTGCCGCGTCACCCATTCCACCCTTTTTCATGAGGGGGAGTACCGCAGCTTTTACCGGTGCCACCTTAGGCGAAAGCCTCAGTACAACGCGCTCCTCACCGTCAACGGTATCCTCAGTGTATGCGTCAGCAAGAAGCGCAAGGAAGAGTCGATCGCATCCGGCTGAGGTTTCAACGACATAAGGAAGGTAACGCTCATTGGTGAGCTGGTCGATATACTCCATATTCTTGCCTGAAAACTCCTGATGCTGCTTCAGGTCAAAATCGGTTCTCGAGTGGATCCCTTCTATCTCCTCGATACCAAACGGAAACTCGAACTTGATGTCGTAGGCAAGGTCTGCATAGTGAGCCAGCTTGTCGTGCTTGTACCAGTGCAGCTTCTCCCTGCTGATGCCAAGAGAACTGGTGTACCAGTTAAAACGCTCCTCTCTCCATGCTTCAAACGCTTCAGCCTGGGTTCCGGGCTTTACAAAGTATTGCATCTCCATCTGCTCAAACTCAACCATGCGGAAGATGAAGTTTCCTTTGACGATTTCATTCCGGAATGCCTTGCCGATCTGCGCAATACCGAATGGCACCTTCATACGCGAAGATTCACGCACGTTGTGGAAGTTTACAAAAATACCCTGTGCGGTTTCAGGCCGAAGATAAACAATACTCGATGTATCGGCTACTGCTCCCATATTGCATTGGAACATCAGGTTGAACTGACGCACCTCGGTCCAGTCGCCCGATCCTGTATCCTGCGCCTTGATTCCCTCGGCAATGATCAACTCATACAGCGCCCGGTTCGAATCCGTCGCTCCGGCAGCCGCTTCATAGATGTTCTGTACTCTGAGGAGATCCTCTTCTTTTCCGTCGCGTCGCAGTTTTTCGATATGGTTTTCAATAAGATGATCGGCACGGTAGCGTCGCTTGGTAGTTTTGTCATCAATCATCGGATCGTTGAAGCTCGACACATGGCCAGATGCCTCCCACACTCTTGGATTCATCATGATCGAGGCATCAAGGCCGACAATATTCTGATGACTGCGTGTCATCGAGTTCCACCAAAGATCCTTGATATTCTTTTTCAGCTCACTGCCCAGCGGACCATAGTCAAAGCAGGAAGAGAGCCCTTCATATATCTCTGACGATGGAAAAATAAACCCGCGTCTCTTCGCAAGAGAAACCAGTTTATGCATGACTTTATCAGGCGGCAGATTCACACTCTGCACTCGTTTCTGCTCGGAATTGCTCATGTCCATTCAAAATTTTGTGAAAAAATCCCTCAGGGATTTCCGTTCAATTGAAAACATTGAATATAAGAAACAAAGGAGGAATATTTGCCAGATGAGAAGGTTGTGTGGTTTGTCATCCCGATCGAAGAGAGGTATCTCATGAGTTGTGCAATAGATTTCTCACGATGTTCGAAATGATAGAGTAAGAAGCTCGAAATGACGCGGAGTTATGTTTGCAATGAAGCGGGGTGGAGGTTGGGATTATTTTCTCACCCTGTCTGGATTTCTGTTTTAAGGGCGATCTCTTCAAGAATTGAGCTGACCTTCAGACAGGTGCTCATGGGGCCGAAATAGACAATGCTCTGACCGCGGGTATGAACTTCCCATGTGCAGCGTTCTGCTTGCATGCGGCTGCATTGCGTGGCTTTTATGATCTGTTGAATTACCTCGTCGAAGGAGTGCTCTTCATCGTTGAACAGCACGACACGGTATGCATCGAGGGTTTCAGTGCCGGAGCGTTTTTCAGTCTCTTTTTTAACTGGTACCGGTAAGGATGCTTTCCACCTGGTCAGAAGGGAGAAGTTCATGGTTATACCGTGCTTTCTTTTTTAAAAATGTAAAATAGGCAAAGCAACACCACAGATGCAACAGTGAAGGCTATTCTTCAATAACGGGAACTACAGCTCCGAGTGAAAATGTGCCTGTCGATGATATCTTAATCCTGAAACGCGCACCGACGGGAAGGGTCATCATATCAGCGATATGTCCGTAAGAAATTCCGGAGAGTACAGTTGCGTGCTCGTTGAGCGAACTGTAATAATCAAAGACCTTTTTCATTCGTTCATCTTCTCCGGTTTTTTCAGGTTCACCTGAGAACTGGCCGAAAAGAAGAGCACTGCAGCTTGAAAGAAGGTTTGCATTGGAAAGGTGCGAGAGCATTCGGTCGATTCGGTATGCCGGTTCATTGATGTCTTCAAGAAAAAGAAGGGTCTCTTTGAAAGATGGTATAAAGGGGGTGCCGATCATGGCGGAAAGTACCGAAAGGTTTCCTCCGATGAGCCGGCCTTCTGCCGCTCCTGCTCTGATGCAGGTAACCGGGTGGCTTTGATGGTTCTGAAGGGAGAGAGCAAAGTTCGGAGAAGTGAGCATTCCCCAGAAATGCTCTTCGGTATAGGGTGTGGGTGAATAGAGTTCTGTGGCAAGCATTGGGCCTGAAAAACTGATCAGACCGGTTTTTGCGTAGAGGGCGAGAGAAAGCGCGGTAATGTCAGAATAACCGGCAAGGATTTTCGGGTTTGCTGATATAAGGCTGTAATCAATATTGTTGAGCAGCCGGGCAGCTCCGGCTCCTCCCCTCAGGCAGAATATTGCCTTGACTGACTGATCGCTGAACATATTGTGAATATCGTGCAGCTTTTGTTTGTCGGCAATGGCGGGGTCGGGATCAATACGGTTCAGGTGGAGGGAGGGTTTGACCTTGTAGCCTATTTTTTCGAGATAGCTGACTGCCTGCCCGATTTTTTCAGGATAAGCACAATGTGACGATGGCGAGATAAGCCCGATGGTATCTCCCTTGCGCAGGGCTTTTGGGGTAAGGTTTTTCATAGAACCAAAAAACATCAGCATCCGTTAAGATGCTGATGTTTTTAATTCATTGTAATGAAATCAGGAAATATTTTCGGTCAGCAGAATGGCTTTGTTACTGCTGACTTCCAAAAAACCGTCCGAAATGGAAAATGATTGTTCGGTGCGATCTGCCAGAGCAAGCTTGACCTTGCCTGTTTTCAGTGAGGAAAGAAGAGGCGCATGGTTTTTCAGTATCTGAAATTGTCCTTTCTCTCCCGGTGCAGTGACACTGACAACCTCCCCTGAAAAATAAAGTTTTTGGGGAGTGACGATCTCTATTTTGAACCCTTTATCGGAATTCGCCATGATTCTTCGGTTGGTTTAGAGCGTTTTTGCTTTCTCAATGGCTTCCTCAATAGTTCCGACAAGGTAAAATGCGTTTTCCGGCAGATTGTCATGACGGCCCGCAATAATTTCCTTGAAGCCTTTGATGGTTTCCTCAAGTTTGACATACTTGCCTGCCAGACCGGTGAAGGCCTCGGCGACAAAGAATGGCTGGGAGAGGAAGCGCTGTACTTTTCTTGCCCTCGAAACGACAAGTTTATCCTCATCACTGAGTTCATCCATACCAAGAATGGCGATGATGTCCTGAAGATCCTTATAGCGCTGCAGAAGCTGCTTCACGGCCTGAGCGGTGTCATAATGGTCGTCGCCGACAATGTTGGGGTCAAGAATACGTGATGTTGAGTCAAGAGGGTCAACAGCTGGGTATATGCCAAGTTCTGCAATAGAACGGGAAAGCACAGTCGTTGCATCAAGGTGGGCAAATGCCGTGGCAGGAGCCGGATCGGTAAGATCATCTGCAGGTACATAGATGGCCTGTACCGAGGTGACCGAACCTTTCTTGGTAGAAACGATTCTGTCCTGAAGCTCACCCATTTCCGTAGCAAGTGTAGGCTGGTACCCTACAGCACTGGGCATACGTCCGAGAAGTGCAGAAACTTCTGAGCCGGCCTGGGTGAACCGGAAAATATTATCGATGAAGAGCAGCACGTCGCGGCCTTCCTCATCACGGAAATATTCAGCTATACTGAGACCGGTCAATGCAACCCTCTGACGGGCACCGGGAGGCTCGTTCATCTGACCGAATACCAGTGCTGTTTTATCTATAACGCCGGATTCCATCATTTCATGCCAAAGGTCGTTCCCTTCACGGGTACGCTCACCAACTCCGGCAAATACGCTGAAGCCAGACTGCTGTTTGGCAATATTGTTAATAAGCTCCATAATCAGAACGGTCTTGCCTACTCCGGCTCCACCGAAAAGACCGGTTTTACCTCCGCGGGAGTAAGGCTCAAGAAGATCAATAACCTTGATGCCGGTTTCGAACATCTCTGCTTTAGTGGAGATCTCGTCAAATTTTGGAGCGTGACGATGAATCGAGTAGGTTTTAGCAGTATGAACTGCTCCACGTCCGTCAATCGGTTCGCCGACAACGTTCAGCATTCTGCCGAGAACTTCCGGGCCGACAGGTACCTGTATGGGTCTTCCTGTATTTGTGACGCTGATCCCTCTGACAAGGCCGTCGGTGCTCTCCATTGAAACAGTACGCACGCGCTCTTCTCCGAGATGCTGCTGTGTTTCAAGAACCAGTTTTGTGCCGTCAGCTCTTGTAATAGTTAATGCATCCAGAATTGACGGCAGTTGTCCTTCAGGAAAATCTACATCAACAACTGGGCCGATGATCTGGGAAATCTTACCTTCTTGCATAGTGACAGTGTGGATAGGATTTTATTGAGTAATCAAACGTTCAGGCTTCCATGTTTCGGTGCTTGGGAACCCGTTATAATGGCACTTCAGGATACGAGCCACCTGCGGGAGTCGAACCCACGACCTACTATTTACGAAACAGTTGCTCTACCAACTGAGCTAAGGTGGCTAAGCATATAAAAAAATCGAGCTGAAATATAATTTTTTTGATAAAGAAACACAAAGATAAATACATCCCATTTATAGCCGTCAAAAAAAAGAAGAATTGTATATTAGCAATGGGAGCAGTAGAAATTTATGCTTTTTTTTAACCGGAACTATGAATGAAATGATGAAGATGGTAAAGTATGCTGTACGGGTAGTTATGGTAAGTTTTGTTTTATTGGGTGGGCTCGCCGGACCGCTGTTTGCTGTCCCTTCTGCAGAAGCTCCGCCTCCGGTTCCGGTGTTTTCGGTAGTGTCTCTGGATGGAAAACCAGTTGGTTCTACAAACCTTACCGGCACAACGTATATTGTAAATTTTTTCGCCTCCTGGTGTCCTCCGTGCCGTTCAGAAATTCCTGATATGGTTACCCTTCAGAATCAATACAGACACAAAGGCTTTACCTTTATAGGAGTGGCGGTTAATGAAACCGAGCCAACTATCCGGGAGTTTATCAAAAAAAACAAGATCACCTATCCTGTCGTTATGGCTAACGAGCAGATAGTAAATGCATTCAGCCGTTACGTTGATGGTGGCATTCGTGCTATTCCCACATCTTTTGTCGTTAACTCTTCAGGCAAGATTACCCAGGTCATTACCGGTGCCAGAAGTAAAGATGTGTTTGAAAAAATTATTCTCGATGCTCAAAAGAAACGTAAGACCTCTAAATAAAGCCTTCATCAAATGATTGATGGTTGTCAGCCCCGGATAATATTTATAATCCGGACATAATTTTAATCCTTATACGTCTGCAGTCAGTGATGGTTGCGGACGTTTTTTTTGTATAACCTTTAGACAATGAAAGAAAGATCATGACGTTACTTCAAATTAATCCCCCGGATTATGTGAAAAACAAAAAGTTGATTCAGTGGGTGCAGCAAACCGCGGATCTATGCCGTCCGAGTTCTGTCCACTGGTGCGATGGCTCACAGGAAGAGTACGATACCCTCTGTCAGCAGATGGTTAAGAATGGCACCTTCATCAAACTTTCCGAAGAAAAACGTCCGAACAGCTATTTATGTCGTTCGGACCCGAGTGATGTTGCGAGGGTTGAGGACAGAACATACATCTGCAGCCTCCGCCGTCAGGATGCCGGCCCGACCAACAACTGGGTTGCACCCAAAGAGATGAAAGAGACTCTCAATCAGCTTTTCACCGGTTGTATGGAAGGCAGAACCATGTATGTCATTCCTTTCAGCATGGGCCCGCTGGGGTCGCATATTGCCCATATTGGAGTTGAAATTTCCGATTCTCCTTATGTGGTTACTAACATGCGCATTATGACGAGAATGGGGCGTCAGGTCACCGAACTGCTTGGTGAAACCAGTGAATTTGTGCCTTGTCTGCACTCTGTCGGTGCGCCGCTTGAGCCCGGTGCGATTGACGTCGCATGGCCATGCAATGGAAAGAAATATATCGTTCATTTCCCCGAAGAGCGCTTGATTGTCTCATACGGTAGTGGCTATGGCGGTAATGCTCTGCTTGGAAAGAAATGCTTTGCACTGCGTATCGCCTCTTCTATGGCCCGTGATGAAGGCTGGCTTGCTGAGCATATGCTGATACTCGGCGTTGAATCTCCTGAAGGTGAAAAAACTTATGTTGGCGCAGCATTCCCGAGCGCCTGCGGTAAGACCAATTTTGCAATGCTCATTCCGCCTCACTCTTTTGAAGGCTGGAAGGTGACCACCATCGGAGATGATATTGCGTGGATCAAGCCCGGTGAGGATGGTCGCCTTCATGCTATCAATCCGGAATATGGCTTTTTCGGTGTTGCTCCAGGTACCTCGGATCAGTCAAATCCGAATGCGATGGCGACTCTCTCAAAGAACTGTATTTTTACCAATGTCGCCATGACTCCGGATGGAGATGTCTGGTGGGAGGGGATGACCAAGGTACCGCCGGAAGAACTTATCGATTGGCAGGGTAATCGCTGGACTCCTGATTGCGGAAGGGTTTCATCTCATCCGAATGCACGTTTTACTTCTCCTGCAAGTCAGTGCCCTTCGCTTGATCCCGACTGGGAAAATCCTAAAGGAGTGCCGATCAGTGCCTTTATTTTTGGTGGACGCCGCGGGGATACGGTGCCTCTTGTGTATCAGTCTGCAAACTGGAATTTTGGAGTATACCTCGCAGCAACCATGGGTTCAGAAAAAACAGCTGCAGCTGCCGGCACGATCGGCGAAGTCCGTCGCGATCCTTTTGCCATGATTCCTTTCTGCGGCTATCATATGGGAGATTACTTCAATCACTGGCTTCATGTCGGGCGTACTCTTCAGGAACCTCCAAGAATTTTCGGTGTCAACTGGTTCCGAAAAGATGAAAACGGCAAGTTTCTCTGGCCGGGTTTCGGTGATAATATGCGTGTGCTGAAATGGATTGTAGGACGTGTGCGTGGACATGCTGCCGCGGTTGAAAGTCCCCTTGGCTGGATGCCAAAGTATGAGTCGATCGATTGGAGCGGTCTTGAAGAGATGACGTCAGAGAAGTTTTCAAAACTGATGTCGGTAGACCGTGAAGCATGGAAGAAAGAGCTTCTTTCGCATGAGGAGCTTTTTGCCATGATTTATGACCGGCTGCCCAAAGAGTTCAATCATATCAGGGAACTGATGCTTTCCACACTCTGGCTCTCTCCCGAGCACTGGTCACTGGCTCCGGAAGATTATTCACTCGACAACGTATAATTGTTTTGTAGAAAAAACAGAAAAGGCACCTTTAAACGGTGCCTTTTCTGTTTTAATTCTGTTGTTACGATTAATGTTCGTCGAGGGTGAAGCCGATCTTTATGGTCACCTGCCAATAGGCAATTTTCTGGTTCTCTACATGGCCGCGGGTCTCTACTACTTCAACCCACTTGATATTTCTGATTGATTCAGAAGCTTTGGCAACTGCATTATTGATGGCTTCTTCAATGCTTGTCGGTGAAGAACCAACAATTTCGATTTTCTTATAAATGTGTGCGCTCATGGCGTTGCATGGTTTAAGTGCTTGAAAAAAAGAAGATACACGTAAGGCGACGCGTGCTTAAGGTAAGCATGTATATTAGCAATTCATGCGAAATCTTCAAATAGCCGTTCTCTTTCTATGTGTTGATTTTAAAAGGATAATCGGTAAAAGAGAATGGTATTGTCAGATGGTGGGTGCGGCCCGAAACAACCGTAAAACCGATGGTTGTTTCGGGCAATAGAGAATGGGTTGTTACACTCCGAGAGAGTGGAGCAGAAGCGGCAGAGCGCAGAGCCCGATAGCGACATTAGTTGCGCCGCAGATCTTAGTGATAAGTGTATTCTGCTTGTACCAGGCAAATGGCAGTAATATGGTCAGCAAGTTGATGAGCAGCAGAACCGTGCCCAACGGCCATATTTTTCCCATCAGGATAGCTTTGTAGCTGAAGACCGCCGTGATGAAAAAGATAGCGAGAAACAGGTGAGCGTAAATTTTTTTGTCTCCGGGATTGTAGAAATGCATGGCCACAACTACCCAGAAAAAACCATAAGTGGCAAAGATGGTACCAATGTAAATTCTTGCCTCAGGCGGCATCCCGACATCAAAGAGATAGAGACAGGCAGCTGTGAAAAGCTGAGCGACGCCGCCGAAATAGAGTGCAATATGGGCAAGATTCCTTCCCAGTTTTGCATGATCAGTCTCCTTGTCAAGCCCGAATCCCAACTGTTCCAGGCCGAACACCCAGACAGTGACGATAAGTCCAAATAACCCGATAGCTTCCGGATTAACTACATTCATCGGTAGAACTCCTTTTTGTTTTAGTTGATAACAGTTACCACCGTCGCACGTGTAACGGTTAACGCAACGGCTGCGTAAATGTACTGCTATTATTTTTTAAAGAATAACACTATTGTTCGTTGCGATCGTGTCAGGTTTGTCGAGTTCTTTTAATACCTTTGAGCTTTCATGAAGAAATAAATGAAGATGTTTTGTTGCGATGCCCATATCTGTTGAAGACTCCACGATAACCAATCCTGAAAAGACCGAACCTCAAACGAAAAAAGGATTTTCAGGACAATTGCTTTCCGCTTTTCCTGCATTCCAGAGCCGGAATTTTCGGCTTTATTTCCCCGGACAGGTGATTTCCATGATTGGCACCTGGATACAGATGGTGGCGCAGGGTTGGTTAGTGCTGGAAATAACCGGTTCTGCATTTGATGTTGGAGTTGTTGCTGCAGCATCGACCTTGCCAACCCTCTTTCTCTCACTCTTGGGTGGCGTTATTGTTGATCGCTATCCGAAGCGGACTATTCTGCTTTGGACCCAGTCAGCAGCCATGTTACTTGCCTTTATCCTTGGCATTTTTGCGGTTACCGGTACTGTAACTATCTGGATCATTATTGTGCTTGCTTTTCTTCTTGGCTGTGTCAATGCTCTCAATGTCCCTGCCTTGCAGGCTTTTCTAAGTGAAATAGTTGAGCGGGAGGAACTCGCTTCGGCCATTGCAATGAATTCGGCTATCTATAATGGTTCGCGGGTTATCGGACCCGCCATTGCAGGATTTCTTATTTCAGCCACAGGAACGGGTGTTTCATTTCTTGTTAACGGAGTCAGTTTTTTAGCCGTTATTCTCTCCCTCCTTTCCATGCGGGATCTTTCAGAACAGATTGGTGAGAAAGATTCCGTACATCCTCTGCAGGCGATCAGAGAAGGACTGAAATATTCATGGGATCATCCATTGATAAGAACCATAGTCCTGTTTATTGCGGTTATTTCAATTTTTGCATGGTCCTATGTCACCATGCTTCCGGTTATAGCAAAACATACATTCGGTATGGATGCTTCAGGTCTTGGGTACCTGTACGGAATTTCAGGTCTTGGATCCGTTGTCGGAACCGTGTTTGTCTCCATATACTCCAGAAAAATCGACCGGCTTGTTTTTATTGCCGGTGGAAATATTCTTTTTGCTCTTGCTTTGATAGGGTTTACGTTTACAACGCTTCTGTCGGTAGCATTTTTATTTCTTTTCATCGCAGGTTTCGGGCTTGTCGCCGCTGTCTCAACCATGAGCGCCACCATTCAGAGTACGGTTGATGATCGTTTCAGGGGAAGGGTTATGAGTCTCTATATGATGGTATTTATGGGGTTCATGCCGATTGGCAACCTTGAGATCGGCTATCTGTCGGAACACTTCGGGACAGGGTTTGCCATTCGCATCGGCTGCATCGTCACGATCCTCACCTCATTATTTCTTATCTACTCAAGTAGAAGTGTCCGCACAGCCTACCAACGTTATAAAGCACTGTAAAGATTAGAGGGCATTGAGAACAAACCCGTATTTGAGGTAGCTGATCATATGGTTCTCTGCATTGATATTGTCAATCCATGCTTTTTCCTCGTGACTGATCTTGACAATTTCTTGGGTGCTGACATGAGAGAACGTGGAGGCTACAGCTTTTAACGTATTCAGTTCTTCCGCTGAAAACATTGTTTCATGTAATTTATGGTCTTCTGAAGGTAAAAACTTCTCCCCGGTGCCTCCATTGTGAAATTCTGTTTTTTCAATAGTTACGTACCCTTTTTTTTCAATCCACTCAAAAATACTGTTGAAATTATCCGGTACGGGTCCCATCGGAATCGCATAGTAACGGGTTCCACTGATTGAATAGCCTGTTGTTTTAAAGTGTAGAAAATCAGCATAGAACAGTAGCTTGTT
>CAJAJL010000066.1 GCA_903940125.1 uncultured Chlorobiaceae bacterium | reverse complement strand
GCTCGAGGTTGTGTGATCCGTTCATTCGTTCACGCTTGATTTTTCCGGAGGCAGTGGTTTTGAACCGTTTGCATGCTCCGCGGTGTGATTTCATTTTAGGCATGATCGTCCTTGATTGTTTTATATAAAAATGGTCAAATTTTCTTGCTTACTCAGCAGGTTCTACCTGCTCTGCCGGTTTAGCCGGCTTAATTGGTTCAGTCGACAGCGGAGCGCTTGTTCTTGCTTTAATACGTTCGTAAGCATCTATTTTTTTCTTGTCAGGCTCAAAATACACGAACAACTTTTTTCCCTCGAATTTAGGGTCGCCGTCACGATTACTGACAATGCTGAGGCGCTCGGTCAAGCGTTCAGCCAGTTCCAGCCCTTTATCCTTATAGATGATTGAACGGCCCAGGAAGACAATAGTTGCCCGTACCCTGTTCCCTTTGCGCAGAAATTCCTCAAGATGAGCACTTTTGAAATCAAAATCGTGCTTGTCGGTGTTCGGATGAAACCGCAACTCCTTGAGGGTGGTTGTTTTCTGTTTTTTCTTGAGATCCTTGTCCCTCTTGTCCATTTTATAGAGAAGCCTGCCGAGGTTGTCAAATTTGCAAACCGGCGGTTCGGCATTCGGCTGTACTTCGATAAGGTCTTGATTCCGCTCTTCGGCTACACGCTTTGCATCAATGGTTTTCATCACCTCCTGTGTTCCGTCCGGAAAAATAATTCGAACTTCAGGAACACGGATCTGTTCATTGACCCGATAGGTAAGTTTGGGCTTTTGAGTCGTAACCTTCTGTTTCTTCATGCGTTCAGGTTTGTTTTAGATAATCAGGTTCTTCCGGTAATCTCTTTCAGGAGCTTTTCGATAAGTCCGCTTACGCTGAAGCGGCCTTCATCACCGATGCGATGACGGCGCAGCGAAACCTCGCCGCTTTCCTGCTCTTTCTGCCCTATAACGATCATACAGGGTACCTTGTTTATTTCGGCATCGCGTATTTTTTTTCCGATTTTTTCACTTCTGGTGTCAAGCTCGGAACGGATGCCTGCCGCCTGAAGGGACTGGTGTACGGTTTTTGCATAGTCGTGAACATCTTCGGCGATCGGCAGCACAACAGTTTGGAGCGGTGCAAGCCAAAGCGGGAAATTGCCGGCGGTATGCTCAATCAGGACACCGATAAACCGCTCCATGGAGCCGAAAGGTGCCCGGTGAATAACAACCGGACGATGTTTCTGTCCATCGCTTCCGATATAGGTGAGATCAAACCGCTCAGGCATGACATAGTCAACCTGTACAGTACCGAGCTGCCATTTTCGTCCAAGAGCATCGCGTACGATAAAGTCTATCTTCGGGCCGTAGAAGCTTGCTTCGCCGATACCGATAAAGTATTCAATGCCCATACGGTCGGCGGCCTCTTTGACATCTTTTTCCGCCTGTTCCCATACCTCTTCTGTTCCGCCGTATTTTGCCTGATTTGCCGGATCATGCATGGAGAGGCGCGTGTGAACGTCTGAAAAACCAAGCGTTCCAAAAACAAACTGTGTCAGGTCGATAGCGTTGCAGATTTCGTCGACAAGCTGGTCGGGACGGCAGTAAATGTGCGAGTCATCCTGGGTGAAGCCACGGGCGCGCACCAGACCGTTGAGTTCTCCTGACTGCTCGTGTCTGTAGACTGTTCCAAACTCAGTCAGACGGATCGGCAGATCGCGGTAACTGCGCATTTTCGAGCTGTAGATGAGGTGATGGTGAGGGCAGTTCATCGGTTTAAGAAGGTACTGCTCCTGTTTGCCGTCTTCATCGTGATAGGTCAGCGGAGGAAACTGCGAATCGCTGTAGTATGGATAGTGGCCTGAACGCTTGTAGAGTTCGATATTGCCTATATGAGGAGTATAAACAGGCAGGTAGCCGCGTTTGCGCTGTTCTTCCTTTAAAAATGATTCAAGTTCATTGCGGATAATGGCGCCGTTCGGCAGCCAGATCGGAAGACCGCTTCCAACCTCCGGAGTGAGCATAAAGAGCTCAAGTTCAGCACCCAGTTTTCTGTGGTCTCTTCGTTTGGCCTCTTCAAGGCGTGCGACATATTCTTTCAGCAGCTTTTCCGATGGAAATGAGATGCCGTAAATGCGCTGCATGTTCTCCCTTGACGAATCGCCCCGCCAGTAGGACGAGGAGATATTGGTCAGAAGAATTGCTTTGAGTTTCGACGTTGTCGGCAGGTGCGGGCCAATGCACAGGTCAGTGAAACCATTTTGATGATAAAGTGAAACTGTGTCGACGTTTTTCAGGGTATCTTCAAGAATTTCAACCTTATAGGGGTCATTTCTCGTAAACTTGAAAAAGTCTATGGCTGCTGTACGGTCCATTTCTTCCCGTTGCATGTGTATATCGCGCTTGCTGATTTCCAGCATTTTTGCTTCGATCGTGCGGAGATCATCTTCCCTGAACCGGTGGACGGAGGCAATATCATAATAGAATCCCTGCTCTATTGAGGGGCCGGCGCCAAATTTGCTGCCTGGAAAAAGCTCTTCAATGGCCTGTGCCATAATATGGCTTGAGCTGTGCCAGAAAATATCTTTGCCTTCTGTGGAATCAAAGGTAATGATTTCAATCGATGCGTCAGCGGTCACCGGCGCAGTAAGATCAACAAGAGTACCGTTAATTTTCAGTGCCAGGGCATCCTGGGCAAGTTTGCGGCCAATAGAAAGTGCAATATCCAGACCGGTACTGCCTGATGGGAATGATTTAACTGTCCCGTCCGGCAGGGTAAGGGCTATCAAAGCCAGTTGTTCCTGATTTTCAGACATTCTGTTTCTTGTCGTTTCACTCCATACAAAGCGTGCTGCACATGCAACTTCTTTGAAGGAAAAATATCTACAGCCTCTTTACGTTAGCAATGCCGGACCGGGAGGGCTGAGCACATAAAAAATGCTATCCCCGGTTTCGGAAAGTGGACTTGGACTATACATAAAAAAATAAAATAATCCAAATCAGTTTATCATTTGCATGATATCCGGAGTGACGGTATCCTTGCCTTGTTTCAAGGTCAACTGTTCAGCTTTTCTTTTCAGTTCACGGCCAAAAGAGATCTGGCTGATGAATGGTGCTTTTTTAACTATTTCGTTCAGAATGGCATTGGCTTCACTGCTCCATGTCACTTTTCCAGTGGTATCTTCACCGGCCGGTCCGCGACGATTGAGTGGCAGGAAGTTGAAAAGCATGTCGTAGAGGGCATTGACAATTTCCTGGAGGAGATAGACAGCTCCACTATTACCCATGAAGGGAGTGCCGAGAGCTCTGCGGACGATAGGGCCGGGAAACCCGGCTGGAATAAATCGTGTTTTGGCATCAATTTCGGCCAGATAGATTTTATCGACAATTCGTCCAAAGAGGAATTGAGGTTGTTTCTGCTGAATTTCGCTACGGATCAGGGTGTTGTCGGCTTCTGCCGAGTCGTGGCTGAACAGGCAGAGCATTCCCATTTCACCGGCAAGAAAGGTGTTCAATCCCAGGGCATAAGTTTTTGCTGCGGTGACTCCGAATCTTATGGTTGGAAACCATTCTGCCTGGGGGCCTCGCCAGAGATCCCATATTGGTTTGAGTGTGGTGCGTTTTTCTTCTTTAAGAAATGCTTTCGCCTCTTCATTTTTGTTGAGCACTCTTCCAAGCTCCAGAATGAAATTCTTTGTTTCATCAATGCCGAAAGGAGCCTGCAGTACAGGCCTGTTCAGCAATCCCGCCAGTGTACGTCCGAATTCATGGTACATGACCACAATGACGTCGGAGTTTTTAAGGTCGGCAATATCATGGAGGGAGCTTTCAAAGGGGTAGACATGACGGAGGTTCCCGCCAACACCTTTAATCAGACGCTTGAGTTCAGCCAGATCTGATGGACTGTTGAAGCAGCCGTAGGTAGGACCGATAATGCTTACGGTAGAGGGTACTACTTCGGCAGGTTTATGATCATCAAATTGTTCATGGAGCCACTGCAGAGAGCGGTCTCGCCCTTGCCATTCATTTTCGCCAAGGGAGTTTGATGAAAAAAAACGGACGTCAGGGTATTTCATGTTCAGCATTCGTTCATGGTCGCTGCCGATCATTTCGCTTTCTGCACTCGATACCAGAATCAGCTGCCGTCCAGGTGCCTGGAGTTTTTCAATGGTCTCTCTGACAATTTCAGAACTGCCGGAAGAGGCGATCTCTTTTTCAGTAAGGCTTGTCGGTGTCAAGTTTTCAAGGTACGGGACTGCATCGGTATAGTCTATGACGGCTACACCGACAAGATTGTAGCAGCCGACAGGGGCATCAGCAATGACATGCACGTCTTTCAGTGAACAAAAGGTATTGACAGCCGCCCAGTAGGCACTAGCGGTTGATTCATCCCGAACGGTTTTTCCCATAATCTGAAACTGGTAAAGAGTTGTTGGTCAGTTAGTTCTGCTCAGCGCGGGTTTCCCTGCAGCGAGACAGGAAGTATTCCGCGGGGTTTAATTTTTCCTTTCAGCGCTTTAACAGCATATTCTTCACTTGCTTCTTTTGATGAATAGGTGCATAGATAGGTCGTTATTTCCGGAAAATAGTTGATCAGGTAAGGAGTTCCGAGTGAAATAAAGATCAGCGGTTTTTCTTTTGGAATCATTTTGGCCAGAGTGTGTACGAACTCCTGCTGCTTTTCGGTCAGCCTCAGGGTTCCTGAGCCGGAGAGGGCCTGGACATAAGAGGTGACTATAACTGCCGGTGCTTTCATTGCCATCTCCAGAGCATTTGCATAACCACGGGAGTCGGTTCCCGGATCGATCCTGATATGGTCGGCTGAATAATAGTTGTCGATGTTTTTGATATATCCGGTTCCTGCTTCGAGGTTGGTTTTATCCTGGAGAATAATATTGAGAAGATTGCCTGATGAAATTTTTTTCAGAGGCATGTAGTGGTTGTCATCTTTCACGAGAGTGATTGATACCTCAGCTATTTTTTTTGCAAGATCCCGATGGGATTCAGGACTTGCATTTTCCTGGATCCGATTCAGATCAACAAGCTTCCGGTGTTCAATATCGAGCCATCGTTTCGCCTGAAGGATTCTTCGTACCGAGGCATCAATCTGCTCTATCGTTATAAGACCATTTTCGACGGCATGAACAATAGAACGATGGGCAAGTTCAGGGTCAGGGGAAAAGAGCAGAAGGTCGTTTCCAGCCTGAACGGCTTTAATGGAAACATCCGGGACATTTTGACCATTGTACAATGCCTTCATGTTCAGGGCGTCGGTAATGATCAGCCCCTGAAACCCCAGCTCCTTTCGAAGCAGGTCGGTAACGATAATTTTTGAAATTGAGGCAGGCTCCATTGTTCCGGTCACTTTCGGAACAGCAAGATGTCCGATCATAACGCTTATGACTCCCTGTTCTATGGCTGCCTTGAAGGGTTTCAGTTCATAATCCTGCAATTGCTGACGGTCAGCCTTGAGCACAGGAAGCGAAACATGGCTATCAACACTCACATCTCCATGCCCTGGAAAGTGCTTTGCCGTTGCAATAATGCCGTTAGACTGGAGTCCTTCGATAACGGCATGGGACAATGTAATGGTCAAAGAGAGATTATCGCCGAATGAACGGGTGTTGATGATCGGGTTTAAGGGATTGATGTTCAAATCAAGTGTAGGGCCATAGTCCTGTTGAAGTCCAACGGCTTTTGCCTCCCTGGCAATGGCTTGTGCCATTTGAGCGGCAAGTTGAGGGTTCTGTGTCGCAGCCAGGGCCATGTTAGGCGGAAATTCGGTAGCACCGCTCAATCTCATGGCCAGTCCACGCTCCATATCGGCACTCATAAGGAGTGGACGTGGTGCCAGAGACTGAAAATGGTTGGCAAGCATAGCCGCGCTGAAAACACCACCCTTCAGAAACATGACGCCTCCAACTTTTCCTTCCTTTACCAGTCTGTCAAGAAGCTTGTAGGAAGTGTCATCATAGCTGTTGTACTGGCCGTCAGACTCTGCGATGAGCATCTGTCCAACTTTTTCCGAAAGGGTCATATTCCTCAGGCTCTCTTCAATACGGGGATCAGTACCATTGAAAATCTGTTGGGCAGCCCAGGTTTCGCTCCCTGGTTTTATTGGAGTGGATCCGTTTAATGCTGCAGGAAACAGCAGGAGAACAATTAAAAATCCTGATACCAGGAGAGAGAGGCTTTTATTCATTCGGGTTTGATATGTTCAGGTATTTCTGTTGCAGTTAAAATGCATGCGGGTTCTGCATGAAAAGTAAAAAAATTCCTGACAATACAGTGTTATTGTCTTGGATGGTCATTATAGAGAATACCTTTTTCAGCTCATATAAAGATACGGCTTCCATTCCTCGGAAACCGTTGCCGTGAGCTGCTGCATGAACATCAGGTTATTTGGTCTTATCGGTTGTTTTAAAGGGTGCATCCCTGCTTCGCGTGGCGTTCGGTTTCCTTTTTTTGAGTTACAGCGAGGGCAGGCTGTAATAAGGTTTTCCCACGAGTACTCCCCGCCTCTGGAGCGAGGTACAATATGATCGATAGTTAAGGGGTGATCGGTTTTACCGCAATACTGGCACTGAAAACTGTCTCTAAGGAGAATGTTTTTACGGTTGAGTATGATTTTTTTGTAGGGGACCCTGACAAAAAAGGTCAGTCTGACAATACTCGGCAGGGGATAGCTTCGGGAGACCGTGCAGATAACCCTTTCAGGGTGGTGGGCGACCGGCACGGCTTTGCCTCCAAAGAGTAAAAGAACTGCTTTCTGAGCGTCACAAATACTTAAAGGTTCATAGCTGCTGTTGAGTACAAGAACTTTCGTACGATGTAAAAGCATATCCTCGAGTTTTTTTTAAGTATAACAACATGGATTTGTACTGCACAATGAGTTAGGTGAAAATTCAGTTAATTTTATGCATGACTCTTACAGAGAGCAGCAGATGTTCAGTTGCCTTGAGGCAAGAGCTTCATCGAGTCGTTTGACCGGCGTTGTTACTGGGGCTGAAAGCACCAGTTCAGGGTTGGTTTCTGCTTCATCGGCGATACTGAGCAAGGCTTCGGCAAAAACATCAAGCGTCTCTTTTGATTCAGTTTCTGTAGGCTCTATCATTATTGCTTCGCTTACAATGAGCGGGAAATATATGGTGGGAGCATGAAAGCCATAGTCCAGCAGCCTTTTTGCGATATCGAGCGTTCTGATACCGTACGCTTTTTTCTGACGATCTCCCGACAGGCAGAACTCATGCAGTACCGGTTTAGGATAAGGCAGATCATAGCGTTCGAGCAGACGGCTCAAAAGGTAGTTGGCATTAATGATGG
Organism: uncultured Chlorobiaceae bacterium; assembly: GCA_903940125.1. Taxonomy (GTDB): domain Bacteria; phylum Bacteroidota; class Chlorobiia; order Chlorobiales; family Chlorobiaceae; genus Chlorobium. The sequence goes on along the minus strand of CAJAJL010000066.1, from coordinate 28,185 downwards.
CATTCTCCGAAACCCTGCGCAGTCCGTCAGGACCAAGCATTCGGATATAGGTATATGCCCTGACCAGAACCGCAAAGTTTCCGTAAAAATTCATCATCCTTCCTATGCTTTCGGGACGGTCATAACGGAGCGTATAGGTTGTGCCTTCAGGTGTTTCGTTCTTTTCAATGACCGGTACAGGGAGATAGGGAAGAAGTTTTTCGCTGACGCCAACCGGCCCGCTGCCTGGACCACCGCCGCCATGAGGAGTTGCAAAGGTTTTGTGCAGGTTGTAATGAACCACATCGAAGCCCATGTCTCCAGGACGGGTTATGCCGAGAAGTGCATTCATGTTGGCGCCGTCCATATAGAGCAGGCTGCCGTTATCATGCACCAGTTTTGCGATTGTCTGAATGTCTTTTTCAAAAAGGCCTATGGTATTCGGATTGGTAAGCATGAGTGCAGCAACATCACCGTCAAGCTTCAAACGGAGGTCATCAAGATCGGTGCGGCCGTCACTATTGCCTGCGACGGAAATAATCTTGTATCCGGCAAGAGCAGCTGAGGCAGGGTTGGTGCCATGTGCCGAGTCAACGACAAGAAGCTTTGTGCGTTTTGATCCCCTTGCTTGATGGTACTTTTTTATAAGGAGAATGCCGGTCAGTTCACCGTGGGCACCTGCAGCAGGCTGGAGGGTTATGGCTGCCATGCCTGCAATTTCCCGAAGCATTTCGGCCAGTTCATACATGAGCTGCAGCGCACCCTGTGTTGTTTCAAAGGGCTGCAGTGGATGAAGTGTGCTGAATCCCGGAAGGTCGCAGGTATAATCATTTATTTTTGGATTATACTTCATGGTACAGCTTCCAAGAGGGTACATGTTTTTGTCAACATGGTAGTTCAATGTAGAGAGGCGCACAAAATGACGGACAACTTCACTTTCGGAAACTTCAGGAAGATCAGCGGGTTTGGAACGGAGAAACTTTGAGGGCAGAATCGTTTCCATAGGAATTTCCGGGAGATCATGACCGGAAAGGGTGTAGCCTTTGCGTCCGCTGCGGGATAAATCAAAAATCAGTTTTTCTTTCATCGTGGTTATTGTGAATACCGGTATATTTTTTTATTTAAATGCTTTATAGAAGAATTACTCCTTAACATCGGCCTCAACACAACAGAAAATTTACAAGCGGGGAGAACTTCTTTTATCGTATAGAAATAGTCTCTGAACTTAAGATAAAGAAAGTATAATATTCTAAAGCGTTAATATTTTATCTGCCAAAAGCCCCGGTGAGCGCCGGGGTTTGGTGGTGTGTGTACCTTAATGTCAGGCTGGTTTACATTCGCGCTTCCCTGTACCGTATGGACATGCCCTCCTGTTCATCACTGTATCTGCCCCTTGTTGATGCACATGCGCTTATGGTCAAGGCGACCAATGCGAATATCACCAATTTCATAACCTTCATACCGCAATCCTCCTTCCGTTTAGGTTGAAAATTACCTCTTAAATTAAGCATTAAAAAAATTATTACAGTACAGACTCCATAACAATGGTCAGCTCCATTCGATATCGTCTGCGGCGAGACGTTCCATAGCCTCTTTGGCTGCAAGTTGCTCTGCATCCTTTTTTCTCTGAGCGGTGCCTTTGCCAAGAAAATGATCGGTGCATGTTACACCGATTGTAAAGGTTTTTTCATGCTCGGCCCCGGCTTCGGTTATAACTGAGTATACCGGCGGTGGGAGGTGGTTCGACTGGGTGTACTCGATGAGACGGCTTTTGTAGTTATGTTCGGCAGAAACGATTGTGGTGAAATTTACATGTTCAATAATATGACGGCTGATAAAGTCAGATGCTTCATGGATTCCTCTGTCCAGATAAATGGCTCCAATCAGTGACTCAAAAGCGTCGGCAAGTGCTGATTCACTGTTTCTGATTTTGCGTTCATCAGCAGAATCACCAATAAGAAGATAGTCTCCCAAACCAATACTTCGAGCAAATCCGGCAAGGGATTTGCGATTGACTATTTTTGCCCGATTACTTGAAAGCTCTCCTTCTGCATTTTCGGGAAATCGTTTAAAAAGATATTCGGAAATCAGCAGGTCAAGTACTGAGTCACCGAGAAATTCAAGACGCTGGTTTGATTCGATAATGGATGATGTGGCAGGGTCATGTACAACAGAACGGTGAGTCAGGGCGGTAAGGTAAATCGGGAGGTTGATTCCGGGGGATCCGACAAGCCTTTGCAGGTAGTCAATGGTTTTTTCGGATAGACCTGAAGTTATCAAGGGATGATTGTCCTCGATTTTGTAAGGTATAAAACGATCCTCTGATCGGGGAAATGCAAAAGATGTAAGTTGTTGCCAGAATTGCACCATTGGCTGGAGAGGATTGATCAGAGCGATGAACCATTCCTGAAAATCAGTGAGGCGTTATGCCCCCCAAATCCGAAGCCATTGTTAAGGACGTATTCTAACGAGCGTTGTCCGGGTGTGTTTGGTGTTACATCGAGATCAATCTGCGGGTCAAGATTATCGCAGTTGATTGTCGGAGGAACAGTCTGGTTCTGCAACGCAAGCAGACAGGCAATCGATTCAACAACTCCCGCAGCACCAAGAAGATGTCCTGTCATAGATTTAGTCGAACTGACACTCAGTTTGTAAGCGTGTTCACCAAAAACGGTTTTAATGGCGGTAATTTCAGCGATATCACCGAGGGGTGTCGATGTGCCGTGGGTATTGATATAATCTATTTTGTCGGACGAAATTCCTGCTAAGGCAAGGGCATTTTTCATAGCGTTGACTGCACCAATTCCTTCAGGGTGCGGCGCTGTCAAATGATAGGCGTCTGCAGTAGCTCCGACTCCAACTATTTCTCCGTAAATTTTTGCTCCGCGTGCTTTTGCTGAATCAAGTGATTCAAGGATCAACGATCCGCCTCCCTCACCCATGACAAAGCCATCCCTGTCGCGGTCGTATGGACGTGATGCCTGTTGTGGTCGGTCGTTAGCCGTAGAGAGAGCCTTGGCAGCATTGAAACCTCCGACGCTCAACTGTGTGATCGGCGCTTCTGATCCACCGGCGACCATATAGTCTGCCATTCCAGTCTGAATGAGCATATAGGAGTCAATGATGGCGTGCAGCGATGTCGCACAGGCGGAAGCCGTAGCATAGTTCGGACCCATAAGTCCGTGTCGGATTGAAATCTGGCCTGCAGCAATGTCCGGAATGAGCATTGGAATAAAGAAGGGGCTGATCCGTCTCGGTCCACGTTCAAGATAGTTCCTGAACTGTTTGTCGTAAGTGGTCATGCCTCCAATTCCCGAGCCATGCACAACTCCGATTCTGAGCGGATCGATCTCCTTCAGTTCCAGTCCTGAATCTTTCAGTGCCTGAGCTGCAGCAATAACCGCATACTGACAATAAGGATCCATTCTGTCTGCGGATTTTCTGTCGATATAGTTCTCGGCTGAAAATCCTTTCAATTCACAGGCAAAGGTTGTGGCAAAATCAGCTGCATTAAAATAGGTGATAGGAGCCGCACCGCTCTTTCCTTGATAAAGAGAGTCCCAGAACTCCTCTTTATTAAGCCCTATAGGTGACAACACACCTATTCCGGTAACAACTATTCTTTTGAGCTCCTGACCCATCTGTTTTGATTTAAACGTTTGCCTGCTTATATGTGGATACGCTTGATTACTTTTTAAGGATATAATCGATGGCCTGCTGGACTGTGCCGATCTTTTCGGCATCTTCATCCGGTATCTGTACTCCAAATTCGTTTTCAAGTTCCATGATCAATTCAACGGTATCAAGGGAATCTGCACCGAGATCGTCTGAAAATTTTGATTCAGGCTTGATCTGATCTTTGTTGACACCCATTTTGCTGACGATAATATCGTAAACTTTATCCTTGATTTGTGATTCAGTCATTGTGTTGTTCTCCAGATTAATAGTTGGTTGCTGATAAAAAAATTTGAAAAAGTCAGTCAATATACAAAGAAAATAAGCTTGCCCAAATCACATGACCATGCCGCCGCTGATGTTGATGACAACACCTGTAATATATGCTGACTGATCACCGGCAAGGAATGATACGACGTTTGCAACATCTTCCGGCTGGCCGAAGCGAGAGAGTGGAATAACATCAAGCATCTTCTGTTTAACCTCTTCAGAGAGTGCATCGGTCATTTTGGATGCAATGAATCCCGGCGCCACGGCATTTACTCTTATGTTGCGGGATGCAAGTTCTTTGGCGATCGATTTGGTGAAGGCGATAACTCCGCCTTTTGATGCGGCATAATTGGCCTGACCGGCGTTCCCCATGATTCCGATAACGGAAGCGATATTGACAATAGCGCCCGAACGCTGTTTCATCATGGTGCGGCTGACTGCCTTTGTACAGGCAAAGGTTCCTTTCAGATTAACTGTCAAAACTGCATCCCAGTCTTCTTCGCTCATTCTTATCAGCAGGCCATCACGCGTTATGCCGGCATTGTTTATGAGAATATCAATTCTGCCAGTCTCAGCTGCAATAGCTGCAAAGACACTTTGTACAGCTTCGGTGTTGGTGACGTCAAGTTCAAAACAGAAGACTTTTCTGCCGAGCTTTTTTACTCCTTCTGCAGTTTCTGTAAGCCATTCAGCCTTGATGTCGCAAAGGACAATATCTGCACCTTGAGATGCAAGATTAAAAGCGATAGCCTGCCCGATTCCTCTGGCAGCTCCGGTTACAATGGCAATTTTTCCTTCAAACATAGTTTCACTCGGTTGATGTTAATGACCTCGTAGTACAAGTCTCAAATAAGGGGCTGAATGTCCGCGGCGGTGTCAAAGCCCCGGATTGTGACTGTTTTATCGATTCGTTTAATCAGACCCTGCAAAACTTTTTGAGGTCCGATTTCAACAAATTCTGAAATACCACTCTGCACCATCACTTCAATTGACTGTGCCCAGAGAACAGAGCTGGTGAGCTGCAGAATCAGGTTTTTTCTTATTTCAGATGCGCTGGTGACAGGTCGGGCAATGGCATTCATGCAAACAGGTATTGCTGCAGGCTGTATATCAATGAGATCAAGTGCGGCTGAAAGTTCCTGTTCTGCAGGTTTCATCAGCGGGGAATGAAATGCTCCGGAAACAACCAGCTCTTTTGCCATGCGGGCCCCTTTGGAAGGTGCAAGTTCAACAGCCTTTTTTACTGCAGCAATATCACCGGAAAGAACAACCTGACCGGGAGAGTTGAAATTCGCTGCCTGAATGATACCTGCAAGACCAGCTTCGGCAAGCAGAGTTTCAAGAGCGTTATCAGGCATGCCTATAATGGCAGCCATGGTTCCGGGATTTTGCCTGCCTGCATTCTGCATGAGATCACCTCGCTTAGCTACAATACGTAATGCATCATCAAATCCGATAGATCCGGCGAAGCAGAGCGCGGTGTATTCGCCGAGGCTGTGGCCTGCAGTCATCGTGATATCCTTGCCGCCAAGGAGTGCAGCTACTACTATGCTGTGAAGAAAAATAGCCGGCTGGGTATATTTTGTCTGACGCAACTCCTCTTCATTGTCAGAAAACATGATGTCGGTTATCGAATAACCGAGAAGTTCGTTTGCCTTTTCCATCATGGTGCGGGCAACAGGGAAATTTTCATAAATATCCCTGCCCATTCCGCAATACTGGGAACCCTGTCCCGGAAATACAAATGCTTTCATGAATGCGATCGTTCTGATAAAGGGTGAAGCGATATTACTGCCATTTTATGTAGATGCCGCCCCAGGTATATCCTGCGCCGAAACTGACCAGCACCAGGTTTGATCCGGAGTGCAATTTCTTCTGTTCATCAAGTTCTGCAAGGCAGATCGGGATGGTGCCTGCTGTCGTGTTACCATAGCGAGCTACGTTTGAAACGACCTTTGCATCATCAATACCCATCCGTTCTGCTGTCGCGTTGATGATCCTTTGATTAGCCTGGTGAGGAACCAGGTAGTCAATATCTTCAGCCTTAAGGTTATTACGGCTCATGATTTCAGCTGCTACCTCGGCCATGGAAATGACTGCTGACTTGAAAACCTGACGACCGTCCTGAGATATGTAGTGCATTCGCTTATCGACTGTTTCATGGGATGCCGGATGAAGGCTTCCGCCGCCAGTCATAAGAAGATGATTTTTGCCATTTTCTCCATCGGAATACATACGGGTATCAAGAATGCCGAATCCCTCCTCCTTTGCTGGTTCAAGGATGACACCGCCGGCACCGTCTCCGAAAAGAATGGCTGTCGAACGATCAGTATAATCAATAACCGACGACATCTTATCTGCACCGATGACCATGATTTTATTATGGACTCCGCATTCAATAAAGCGAGATGCTGTGTTCAGTGCAAAGAGAAATCCGGAGCAGGCGGCATTAAGGTCGAATGCCCATGCTTTAGTTGCGCCAATTATACTCTGTACAAAACATGCTGTGGACGGGAAGAGCATATCCGGTGTCATGGTCGCGACAATAATCAAGTCTATCTCATCGGCCCCTATCTGCCTTTTTTCAAGCAGCTGCCGGGCTACCTCCCCGCACATATATGATGTTGCTTTTTCAGGATCCTTGAGTATCCTGCGCTCGCTGATACCTGTTCTTGACCGAATCCACTCATCGTTGGTTTCGAACATGAGTTCCAGGTCATGATTGCTCAGAATACTGTCAGGTAAATATTTTGCTGTAGTCGTAATTGCAGCTTTCATGCGTTGTTGGGCGTTATTTCATGCAGGATAAGAAAAAAATACCCTGAAGCTTTGTCTGTAATAACTCAGCTGCAGAGGGGTGCGGATAGAACAATATTACTTTTCGGAAAGAACATCCGCGATATGTTCGTTGACTCGTCTTTCGATCATATGCTCAGCCATATAGATCATGTTTTTGATCGCCCTTGAAGAAGATCGGCCATGGCCGACAATAGAGATACCGTCAACTCCAAGAAAGGGAACACCACCGAATTTTTCGACATCAAACGGTTCAAGCATTCCCTTGAACATACCGGTCGTAAGTTTTGCTGTTGCCAGATCCATCTGTGCAGAGCCAATTAATTTATCGAGTGACTCTTTGAACAGGGTTCCAAGAAATTCAGGGATGCTCTCGCCGAATTTCAGGATTGTATTTCCCACGAGGCCGTCGCAAACGACTATGCTTGCTCGTCCTTTCAGAATGTCGTGCCCCTCAATGTTTCCAATGAAGTTGATTTTTCCTTTGCTGTCAGCCTCTTTAAGAAGTCGGAACGTTTGTTTGAGCATTTCAGACCCCTTACCCTCTTCTTCTCCGATATTGAGTAACCCCGTAAGCGGTTTTTCTATTCCTGCACCATAGCACTGATAGATGGTGAGCATTTCTGCAAACTGGACAAGGTTTTCCGGCTTGCAGTCAACATTTGCCCCGACATCCACAATATTGGTCAATCCTTCCCCTAATCGTGGAAAATAGGCATAAATGGTCGGGCGTAGGACACCGGGAATCCGGCCGAGGACAAAGAGCGAAGCGGCCATCTGTGCGCCAGTATTGCCTGCGCTGACAAATGCCTGTGCCTGTTTTGACTTGCAGAGCTGCAAGCCTTTGACAAGCGATGAGTTTTGTTTTGTTTTGACAGCGGTTGCCGGAATGTCCTCCATCGTCACAACTTCAGGGGCGTGCAGAAATCTCAGGTTGAGATTAGTGATATCATGCTCGGCAAGCAACGGTTCAATTTTTTCCGATTGGCCGATAAGCACGATTGTAAACCTGTTACCGCTTTCCTGCAGAGCTTGAATCGTTCCCTCTATCACACAGGCAGGAGCGTTATCTCCGCCCATGGCGTCAACAACAATGGTCAACATGATGGAGCTTTTGTCTTGTTAGGGTTATCAGCTTTTTGCTAATTTATTGACAACGCATCTCCCACGGTAGTGACCGCAATGGCGACAGGCACGGTGCGGAAGGGTTGGTTCGCCGCAGTTAGGGCAATTGACCGTGGTTGCAGGTTTGGTACGGGCAATGAACTGGGCACGTCTTTTATCCCGTCTGGATTTAGACATTTTGGCTTTAGGATTGGCCATAGCGGTACTCTTCTATTTATAGTCGGTTAACGATACTTATTTTTCAGTTGTTCAAGAGACTCCTGCCATGAACTTATTTCATCGGCCTGAGACTCTTCATTTTTTTCATCACTTCCAAAAAGCTTGCAATGTGGATTATCAGTACAGGCGACCTTCAATGGTAATGAAAGAAGCAGGGTTTCACATACATCGCCGGTTAGATCTATTGAATCTGCCTTATTGTCAAGGAAACGGTACTCTTCATTCCAGTTTTGAGCCTCTTCGACAGGTATATCACATAAATAATAGAGCTTGAGCGATCCAGTAACAGTTCTGGATATCGGCGCAAGACAGATATCGCAGGTGAAATCTCCTACAGTGGCAGTATCAATTGTGACGGTTATTTCGTCTTCACTTTTATCAACAACCACACTGATATTTATATCCCTGGTAAAACCAGCCTCAGTTAACTGCCATCCTTCAAAATCTGAAGCGTTGCAGGTAAAATCAAACTTATGGACACCCTGCATAAGATCCGCAATCCGGATCGCTATGTGCGATTTTTCTTTATGCATATACCATCTTTTCAGTAAAAGAACACCAATGTACAAAAATTATTATGGAAAATGAAAATGGTTGATGGTACAACTTTTGTCACAAATCACAAAAAAAAACCAGAGTTGGTTTGTATTTAAAAAAAACCGTTTTATATTATCAGCCCATCAGCAGTTATAATGCTGCTTACATATTCCGCGGTAGCTCAATGGTAGAGCATGCGACTGTTAATCGCAGGGTTGTAGGTTCGAGTCCTTCCCGCGGAGCCAAAAAAAGGAAGACACTTTATCATAAGGTGGACTTCCTTTTTTTATTTCATCCAGCCAAGACATGATTATTCCAGCCGTTTTACCATACAAATTGTGCGGAGAGCTTACTCTCATTCGCCATTCTTATTCCTGTATAATGATGAAAAGCGCACGTACCTTATAATTTATGTTATAATGGTTAAAATAATTTATATTTTAAGGTGAAATTGTGCCGGTAATTATTTTTCAGGTTTCTTATGGCAGCTAACACCGTATTCAGGCAGATAAAAACATTTTTCCTTGGCGGAGCAAGAGATTTTCGGGATCGCAATATTTTTCATCAGCTTGCCCTTTCAGCTTTTCTTGCATGGGTCGGGCTTGGTTCAGATGGTCTTTCCTCCTCCTGTTACGGCCCTGCAGAAGCCTTTAAAGCACTCCAGGGTCATCCGACACTCGGTATTTTTGTCGCTATCGGCACAGGAATCACCATCCTTATTATCGCCTCAAGTTATTCGCATATTATTGAGCTGTTCCCTCATGGGGGAGGAGGATACTTGGTTGCCAGCAAACTGCTTTCCCCTGAAATGGGCGTTATTTCAGGCAGCGCACTCCTCATCGACTATATCCTTACCATTACCATATCGATAGCCAGCGGGGCTGATGCCATCTTCAGCTTTTTGCCCATAGGCTATATCGGTTATAAACTCTGGTTTGCCGTTTTCGGGGTTCTGGTTCTGCTGTTGCTTAACCTTCGAGGGATAAAGGAAGCGGTCATGCCTTTAGTCCCTGTTTTTCTCCTGTTTGTCTTCACCCACGCCGTTGTCATTGTCTATGCGGTGATATCCCATATGGGCACCTTTGGCGTTGTTTATCATGAAACCGGACGCGAGCTTACCAATTCATTTCATACCCTTGGGTTGTTCGGTGTGCTCTTTCTCGTTTTGAAAGCCTATAGCCTTGGAGCAGGTACCTTTACCGGAATTGAGGCAGTCAGTAACGGCCTGCCTGTTTTGCGGGAACCGAAAGTTGCTACGGCAAAAAAAACCATGAAGTATATGGCGATCTCACTTTCAGTGACCGTCATGGGGCTTATGCTGGCATACATTCTTTTTGATGTGCGTGATTCCCCCGGCAAGACACTGAACGCCATTTTGTTTGAAAGTGTAACGGCATCATGGGGTGGCTTTTACGGTGTCGGTTTTGTCTGGATCACCTTGTTTTCTGAAGCCGTTCTGCTTTTTATTGCTGCTCAGACCGGATTTCTTGATGGGCCGAGAGTTCTGGCCAATATGGCGCTCGACAAATGGCTGCCGACACGCTTTGCCATGTTGAGCGACAGGCTGGTGACTGAAAAGGGAATTCTTGTCATGGGCATTGCGTCGCTCGTTATGATGCTCGCATCAAATGGGTCGGTTGATTTTCTGATTGTGCTTTACAGTATCAACGTATTCATTACCTTTTCCCTGTCACAGCTCGGAATGGTAAAGCATTGGTGGGAGCAACGGGCTACTGAAAAGCAGTGGTTCCAAAAACTCATGATCAACGGCGTTGGTCTGACGTTAACCACTTTTATTCTGATTTCGGTATTGATTCTGAAGTTTAATGAAGGTGGATGGGTTACCATGGTGATAACAGGCGTTTTGGTTCTTGGTGCTTTTTTTATCAAAAACCATTACAACAAGACCTATGCCACCCTGAAACGGCTCGATATCATTGTGGAAGCAGCCGTTCTGACAGGTTCGGATGTTCATGACAGCACCACGCCATCTCCGGTTTATGATCCGAAGGTTAAAACGGCAGCCATACTGGTGAACGGTTTCAACGGACTTGGTCTGCATACCCTGTTCAGTGTGTTCCGTCTCTTTGGCTCTACCTATAAAAACTATGTGTTTGTTGAAATCGGTTCGATTGATGCAGGCAACTTCAAAGGGGCTGATGAAATTAACAACCTTGGCAGTTTTGTCCGTAACGAGACGTCAAAGTATGTGGACTACATGAACGACCATGGATATTATTCTGAAGCATACTTTTCTCTTGGAACCGATGTCGTTGACGAGGTTAACAAGCTTGTACCGGCCATCAGGGAAAAATTCCCGGACATCGTGTTTTTTGGCGGGCAGCTTGTCTTTACCAAAGAATCCATGATGGATCGCTGGCTGCATAATTACACCGTGTTTGCCATACAGCAGAACCTTTATGTGCACGGCATTCCCTTTGTAATTTTACCGGTCAAGGTATAGCACTTTTCGTGTTCTATCACTCATATATGCATGAAGGATGCCTATGATCAGCATACGACAAAAACTGTTGCTCGGGTTTGGCGGTCTTCTGCTTATTGTTGCGGCAATGGGTCTCTTGACCATACGCCAGATCGACTCACTTGGCGGAGCCATTGATGTTATTCTCAGGCAGAACTACCGAAGTGTTATTGCGTGTCAGGAAATGTCGGAATCTCTTGATCATATTGACAATGGAGTGCTGTTTACCTTTACCGGACACTATGATGACGGTATGAACAATATCCGGCAGCATAATCAGAAATTCCTCAAGGCGTTACAGGTCGAACTTGGCAATATTACCCTGCCTGGTGAACATCAGAAAGCCATGCAGATAAGGAGACTCTTCACGGAATACAGCAGAGTTATTTTACTTGTTACTGATCCAACAGTATCGCTTTCAGAAAGACAAAACCGTTATTTTTCTGATCTCCTGCCTCTGGTTCACCGCATGAAGGTACTGTCCAGCGAAGTACTTGAAATGAACCAGTCCAATATGCAACGCGCAAACCATAATGCCTGGAAGATGGCGGCTTCAGCCCATAACAATGTGCTGGCTGCAATCATAGCCAGTGCTTTTATTGCCCTGTTGTTCAGCTATCAGTCGCATCGCTGGATTCTGATGCCTATAAAAAAACTTATTGCATCGGCGGAGGAAATCCGGAAAGGCAACCTTGATCTTGTGCTTGATACAACCTCACATGATGAAATCGGAAAGCTTTCAGAATCATTCAACGAAATGGCTGCGACTCTGCGCAAAATGCGTAACAGTGACCGGGAAGCTCTCTTTCGGACAAAAAATGCTACACAGGAAGTATTCAAGGTACTCCCTTCACCAATAGCAGTACTTGACTGTGACGGGAAAGTAGAGGTTTCAACCGAATCCGCTGAACATTATTTCGGATTGAAGCCGGGAGTAAATGTAAACGATATAGGAGTTGAATGGTTGATTGAGTTGTGGCAAAAAGCTTGTCGACGGGTTACTCTGGCAGAAGCAGAAGAGGGTAATGGTGTTATACAGCATTTTGCAGACAATCAGGAATACTTTTTTCAACCTATGGCTGCACCTATTCCAGCAGGGTTAGAACGCCAAAGTTATGCCGGAACAGCTTTGATATTCAAGGATGTTACCAGAGAACATGAACAATTGGAGCTTAAACGAAGTGTAATTTCCACAGTATCCCATCAGTTGAGAACGCCACTGACTTCATTAAGGATGTCTATCCATCTACTGCTTGAGGAACGTATCGGTCATCTTAATGAAAAACAGGCGGATCTGCTTTTGGCCGCACGGGAAGAAAGTGAACGCCTTGTGAACATTATTGATGATCTGCTGGATATTAACCGCATAGAATCAGGAATGGCTCATTTGAACATTCAAGCTGTTTCACCTTCACATATCTGCAGCGAGGGAGTTGAGGCATTTCTTGTCCAGGCCCAGGATAAGGGAGTCACAATTTTAAACGCTATCCAGCAAGGGTTACCTGATGTAATGGCTGATTCAGACAGCATTCGATATGTTTTTGCCAATCTTCTGTCGAATGCATTAAGATTTACTTTAGCTGGAGGCACAGTGACAATAAGGGCTGTTGAGAATCAAAAAAACATCAGGTTTTCTGTTGAAGATACTGGCGAAGGAATTTCCCCTGAACACATGGAGCACCTTTTTGAACAGTTTTACAGGGTTCCCGGTCAACAGGTGAAAAGCGGGATAGGACTGGGGCTTTCCATTGTCAAAGAGATAGTTGAGGCTCATGGCGGTAAGGTCAGCGCCGAAAGCGTCTATACCAAAGGTTCTGTTTTTCACTTCACCCTTCCCATTCGAAAAGAGATTATCTGACAACCCTGACTATCAGAGCAAAGGAGTATCGATAATTGTGAACGTTTATCATTACCTGCTTCTGGGAATACTTATATTTTTTATTCTCGCAGGAGTCGCTGGAGTGATAGGTATCATATTGCATCATTGAACGCCTGGATGAATAACCGCTTATCCCATCGTCAACAATGGAGATCCCGTGGGAAGTAACAGGAACGACAGCTTTTTGCGTCTCATACAGCACTCGCAAAGGGGCAAACTCAAAATTTATCTTGGTTACTCTTCAGGTGTCGGCAAAACCCTGGCGATGCTTCAGGAAGCAGAACGTCTCTATGAAAACGGTATTGATATTGTGGCCGGATTTGTAGATACTCATGAAAGAGAAGAAGCGGAATTCCTGCTTTCCAAGATTGAGAGTATTCCCCCCAAAAAACAGATTCACAGAGGCATAGAAATTACAGAGATGACTCTTGACGCCATCCTGCAGCGGCAGCCATCAGTTGTGCTTGTTGATGAACTTCAACATACCAATGTACCGGGAAGCAAAAATGCCAGACGTTATGAAGATGTTGAGGAAATTCTCGGTGCCGGTATCCATGTGATTTCGACACTTAATATTCAGCATCTTGAAAGTCTTTATGAAACAGTAGAGCAGGTAACCGGTATAAAGGTGAAAGACCGTGTGCCGGATAGACTTCTGTCGCAGGCAGAAGAGCTTGTGAATGTTGATATTACCCCTGATGATTTGCGGCAGCGCCTGATTGAGGGAAAGATCTTTTTACCAGGACGCCCTGGAAATCTTGTATCTGACTTTTTCAAACCCGAGAGTCTTGAACAGCTTCGAGAGCTGACATTCCGTGAACTTGCTTCACACATCGATTTGAAACGTCGAACACAAATCGCTGATGAGTTTCCATCGAACCCTGATCAAATTATGGTATGTCTCAGTTCGAACAATCTGAACTGTGAGGCACTTATACGCTATGCGTCAAGAATAGCAGGACGATTGAATAAAAACTGGTATGCAGTCTCTGTGCAGAATCTTTCCGAAACCAAACCCGTGGCAGAGAAAGGATCGAATCGCCGGGTTGCTGATACTATGGCTCTTGCCCGGGAGCTTGGCGCAACAGTGTTTACCTATAAAGGTGATGATGCGGTGAAAACAATTCTTCAGTTTGCCCGGGAATATCGGGTCGGACACATCATTATCGGCAATTCGGAAAGAACACTCCCCTTCTGGGATCGCATCAGAGGGAAAAAAAGCATTGTTGAACGATTGATCGATGGATGCCAAAATATAAGTGTAACGGTCTTTGATACCAGACAAGGGGGCTCTTCCGCTTCATCACCGAACAATGAACAGCCTCTTGTCATAAAGAAAGAGATTACCCTGTTCGATAAACTGCCACAGAATGAATGGAAAGAGCTGGTCATGAATGCAAAGGTGGTTGTTCTGAATGGTGCTATGGAAAAAGAAAAAGCCTTCAGGCTATTGCTTCAGGAGTGCTGCAAGACGCGCCCCGATATCGATGAACAGGAAGCATGGAAAAGATTACTGGAACGTGAAAAACAGGGTGGAACCTATGCTGGCTCAGAGATTGGAATACCCCACGCCCGACTCGAAGGCCTGAAAGAAGCAGCAGTCATTATCGGAGTAAGCAAAAACGGGGTAACTGACAAAGAATCCAAAAACAGAGCCCGTATCATATTCCTTGTGCTCACCCCGATTTCAGATCCAAACGGTCACATCAAGATACTTGGAGTCATCAGCAACATGGCATCAGACACTCAGTGGCGCAATGCCATGCTTCAAGAAGCCTATTAAACGAGGGTATCAGTTTGTAGGGGATGGGGACCATCCTGCCCCAGTATTGCAATCGCAACCACTCCGTCGTGCTTCAGTACTTCCGTTAATTTCTCTGGAATCAGCTGACTCCCCCGATTATGTTGAATGTGTATCAAAGAATATATCCCACTTGTTTGCTTCTTCAGCAGGATATCAGGTGAAATTTTTTTTGCTCACATCCGTCAATTTTCCTGTTACATATTTATGTAAAATACTGGTAACGAGTGTTTGATATGGAATCCCTTCTTCCAATGCTTTTGTTTTTAATACCTCAACATCTCTTTTAGAAATCCTGACATTGATCCTGTAATCTTTTAAGGCTGTTTCTGATGCAGCCTTCATTAATGTTGTTTTAATTTCATCAAAATTATTTACTGATTTCCATTCTCCAGATTCAATTGAATCAAGAAGTTCTTTATCGTTATAGTCGCTCATAACTTCCCTCTTAATTTATAATCTTTGGTATACTTTCTGCTGGGATACAATGTTTTCAAGAAAAAGTCTCCATTTTTTTCAAGAACAGAGGGAACACATACTGCATAACCATCAATTTCAACGATCAGTATCAATTGGTTACCATATTTTTCTTTATCTGAATGCTCCAGTACGTCTATCAAGTGGCCCTCTTCGATTGCGACAACAATTCTCTCAAAAGAAATTTTTCTTTCTTCTTTCAAGATGTTGTTTTTTTCTTCATTCCAGAAAAAGCCCATTATTATTTTTTTACATCATTCGTTAGCTTCTTCGCACTCGATATTGATTAATCAACCAGCCGACTATCATTTTCTCGCTGGCGCGGTAAAAAAATTGATTTTATGTATTGCACAAAAATACCAAAATATCAACCCATTACTATCGTAATTTGATCTTGGCGGTTGCAAGTTACTGGCCTCTCTTACAATGTCTGTTCAATGAAGTCGGGTGTTACTGCCATTACGGCACGTGCCCATGCAAATTTTGCTTTGGTTCCCTCAAAATCAACACCTGAAGTTTCAATGCTCGCACTACCCTTAATCAAAAAACCAGTCCCAGGACCCATATTCCCAGCCACCATGCGGCTCCCCAGTGTAATCAAAACCTGATTGTTAAAAGCAATGTTCG
This sequence comes from uncultured Chlorobiaceae bacterium, assembly GCA_903940125.1. Classification (GTDB taxonomy): domain Bacteria; phylum Bacteroidota; class Chlorobiia; order Chlorobiales; family Chlorobiaceae; genus Chlorobium. Next base: position 12,318 of record CAJAJL010000066.1, on the reverse strand, counting down.
CTTCAGTACGGTGCATATACCCTACAGGAATCAGGATGCGTTCAGCATCAGTAATGCGTACATAGCTGTTCCAGGTATTGACCATATGAGGTCCATCCTGCCCCAACGTCGCTATTGCAACCACACCATCATGTTTCAATACTTCCCTTAATTTCTCTGGAATCATCTGTATACCTCGATTATGTTATATGTGTCACAAAGAATGTAATCCTGGGGTTTAAGCACCATCATTGTATAGCTTTGACTGGAAATTGCCAAATATTGTTGTTTTGTCAGTCGTTAGGTGCGGAAAAAACACCTCCCAAAATCACTTCTTCTCTTGCCGCAAACGTCCTATGCGCACGATCTCGTCTGCCATCTGCTGGCTTTCCAGAGGCAGGTCGCGCAACTTCCTTTCCGCGTCCGAAAGGGTGTAAAGCGCCTGAATGAAAGGCGCCAGGAACAAAGCCGACTCGCTCTCCGCCATCCAGTCGGCCAAGCGTTCACCCAAGCCCAGCTCGTGACACTCCCAGACCTGTTCTTTGAGACGGAAAAACGCGATTTGATTGCCAACCTGCGCCGCCTTTGACAAAGCTAGCAGGGCATCCATGGCCAACTGACGATTACCCAGAAAGAGATGCGCTTGCAGGAGTAATTCTTGATTGTCCTTAGTAGCCTTGAATACTGATTCACGATAAAACGACTCCGCATCCGCCTTACGTCCAAGCCGCGCCAACATCCGTGCAACATTTGCCAATGGATATGCATTTTTTTCGTCTAAGGCGATGGCCTGACGATATGCCGCTTCCGCTTCCTCGTAGCGGCCGAGATTGTATTGCAGCAGATTGCCCAAGCCGTTCCATGGATATGCATACTTCTCGTCTAAGGCGATGGCCTGACGATATGCCGCTTCCGCTTCCTCGTAGCGGCCGAGATTGTATTGCAGCAGATTGCCCAAGCCGTTCCATGGAGATGTATACTTCTCGTCTAAGGCGATGGCCTGACGATATGCCGCTTCCGCTTCCTCGTAGCGGCCGAGATAATTTTTCAGCAGATTGCCCAAGCCGTTCCATGGATATGCATTTTTTTCGTCTAAGGCGATGGCCTGACGATATGCCGCTTCCGCTTCCTCGTAGCGGCCGAGCTGTTCTTTCAGCAGATTGCCCAAGCCGTTCCATGGAGATGCATACTTCTCGTCTAAGGCGATGGCCTGACGATATGCCGCTTCCGCTTCCTCGTAGCGGCCGAGATTGTATTGCAGCAGATTGCCCAAGCCGTTCCATGGATATGCATTTTTTTCGTCTAAGGCGATGGCCTGACGATATGCCGCTTCCGCTTCCTCGTAGCGGCCCAGCTTTCTGTGCAGCAAACTAGCGCATCGAAATGCAATTTTCGGATCTTTTGGCCAGGTCATCCAGGCCAGCATCTGGGCTTTGTAGCACCACTCATCTTGATGTAAGTTGTAAAACAGCTCGCTGATCAAACGCAAAGCCTCTCTTTTGTTAGCGAAAAAGGCATGAATTTGCTCGTAAGCGAGGTGTGAGTCGAGCATGTCCGGAAAGAAATCGTGACTGAGTACGGCAGTGCGTATGGATTGCGCAGCAGCGGTTCCGAACCTGTTCTCCCAGTACTTGTACTCTCCGTCAAACATCTTCAACAATTCGTCGTATTCATAGCGGCTCAAACTCACGACCGTTTCGGCCACGCGCTCTTTCTCGGCAAGACCCATGCTGATCGATCCGATGACCGCTTCCACCCAGTGGTTTTTCTCTTCTTCGGTTGCCACATGGGGACAATTGCGCAACCGTGCCGGCAGCTCTGCCAGACGCCGAAGGTAGTCGTCAGCGCCCTTGAAATCGGCGTCAGCACCCTCCAGATCGAATAGCTCGAGCAACTGGCTGCTGTTTACCTTTAGTTGTTTGAGCAGCGTCCAGCGCAGAACATGACGTTCGGGCGCTTGAGACGGCAGCGCATCTGCAAGGGCACGGTCGTATTCCAAGTCATGGTTTGAGCGCAAAGCGGCTTGCTCGTCCTGCATCCGCTGTTGTGCAAGGGTACAGAGTTCGTCGCTGCTGAACCACAGGCGCATAAACTCCACAAGCCACGTGAGACGCGTACGCTGCCGACGAGGTGAAAGACGCATAAGGTACCAGATATTGAAAAAGCGTTCGGTCGCTTGGTAGCCGCTACGGGTGGTGCCATGCAGAAAGCTCTTCACGATCAGCCCTTCCAGTTCCAAGCGTTGCAATTGGGGACTGATGCTGGTCTTGGGCACCTGGGATATGCGCGCCAGTTCGCTGAGCGGAATCGGCGCCCAGTATTCGAGGATGTGGGCAAGCAGCTTGCGCGGCAGATCGGCCAAAGCATCCATGCGCGCTTTGTAGAGTGGCGTCATGTTGTCCAGCAGGGCTTCTAGGTCGCTTCGAACACTGCCTCTCTGACCGTTAGTGAAAAGCTCGTAAAGCATGACTGTGGTGCGTGGATTGCCGCCGGAGAGCTGGCGCAGGGTTGGTAATCGCTCCGGCTGGGCGGTGAGTTGCCGTTCCATCTCCTGGCGTGCCACCTTGCCGCCAAAGGTTTCGGCAAGAGCCTGGAGCGCCTGAGCCATTTCTTCTAAGCGAAGAGGGCGCAGGGTTATGACGCGGAAAAAATCGAGAAAGGCATCGTGGTAGTCACTATCCGCTTCTAGGCTCTGGTAGCTGCCACCGACCCAGAACAGGCGGGGATTGCTTTGAAGGGTAGCGCGCAGGGCCCAGTGGGCATCTCGGCCGATGTTGTGGAGCATGAGATCTGTGTTATCCACTAAAAGGAGCAAACGCTGCCCGCGTTCGTCAGCGAAATGGTCAATAGCAATAAGGTAGGCAGCAGCCTGCTCGGCGGCGGGCAGGGCGGTGATGCGTTCTGCTGCAGCATCCAGCTCGCTGACCGAGTACCCCAAGTGTTGCAAGGCATCGGCCAGACTGTCGAGCACATTGGCCCAGAACTGGCCGAGCGTGGCCACAGTGTATTGTTCTTCCGGAAAACGCAGGGGTAGCCATGCGTTAGATAGGTCAGGGTCATCTTCCACGGCCAGGGCAAAACGTCGCATAAGAGTGGATTTACCCATACCCCGAGCGCCGACCAGCAAGACATGCTGGCCTACCGTGTCCAGAGACGTAGTGCGCAGGGTATGCAACAGGTCGGCCAATTCGTTTTTCCGTGCAACGAAAATGGCGCGTAACTGGTCCGCACTCCAAAGATGCGGGTTGTACTTGCTAATAGCGGCGAATCCGCCAGCCGGCTGGCTATAAGTTGAAATGTTATCAGACATGGTTTCGGTTCCACCAATCGCGCAAAGGAAATGAGAGAAACTGGACGCGCTTGTTTTTGTCAGGCGGACTGGTATAGCCTTCGTCGGTCAAACGCACCAAAAGATCTTGCAACCGCTCGGCGCGGCGATTGGACTTGCAACAAAAAAATGGACACATCAAGAAGCCATAACTATTGGTTGTTGATTATAACGTAAAAACTCAACGGGTGATTTATACCCTAACGTTGAGTGCTTCCGTTTCCTGTTGTAAAATACTTCAATAAATTCGAATATACTGTGACGGGCCTCCTCTCGCGTTCGATAGTGTTCTGTATACACCAATTCAGTTTTCAGGGTTTTGAAAAAGGTTTCTGTGACGGCGTTATCATAGCAATTACCTTTGCCACTCATACTCTGAATCAGACCGTGTTTCGCAAGCTTCTTCCTGAAGGATACACTCGCATATTGGATACCTCGATCCGAATGAATAACGACACCACGAGGTGGTTTCCGGCGCATCAATGCCATATCCAGAGCTGGATTTACCGTTGTTTCAGTCGTCATTCTCTTGCTGAATGAGTGACCGATAATTTCACGATTGTACAGATCCATAATGACCGTCAGATAGAGCCAGCCACTGCCAGTCCAAACATACGTCAGATCACTCGTCCATGCGTCATTGATAAAATCGCCCACAAACACCTGATCCAGAAGGTTATGAGCAATCGGTTCCTTATGGTTTGAGTCTGTCGTTACCTTGAATTTTTTAGCCACTTTAGACCGAAGCCCCATAGCTCGCATTAATCGGGCTGTCCTTGGTTTACTACACCGAAAACCTTCCTCTTGCAGGCAAACGGCAATCCGAGGACTACCATAGATTTCACGATTTTCCTTATGGATCCTTATGATGGCTTCTTTCACTTTCCTGGTTTCTCTACTACGGTTGCTTTCAGATCGCTGTGTCCACTGGTAATATCCGCTGTCAGAAACATTCAGAACACGGCACATGGTTCTGACAGCAAAAGTACTCTTATAACCTTCAATAAATGAATATTTTAGAAGGGTGTCCTTGAGAACACAGCAAGTGCTTTTTTTAATATTTCTCGTTCCTCAGTAACTATTCGAAGTTCTCGTTCTATCTTGCGGAACCGCTCTTCTTCTGGATCTTTCAGATGCCCGCTGCCGGGAAAAGGAGCAGCTTTGTTCGCTGAATATTCCTTTTTCCACCGGCTCAGCAAATCAGGCCTGATTCCTAAACTGGCAGCTGTCTCTGTGATTGATTTATTACTGCGCATCATCAACTCAACTGCATCAACCTTGAACTCTTTGCTGTACTGTCTGCGACTCTCGTTACCTGTCTGTGTCATGTCTCATATCTCCTTTTGTTTGAAGATATGGCTTCTTACCCTGTCCACGAAAATATAGCAAGTTCACTTGCTTTGCTTGTCACATCTACGGCATATTGCTGCCTTCGCTCACGCGCAACGTTCATGCTTTCATCAAGTAGTAGGCTAAGAAAATAGGGCGACAGCCAACCAACTCGTCTCAGAGCGTGGTCGATCACCGGTTCCGCTACATGCCAGGGAGTTTGGCGTGCGACAGGAGCAAAATATCGCCAATGGCCGCGCGCTTCCTCCTGTTTATAAGGCCCCAGAGGATAGAGGAAGCAGTCGTTCATGGTTTCACCAAGAGCATGGCGCTCCAGCAAGGATTGCAGACCGATAGAGCCGGTGAAGACGAAGCGGCAGATTCCCGGCGATTGCCGCCAAATACGCAACCAGGCGAGAATTTGCTCGGCCTCTTGACGATCCCGTTGAATAAGCTTTTCCAGCATCACAGGGAACTCATCGAGCAGTACCAACAAAGGTTGATTGCGCAACCTCGAATGCACTGAATTTGCTGCCTTTGTCCATTCCGGCGCTGCTTCTCCAGCAAATTCGATACCGAATTCGACACCACCAACCTCATCTGGCAAAGTAGCGCCTATCTTCCGGACACCCTTGAGCCAGCGGCCAACCTGCTGCGTCTTGTCAGAGAAGAAGCGATTGATTGATTTTTCAGGAAACTCGCAGTCCAGTAGCGCGATAAATCCCTTCGCTGTATTGATGTTCGAGACATCCAGCCATTTAGCCAGGAGGCCGTGCTCAACCGCCTCGACTTCCAATCGTTGCAGAATGGAGGTTTTGCCAAGACGACGAACACCGGGAAAAAGAATATGGTCGGTTTCCAGGTAATGCCAAAGGTCTGTCAGTTCCTGATCGCGGCCAAAAAACTCTTCTCCAGTTGCGGAACCACCAAGCTTCATAACAGTCTCCAAGTATTAGAATTTATTCATTGATGAATATATTTATTTTTGAATAAATCCAAAAATAAATCCATACAACCCAGATAAATCATCACAGAATGAAATCAATATTGGCAATCTACTTGTTCCTTTTTGGTTGTGATAATGTATTTTATAGGTATTAAAGCTATCACATACCAGCCCATGAACCTCTTCTCTCCCGCGAAATCTCCAGCGTCCAACTAACCTTACCGATTTTGCTATTTATAATTCTTGCTCAACTTCCTTTCCATCCGCTCGAATACATCATCCTCCCCTGATTTGAAACCAGAAGAGCATAGGACATATACGACCGATAGGGCCTATAGGAGTGTGCGAAGTGAAAGTCTTGTTGTGGAGTTGTCTGACAAACAGACCAACTGTTCAGTCAGTTGAGACCGCCAGTACATGCAGGATAAGTAATTGCCTTATGTGAAGCTATTGGTAAACGTACCCGCAGGGAACTGTAAGCTGATCCGTGAGGAGAAGCTGAATCTGCCAGCAACAGGAGGAGAGGGGCAAGGGCTGTAGCAACATGGTCAACACAAATGAACTACCAATAAACATCGTTACGCCGACGGATAATGCCCTTATTGAAAGCTTTAACGGACTAATTCGCGATGAGTACCTGCATATAACCTGCTTTCCAGGTCTTGATTTTTATCCAAGCCTTACTCTTAAATAGCGAAGCATTGCAAATGTATTAAGATACTGGACATTAAAAGCATCACAGACATTAGGAATAGGGATCCTTCTTCTTATAGTCGAATTATACTCCTCGTGAGTTACCACAACATAATGGTAAACAGCAGCATAGGCAACTAACCAAGAGTCAGCCAGATCAAACTGAGCAAATTCAGCCTTTGCTGAAGGTGAGTACTGCACATGACTTTGAGACCATACCATAATTTCAGCATATTTAGCAAGTACCAGGGCATCGTCACATGGCACAAAAGAATCAATAAATGACCCATTTATCCAATCAACTAATTCATCAGAACCACGATTAATTTCATCCTTTACATGATCAATACTTTTTAATTTCCCATCATCAGCATGAATTAACAATTTATCCCAAAATACAGGGGCAATATCAAAGGCATAATAATGACGTGCGGCATTAATCAAGACATTGGCATCCAATAGAAATATTAAAGAGTTACTCAAACTTTCTTCCCAAATATCTCATCAGCATATGTCTGAAATGTATCACACTTCAATCCTGTTAAATGATAAGCTTCGGTATAAGCTGTTTTCCCCTCACGAACCGATTGAATCAACATTTGCCCAAAGCGGTTACCAATGCGCAGGTTCTGTACAGGATAAAAATCACCGCCACCAGCATCAGATTTTTTTTTCGCTGCAAGCTCAACCTCTCTACTTTGCCAGTCACGATAAAAATTAAAAAACGCCTCTCGTTCTATGAGCCCAAGATCCAGGCATCTTCGCGCAGCAACAATCTCACTAACCTTAAAATGCCTTGCTATATTTTGAAAGCGAGCAGCATTGCCTCCAATTACAGGCCAGAGATTTATCAGTAGTGTTGCTGGAACAAGAAATTCAGCGGCAATTTGGTTACAAACCATTTCGGCAGAATCAACTGCGGGTTGCAGTCCATGTAAATCAAATGCAGCACTGATACCAAGCCAGATGTGAGCCAGCTCATGAGCCAAAGTAAACATCTGAGCTGCTTTTCCATCTGCCCCATTAACAAAAACCAAGGGCGCATATTGATCAACCAAGACAAATCCCCTGAACTCTTGAGGATCCAGTTTGCGGTGCGTGTTATTCCCAACCACACCATTAACCATAACCATAATTCCGGCCTCATCTATCTTTCGCTCCAGCCCTCTTAATGCATCGGACCAGGATGGCTGACTTTTTGCCCAGTCGTCATTAATACCTAATACATTCCTGATTTGTGCAGCAATAACTCCAGGATTATCCGCAATTGATGCGGAGCCAAGAAAGGGTAATGGACTATGCCCCTGCTCAATCAAGTAATCCCGCATCCAAGCCTGCCGCTGTTGCATCTTGTAAACGGTATCAAGAAGTTCAGGACTGAAATCTTGAACAGTCCCACTTGTCAATGTCCTGAAGTTAGTGATAGGTAACCTTTCTTCAGGTGGGCTTGTGAGTAACAAATATCCAAACGGAACCGTGGCAGCTTTTGCAAATTCCTGAAGTTGAAGAAAAGTTGGCTGAGCCGTTCCGCTAAGCCACTCGCCTATTTTTTTGAATTTATGTTCCAATTTCTCCTGTCGGCGAGACCTTTGTATCGCCCACTCAAGAACTTGGGGAGTAATAGCAATACGCATTACCACATACCAAATAAAATTTCAAAGGAAAACGGCAGAAAATTTTTAATACTCACAACCACTGAAGGGAGCGCTGTTCAATTTAACAAAAACATGAACCAACCGGTGTAAAAAGGCTGAAATCAATAACAAGATGTTCAACTTTCATCGATCCTTTAAAAAAATCGCAGAAAAATCTCCGAGCAACCAAATGGGGTATTTTCGGTCGTTCAGTTCTTATTTCCGTGATGCCCGGATAACAAAAGAAAACTGCGTCATAACCCCAATTCGCTATGCGAGCCAAGTCGCACCAGTTCAAGAATGGTGTAGTCAATTTTGCGGTAGATCAAAATAAGATCAGGCCTGATATGGCAATCACGGCAATCATTCAACGTCCCGATCAGCGCATGATCGACGGCATTAGGGGGCAAAGCCTTGTCCTCTGCCAAAAGAACAAGGATAGCCTTCAAGAGTGCGTCAAGTTTCCTGCCGTGTATCCCTGATTTCTCGCGGCGATAGTCACGCTTGAATCGGCTGGTATATTTAATCGTCCGCATTTAGACCCTGAAACAATCCATCCAAAGAAGCGGCTGTAGTGAGTTCTCCACGTCGTGCGGCTTTAATGGCCTCAATCGTTTCTGCATTGGGAATGAGCGGCTCAAAAGGCAATGCCTTTTCAGCAACAACGCGTTTCAACATCAGCCTTACGGCATCGGACACGGTAAGCCCTATGGAAGCGAGTACAGCGGAAGCCTCAGCCTTCGTTACGGCGTCAATCCTTGCCCTGACAACAGAATTTTCAATCATATCAATATCCTCCTTTTGTAGCTACAATGTAGCACAGTAAAAAGCAAAACGCAATTGTTTTTGATACAGCAGTTCAGGGGCAGCTCAAGCAAAAAACAGCAAGAGAGATGCTTCGCAAAGCTTTTGCCTTTATCGTTTCTTTTTTCGACAAGAAGAAACACCACTTTACTTTTCAGTTAGCCAATACTGCCGAAAAAGTTGAAGAAACTGTGCACCGCAGTGCTCCACGTCAGCAGCAACAAAGTGTTTTCAGTCGTTCACTTCTTATTCCCGTGCTGCCCGGATAACTGACTTGTTTTTAAGCCAGTCAGAAAAACAGGGTTCATCCATTTCACCTGCCGCCAAATCAATAACCGCGTTAACAGCTTCGACTTCACGTGACCTCAGATCCCATCCGTTAATACTCAGAAACACATAGGCAACAAGAAACGCTGTGCGTTTGTTGCCGTCCACAAAAGGATGGTTACGAATAATGCCAAAGGCATAGGCTGCTGCGACATCAAAGACGGAAGAATCACCGTAATTAGCTTTCTGTTTCGGGCGAGCAAGGGCTGATGACAAAAGACCTTCATCGCGAATTCCGGTGATTCCACCATGCAAAGCAATTTGTTCGTCATGTATGGCAATGACTACCCCATCCAGAAGCCAGCGCCAAGTCATCTGGCAAGCTCATGCAGAGCGTTCCGGTATTCAGACATGCCTCGACGGGCTGCCTCCATTTGCTCTGCAAATTCCGGATCGTAGGGTGTTACCATGTACCCTGTCGGCATTTCCGTTAAAAATACAACATCACCCTGCTTTACCTTAAGGCGATCTGCTGCTGCCTTGGGCAGGATAACGCCTGTTGAATTACCAATTTTTGTTACCGTAGCACGCATAACACTACCTCCTTTTTTTGTTATACCACATGTTATAACAAAATGAATCGATAGTCAAATAAGTTTTTCAGCCTTTTACCATTTTGTCCTTTTTTGATATTTTCGACCCCTGAGAAAATCATGCTTTTCCAGTTATTTGAATATCGGTAGAATATAGGACTTATAGGTCCGATAGGGCCTATAGGAGTTATGAGAGCTATGGGAAACAGACACACCTGCAGGCAGGATCATTCGCACCGGATCAACATTTAAGTTATCGCAAAACATTTTGGTTAAGCCCGAGGTGATATTTTGTGGAGCGCTTCACCAGAAGATTGCATCAGTTCCCTGCCTTTGGGTTCCATTGAAAGCGTAGCAGCCATAAACTCCTACACCTCCTACAACAATACTGCCAGAGCTACAGAGTGTGCAAAGGGGGAGCCAGGTATGGAAATGTGGTTTACCAAGTTGTAAATAAGTGATTTACTTTTTCGGATCAATAGCCGATGATGCGTTCTCAATCACTTGATTAACGCCGCTTATTGTGCCTGTAACCAGGTCGGCAGCTGTTTTGACAATTGGCGTAAACAGTTGTGCAACTGACTCAATAGCGAGTGTGACCATTTCAACCTGCTGTGTGGCAATTCTGCCTGCGGACCCAGCCATTGCGTTGATTCCGCCAGCTAAATCATCGATTGTTTCGTTTGACATGTCGCAGTATACTTGATGGTTTAAAAAAAACCTTCCGAGTTCGCTTATAATTCAAAGGTGTAAACAGCTGTTGTGAAACAAAGTCAATGTCAACATACTGAACGCTTTAGGTTAAGCAATATGTCCTGGAGTAGATTCATCACTGCAACTGCCGTGAAAAGTGCTTCCCCTTTCAGGGAAACAATATATATCATCAAAGCAATTGCTTGACTGAAGAAAAACTCTCTCAACATCCAGATTCTCTTTACAAGATATCCTCAAAGGGTCAGGTGTTAACGCAACCAGATGTTTCAACATTTTTCCAAACCTCATCGCGTAACCGAAATGCTGACTCGGAATCTATCATCCCCGCCTTCAGCAATCCTTTCCACCCGTTTTTTTTCAATTCATTGTGCTGGAATTGCCACCATGACTGCACAACCCTGGCTGCGTTTTCAGCGATCTGCTCAGTGTTATCAGCTTGGAAACAGCCAACAGCTACATCAAAATAGCCATGTGAGTCGGCTGAACCCTGAGAGATAGTTACTGCATAGACATTATAACCGGGCAGCAAGGTTGCATAATAAGATTCAGGCCATGAAAATCCAGGTTGGGAATCATCCCAGTTAATTTCAAGGAGATGAATTGGAAAAAGAAGATCGTGACGCATGGGCACAGAACAAAGCCAAGTTTTTCGTCCAAAAAATGTTGATCCATCTTTCCTGATTGAGATACCCTTCGGAAGCCGAACCTGGACCGAAGAGAGTGCTATTTCTGCAACTCTGTTTGCATTAACAAGATCTTCCTTTTCTGTTACTGTCGGGGAGTGCTTTATCCAGCGTTCAATCACTTCCTGATCATCCCTGGTATAGAGGGAGGGTATTATCATACTCTCTTGAAAAATCATGGTTCAACCTATTTTTAGCCTGATTAAAACGCCGATACTGATTACCATACGAGAATAAAAAACGTTATATGCCTATAACAAGACTTTCAACATAGTGCATTATGGCTGCAGCCAAATGAGGAGACTTCCTCAGTGTATTTTTCTAAAACCATTTGAAGTTCATCCTTTGTGCAATCGAAACCGCAGGAAAGGATTATCTCCATACGCTCCATCATACTGCCGGCAGTTATAACCTTATTACTAAATGGTTTATCTGCCTTAAGCCGTTTAAACAACTCTTTCGACTCAGCTATACACATACCTTTGCCGTTTAATGTTTAATCTTCACCTCTGATCCCAGTTGCAAATCCACAGCTTCCTTTTACATTCCTGGTGATAAAATCACTTTCTTGCACCGCTTTTTGTTTCAGCTGTTTCAATTCCTCTGGTTGTTGAAAATCAGCAAGACGTTGACAGCCTTTTACAAATCCAGCAATTTCAGCTCCTGCATGTGCCGTAACAGACATAGGTGAACGACATCCTGAAAGCGGATGTTCTGTTTTCCTATGTATCAGATTGAAGAGCATAATATTCTCATTTTCGCAGCAGTCTTAAATCCCACATCTATATCACAAAAATTATATTATTTTTTATAATATTCATAAGAAATAATATTTGAACGTAATAAATTGCCTGCGCGACATAAACATTTCTCGTACCAACAAAAATTGTTAAACAAATAACCAATTGACCATGAGTAAATTATCAGGAGTTTTTACCAACTGGGGAGAAGCATACGGAAGATTAGTTGAATCCTAATTTCCCGGATAAATTATAACCATGTTAAAGCTAATTTGATAAAATAAAGAGGGTTATGTGCTTTTAACCCTTGTTTTTCTTGGTAGATAGAGTTATTATTATAACTATAACTAAAAGAAAAACTTATGGCGTTTAGAGTTCATCAACTCAATAAGAAAAGCGGAGTTACCTATGTCTATGAGGCAGTATCCGCCTATAACAAGGAGCTCAAGCAGTCGCGAAACAAGCAAGTGTGTGTCGGCAAGATTGATCCTGCCACAGGGAAGTTCATCCCCTCTAAACGACTGAACCCACAACAGGCGGCAATTCGGGATCCAGCAGTCACTGCATCAGCCCAGATAATCGGCCCAGTGGCAGTACTCAATGAGTTT
>CAJAJL010000065.1 GCA_903940125.1 uncultured Chlorobiaceae bacterium | reverse complement strand
TATCTTTCCCCATGGAGCTTCTTTATTTTTCGGTTTCTGTTGCATTACAAATGGTAATTTCCCGTTACCCATTTTAATATAACACTTTAACCGTGAATATGGAGGCTTTTTTTATGGCAGATCGATCAACTTAGGTATAATATTTTTATGCAGTAGACAGAAAGGTGTCAGGTATCAGTGAAAAGAATATCCCAAAGCTGACGACACCAGCTCCTTCGTCTCCTGAACAAACCGCCATCGCCTCAGTCCTTTCAGATATGGACCCAGAATTGGCAGCTCTTGAGAGAGGTCAGGGCAACTCTCATAACCTCCACAGGCCATGATGCAGGAACTGCACGACCACAATCTCTTCTCAGCAAATTCAGTTGGCGAAGTAACCGAGGGAGTTATGCTCTGTAGTTATCTATGAAGTATTTTTTTATTCTTTTTGAGGCATGCCTTGACAATATAAGCCCATCGCAAATTCGCTTAAAAAGTTCGTCACTTACCGGTTCTTTTTGTGTGAAGTTACATTTCGCCAAGTGACTTGCTTTTACTGTTTCAGCTAATCGGTATTCAATATAGCTGGGATGTTTGATAAATGGGTGCTCTCCGGAATTCACAACACAAGCATCGTCGTGATAAACGTTATCATGTATCGAAGAAAAGTTTACCAACAAGTGACATTTTTCAGAACACTCTTCTGTCAAAATTACGAAAAGATGCTCTTTATTTCCGCTCAGCTTGAGTAGAGTGCCTTTTTTTACGGGCAAGAAAGGCATTGCTATTTAGAGAAAATCTCAGCTAACTCGCAACTTTCATTTATTTTATCTTCTAAAAGCTCAGCGTTTTTTTTGCCAAGGTACTTGAAGACGCGCGCGTACGGAATTGGATTTGAGGAACCGTGAGGGTCTTCCCATTCAGGGCAGTGTTCATGTGTCCAATCTCTTATTGTATACTGGCCCATAGAACCAAAGAAAGCCCATACTTCTTGAAGTGTGTCGATTTCCGCTTCGCTCAACTCATCAAGGTCGCTAATTGATATAGGGTTTGTCAGTCCGACGTTATGATGCTCTCTATCGGTTATGAATTCATTCCATCCGTCATTATCCTGATCACCGTTTATAAATTCGTAAGTCAACGAGTTTACAGGGCCATGAGGCATAGCAACAAACTTATCATTCAGAATAGGGTAATCATATCTGTCCATGTGATTCCTGTCAGAGATATAAATGAGCTTCGTCAGCTTCAAAACATTTATCACTCCGTTTTCTTGAAGCGCAAAAAATGCGGCGACCTGAGCAGCCTTTCTCGCGTTAAACCATGTACGCAAACTCTCCATATCGTGGTGCCCTTGTCTGTTGAACTGTTGACCATCTGACTGAATATACCAACTAACATTTATAAAAGGCCAAAAATATCCACCGAACAAACCGTATACGTAACATCACGGAGTTTACAACCTTACGTCATTCCATCAGATTTGTGAACTGTTGAGTGGTTTTTCAACTTAAATTGGGGATAGCCTGAAACTCAGGGTCTTCTTTTTCCTTTATCATCGTAGTTGTTTCTGCATTCTTTTCTGCAAACAGCATGATGGGAGATTTCCGGGTTCCTGCATTATCAATCCGTTCTGAGTGTCGTAAATTCTCAAGCAAATTGACAACTGTTTTACTTTTCTGTCCCAGATACAAGGCATCATTTTATTTTGCCCAATATGGCGCTTTGGCCTGCAGGAACGAAAATGGCTTATCGACCCTTATTGCGCTTTTGACAGGCAGGAATCCGGTATCGAGATCGTTGCAATCGAGAAATACCTTAAATGGGCCTGGTGAAAGGTTTGATGTTACCGCAAGAACTACAACGTCATAATTATTGGTATTATATTCATCATTTGAGATGACGAGTGCGGGCCTTACCTTTGTTCCTGTGAGATCTGAAAACAGAAAAGGTATAAGAATAACCTCACGCTGAGTAATCCTCAAGGCATTGCTCCCACAAGCCCTCGGGCTCCATCAGATAAATTTCCTTTAAACCTTCTTCCGCAAGCAACTCATAGTCTGTTGCTTTACGGAACATTTTGGTACCATCTTTGTCAATGGTATAAAAATATATTTTATCGTCATTCAGCTGAAGCTGATTGCGTATCTCTGAAAATTTTGCCGCTTGCATGATACCTCCTTCTGTTTTTACGTAATGTAAGAAGTAAATTGACCATCCAAGAAAGATGGTCGGTATACTGCACAAAACTGGACATTGGCCTCCCCGCGATCGGCTGCAGCTTGCACTCATAGTATGATTTGCTTAAAGACGCCATGGCATTCTGAAATGTGCGGCACTTACCTGATGAGCTGAGTGATCTGCTGCTCTGCCTCGTCGTCGTTACGGTAATCACCGAGAATAAGGAGATTACCTTCTGGATTATTGGAAATACTACCATCTTAGATCTCAAGTTCCTTTTTTGCTTTGATGCTTTTAGCAATGTCAGGGATTTCTTTATTATTCTCCCTGTAAATGGACGAGCTTGCCAATCAAGCAGGAAAAAAGAGCAAAAGAAAACACTGATAGAATTTCATGAAGATTCTCAACCGATACATATTCGGGCAATTTGCCAAGGCATTTCTCTTTACAAGCTTAGCTTTTGTGTTTCTGTTCATTCTTATCAGTATGGTTGAAAAACTTGATAAGTTTGTGGACAAGCATCTCAGCATTATGGAGATTGCCCATTATTATGTTCTGTCAATACCTTCCACCATCCTGATAACATCTCCGGTAAGCGCTCTGTTATCCTCAATTCTTGTGGCGGGAAGACTCTCTGCTTCAAGCGAACTGCCTGCCATACGCTCTGCCGGAGTCAGTATGCGCCAGTTGCTGACGCCCTTTATTACTGGAGGAATCATTATCTGCGGTATCAATCTTGTCAATGCCTGCTGGTTAGCTCCGACAGCATTTACTGGCATGAATGACTTTGAGCAGCAGTATGTAAACAATATCGCGACACTGCCTCAGAACAACCGGACTCTTCATATTCTTGAACCAGGCAGCCGTATTGTGTCTTTACAGGCTTTTGATGGTAAGCGATTAAACGTCGGCGAGGTTTCCGTAGAGGAATTCAGCGGTTCTCATCTCAGCATGCGAATAGACGCTGATTCAATGCGCTATGACCGAAAAATCGGAGAGTGGATAATGCAGCGCGCTTCAACTCGTCTTTTTTCTGGAAATAATGAAGAGTTGACCGTGGCACCCTTGAAATCAATCAAGCTTAGCCTGACGCCTCACTCCCTTGAGGATCTCAATCTGCAGCCAGATGAAATGAATATTCTCCGACATTACCGGTATCTTTCAGAGAAAGAAAATGCCGGATTTTCAGGACTTGAGCGCGCTATGGTTAAGTTTCATACTAAAATCGCCTTGCCATTTGCCTCGCTGATAATTATTCTGATCGGTGTACCACTGTCGGCCAAGAAAAAACGGGGAGGTCTGGCTTCTGAAATAAGTATTACGCTTTTTATCGGATTTCTTTTTTTAGGACTGCAGAAAACCATAGCAATTGCCGGCTATCAAGGAATTATAAACCCTATGCTTGCTGCTTGGCTGCCGAATATTCTTTTCCTGTGCGTTGGCTATGCGATTTATAAAACGGCTGTCGACTAATCTTCAATGAGTACCGAATTGCCTCACGTTATTGTTTTGATGACCGATTTCGGCCTGAGTGACACCTATGTCGGCCAGATGAAAGGAGTCATGCTTTCACTTTCTCCTTCTGTTCAGATTATTGATCTGACCCATGCAATATCACCTCAAAATATTGCGCAGGGTGCATTCTTACTTGCCAAATCTGTCCCTTTTTTCCCAGAGAGATCCATTGTTATCTCTGTGGTCGATCCGGGGGTAGGTTCGTCACGGCAGGCAATTGCTCTTGAAACCGATAAACATACGTTTCTTGCGCCGGATAACGGGTTGCTCACGGCTGTTTTTCAAACACAGAAGATAAAGCGTTGTGTGTCCATCACTGAAGAACGATACATGCTTACCGCCCGAAGTTCAACTTTTCATGGACGGGATGTTTTTTCTCCTGCAGCTGCGCATCTTGCTTCAGGTATTTCACTTCAAGAGTTGGGTAAAACCATTGACCCTGCAGATTGCATAAAAATTCCGATACCTGAATGCCATAGCTCTGATAACGGACAATCATGGAGTGGAAGCATCATTTATACTGATTCTTTTGGCAATCTGGTTACCTCTCTTGATTCAAAACATTTTGATAACCAGAAACAATGGATGGTTAGGGCGGGAAACTGCAATCAAATTCCGTTAGTCACCACCTATAGTGATGTTCCGGTTCAACAGCCGCTTGCCTATACGGGAAGCAGCGGCATGATTGAGATTGCGGTAAGAAATGGCAATGCGGCCCGCACGCTCGGACTGAGAGAGGGGAATCCGGTAACGATGTCAGCTTCCGATGTACTCCTTGAGAATCTTGCTGTACGCTGACTGACGTAAACGGCGTATTGCTTTTTCCTTGATCTGCCGGACGCGTTCTCTGGTCAGCTTGAATTTTTCTCCGATTTCCTCGAGAGTAAGAGGATTATCCATACCTATCCCGAAATAGGATTTTATAACGTCAGCTTCTCTTGGCGCGAGAACAGAAAGAGAGCGTTCAACCTCAAGGGTCAGAGAATCACGGTTAAGGCCATAATCTGGCAGATGACCATCATTCTGAAGGACATCAAGCAGGCGATTATCGTCACCTTGCGCGAATGGTGCATCAACCGAAACATGCCGTCCGGCAATTTTAAGGGTATCAGCGACATCCTGCGAATCCATTTCGAGTAGGGTGGCAAGTTCCCTGGTATTTGGATCGCGTTCAAATTCCTGTTCAAGCTGACTGTAGGCTTTGCTGATTTTATTGAGCGTACCGACCCTGTTCAATGGAAGGCGGACAATTCTCGACTGCTCTGCCAACGCCTGAAGGATTGACTGGCGAATCCACCATACAGCATAGGAAATAAACTTGAATCCGCGAGTTTCATCAAATCTTTTTGCCGCCTTTATAAGCCCGAGATTACCTTCATTGATCAGATCACCAAGAGTCAGACCCTGGTTTTGATATTGCTTAGCAACAGAAACAACAAATCGTAAATTTCCTTTAATCAATTTATCAAGTGCTCGTTTTGCCCTTTTGTATTCAGTCGTATCGACCGGCATATCAAAACCCTCTTTGATTGCCTTGGTCAATTTAACCTCGTCTTCAGCTGTCAAAAGATCATATTTTCCTATCTCCTGCAGGTAACGATCGAGAGAAAGGCTCTCGCGATTTGTTATCTGTTTGCTTATTTTAAGCTGCCTCATGTATATCTTCTCCCTTGCGAACTTCAGCGATTTACACCTGTCCTGATTGCTGACTTGATACTGAAAAAACCACAAAATATCATTTCAGGGTGATTTAATCTAAAAAATCGATTTTTTTCTTACAATTCATCTATCCTCAATCATTGAGAACAGTTAAGTTGCTGTTGAGTTTTGAAAGATTATCCTCGGCATCCTTAAGCTTTTCTCGCTCTTTGTCAATTACTTCCACAGGGGCATTTTCAACAAAACCTGGATTTGAAAGTTTTCTGCTGAGGGCAGTTACATAGGAAGTAATATTTGCAATCTCCTTCTGAAGACGTGCCCGCTCTTTTTCAAATGATATTAACCCTTCAAGCAGGACAAATAGTTCATTGCCATCCACTACCGATCCAGCCGCATGCCTTGGTCGCTCTGCATCTGTCATCACCTTTGGAATACATTGGCCAAGTGAGGCTATAAGCGGAAGATTAGCCTCAAAAACAAGACGATCAACATTATTGGAAGGCCAGAGGAGAATCTCTGCCTGACTGTTGTGCGGAACACCGAATAATGACCGCAGACTTCTGACCTCGGTAACCAGCTTCTGAATCAAGGTAAAACCAAGAACATTGATAGTACGTAACTCTTCATCGGAAAACGGCATAGGGGAAAGTGCAATACTTTCAGCTGAAGAACGCTGGAGTATTTGATGCCATATTTCATCGGTAATAAACGGCATGACCGGATGCAGCGCCTTAAGGAAGCCTTCAAGGAGATGAACAGCAAGACAAACAGCTTGCTGGGATTCCTGAAGTGTCAAATCGCCTGAGAGCTGGACTTTGAGAGATTCAAGATACCAGCCGCAGTAATCACCCCAGAAAAAGTCGTAAAGTAATCGGACAATATCGTTGACCTTGAACTGACTGAATGCGATATGATAACGATCAAGCATATCATGATAGCCTGCAAGAAGCCACTGTCCGGCAAGATTAAAACTCCCTGAATGAGGATCGAAATTCTGGTAAACCGCTGAAAACTCTTCATGGCTGCCGAAATACTTCTCACGCTGCATAAAGACAAGGCGTGATGCATTCCATATTTTAGTGGCAAAATTTCGTCCGAGTTCACATTTTTCCTCGCCAAACAGTACATCCTGACCGAGTGGTGCAATATAAATTATGGTGAAGCGAAGCGCATCCGTGCCATAGGTATCCATAACCTTGATCGGATCAGGCGAATTACCAAGTGACTTTGAAAGTTTGCGCCCCTTCATGTCGCGGATAATGCTGGTAAAATAGACATCACGAAAAGGTACCTCTCCTTTAAAATAGAGCCCCGCCATAATCATTCTGGCAACCCAGAAAAAAATGATGTCCGGTCCGGTTACAAGCGTATCGGTTGGATAAAATGACCGAAGATCATCATTATCACTGTGCTTATCTGTCCACCCAAGAGTAGTCAATGGCCATAGCCACGAAGAGAACCATGTATCAAGCACATCATCGTCCTGAACAAGCTTATCGGTGCCGGCAAGATGACAGGCCTCTTCATAATTCGCGGCAACCCAAACCTTCCCTTCGGTATCATACCAGGCAGGAATGCGGTGACCCCACCAGAGTTGGCGCGAAATGCACCAGTCCCTGATATTTCCCATCCAATGACGATAAGTGTTGATCCAGTGCGGTGGATGAAACCGGATATCTCCTTCATTGACAACCTGCAGAGCACGTTCGGCAAGAGGCGACATTCTGACAAACCACTGCTCAGAGAGATATGGCTCCACGACGACATCCGCCCGCTCGGAATACCCGACGTTATGTTCATACTCTTCAATACGAACAAGATGACCAAGCTCTTCGAGATCCTTGAGAATTTTTGTTCGCGCATCAAACCGATCCATACCTGCATATCCGAACTCATCGGTCATTCTTCCGTCTTTGCCTACCACCGATATCGCTTGCAGATTATGTCGTTTACCAACCTCATAATCGTTTGCATCGTGTGCCGGAGTTATTTTCAATGCACCGGTACCAAACTCTATATCGACATAATCGTCAGCAATGATGGGAATATGCCTTCCGGCAACAGGTACAATGGCAAGCTCGCCTACCAGATCGAGGTAACGCGGATCCCTGGGATTAACAGCGATGGCTACATCACCGAGAATTGTTTCGGGCCTTACGGTCGCAATGGTAATGTACCGTCCGGGATGCCTGGCAAGAGCATATTGCACATAGACAAGATTGTCTCTGCGAGGTTTCATAATAACTTCTTCATCGGAAAGAGCTGTCTGTGAAACCGGGCACCAGTTAATGATACGGGTGCCGCGATAGATCAATCCGTCACGATAAAGCGTAATAAAAGCATTCACTACGGCTTTTGAGGCACCTTCATCCATTGTGAAGAGATTGCGTCGCCAGTCGCATGAAATACCAAGCCGCCGAAGCTGCTTGAGAATAAGGCCACCGTACTCCTCCCTCCACTGCCATACATTGTCGAGAAACTCCTTGCGTCCGAGATCGTGACGAGTCACGCCTTCTTGTTTGAGTTTTCTCTCTACAACCGTTTGTGTTGCTATACCTGCATGATCGGTACCGGGAAGCCAAAGCGCCTCATGCCCAGTCATTCGATTGTAACGAACAAAAATATCCTGCAGTGTATGATTGAGTACATGACCAAGCGTCAGACTGCCGGTAACATTGGGAGGAGGCATGAGAACTGTATAGGGAGTTTTCCCGTTGTCCTGCACGCTTGAACTCTCTGCATGAAAACTCCCTAACGCTTCCCAGTGTGAACTTCTCCA
The DNA here is from genome assembly GCA_903940125.1 of uncultured Chlorobiaceae bacterium. Taxonomy (GTDB): domain Bacteria; phylum Bacteroidota; class Chlorobiia; order Chlorobiales; family Chlorobiaceae; genus Chlorobium. The sequence continues at coordinate 174,199 of CAJAJL010000065.1, read as the reverse complement.
TCGGTCTTCTACATCGTGATGGTTATAAGTTTTTTCCAGATTGAATGATGCCGTCTGATCGCTCATGATTAATCCTTCTTTTCAGGCATAGGGCGTTTCTCGAAAATTGAGTCAATCAGACCATAATCAAGTGCTTCCTTTGCGTTCATCCAGCGATCCCTTTCAGAATCCTCCCTGATCTGAACGACATCTTTTCCTGTATGGCGGGCAAGCAGTTCATCAAGCAAGTGCCGGATCTTTTCTATTTCACGCGCCTGAATAATGATATCAGTTTCCTGCCCATGGGCACCACCGGAGGGCTGGTGAATCATGATCCGTGAATGAGGAAGTGATGCTCTCTTGCCTTTCGCTCCACTGGCAAGAAGAAATGCTCCCATGCTTGCTGCCATACCGACACAGACTGTTGACACATCGGGACGGATATACTGTATGGTATCATAAATCCCAAGACCTGCCGATACACTGCCACCGGGAGAGTTCACATAAATATAGATATCGCGTTCGGGATCCTCCGACTCCAGAAAAATAAGCTGGGCCATTATCAGGCCTGCAACATGCTCGTCAATGCCGCTGCCCAGAAAAATAATGCGTTCACGCAGAAGTCTCGAAAAAATATCAAAAGCTCTTTCGCCCCGTCCTGAAGTTTCTATAACCATTGGAACAAGAGTGTTGGTGATACCCTGCTCAATAGCTCCCGAATACAGTTTTTTAGCCTGATGCTCAAATCCAAAATTAATATTTGCCATAACTGTCCTGTCGTTTGAATTTTGAAAGCCTTTATTAAAGCCAGAACAGAATCAGATTGACTTTGCTCGTTCAATCCAATTTCAGAATTCCAGATTAGAATGAGTTAAAATACGTAGTGATAACAACAAATCAAGAAACACGGTTCCAATTAGCAAAAAATGATGCTTTCTGCCAACATGAAAAGAGATAAAAAATCTGTCCGTTTCTCTATATTTAAGTACAAACATCAAAAATATCGAGGATCATGCAGGTTCGCCTCATTTCGGTCACAGCTCCGCTTATACAGGTTGAAAACCAGCCACTTTCTCCCGAAGGTCTTATAGCCTATTGTGCAAGAGTATCAAGCCCTCATCAGGAAACTACTGATTATGAAAAACTGCTTGCCTACTGTATTGCACACAAGCACTGGAGCGTCTTTGAAATGGTGGATATGAGTGTTGAGATTGTGACTTCAAGAGCCATCTCGCCGCAGATTCTTCGTCATAAAAGCTTTCAGTTTCAGGAGTTCTCACAACGGTACGCTGTAGCACAGGAAATAGAACGATATAAACCGAGACGCCAGGACAGCAAAAACCGGCAAAACTCACTGGACGATCTTGACGATTCGACGAAACAATGGTTTGACGAAGCACAGACACGTGTTGCGCGTCTGGCCATTGAACAATACAACAGCGCTCTTGAACAGGGGATTGCCAAAGAGTGCGCCAGAGTGCTCCTGCCGTTGGGCACTCAGACAAAGCTTTATATGAAGGGATCCGTAAGAAGCTGGATCCATTATCTTGAGGTACGAACTGATAAAAGCACACAACAGGAACACAGGGAAATTGCCATTGAAATCAAAAAAATATTCATGGCACAGTTCCCTGTTACTGCTGCCGCACTCGGCTGGCTCTAAACTTTCAGCAGACTGAGCAAACTGACCAGCTGACTTTTCAACTCCCTGCGATGGATAATGCGATCAAGAAACCCGTGTTCTATTAAAAATTCGGCTCGTTGAAACCCTTCGGGCAAATCCCTTTTTATGGTATCTCTGATCACCCTGGGGCCAGCAAAGCCTATCAGTGCTTTAGGTTCGCTGATATTGACATCGCCAAGCATGGCAAAGGAAGCACTGATGCCTCCCATAGTAGGATCAGTCAACAGAGAGATATAGGGCAATCTCCTCTCACTGAGGCGGGTAAGACGAGCTGCGGTTTTTGCCATCTGCATAAGACTGAATGCACCTTCCATCATTCTTGCTCCCCCTGACTGGGATATTACAAGAAGAGGAGCATTAAGTTCAAGTGACTTGTCGACAGCACGTGCAATCTTTTCGCCGACAACCGATCCCATAGACCCCCCGATAAAGCCAAAATCCATTGCTGAAACAACCAGAGTCTGCCCTCCGGTTTCACCATAGGCATTGCGGCAGGCTTCAGTTTTACCACTTTTTTCTATCGTATCGGTAACCCTGTCCGGATATTTTTTAGTATCAGTAAAACCAAGAGGATCTGCGGCACGCAACTGATCATCAAACTCACAATACTTATCGTCGTCAAAAAGAATGGAAAAATATTTATATGGAGATATTCTGAAATGGTGACTGCACTCTGAACAGGTAAAAGAATGATCTTCGAGCTGTTTTTTATGAAGCATCGCACCGCACTCTTCACATTTCCACCACAATCCTTCAGGCATATCACGCTTGTCGGTCGGACGTATTGAGGGTTTTACCCGTTTAAACCAAGCCATTTTCACAATTAGAAGTAAAGGTTATACATTAAAGCTCAAGATATAAAGTCCGCATGAGATCTCAAAAATAGCCTATAGAGACTTATTATGATAGGTTTTTGAACCAAGGAGCACTACCAATTGCGAAACGTTAGAATATTTTTCTCCATAGCCGCAGTCATTGCTGCATTTCTGCTGATAATGACAGTCACGCCTGTTGCCAATGCCTCCTCAGTTACTCTTGTCTATCCCGACACGCTTGACCTGCCACAGCATCGTTATGCCCTGCATCCCTTTATGAGGCCAGCCCGAAAAACTGTCGGTCTTGCTTTGTCGGGCGGAGGCGCTAACGGCCTTTCACAGATTGGCGTTCTCAAAGCTTTTGATGAAAAGGGAGTTCCAGTTGATTTTATTGCCGGCACAAGCATAGGTGCCATTATTGGAGGTCTTTACAGTTGCGGATACAGCCCCGACTCACTTGAAGAAATTGTCCACTCCCTGCCCTGGCAATCAATAATTTCATTTAACAATGATTATGCCCGATCAAACATTTTTCTTGAACAGCAACGAATCCGCGACCGTGCTTCAATTGCTCTAAGGTTCAAAAAGTTGAAACTTCTCATGCCGAAATCTCTTAATTCCGCTCAAAAGATGACCGAAACTCTCGATCTTCTGATACTGAACGGACTTTATAAGAGTTCAGGCGAGTTCTCATCGCTGCCAGTAAATTTCAGAGCGGTATCAACCGATATTGTATCCGGAAAACGCATAACTCTTACTAACGGCTCCCTTTCCGAAGCGATGCGGGCAAGCAGTACTGTGCCGATTCTTTTTGAACCAGTCATACGTGATGGCTATGAACTTGTCGATGGCGGACTTGTTGCCAATCTACCTGTCGATGAACTGGATACCTTCAAAGCTCACTATAAAATTGCAGTGGATACCCACGGCAGCATGTATACAAAAGGCGAGGAACTTGATCTTCCATGGAAAGCTGCCGATCAGACCATGACCATTCTGACAAAATTGCAATATCCATCTCAATTGGCAAAAGCCGATATCGTCATTACCCCAGATCTCAATGACCATAAAGCAACTGATTTTTCTGATATCACCTCTCTTATTGAGTCAGGTTATACCAAAGGAAAAGTCCTGGCTGAAACCATAAAACAAAGCATAGCAATAGAAACGCCACGCAGCACCGTTATCAGAGAATATTCAAAAACCGTCATTTTTCCAGATGAGAGCCCGGATTTCAGAGAGCATTTTCTTATTGTTTCGGGGATTGTGCGCAATGCTGCTGATCCGGCGAAAACCCTTCACGAGCTGCTTGCAACAGATCTTTTCACGAAAGTATATGCTGAACTGGACAACCGGCACAAAAGAGTGACATTTCACCTTTATCCGCTTCCCAGAATAAACAAAATAAATCTTGAAGGCGGGCCACCCGATGCCCTAACTGTAGACGAAATAGAATCATGCTTCAGACCGATAACAGGAGTTCTCTATACCAATGCTGCCGGAACGAAGGTGCTGGAAGCACTAATCAATAAATATCGGAACAAAGGATTCCCTCTTGTCACCATCGAAGGTACTTCATTCAGCGGCAGTACCCTTCAGGTAAAAGTGTCGTCTGGAAAGTCAGATGGCATTGAGTTTCAACGCGACAAAAACATCACCGGAATAACTTCCATTAAGCGTGAAATAAAAATTGATACAACACAACCTCTTCAGTTTAAAAAAGCAGAAGAGTCGGTTGATAACCTTTACGAAACCGGAGCATTCAATTGTGTTTCCCTATCGGCTGATTCATATGCACAATCTGATACCGGCAGGAATACCTTGCTCAAGTTTTCGCTTGAAGAAAAAACCCCTTCGGTTCTAAGGCTTGGATTGCGTTATGACGAAACAAACAATGCTCAGTTTCTCCTTGATTTCAGAAACGAAAATCTCGGTGGAACAACCAGCTCAATCGGGGGCTGGGTGAAAGAAGGAAAAAGAAACAATCTGATTAACATTGAGTTTAACATTCCACGTATCGAGTCAACTCATTTCACCATGTCTTCTCGTGTTTTTTATGACCAGCATCTGTTTGATAACCGCGATATAAACTTTTCAACTGCATTTTTCAATTCACATTCAAATGGAACAAGCACTTATGGAATACAAAAATATGGTATAAGCTCAGGCTTCGGAACAAGAATCAATAAAAACGGGCAGTTCATTGTCGATATGACCTTTCAGAACTCCCTGTCTTATGCTGAACAGGGACAAGGCGGAACAAAATTGTCAACAGCACAGAGCAATATGATCTCTATCGGCTCGCAGTTTACCCTTGATTCAAGAAATGATCCGCTGATTCCAACTTCCGGCAATTATACAAATTTCAGATATTCAAATTTTTCGGAATCGTTAAACGTCCATGATATTTTCTGGCAGATATCAGGCAACCACGAAGAAAACATCCGACTCGGGAGCAAAACCACATTACAACTTACCGGATTATTCGGACTGAGCAGTGTTAGCGTCCCTCTTTCAGAAAAATTTTTCCTTGGAGGACCAGGAACAAGTTACAGCCAACGATTTATAGGACTTAAAGAAAATGACCTCCCCGGCAACGATATTGCTGCTCTCGGTATACATTTTCGATACAGGCCATCGTACACCTTGTTCTTTCCAACTTCATTTGAACTCCATTACAATGTGGGCAATTCCTGGATTGATCGGGATGACATCTCCTTTTCCCAGCTTATTCACGGTACCGGAACGAGTCTGATATGGGAAACCCCTCTCGGTCCCGCAAGGTTCACCGTGTCAAAAGCTTTCGCTTTTCTAAAATCCGCGACTAACAGCGCTTCTTCATCACTTGGATTTTCAGATACCATCTTTTATTTCAGTCTTGGACATGACTTTTGAGCAGAACTTTTTTGTATTTTTACGCGCCTTCACAACATCTAAACAGAACCATACTTATGATCAAGGAACAGGTATAGCATGAACACCAAACAAAAACCTCATATTCTGGTCTGTAATGATGACGGTATTGAAGGCGAAGGTCTTCATGCGCTTGCTGCTTCGATGAAAAAATTAGGGAGAGTTACTGTTGTTGCTCCTGCGGAACCTCATAGCGGCATGAGCCATGCCATGACACTCGGTGTTCCCTTGAGAATTAAAAAGTTTTTAAAAAATAATCGCTTTTTCGGCTATACGGTTTCCGGTACCCCTGTGGATTGCATAAAGGTAGCTCTCAGTCATATTCTATCCTCAAAACCAGACCTTATTGTATCAGGGATAAACTACGGAAGCAATACTGCTACAAATACCTTATATTCCGGCACTGTAGCAGCAGCTCTTGAGGGAGCTATCCAGGGAATTACTTCATTAGCATTTTCTCTGACCACCTATGAACATGCCGATTTTACCTATGCCGGAAAATTTGCTCGTAAACTTGCAAGAAAAGTGCTTGCTGAAGGACTTCCACCGGATACTATTCTTTCAGTCAATATCCCGAATGTTCCAGAATCACAGATCGCGGGGATTGCAGTTACTGAACAGGGACGTTCTCGTTGGGAAGAAGATACCATTGAACGAAACGATATGTTCAACAACCCATACTACTGGCTGAGTGGCACACTGCTGCTGCTCGATGACAATATGCGCAAGGATGAATTTGCTGTACGACAAAATTATGTAGCTATTACCCCCCTTTCGTGCGATTTAACAAGCAATGGTTTTATCGGCACGCTTGAACAATGGAACCTGCAAAAATAAAAGCGTGAACACTTTTCTGCTTGATTACAAACATATTCTGACACCAAAAAAGGGATTTTCCAAGCTTTTTCGAGACTATACATCTGATGGTTCCGAACGTTCAGAGTTGATTTCAGAGTGTTTTAATCTTGATTACCAAAAAGAAGCTGATTACTACCGACAGCTTGGACTGCTAGGCTCCAGAACATTTGATCGCGAAACTCTTGTTCGAATTCTTGCAAAACAAAACAGTCGTTTCGGATGCACAGAACTTCATCTGCGCGAGATCGAAAAGCTCCGATCTCCACGATGTATGGCGATAGTCACCGGACAGCAACTCGGACTGTTTACCGGACCTGTTTATACCATTTATAAAGCTCTTACTGCCATTGTTTTTGCCGAACGCCAAAAGGCGCTTTTTCCTGAATATAATTTTGTACCTATCTTCTGGCTCGAAGGTGAAGACCATGACTTCACTGAATCGGCCAACACCGCAATTTTTTCTGAAAACCAGATCGTTCACTTCACTCAGGAACCTTACAGACGTCTGGCCGACCAGATGGTTGCCAACTCCTTTTTCGGTGAAGAGATCAGCCGAACTGTTAAAGATTTTATCCAGCTTCTGCCTGATTCAACCTACAAACAGAGCATCTCAACGATTCTGACAGAGTGCTATTATCCAGGAAGCACTTTCGAGTTGAGCTTTGCCCGAACCATGATGCAGCTGTTCAAAGAACAGCCGCTGATTCTGCTGTCGAGCCAGGACCCTGAGTTCAAACAACTGTCAGCCAGCATTTTTTTACGGGAGCTCTCTTCGTCGCCGGTATCCTCCTATAATGTGATTTCGCAAAGTTCCCGTCTGGAAACCCTCGGCTATACCGCTCAGACAAAACCCAGAACCGTCAATCTTTTTTATGTCAACGAACATGGTCAACGCCAAAAAATAGAACATCCTTCAGAAGACTCTTTTTTCATTGTTCCCGATAAAAAACTTTATTCAAAAAATCAGATTCTTGAACTGTGTCAGGATCACCCTGAACGGTTCAGTCCCAACGTTGTTCTCAGACCTATTGTTCAGGATTACGTGCTGCCAACCTTTGCATGCATTGCCGGTCCCGGCGAAATAAGCTACCTGGCGCAATACCGGAAAAATTATGAGCACTTCGGCCTCTCCATGCCATTTATTATACCCAGGGGAAGCTTTACACTGATTGAACCGAAAATTAACAGAATCATGGACAAGTTGATCAAGGTAATCGGTAAGCCGGGATTTTCGCGCAAACAGATTTACCTGGCAGTATTCGGCGACCTTCAGCAGGTTAAAAAAAACGCGGTAGGTCTCTCAGAAAATCCTCAGCTTGACACGCTGTTCGAACAGGCAAAGGAAAAGATTCGACAATCTTTTTCAACTCTCGGCCCCGCACTGTCAAAAATTGACCCGACTCTTGAACAGCTTTTAGCTGCTTCATCGGTACAATCTTTAAAAATTGTCGAAGGTATTGAACAGAAAGCATGGAAGGCAAGCAGACGCAAACACGAAGAACTGCTTGACCAGATCCTTAAAGCTGAATGTGCACTGTTCCCTGAAAGCATGCCTCAGGAAAGGATGATCAATATTTTTTATTATCTCAATAAATATGGAATTGAGCTCATCGACACACTGAAAAACCTGCTTAGCGGTCATTCAACCGAATCACACATCATTGTGGAGTTGTAGAGACTTTGGTATCTGCCTGCTTTTGTTCGTCATTTTTTTGGAGTAAATGACAACAATTGCAAACAAGAAGACGTAGGTCATCAGACGATGCCTCATCACGGATTTTTTTTACCGCTGCCTTTATCTCCTGGCGATAGCTCCTGCTTTTGAGCAATTGCAGTCCTCGCTTTTTATGAATATACTGTGATACGGCAGCAGGGGTAACACCAAGTTTTTTTGCAGCCTGCGATTGGGTCATCCCCGTTTTGACAAGCTCAATAGCAAGATCAGCCCTGATTTGAGGCAGATAGTACCATACAGCTTTTTCACAGGGAAATATCACGATTTCACTATCTTGAAATTAAAGGAGTACCAAGGAATTACACTCAGATTTTTCGGGCAACAATGACTCTTTCTTTAAAATCCATTTGCAGTGGGTCTCTTCTGTTGCTTATGCTTTTGCAATTCATACCATTGAAACGCATTAACTCTCCTGTCGTTTCAGACATTCAGACTCCAGATGTCATCAAAAACTCATTAAAAAAAGCCTGCTACGATTGCCATTCCAATGAAACAAGATGGACAGGTATTGCGTATATAGCTCCGATATCCTGGCTCTTGTCATCAACAGTCTCTTCTGGGCGAAATGTCTTGAATTTTTCAGTGTGGAACAAACAATCCACCATGAAAAAAGCTCAAATCAAACTGGTTATTGCTCAAGGCTCCATGCATCAACAAATCTATTATACATGGAACCCCGAAACGATGTTAACCCAACTGGAAACGAAAACACTTCTACACTGGTTTAATGACTAAACAACCTCTCCGTATTAAAAATTCAGGGAATATCCATCAGGATAAAAGCCCTTGATGATTTCTATCGCCTTTTCAGGACTATCTTCAAGGTAAATGAATCCAAGATCATCATCACTGATATAACCATTTTTCTGGCACATGGTATCACAAATCCAACGGTAAAACCCCTCCCAGTAGTTTTTTCCAATCAATATGACTGGAAAGCGTTCACTTTTCCCTGTCTGTATGAGCGTAATAGCTTCGGATACTTCATCAAGAGTTCCGAAACCACCCGGTAAAGCAATGAAAGCCTGAGCATATTTTAAAAACATCACCTTCCGAACAAAAAAATACTGAAAACTAACCAGTTTATTATGATCAATGTACTTATTTGGTTCCTGCTGGTTTGGAAGTTTGATATTGAAACCAATTGATGGACCGCCAGCGAATTGCGCACCTTTGTTAGCAGCTTCCATAACTCCGGGACCTCCTCCGGTTATCACGGAAAACCCCTCCGCAGCAAGCAGTCTGCCAAGCGTCTCGGCCAGAAGGTATTCAGGGCTTCCGTCATGTACTCTTGTAGAGCCAAAAACTGTAACGGACGGACCTGCATCGGACATCATTTCAAAACCGCTGACAAACTCAGCCATAATTTTGAAAACGCGCCAGCCATCAGCCATAAAATCACTTTCCCTGTTGACTCCGGCATGGAGCTTTACTGGCTTCACTAGACTGTCCTCTTCTCTTTCTGAAACACGGCGATAAATATCCATACGGTCAAACTCTCTCTATCGAAGGCTGCAGTTCAAGAAAATTCTTAATTATTTTTTTCCCTTCACTGGTCATAATAGACTCCGGATGAAACTGAACTCCGTAAAGCAGCAGGTGCTCCGAATCAATTCCCATAATTACTCCATCCTCAGTCCAGGCACGGATGACAAGATCGTCAGGAAGTGTTTCGCGCTCAACAATAAGAGAATGATATCTTGTTGCTATAAAAGGATTTTCAACTCCAGTGAATATTCCATGGTTGTCATGATAGACCAGTGAGGTCTTGCCATGCATAATGCTGGCCGCCCGGACCACTTTTCCACCAAGAGCGGCACCGATAGACTGGTGCCCGAGGCAGACACCCAAAAGAGGAATCCTGCCCTTGACAGCATGAATCAAAGATACCGAAACACCGGCCTCATCCGGTGTTCCGGGGCCTGGTGATATAACAATTTTTCGAGGTTTACGCTCAATAATCTCTGATACAGAAAGCTCATCGTTACGGTATACCTCAACGGTTTCCCCTGATTCGCCAATATACTGCACCAGGTTGTAGGTAAAAGAATCATAATTATCGACGACAAGAATCATGCCTGCTCATACTTAAAAATTATACTAATAACCGTTTTGTACCCTCCATTGCCGCGACGAAACGAAACATAGATTCGTATGCACTACTCATTATAACTTGGCGGCGCTCCATTACCTTCCTTGCTGTGTCAACAGCTTTTTCAATCTCGTAGTTTTCAAAACCTTCACTTCCGCCCCAAGAAAAAGAAAAAACCTCTTTTGGAGGAAATCCAGCATCAAAAATATTTGCTGCGGTACCAACGACAGTTCCGGTATTGAACATTGAATTGATAGAACTCTTGGCATGATCTCCCATCAAAAGTCCAAGAAATTGCAGTCCTGTCATCTCATCCCGCCCATTGAGAAAAAGCTTTATCGGACTATAGTTATTTTTAAGATCGCTCGTATTAGTCCCGGCACCAAGATTGCACCAGGAAGAAATATAGGAGTGTCCAAGAAAACCGTCATGCTGCTTGTTGGCAAACGGCTCAATAATTGAATCCTCGACTTCACCCCCAATTTTAGAGCCCATGCCCACAAAGACATTACTATAAAGATTTGCTCCTGTTTTTACCCTCGAACGGGAAGCAAGAAAAACGTTCTGCATAAGGACAGCCCGCGGGTCAACAATCGCTCCTTCCCCGACTGCTACAAATCCCTCATCGGCATCAAGCACTGCACCCGCCTTTACAACCGCTCCAGGAGCTACATAGATGTTTGAACGGTTGACAATGGCAACAGAGGGATGCACATTGCCTTCAAAACGGCCAAGTTCCAGGGTTTCAGCGTCCCGCAGCATCTCCACGGGATGAAATGCTATCACATCCCAGAGGTAGCGGATAATCCTGAACCCTGTAACCGGTTCAGCGACCAGTTTTTCTGCAAGAGAGGCAGTATCAATCAGATCAGGCAGCAAGCCACTGTCATTTTCAAGAAGAGTACGATGAACTCTGGCAAAAAGCAGATCATCACCCTGCATATATGCCCTGCCGGGCTCAACAACACCATCAGTTATTGTCCGGGCTGCACCCTCCGTGCAAAGGAGTCGCCCATTGACGAGCAGTACATCATCATCCTCAAGCCTGTTGAACACTGAAGCCGGATATTGTTCGGCATAATATGGAGCAAGATAGCGACGCAGATGATAGGTGAGCTTGACACGTCCCTGGATGGAATGCTCAAATTTTTCCTGAAGGGAACGAAAACCTGTATACAAGCCATAAACCGGCTTAAGGTTGACAAGAGGCTTCAGATCTGAAACCTGGGTATCTTCAAAAATAATAACCTGCATGTTGTAATGCCCTATATCCTATATGTTTCAGGCAGCTCCAGTCACCATAGAACCCATCAGCAATAAGCTTCTGAACAATAAGCTCTTTGCTTGTTTCGCAAGTAAATATAAAAAAAGTCGGGTAAGCTAACTGGCTTAAATCATTCATAATATAGGCTAAAGAGCTCAATATCAACTCAATATTTGAATGTTGATTTCTCTTTATCTATCAGGCAGATAGTGGTGGCAGAGCACAGAAAGTCCTTCAGGAACAACTGAAATTTCGACTTTACCCATAATGTCATTATAAACCTCCCCGTCCAGATGCATTGAATCCGGTTTCGCCAGTGTCAGCTCCACTGCCTTAGCTTTGCAGTAAAGAACTTTTGAATCGTGGATATGGGTTCCATTCAGGTATTTAAGTATATAACGAAAAATTTTGTGTTTCGACACTGCCTTTAAAATACATACATCAAGCAGCCCATCCGACAACTCGGCATGAGGCGCAATCTGGAATTTCCCCCCTTCGATTTTCCCATTTGAAACCGAAAATGCAAAAACATCCTCATGAAGCTCCAGAAAGGAGTCTTCAAGAGTAATCTTAATTTTCATTTTCACAGAGGTATACCCTGCAAGAACACTGAAAAGCGCGTATACGTAACAAAGCTCACCTTTTAACCATGGCACATTTTGAACGGCCTTTGCTACTCTGCCGGTAAAGCCGATACCCAGAGAATTGATAAAATACCTGTGGTCGGTTTTTCCAAAGGAAACACTCCCAAGATCAACTTTTTTACTCTGCGCATCGAACAAATGGCTGATGCCAGAATGAAAGCGGGTATGAGGATTCAGGTTTCTAATAAAATCATTTGCTGAACCGACCGGTAATATTCCGACCGTCACCCCTTTTCCAGCAACACCATTAATCACTTCATGAAGGGTTCCGTCTCCACCACATGAAATCAGGCAATTTTTATTCAAAATCGTAGAACGGGCAATATCCTCAGCATGTCCAGCATGGGTCGTCGTAACCATTGCTGAGTCTTTCCGTCCTGAAAGAAGCGCATTAAGCCAGGCAACCTTGCTCGCAGCACGACCCTTGTCAGCGGCGGGATTATAAATAAAAAGATAGCGTAAACTGTTCTTCATGGTAAATACAGAAAAAAGACATCTGGTGTGTTATGCCCTGGATGCCTGCAATGCAATACAAGGATATTCTTCAAATAACCGAACAAGAATATGTTCAGATGCACTGACAAGGTCGTTCATTGCCCGTTCAAACTCTTTAGCTGTGCCATAATATGGATCGGAAATTTCTTCTCCAGAACGGCCGGCTACAAATTCCATAACTAAATGCACTCTTGGCCTTTGATCCGAAATGAAAGACCTGCATATTTCTTCATAATTATCGTAATCCATTACAAATATCCAGTCAAACGCATACATATCAAGCTCGTCGATACAACGAGCACGAACTGATGATATATCTATACCACGAGAGGAAAGGGCGTCTATAGCCCGTTCATCCGGTTTGGAACCTTCCTGATAGCTGACTGTGCCTGCAGAACTGACAGAAAATAAGTGCTGAACATTATACTTTACCAGCAGAGAGGAAAATATCCCTTCTGCCATAGGAGAACGACAGATATTTTCATAACAGATAAAAATAACACTTACAGCCATAATCTGCCCGGTTATGCTTTAATAACAAAATTCCAGAGATACCTTGAACATGAACATGTCGAAAAAAGGCGAACAATGACTTATGGGAAAGAAAAAGACAAGTACTTTTTTCAGCGTACTTTTCTCATAAAAAAAAGTATTTTTCAACAGAAAAAACGAATTTCATTGGTATTTTGTAAAAAAAATCCATATTACAGCCGATAACACGTCGATGAAGTGATGATTACTTTTATTCGGAAAATGGAAAGCATGCGAAGGGAATATGAACTATGCTTTCCCACCGTATACATTACTTCGAACAATTGAATAACCCACATGATAATACAATGAAAACAGAAGCAATACAGAACCAAAAATCTACTCTTGATTTAGAAAAAGAGATTGCCGCTTTAAAGACAAGAGTGGCAACTCAGGATATGGAGCTTACAAGAGTTTCAACGGCAATCGCTGAAAAAACGAATGCGTTGAGAAATCTTCTCGACCAGATACACGCACTGGAAATTGATGCCAATGTAAAAAGGCTTATGACTGATTCCTGCCTGAACCTGATTGAAACCGAAACGATTGAAAAACGGCTGAACATTGAACTAACAGAGACCGATTCCTTCTTTCTGTCAAAACTGCAGAAAAAGCATCCTAATCTGAACCAGCGAGAGCTTAGAATCAGCCTCCTGGTCAAGTTGAACTACGACACCATTGAGATTGCCCGTTCAGTTGGTATATCGACAAGAGGTATGGAAAGCATACGGTACCGGATGCATAAGAAACTTGGCCTTGGAAAACACCAGTCAATCAAAACCTATCTTTCCGATCTTTCGGTTTCTTTTTAAGGGATAGCACTTTTCTTTCATTCAAAAGCCTCTCCTTCGTCTGAAGCAAGAGGCTTTTGATATGTAAGCCTTTTAATGCTTAACAGCACAGAGATTTATCCCGGAATTTGCTTTTTTCCCCCTTACCCCATCAGCCTTATCAGACTCTGATTAATCACTGGATTGTCACAAGAGCTCAATACTTAATTTTTGCGCAGCTGCCAACTATACTCACTGTCTATAAAAAAACCTATTTTATTGGAAATTTCACTGATGTTTTCCTGCCTTGATTGTATATTAGAGAAGAAATAAAGCCCCCCACTTTAGACGTCTATCTTCATGTCCCAGAATAAGGGGAACATATTATCTTGTTTACTCACAAGGTGTTCTGTTCGTCTTAATGAGGCAAATCAAGATTTATAATATTCAGCAATTTATTGATTATCGGGGAGAAAATAACTATGACAAGCAATACAATTGGAGTTGGATTCAGTTCTCTTCCTGATTCATTTTCCGCAGGAACTGAAGCAGCCAAACAAGCTCTTGGAAAGCTTCACGGAAAACCTAAGGTTCTTATTGTTTTTGGGGCAATGCAGTTTAATCACCGCGAACTGATTTCAGGAATTTCTTCAGTTGTCGGAGACACACCTATGGTTGGCGGAACAACTGCCGGAGAAATTTCCACTGCAGGTTTTTCTACTGGATCAGTAGTTGTCATGGCACTCAATAATGAAGATCTTGAATTTGTGACCGGTATCGGGCATGATATGAGTGGTAATGAAGCTGCGTGCAGTATGGAAATGGCGAACGATATTCTTAAAAAAACTGCATTTGACCCTAATGCGTCTCTTTTGGTTTTTCCTAACGGAATGGGTGGTGATGGGCTTAAGGTTCTTGAAGGTCTTCAGTTGGTATTAGGAAAAGATTTTGAAATTACCGGGGGCTACCTTGGCGATGACGAACGGTTTGAGAACACATTTCAGTATTATAACGGGATGGTTTATAAAGACGCTATTGTAGGCCTGATGGTGATTAAAAAGAAAGGGTTCAGGACCGGCATCGGAGTACGGAGCGGCTTTACATCAATCGGAAACAGTTTTGTCTGTACAGCTTCTGAAGGAAATGTGGTGAAAGAATTTGAACACACCAATGCACTTGAGATGTATAAGGATTTTCTGGGTGAAGAACGAGCCTTAAGACTGCCCGCTGTGTGTCTGGAATATCCGTTTGGCATCATTGACCGTAATGCTTCCGGCAATACTGAAAGCCAGTTTCAATTGCGCTGCGGATTATCCGTCGATCATGAAAATGGAACAATTTCGCTGGCAGCATCTATTCCTGAAGGCGCTGAGGTGACACTGACAACCGCCTCAAGGGGAGATGTCATCAACGGAGCGAGGGAAGCGGCAGTACAGGCAAAAAAAGCTCTTCAAGGTGCAACTCCCCAGGCAATTATCATGTTCAGCTGTGTTGGAAGAAAGCTGGTTCTGGGGCGTCGGATACAGGAGGAAGTTGACGCAGTCCGTGAATGTATCGGTCTGGATGTCCCTCTTATAGGATTTTATACTTATGGAGAAATCGGCCCTATTGATCAAACGATAAAAGAGCTTTCACAAGTAAAATTTCATAATGAAACCGTTGTTCTCTGGGTGCTTGGAAAAGAATAATGAGTGACGATAACCTCCATAACCTTTTTGCCCCAAAATCAGGTCATGATAACAACTGACGGCAATAATCTTCAGCAACGAATTATTGAGCTTGAAAAAGCTTCATTGCGAAGCAACCGTATTGAACAGGAACTGCTGCAAAAACAAACTGCTCTTCTTGACCAGAATATCAAACTGATAAAAAAATCAATCGAACTTTCTGATGTTAAGCGGCAGATCGAAGATAAAAATTTTGAACTTGAGTTGTCGCAATCGAAACTTGAGGAGGCTTTGCATTCATTACGCGAAAGTCAGAATACTCTTAACTCTGTTCTGGCCAACAGTCCAGATACTATTATTGCCATTGACAAAGATCATCGTATAACCTATATCAACCGTTCACTGCCTGGATATAAAAATTTGCTGCAGACAGGTGAGCACCTTTGTGAACATATTATTGAGCCAAATCACGATAAAAGTTATCATAAGGCCATAAACAAGGCGTTTGTAACTGGAGATGCTGCAATAATCGAGTGTGAACTCTCTCTCCCTCACGGTGAAACACTTGAAATTGAATCACGCATCGGCCCATCTGTCACCGACGGCGTGGTAACCTCGCTCACTATAATTGTTTCAGATATTTCCGAGCGCAAGAGAATGGAAAAAGAGCTGAAAAGAATGCTTAACGACCTTGAGCGCTTTAACCG
The DNA here is from genome assembly GCA_903940125.1 of uncultured Chlorobiaceae bacterium. Taxonomy (GTDB): domain Bacteria; phylum Bacteroidota; class Chlorobiia; order Chlorobiales; family Chlorobiaceae; genus Chlorobium. The sequence continues at coordinate 158,045 of CAJAJL010000065.1, read as the reverse complement.
TGTTATGATAGGCAGAGAATTACGTATTAACGAGCTGAAGAATATTGTTGCAGAGCTGAGGCAGGAGCTGAGAAAATATACCGGTATTATTGCTGACGGAATCTCTCACGATAAGGATGAGCTGGAGCTGAACTTGATGATTGATGATGAATTTTATTTAGACGATGAATCTGGTGAAGGAGAAGAAAATGAAACGGATAATAAGCTATACAGGGAACATCAAAGAACAGTCCTTCTCAACCTCATTGAAGACGCTAACCTTGCAAGACAAGAATTACAGGAAATAAACCGTAAGCTTGAAGAAAAAGTCAAAGAAGCAAGTGAAGCAAATGCAGCAAAAAGCCAGTTTCTTGCTAATATGAGCCATGAAATCCGGACACCCATGGGAGGAGTTATTGGTATGTCCGATATGTTGAATGATACTCTTCTTGATCCTGAACAACGCAAGTATGTTGATACCATTATCAGCAGCGGTCAAAACCTGATGGAAATCATTAACGATATTCTTGATTTTTCTAAAATTGAAGCAAACTGTCTTGAACTCGATATTGTTGATTTTGATCTCCTCGAACTCCTTGAAAATATTTGCGGAATGCTCGGCTTTGCAGCTCAGCAGAAAGGACTCGAATTAACGGTTGTAACCAGCAAAGATTTTCCTTTTGCCCTGAAAGGTGATCCGGTAAGAATCCGTCAGATTTTAGTTAACCTGATCAGTAACGCTGTAAAATTCACTCATCAGGGAGATATAGTAGTGAAAATCATGGTTGCTGCGGAAACAGAGACTCATGTTTTGATCAGGTGTACAGTCAAAGATACAGGTATTGGCATCCAACCTGAGAGTATAGCATCAATATTTAAGCCATTTATTCAGGCTGACGGTTCAACAGCAAGAAAATACGGAGGAACAGGTCTTGGCTTGTCGATTTCAAACTATCTTGTTAATAAAATGGGTGGCAGCATCACTCTGGAAAGCCAGCCAGGGAAAGGCTCCGTCTTCAGTTTTGATGTTATGCTGGAAAAACAGGATAGATCGTCTGAAGTGCTTCGGTTATCCGGACATGACATTTCCAGAATCAAAGTTCTTGTCGTCAATAGTAATCCCACCGCTCTTGACATGCTCTGTGATCTTCTTGATTCCTGGCAGTGTCTCTGCTCCCCGGTTCCCAGTATTGAAACAGCCCTTAGATTGATCAACGAAAACCACAATACTTCAGCATCATTTGAATCCTGGGATGCAGTGATTCTTGATATTAATAACCAATACAAGGAAGGTGATGAACTTGACCGGTTAATAAGCGCGGTCTATAGCACCTGCCACTTTCCGATCATCATACTTTCCTCACCCTTCCAGTCCGGAGAAATAAAAAAACGCTGCAGTCCAGAGATGTTCACATTACTCCAGAAACCTGTCAGGCGTATGGAATTGTTCCACGCTATCGCCGATATACTGAATATTGATAAACAGGTGCATGAAAACAGTAAAGGAAGTAACTGTACACCTGAACATCAACCTGCGACAAAAACATTCAATATTCTTGTCGTTGAAGACAATCCGGTCAATCAGAAGGTAAGCATGTCCATGCTTAAAAAAATGGGCCTGTTTTGTGATGTTGTCCCCAGTGGTAAAGAGGCTCTTGAAGCTATGCGCAATAAATTATACGATCTTGTTTTAATGGATTGCCAGATGCCGGAAATGGATGGATATGAAACAACAAACATCATAAGAAATGATCCTGCACGTTGCACAACACCCGATGTTCCAATTGTGGCAATGACAGCTCATGCCATGGTTGGTGACCGTGAGAAATGCATCAGTGCCGGAATGGACGATTATATCTCTAAACCTATACGCAAAACGGATCTTGAAAAAATTCTTGCAAAATATCTTGGAAAAAATAGTGATTGTTCATAACAGATATAGAATATTACAGTATCAATTCTGACAGTTATAAAACCCCATATCATTAGTAACGCTGGCCTTAATCCCTGCCCCTCCTTTACTCTTTTTTTCTTCTACCAGTATTCGATAGTCTAAAACAATAGCTTCAAAAACCCGGAAATATAGAAAAATGAACAGGCTTGGTCTTGAAAAAAGTCCTTATCTCTTGCAGCATGCTCTGAATCCTGTGGACTGGTTTGCGTGGGGAGACGAGGCTTTTGAAAAAGCTAAACATGAAAACATACCGTTGTTTCTCTCCGTGGGTTATTCAACTTGCCATTGGTGCCATGTCATGGAGCGGGAATCGTTTGAAAACAGAGAAATCGCCGAACTGCTGAACAGTAATTTTGTTTCGGTCAAGGTCGACCGCGAAGAGCTTCCGGATGTTGACCGTCTCTATATGAACTATGTTCAGTCAAGCACTGGAAATGGTGGCTGGCCAATGTCAGTATGGCTGACTCCCGAACGAAAGCCATTTTATGGAGGCAGTTATTTTCCTCCTGAAGACCGGTATGGCCTGCCTGGATTTAAAACCATTATTTTATCCATAGCCCGTCTGTGGAAAAATGATAAAAGTAAAATTATTGGCAGCTCCGGCAGTTTTTTCAACTCTCTTGATCAATTTTCGGGCAAGAATCCGACTGCTCTCCCTGGTGAAAATGAGGCACAGAAAAGTTGCTTCGGATGGCTTGAAAACAACTATGACTTCCGGTTTGGAGGTTTTGGCGGAGCTCCGAAATTTCCCCGGCCTGTATTGCTGAACTTTCTGTTCAGCTACGCATATTATACCGGAAACAAAAAAGCACTGGAGATGGCGCTCAATACCCTGAAAAAAATGGCTGAGGGGGGAATTCACGACCATATCGGGGTCACAGGTAAAGGCGGAGGAGGGTTTGCACGGTACTCCACCGATGCCCGATGGCATGTACCTCATTTTGAAAAAATGCTTTACGATAATGCTCAGCTTGCTGTCTCCTATCTTGAAGCATTTCAGTGCAGCGGCGATATCTTTTTCAAGAGTACAGCGAAGGACATTTTTAACTTTGTGCTGTATGATATGACGTCGCCGGATGGAGGCTTCTATTCAGCTGAAGATGCAGACAGCCTGGAAACAGCGTCCGGCACCATAAAAAAAGAGGGTGCTTTCTACCTCTGGAGTGCTGATGAGCTGCAGCAGATTCTCGAAGATGAAACACTCACTGCAATCTTTTCCTTTACCTACGGTATCAGAGTTGAGGGAAATGCAATGCACGATCCACATGGGGAGTTCATCGGCAAAAATATCCTGATGCAGCATGCCACCATTGAGGAAACGGCAGATCGGTTTGGAAAGACAATCGAAGAAATCAAAGCAGTTCTGGATGATGTCCGTACAAAACTTTATGCGGCAAGGACAAAAAAGCCGAAACCTTTTCTTGATGATAAAATACTCACGGCATGGAATGGCCTGATGATTTCAGCCCTGGCAAAAGGATACAGAGTATTGCATCACAAGCCATACCTTAACGCTGCAAAGAAAGCTGCAGACTTTATTCTTGATAAACTCTATGACCGCAAAAAAGGTCTTCTCCTGCGCCGATATAGAGACGGCAACGCAGCTATAGCGGGAAAAGCTGAGGATTATGCATTTTTTGTGCAGGGACTGATAGAGTTGTACGAAGCATCTTTTGATCCTCAATATCTACTCAGTGCACTTGAGCTTGCAGAACTTCAGAACAGCCTTTTTTATGACACTGTACAGGGAGGCTATTTCACTACTGCTGTTGATGACAATTCAGTACCGTTGAGACTCAAGGAAGATTATGACGGAGCTGAGCCTTCGGCAAACTCGGTCAGTGCCCTGAACCTTCTGCGGCTGAGTGAAATAACGGGAGAAGAAAAGTTTTCAATCAGGGCTGAAGAAACCATAAAGTCATGTGGCTCCATGATTGCTGAAAACAGCCATGCTCTGCCTCAGATGCTGGTTGCCCTGAACTTTGCACGCAAAAGAAAAAGCAGGGTTATTCTTTCAGGAGAGCTACTCGCGCCAGAGATGGCTCAACTGCGAGCAGTTGTTGACGACCGATACCTGCCGGGAAACATCATCATGCATGCGTCGAATGAACTTGTCGGAATACAACGCTTTCCGGAAAGCATTCAGACCGATGCTGCCCACCCGCAAGCATCTGTCTGTATCGACCGTGCCTGTTTTTTACCCATCAATGATCCGGAGATACTTGCAGAAGCTCTCGACAGGGTAATGCGATAGATATCGAAGGGTACAAGCTTTTGGAACAAAGGCACTAATTGATGCCTGTCACCTACCCTTGAAGCAGATACTTTTTATGTTCACAAATTCGCGGATTCCATAGCTGGAGAGTTCACGACCGTAACCGGACTGTTTCACTCCGCCAAAAGGCATCCGTGGATCGGATTTTACCATGCTGTTGATAAAACAGCAGCCCGCTTCAAGTTGATCGGCAATGGCAAGCGCCCGTTCAGTGTTGCGGGAAAAGACTGCTGAGCCAAGTCCGTAGGGAGTATCATTAGCTATAAGCACGGCTTCATTGTCGTCCTTTGCTTCAATAAGGGTTGCGACCGGCCCGAATGTCTCGGCGCTATATACTTCCATCCATTTATGAACCCCGGTAAGAAGTGTTGGCGGGTAGAAAAAGCCTTTTCCTTGAGGGATGTTTCCGCCGCAAAGGAGACGTGCTCCTTCTGTAACACTTCGACAGACTTGACCGTGAAGCTGTTCACGGAGGTCGTGGCGGGCAAGAGGCCCGACCTCGACAGCAGGGTCAAAAGGATCACCCATCACAGCGGATTGCATTCGCTGCAGAAGGAGATGCTCAAACTGTTTGAATACATGAGCGTGCACAATAAAGCGCTTGGCTGCTATACAGCTTTGTCCGCTGTTGAGAAGACGCGCTGCGGCACAGGTGTCGACAGCCTGAGGAATGTCAGCATCATCGAGCACAATATAGGGGTCACTGCCACCGAGTTCAAGAACGCTTGTTTTGAGTGCTTTGCCGGATTTTGCGGCCACGGCTCGACCTGCGGCAGTACTTCCGGTCAACGATATGCCCTGTATGGCAGGATGGTCAATCATAAAGCCGGTCAGACGATCAACATCGTCAAGTGCAATATGGACTGCGCTGTAAAGATGTGCAGGAAAACCGGCATCACGAAAAAGCTGTTCGATAGCAATTGCTGATCCTGTAACATTGGGAGAATGCTTGAGAATAATACCATTGCCTGCCATAATGGCCGGTGCGGCAAAACGGAAAACCTGCCAGAATGGAAAATTCCAGGGCATGATGCCGAGAACAAGGCCAATAGATTCAAATTTCACCACTCCCAGAACTCCACCTTCAAGATTGCTCTCTTCGGGTTTTAAAAACGATGCGGCGTTATCGGCATAAAAATCGCAAACCCATGCTGATTTCTCCACTTCGGCAGCAGCTTGTGAGATTGGCTTGCCCATTTCACGACTGATAAGGGCTGCATGCTGATCTTTTTCAAGGCGAAGAAGTTTGGCAAGACGCTTCATGAACACACTTCGTTCGGAGATTGAGAACTCTTTCCAAGAAATATAGTCCCAGTAGGACAACGTTATTACTTCTCGAATTTCACCGGATGTCATGGTATGATATTCGGCAATAGGTTCTTCTGTAGCTGGATTGACGGTAATAATCATTGGTCGAAACGGTTCAATAATGATAGAACCCGGAAAAAGCACCAGTGTCAACTGTCCTGGTCAATGCTTTCATAGATTGCAAGGTAACTCTCATAACGTTCAGAATCAATATGACCGGACTCCACGGCCTGCAGAATCCCGCACTTCGGCTCTACGGTATGTGTACATGAAGAGTATGCACAGTCTTGCATAAAAGAGAGAAATTCCTTGAAATAAAATCTCAGGTTTTCGCGGGTTATGTCTGAAAGATTAAACTCCCTTATTCCGGGAGTGTCGATGATATAGCCCCCTCCAGGGAGAAGCAACATAACTGAGTTACTGGTTGTATGAAGGCCTTTTCCGGTCTTCTCATTTGTTTCACCGGTTTTTAACCGCTCGTGTCCAAAAAGTTGATTGATCAGAGTTGACTTTCCCACGCCAGAGTGACCGCTGAAGGCTGAAAGCTTACCGGCAAGAGCTTTCTTCAGAGCTTTCATGCCACGTTTCTTTTCGGCACTTGTATAAAAAACCGTGTACCCGAGAGTCTTATAAGGCTTCATCATCTCACGGGTCTCCGACGAATCCTCAAGATCTATTTTGTTGACCACAATAATCGTTTCAAGTTTTTCGGATTCGGCAAAGACAAGGTAGCGGTCGATAAGGCGAGTGTTGAGCAATGGCTCATAGGTGGAAACAACAACGACCAGCTGATCGATATTGGCCGCAATTACCTGCGTTTTCTCTTTGCTGCGATTCCTGCGAACATCCCTTTTTCTTGTCAGGGCACTCCTGCGAGGCCACACAAATGTTATAACAGCCTCAAATAATGCGGTTCCTGTCTCAATCAATTTCAGTTCAACCCTGTCACCAACAACGACAAGGGAGGTATCTCCATTATCTGTTTTCGTTCCGGGAAAGGTTCGGGCGCGAAACTCGGTACCATCTTCGGAAATAACAATATATGACGCTCCGGAAACTTCCGTGACAATTCCACTGGTGACCGGTGCATGCATGCTCTTGATATTCTTTTTCAAACTGCTGTAGTCCCTTCTTTTTCAATACATCTACCCGATATCAGCCAATGACGAGCGTTCTTGGTAATAACGCTCATAATAGCTCCTTATCATAGCGTGATCTGCATCCTTGAGCAGACAATCCTGTTCGACAAGTTTGAATGCTGCAGAACGGGCTGACTGCAAAATATCAAAATCACAGTTCAGATCGGCAATCCTTAAGCCACTCAAGGTTCCGGACTGTTCTTTTCCGAGAATATTACCAGCGCCTCTTATTCTGGCATCAATTTCGGAAATGATGAAACCGTCAGTCGTTGACTCCATTGCTGCAAGCCTTTCGCGAGCATCATCCGTAAGCTTGGTATAGAGAAGAAAGCAGGTGGAACGGTACTCACTTCGACCAACGCGCCCTCTGAGCTGATGAAGTTGAGCGAGTCCAAACCGCTCGGCATGCTCGATAACCATGACAGTGGCATTCGCCACATCAACCCCAACCTCGATAACAGTCGTTCCCACAAGCAGATGAAGCTCTCCCCGCCGGAACTGCCCCATAACATCCTCTTTCTGATCAGGGGTCATCTGACCATGAATCAATCCGAGTCGGAGGTCAGGAAACACTTTGTTCGAAAGGTGATGATAACTTTCAACTGCTGCTTTCATATCCATTTTTTCCGATTCCTCAACAAGAGGATACACAATATAACCCTGTCTGCCTTCAGCAACCTGTGAACGAAGAAAATCATAGACGTTTAAGCTCTCTTTTTCATGCTTTAGATAGGTCTTCACCGGGGTTCGACCAGCGGGCATCTGACGAATGACCGAAACATCAAGGTCACCAAACACACCCATGGTAAGAGTACGCGGTATGGGGGTAGCAGTCATCAGGAGAACATGAGGATTTATTGCTTTTTCCTGAAGCGCCTTGCGCTGCAATACCCCGAATCTATGCTGTTCGTCGATGATAACCAGTCCAAGCCCTGCATAGCTGACACCTGTTTCAATCATGGCATGGGTGCCGAGAGCAATATTGAGTTCCCCTGAGCTAAGGGCTGAAAGAACCGCCTGACGCTCTTTTTTTCCCTGCTTGCCCGTCAGGAGGCCGACCTGAAGACCGAGAGGATGAAAAAATCGCTTCATGCCAAGGTAGTGCTGAACTGCAAGAATCTCAGTAGGAGCCATGAAAGCTGATTGCAAACCATTATCAACTGCCAGAGCCATGGCAAACATGGCAACAATGGTTTTGCCTGAGCCGACATCCCCCTGTAGAAGACGGTTCATAGGTCTGCCGCTTTTGAGGTCGCGGTATATTTCACGGATTGCAGTTTTCTGCGCATCGGTGAGTTCATAAGGCAGAGTGGCATAAAGCTTTTCAGTAACCGCACCGGAATGGGTAAAGCTGACGGCAGATTTGATCTGCCTGATCTTGTAATAGCGGCAGGCAAACAAGAGCTGAGCATAAAAAAGTTCAGTCCACTTCATACGATAACGCGCCCTGGCAAGTGCTTCATGCGATGAGGGAAAATGAATTTCTCGATATGCCTCGGCAAGTGACATCAGCCTGTTAGCTGACAGAATTGAGTAACTGAGGTTTTCATCCGTACCCGGTATAATCGCTTCAAAAGCACGAACAACAAGATTGCGCATCTGCCGGGAAGTAAGGCCCGCAAGTTTCATTGCTTCATTTGTCGGATAGAGAGGGATGATCTTGCCTGTATGGTAAAGATCAAAATCACTTGACTCTCCAAATCCCGCTTCATGAGCGTTTAAACTGAGACGGTCAAAATCGGGATGCTGCATCTGCGCCTGATGGTTGAAATAACTGATTTTCCCATGGACAGCAAGAGCTTCACCCTGAAGCACACTGCGTGAAAAATATCGAATTCCCCTGAACCAGGTGAGTTCAAGCACACCCGTAGCATCACCAAGCCATACCTTAAAACGTGCCCGCCCGGGTGTATCGCCTTCGAGCAGAGTCTTCATTACCTTACCAACAACGGTAACGGTTTCACCATCTGCAAGGTTTGCGATGCTTTTCATGGCACGGCGATCGAGATATCGGCGAGGAAAGTAATCAAAAAGGTCATTGATGGTAACAATACCGACCTCTTTCAGGATTGATGCCTTCTTCGTGCCGACTCCCTTCAAGTAGATAATCGAAGTGACACCAGTCATATTAATGGTTGTAACTGGATTGAAATTCTTGTATATTTGCACCTTTACAATTTTATTGCTGGTCATTTCATTTATTGTACGACAAAGTCAACGAAAGTCATGAAACAAGATATTCATCCAAAGTATAAAGAGGTTACCGTTAACTGTGCGAACTGCGGCAACTCGTTCGTTACCCGCTCAACACGGACAACCATCAAGGTCGATATATGCAACAACTGCCATCCATTCTATACCGGAAAACAGACCCTTGTAGATACCGCCGGGCGCGTTGAACGCTTCAACAAGCGCTTTGCCAAAGCTACTGTTGGTCAACAAAACGCTCAATAAAGAAACTCGCTCTTTTCGGCAAGCCAGCACTAACCTATCAGAACAGCTATGAGTGTCAGGGATGTTTATCAGAAAACTGAGCCAAAGATGAAAAAAACTATCGAGGCATTTCAACATGAAATTGCCTCGATCAGGACAGGAAAAGCTACAACGACGCTGCTTGACCGTGTCAAGGTCGAAGCATACGGTCAGCAGATGCCACTGAAACAGGTTGGCAACGTAGGAGTTCTGGACGTGCATACCCTTATGGTGCAGGTATGGGATAAATCAATGGTAGCTGCTGCGGAAAAGGCCATACGTGATGCAAACCTGGGACTGAATCCAGCGGCTGACGGCCAGAATATCAGAGTCAGCATACCTCCACTTACAGAAGAACGCCGGAAAGAGTTTGTCAAACTCACCAAGAAATTTGGAGAGGACTCAAAGATCTCCCTTCGAAATCTTCGCCGCGATATGATTCACGAGATTGAAAAACTCGAAAAAGATAAAGCAATCAGCGAAGATGACAAAAATAAAGGGAAAAAGGATGCTGACGAGTTACTGCACAAGTTTGAAAAGCAGCTTACTGATCTGATCGTCCTGAAAGAGAAAGAAATTATGGAAGTTTAAACAAGGGCTGTAACACAAGTACTGAGTTTTAATGTGGAAGTGCCGAGAAAAAAAATAGATTCCTCGGCAGAAACCTCGGAATGACAAGAAGAGGGCTCGGTGGCGACAGTGAGGGTTACTCTTCAAAGTACGCTTTCATTTTTTGGAACACCTCTTTTTTTCCTAGCAGACCGCTAATCATTCCGAGTACTGTTGCTGCACCTGCGGCAAAAAAGAGGGGCCTGGCGGAAATATTGTTGGTATAATAAATTGCCGGAATTCCCCGCTCTTTGACCAAACTGTCAAGAGAGGTTGTCCCAATCACAAGATCCGGCTCATAATCGAGTACCGCCTGCATATCTTCCTCAAGATATTTCCTGTAACGAATTTCCGTACCAAGCATCGATAATACGGTATGGTCTTCCTCTCCAAGTGCCATCCTCGCAATGGAGGTTGATACATAGGGTACATCAAGACCGGCTTCAAGCAGCAGTCGAACAAGTGGAAGCTCATTGCCCTCGTAGCCGGCAACAAGTACTTTCCCCTTCAGGTGCTTAAACTTGGCAAGCACATCCCGGGCTTTCTGTCCTTCCTCTTCAGCAACAGCCTGAACAGTGACAGGATCAAGATCAAGAGCTTCTCCTATACGTCGGATCCATTGCACTGTCGCATTCGCTCCTATCGGATTCCCTTTGACAATTATCATCCCGTGCTCTTCCAGCATTGACACCGTTCTCTCATAAAACGGATGCAGCACAGCACAAGCATCAGCCTGTCCTGCCTCGATATAGTCCTCAATTGCGGTTCCGGGCAGTACAATCACTGACTCAACGCCAATTTTCTGGAGAATCCCTCCTATAGTCATGGCATCAACGGGAAAGATTTCTCCAAGGACAACCAGCGATTTTGCTTTTTTTGGTCTGTCAAACCCTGCAAACCGCTTCAGAAGCGTTGCAACGGCAACATCTTTTGCTTCCGGATGCGTCCTTATCTGAAATGCAGGGAGACGAACCAGAACAACCTCTGCGTTGCCGGCTTTTCGTGGCATGAGTTCTTCAGCTATTCCCGCAGTTTCTGCGACACAGGTACTGACAACGGGAATAATTCTCACCGCCGGATCCAAAGCAATCTCCTCAATGGTACGCCGCAGATCGTCGATCATTGTTCCGCCTGAAATCTGCACATTCATCAGTTCAGGGGATATAATAGATTTTCGAGCAGCATAAAAATGGGAGACAAAGGTCAACCCGTAGAGGCAGCCCTGATCGGCAACCAGGCAAACCTGAACACCGTCAATTCTTGTCAGTACCCTCAATCCACCGAAAGCAGGACACATTGACTGAGGATGCAACGTTTTACAACCCTTTTTGTCCATAAGTAATCCCTTTCTTTAAAACCTGTTGGATATATGCACTGCCAGCAATTGCTTTTGGTATGGCCTTAAGATGCTTTACCGCTTCATTGCTGTTTGCAAATTTGCCTGTCATGAGCCGGTAATATTTCATCTTATTGACAGATGCCGGCCAGATAAAAGTTATAATTCCCTCACTATGCAATCGTTCCAGTTCTTTCAATGCTGTACGTTCTGATCGAAATGTTTCGAGCACAATGGTGTACTCTCCTTTTTCCAGCACCAATGAATCAGTGGTACCTCCTGCAGAAAATTCCTTGACATTTACAGTCTCAGCCGGCTGCGGCTTTACACTGACAGTTTTGTTATGAATCACAGGTGTAACCTTGCTTTCCATAGGCGGAAGTGCTGCAATTGGAACTGTGGCCTCCGGTTTCCTGTAATAAAGAACGGCAAGCAAAACACCGGCAAAAAAAAGGACTGAAAGAACAATTGCGTATTGTGATTTCCCAGACTTTTTCCTGACATCTAACGTTTCATGCCGCGGAAGAACAACCTCCTCCAGATTCTGGTACTCCCGATTCAGAAGCTCAACTATTGATCGTTCAGGAATAAAGCCATAAATTCCCTGTTCTTTGGAAAACCGACCAAGCCCATGGATTCGGATCTCTCTCTGCTGCTTAACAGAATTGGAAAAAACCGTGGTAAGAGCTATGCTCAAGCGGTCGGCTTCTGCGGTATTCAACAAAAGCCTCAATAGAACAAGACGTACTGTATCATCAGTTCGAGAAATTTTACTATCGAACGTCAACTTGTTGCAAGGAGGAGAATAAGTTACACCCGATGCATTACTTATTTTTTTTAAAGGAACATGCAACACGGTAAAAGAACCAAGTCCTTTGACAGCAAGCTTTCGCACGGCAAGCAGTTCGGTAACCATAGCAGTAAAAAATCCGTTTAGAAGTTGCCCGGATTCTTGCATGTCGAGATCAAGCAACCCCGAGAGTTCTTCTATCAGATCATGGTTTTTCATAACACCGCCCTTGCGAAATGAGCGCTCTGCACCATATGGTTTTAACCTCCGAATATAACACTTCCTCTCTAAAGCACGATATGTCTGGAGCAGGATAGATTGTACACCTATACTTTCAATCGATTATACAATAGTTACCAATAATATGCGTTTTCAACAAGAGATTGAGATAGGTAACAGAGCCAGGTATGCAAGATACATTATTCACCCTGTCTGTCGGGATTTGAAATGGCAGGATAGAAAAAAAACAGAGGGTGGATTTGCCAAATGTTTTGTTTTAATTGTTCTACAAAACATTTTAGTTATCAATTCTTTTTTTCATTCGAATGAACGTTGATATCCTTTCTGTCAGCCAACTGACACAGCAGATAAAAACCGGACTGGAAACTCTTTTTCCTCAGGTTAAAATCAAAGGTGAGATATCGAACTTCAAAAAACACAGTTCTGGACATTGCTACCTCACCCTTAAAGATGAGAGAGCACAGATAGCGGCTGTGGTCTGGAAAGCTACAGCGAGCCGAATTTGCTTTTCTCTTAAGGATGGTCTGGATGTTATTGCCGAGGGGCGCCTTGAGGTCTACCCTCCATCCGGGCGCTATCAACTTATCTGTGCGTCGATCACTGAAGCAGGTCAGGGTGCGCTTCAGCAGGCCTATGCCGAACTTCTTCAGAAACTTGCAAAAGCCGGTTACTTCAGTACTGAACGAAAACGACCTATTCCTGAAATTCCTGAAACCATCGGGCTTATCACCTCTCCTACCGGAGCGGTCATTGAGGATATGAGCAACGTGCTGGAACGACGATTTCCTGCAGCAAGAGTGCTTCTCTATCCGGTCAGTGTTCAGGGTACCAATGCTGCTGAAGCGGTTGCATCCGGTATCACCTATTTCAATAACACAAACAATAACAATCACAGGCCGGAAGTGATTATTATCGCCAGAGGAGGAGGCTCTCTGGAGGATCTTCAGGCTTTCAACGGAGAACTGGTTGCTAATGCCATTTATCACTCTGAACTACCAGTAATCAGTGCCATCGGTCACGAAACGGATCTTACCATTGCCGATATGGTTGCAGATCTCAGGGCAGGTACACCTTCTATCGCTGCTGAACTTGCTGTTCCGGATACCCAGGAACTGCTCCGGCATATAGAGAATCTTCAATCAAGAAGAGAGAGCATGCTTCTTGGAAAACTTGAGGGTGCAGACCGTCAAGTCTATTCGATCTGCAGCAGTTATGCTTTTAACCGGCCTCTTCTGCAGATGCAGCAATTTGATGATCGGCTCAATGCTCTTGTTGATCAGATGGGAAGAACAATCAAGGGTGGATATAGCGAAAAAGCGAGGGACTACGCTTCAGTCTGCCAGCAGCTTTCGCTTCTGGATTACAGAAAAACACTTCAAAGAGGATATGTACTGGTCAAACAAGAGGGAAAATTTGTGACCGGTGCAACAAAACTGCACCCAACTGATGATGTGGAACTTCTGTTTCATGATGGAGTGCTTCCTGCTGTAATCAGCAATAAGAAGCTTCACTGATTATTCTTCGAACCAATTCAAGATCCTCAACAGTGTTCACCCCTGGATTATCGATGTGTGTTTTGATACACAGTATGCGGAACCCGTTCTCAAGAAGCCGAAGCTGCTCCAACGATTCTGCCTCTTCGAGCATCGAGGGGGAAAGTCCTGCAAATTTCTCCAATACCCCGGCACTGAACGCATAGAGCCCGATGTGGCGGTAAAAGGTTGTCACTGAATACGTATTACGCCTGAACGGTATCGGACAACGCGAAAAATAAAGGGCAAACCCTTTTGCATCCATCACAACTTTCACGACATGAGGATCCTCAATCTGTGCATGATCATCTGGCTGAAGAGGAAAAACAAGTGTGGAGCAATCGGGTGGATTAGGGGAAAAGAAAGGTTCAAGAGCAAGATCGATATTTTCCGGACTAATTAAAGGTTCATCCCCCTGAAGATTAAGAAATACATCTCCACCTATCTGCCGTGCAGCTTCAGCGATGCGTTCTGTACCGCAACTGGCATTCCGGGAAGTCATAACAACCTCCGCCCCGCGTTGTTCGAGTACGGCTGCGATCTCCGGACTGTCAGTGGCAACAACAATTCTTTCTGCCAGATGTGATTTCAGTGCCTGACGCCAGGTGCGTACAATAAGCGGTTCCCCACAAAGATCGGCAAGCATTTTTTTTTCAAGACGGCTTGAATCAAGCCTTGCGGGAATAAGAATAACAGCTTTTATCCGCTTTGTTGACATAATAAACTATATCCATTTATTTTAAAGCAAGTTGCTGCTCCTTTTTGAACACCCTTGAAGCTTCAAATTTTTGCAGTATTTCAATATAACTGTTTCCATTTGTAAAATATTTTACTCTTTCCGAAAGGAGACATTTCCCGCAGACTCTGACATCAAGCTTTTCATAGATCCCTCTTCCCTGATTATTGCGCTTTTGTTTCACCACAAGCACTACGATCGAGCATGTCCTGTCTTACGACTATGTATCGTTTGTTCTTGAGACAATGTGAGACAGCTTACGATAACATATCGACAAGTTGCATTCTCAATAGCTCATTCGGAAAAAGACTTATAAAACGCATTAAAAAAACAAGTTATTAATCAAATTAACGATTATTTAAGCATGTTATCTTTGATATCGATGGCTTTTAAATCATTCTGGCGCGATATTTGCCGTTAATATTATGGATAATCGCAACAAACAGTTCAAACATTCAGTATCAAGTAATTCCAAAGACTTAATAGAATCATGAAACACTATATTATTGCCATCACATGCACAGCTGCAATGCTTGTGTTCGGATATGAGGCAAAAGCTTCACCGAATACTTTAACAGCTAATACTTCAGAGCGAACAGTAACCGTAGCTAATGAAGGTACTCGTACCGGTTCAGATGAGGTACTCATAGCATCTTCCCGTACAAAGGATACAGCAACAAGCAGCCGTAAGGAAGATAACTCCGCTACTGTCACGAGCGCCAAAAACGTAACGGCGGTGAATGTTAATACATGGTACATGTATCAGCTTCCGATAGTAAGATAGATGCAGCTACCTAAACAGCGGAGTGCACGGCCACTATTGCTCGAGGAAGCTATCAACAATAGGTTTCGAGGCACAATGCGGCAACTTCGGAACTGAGCCCTTCAACCATCACCGTTTTTGTACGCGAAGTTTTACCGGATATGATATGTACTCGAGATGGGGAAGTGTTGAAAACCTTGGAAAAAAGTTCACAACACTCCCGGTTTGCGGCATCGTCGACTGGTGCGGCTTTTAGACTTACCTTTAATCCACCGTTATAGATCCCGCAAATTCTGCTTTTGGAAGAACGGGGCTGTGCTTTAACGACAAAAACCACATTACCGTTTTTTTCGCGAAGCTCAACCACCGGCGACAACTACCCTATTACTTTTGGTACTTTGAAAAAGCGATCCTGTTTTTCAGGTGCATTCAGCAGCACCGTCGATGATGCAAGTGACGGCAGCTCAACATCTTCTCGAAGTACGTTGATCTGGTCATGAATACTGCTGAGCGGCTCAACGCCTTCGGTATCTACTTTATTAAGTTTTTCAACATAATGAAGAATATTATTGAGCTCGCTGGTCATTGTCACCATCTCTTCATCTGTAAATCGTAGCCTCGCCAATTCGGCGATATAGGAAACATCCTTCGTTGTAACCGACATAAATCTATGATCAAAAATTAAAATATATTCCTGAAATCACTTATGGAACATCCGTTTTTATAGCCTGCAAATACCTGTTAATTGCTCATCAATGCGGTTGTTCGGGCGTTTCTCAATCGAAATAAAATCCCTTTGTTCTTCGCCGAGGTAAACCTGCCGAGGTCTGGCGATCTTCTGTTCTGTATCCTTGACATGTTCAGTCCACTGCGCAAGCCATCCGGGAATCCTTCCGATAGCGAACAGAACCGGAAACATATCCATAGGAAATCCCATAGCCTGATAAATCAAACCCGAATAAAAGTCCACATTAGGATAGAGCTTTCTACTAATAAAATACTCATCTTCAAGCGCAATTCTTTCAAGCTCAAGCGCAATATCAAGCAAGGGACTGCGACCGGTTTCCTCAAAGACCTGAAAGGCGATTTTTTTGATGATTTTCGCACGAGGATCATAATTTTTATAGACTCTATGCCCAAATCCCATCAAACGTCCTTCACCATCCTTGACTGATTGAATGAATGCGGGAACCTTGGCAACCGAACCGATTTTCAGGAGCATGTGAATAACCGCCTCATTTGCTCCACCATGCAATGGCCCGTATAGTGCAGCACAACCGGCAGCTATAGCTGTATATGGATCAACACCGGAACTGCCCACAGCTCGCACAGCATTGGTCGAGCAGTTCTGTTCATGATCGGCATGAAGAATAAAAAGAACATCAAGCGCATGTTCAAAGACCGGATTAGGCTGGTAGCGCAACTCGGTCATCTTAAACATCATTGACAAGAAATTACCGCTGTAGCTCAATTCATTATCGGGCAGAACATAGGGAAATCCAAGGCTATGGCGAAAACTCATGGCCGCAAGAGTAGGTATTTTACCGATAAGACGATGTACCTGGAGTTTGCGTGACTCTTCATTGTTAATATCCTTCGCATCACTGTAAAAAGTCGAAAGTGCTCCAACCGTGCCAACCAGAATACCCATCGGATGAGCATCATAGCGAAAACCATCCATAAACTTGACAATATTGGCATGGGTCATGGTATGATGATGAATGTTATATGACCATACCGCCAAACGCTCCTTATCGGGCAACTCTCCTTTGATAAGCAGATATGAGGTTTCCAGAAAAGAGCTCTTCTCAGCAAGCTGTTCTATAGGATAACCACGATAACGCAGAATGCCTTTATCACCATCAATGAATGTGATACGACTTTTACATGATGCGGTATTTAAAAATCCAGGATCATATCCCAAGAGACCAAAATCTTCATCCGAAACTTTGATCTGGCGAAGATCCATACTATTGATACAGCCGTGGTCAAGCGGTATTTCATAGTTTTTTCCGGTACGGTTATCAGTAACGGTCAGAGAATTTCTGGAGTCTGTAACATCCATAATGTTAGCTATCTTGATGGTTGAATACCTTTATGCAAAAAAAACATCTTGCTGAAAAAATATTGTCTTGCGTCGAGGGTGAATTTATGAAATAATCCAACCGTTACAGGTAAATTTAAACACTGTTTTTTTAAAATCCGCTGATACTCCACACACAATCTCTTAACCTGTCACAGGAAAGAACAACCCCCGATACCGGAAAAAAGCACGGACTAACAAACACTACAATAATAAAGTGCGCAAAAAATCATTTTTCAATTTTCTGCAATCAATATAAAAAGAAATAAAAGGAAAATACTTTTTGGATATTATGCCTCCGCTCTATACATTTACTACCTCTTTGAAGGAGCTGTAGCTCAGTTTGGTTAGAGCGCCTGCCTGTCACGCAGGAGGTCGCGGGTTCGAGCCCCGTCAGCTCCGCAAAATAAAAAAGGAGTGCAATGCACTCCTTTTTTATTTATGATCAGCCATGTTGCGATTTCCCTTCCCTCTCTTTCATAAGAAGTGCGTAGCTTTTTACCATTATCTTGGCACCAATTCAACCCGACGGTTTTTTTCCCGTCCGGATTCTGCAGTATTCGGTGCAACCGGAGCGAGATAAGCTACTCCATTTGCTGTCAGGCGGGTTGCCGGAATACCGTATTCCTTGACGAGGGAGGCAACAACAGCATCAGCCCTGCGTTTTGAAAGCCCCATGTTAAACTCATAGCCCCCAATATTGTCGGTATGACCTACAATGTGCAGTTTTAAGGCCGGCTGCTGTTTTAACAGTTTTGCAATTTCCTGAAGCGATGCACGGGAAGCTGGCTTGATCTCCCATTTGTTCGTATCAAAATATATTCCGTAGAGAGAGACTTTTCCGCTGGCGGTCAAGGAGTTCGACATTTGATCTGCTGTTACAGTCACCATCTGCTGAACCATCGGCTGCGTTTCAATAATATCAACAGCGATGTATGCTCCACGCTTAGCCTTGTATATTGGATCACTCTTACCCCATTCTACAAGCGTCAAATGCACATAGACATCTCCTTCAGGGCGATTCTTTTTGGCACTGGCAGCACAAATCCCTCCCCGTTCAGCTGCAAAAAAGATATAGTTACTGCGATTGGTCTGAATATCCATAGAGCCGAATGGGGCAAGATAATTGTTCCATCCAGTGGCCGCCTGGTCTTGTTTTGAATCGTAGAGGATAACAAATCCTTTAGCCCTGAGTTCATTGAGATAGTTTCTGAAAACCTCGAGAGATCCGATATCACCAGCGGCTTCATACCAGATACGGGTCAATCGGCCTTCAGGCTTCAAAGGTGGTTTGACATACTCCAGTTTTTTGGTTTCTAAATTATAGCGGTTGAAAGTAGAAGTCTGTAATTCGTATGCATCAAACCTCTTGACATGATAACCGACAATTTCTGAGCCAGCAAACCGTCGTAGTAATGGATGATCTTTAGAGCCTGCAAGATCGGCACCTAAGAGTCCTGTTGAGGGTAATAATGTGATAATGATGACAAGCAGCACAAAAGCCTTGAGCTGTTTCATAAGATAAAACTCCTTATTCGGATTAGAATGAATTAGTCTTTTTTGCGTTTATCACGAACATAGATGGTTTTTGACTGGCCTTCTCCGATAATACGCTCATCGAAATCGAATAGTTTTGTGGCAGCAAGCAATTCTCCAAGTTTGATATAGCCGTAATTGCGAGGATCGAACTCTGGTGACTGTTTAGCGATGTTACTCCCTGTTGCTGCAAGATGAGCCCATCCGCTTTCGTCTGAAGATGCTTCAACAGCATTTCTCAATATACGTACCAGTCTGGTATCCTGCTTCAGTTCTGCTGAAGACTTTTTTGTAATCGACTCATTTTCATTGATTTTAGCCCGGAGTACTTCAATGTAAATAAACTTGTCACAGGCTGAAACAAACGCTGCAGGTGTTTTTTTTTCTCCGAAACCGTAAACAAACAGCCCTGATTCCCTGATTCTTGAAGCCAGTTTTGTAAAATCGCTATCGCTGGAAACAATGCAGAAACCCTGAAACTTTCCTGTGTACAAAAGATCCATAGCATCAATAATCATGGCGCTATCGGTAGCATTTTTCCCTTTAGTATAACCGAACTGCTGAATAGGTTGAATCGAATACTCCAGCAGCACATCCTTCCAACTTCTCAGTGCCGTCGAGGTCCAGTCTCCATATATCCTTTTAACGCTGGATGTGCCATACTTTGCAACCTCCGCCAGAAGACCTTCAATAATCGCTGCCTGCGTGTTATCAGCATCGATAAGAACTGCAAGACGCTCAGTTTTTTCTACAGCCATGGCACTGTCCGTTCTTATGCTTTATGATTATAAAACCTTAGAAGATAATCACGATTTTACCTTGAATCCCTGCTCCTCTATAACCGTTGCAATGGTTGATATGTTTACCATATTCGGATCAAAATCAACTGAAACAATACCTTTGAGATGAGAGGCATTGACATCTATCACTCCTTCAAGATCTTCAAGTGCTTCTGTGACAAGCATTTCACAACTGCCGCAGTTCATACCGCTGACCTGTATCTCTTTTTTCATGGTATTGGCAATTAACTATTTGTTGTAATCAGGTTTCATAAGCTTCCATGCATACTTAAATAAGTTACATACACTGCTGACAAATAGGAAATTTTTTCCCAAAATCAGGGGCAGACTTAATCAAGATTGGCAGATCAGTCGTTGAGTACGTATATTGCAATACTATGATACCTTACATACCAAATTTGAAAGTCGGTGTACAACGCACGACTATATACCTTTTTCTTGTTAGTCTTACATTGCTGGCGTCATGCAACCGTTCTTCGAATGAACTGAAAACCCTGCAGCAGCAGGTTTGGAAAAACCCGAAAGATGCCGGAGCTTACATGCTTCTTGGAAACGGGTATGCTCGAAACGAACGATACAGCGAGGCTGCGGACGCGTATAAGAGTGCTCTTGCGATAAATCCAAAACTTGAAGAAGCCTATCACGCTCTTGGCGCTGTCGCTTTCAACCAGAAAAATTATACTGAATCACTCAAATATTTTCAAAAACACCTTGAACACGCTCCAAAAGACTCTCTGACACTGTATGATGTCGGCAATGCCTATATGCAGCTGAAACAGTTCGACAAGGCTGCAAAATCTTACAGCGAAGCCATTGACAACAGTGAATCATTTACGGAGGCGCACTACAATCTTGCCATCT
Organism: uncultured Chlorobiaceae bacterium; assembly: GCA_903940125.1. GTDB lineage: Bacteria > Bacteroidota > Chlorobiia > Chlorobiales > Chlorobiaceae > Chlorobium. Next base: position 137,632 of record CAJAJL010000065.1, on the reverse strand, counting down.
GTTATCTTAATACAGGACAAAGAGCTGAAGCCCAGGCGATTTATGAATGGCTTCTTAAGAAAAACAATTATCTTGCTGTCTCACTGCAGAAACATTTCAACAAAAAATAAATAACGTGATTACCGCACATTGTGAGCACATCACTGTTTTTGCAACTAAATACTGAAATCAGAGAAATTTTTACGATGGGAAACCATTATTGCAGATTTGTTGTACAGTTATGCAATAGCACAGTGTTTGAGAGTTTCAATGCCGACAAACGTATATGAGTGAGCACCACAAGATCATTACATCTTCAGAGGAAACGTTATCCCTACAAAAAGCAGTTTCAAGGCTTAAAGAAGTTTTAAGCGTTTTTGATTATAAGAGTGCGTTTTCGCATCATCTGGATCAAAACCTGCTTATAACGATCTCTCAGCCCGTAGAGCCTTCAGAGATCACTGGATGGTTGTGCCGTCAGAAGGTATATCCCAAGCTCTTCTGGATGAACAGGGAAAAGGATTTTTCTGTAGCCGGCATCGGTACGGCCGATATAATTGAGTTTGATGGTTCTGGAAATAATGATGCATGTTTCAAGAAGTTTGGGGCTTCTGTTGCCGGGAAAGATCCTAGCGCGCGCTATTTCGGGGGGTTCCACTTCAATAACCAGGAAAAACAAAACCCGATCTGGGATAATTTTTCCTCGTTTTCCTTTGTACTGCCGCTGATCCAGTTAACCTTTGAACACAACACGTTCTCTCTCTCATGCCATCTCTGGCTTGAAAGCAGCGTTGATCCTGAAACAAAAATCAGTGCGATCACTGCAATGCTTGACCGTGTTGTTACCGATTCAAATTGTTCATCAATGAAATTGCCGGAATTACTGGATCTTTCCTATAACCCGGATGAGAGAAACTGGATAGAACAATGTCAGAAAGCGCTGCTGACCTTTACTTCCTGCGGCATGGAAAAAATCATGCTTGCGCGACAGACTATTCTTGAATTCAGCAGCAGTTTTTCGCCACTCATTTTTCTTTTACAGTACCCCTATCCGCAAAATGCCATATACAGGTTCTACTTTGAACCAGCTGAACATCACGCTTTTTTCAGCTTCAGCCCTGAAAGACTATACAAAAGGGACAATAATATGCTCCTTACTGAAGCCCTTGCCGGTACCTGTTCCAAAGAAACCATCCAGGGCGGAGACATTCAAGCCTCTGAAGCACTCCTGAATTCTGAAAAAGATATCAGGGAGCATAAATTCGTCAAGGACATGATCTACCAGGAGCTGCTTAAGATATGCAGCGATATTGATATGGAAAAAGAGGTTCAGGTACTGCAACTCAACCGCCTTGCACACCTCTACACCAGTTGTTCAGCGAAACTTAAACCGGAATTCCAGAATGACAGCGAGGTACTGAAACTTCTCCATCCTACCCCTGCTGTCGGAGGAGTGCCCAAGACCGAGGCCATGAAACATATCATGGATCTTGAACCGTTCAGCCGAGGCTGGTATGCCGCGCCTGTCGGCTGGGTAAGCCGGGATGCTGCTGAATTTTCAGTAGCCATCCGTTCAGCTCTGGTCAATGGTCGTTTTGCTTATCTTTATTCAGGAGCCGGCCTTGTACAAGGATCGAATCCCTTTTCGGAATGGGAAGAGGTAGACCAGAAAATAGGAGATATTCTTGCTATAACCCGCCAGGAAGTATGATACCCGGAGAAGTTACCTCCCTGTGGAGCAGCATCATTATTGAAGAACTGATCCGGCAGGGTGCAGAATTTTTCTGTATCTCCCCCGGTTCACGCTCAACACCACTTACCGTTGCAATTGCAAGAAACCCGAAAGCACGGTGGAAAATGTTTGCCGATGAACGCTCTGCCGGCTTTTTTGCCCTTGGTTATGGCCGGGCAACAGGCAAACCGGCAATTCTGGTCTGCACATCGGGAACTGCTGTTGCAAACTACTTCCCTGCCGTGGTTGAGGCCTCAATGGACTTTCAACCAATGCTTATTCTTTCCGCAGATCGTCCTTTCGAGCTGCAAGAATGCGGTGCCAACCAGACTATCAGGCAGGAGGGCATGTTCGGCAGTTATACACGATGGAATATGCAACTGCCCTTGCCGTCAAGAGAGGTACCCATCAAAGCTCTTCTCTCTACCATTGCATACGCAGTAGCTAAAACACTTGGATCACCGTCTGGCCCGGTTCATCTCAACCAACCGTTCAGAGAACCGCTTGAGCCAGTGAGGTCCGATCTGAATGATCCCTGGCTCGGTACAGTGCAAGAGTGGCTGAAAACCGGCAAACCCTCTGGAGTCTCGTTATTCCCTGAAAAACATCCGGATAGTGCAACTGTTGAGATGCTGCGCGAAGCGCTTTCTACAGCAAAACAGCCGCTGATTATTGCAGGAAGCATGCAGAGCGCTGAAGAGGCAGAGGCTGTCAGAGAGCTTGCTCTGGATCTGCAGGTACCACTCTATGCTGATTTTTCTTCTGGGATGCGACTGAAAAGTGGTGTACAACCCTGGCAGCTGGCGTTTCAATCCTCAGGATTTATCAGGAACTTCAGACCGGATCTCGTGTTGCATTTCGGCGGTCATCTTATTGCAAAACATCCAGCGGCTGCACTTCTTGAATGGAATCCGGAACACTATATTGTTGTCCGATCCCATGCCAACCGCTTCTCTCCCGATCATAACGTCACCCTCAGCATTGAAGCTTCTCTCGTCCTGACATCAGCAAGCCTCAAAGGATCCCGTACAACATTGTCCGGTATGAACATTGAGTATGCTGAAGAGTTCTTCAGACGTGCCGGTGAGGAGATTGATGCTGAAGCCCTCCCGCTTAAGCCTGTTACCGAAATTTCTGCAGCGCGCCTGACCTCACGCCTTATCACGGAACAGCAGCTGCTCTTCATTTCAAACAGTATGCCGGTCAGGGATATGGACTCATACGCCATCACCAGCCATCATAACGGAATAAGAAGCGGCCTCAACCGCGGGGTAAGCGGTATAGACGGTATTCTCTCCACAACTGCTGGATTTGCCGAGGGATACGGTAAACCGGCAACACTGATTATCGGGGATATCGCCTTCCTGCACGACCTCAATGCCCTTTCTCTGCTCAGCACCCTGAGTGTTCCGCTTCAGATCATTGTCCTGAACAACAACGGCGGAGGCATATTCTCCTTTTTACCGGTTTCCGAATACAGCGATGTGTTTGAAACCCATTTTGCTACACCCCAGAACTACAGCGTCCGTTCTGCGGCGGAAACCTTTGGTGTAGACTATGCATGCCCGCAGATAAATGGTGAATTCTGCGAGGTCTATCGCGCTGCATCCGGAAGTAATCGAAGCATTGTTATCGAAATAAAAGGATCCAGGAAGGAGAACCTGCTGCAGCACCGTGCATTGCAGGGAAGAATCAGTGCCCTTGCTGAAAAAAATCTCTTCTTCATATAACCCCGAAAGCTGAATAAAAACTTTCGTATCACAATGTGTGTATTGCCATATCTATGACAAGGGTGTGAAGCCTCGCAATTCCGGCAGATCGGCTGCGAGCCAGTGGCGGGGAACCCAGTCGGAAGCTCCTGTTGGCACTTCGCCGTCATCCTCATAGCGGAGCCATTCAGTCAGTTCACCCTCGCCGTCCCAGCGATTTTCGTTAAGAGACCATGACAACCAAGAATCGCCGGAGGCTGCCATGGCCAGAAGTTCTTTGCCGGATTCAACTTCCCAAAGTCGAGCAGTACCGTCTTCACCAACGATAAGTACTCGGGAACCATCTGATAAAAATAAACAGGCATGAACGTTACCGTAATACGCTGGGAAGTTAAACAGTTCTTGACCATTGTAGGTATCCAATACTCGCACAATTTGGTCATAGCCTGCAGCGATTAAGCGCGAACCGTCTGGCGAAATAGCACAGGAATTAATAATATTGCCAAATGTATTATACTGTCGCAGTTCTTCGCCAGTTGTGACATCCCATAATCGTACGGATAAATCATTGCATCCTGTTATTATACGTGAGCCGTCTGGCGAAAAAAAACAGATTGAAACCGCTTGATCATGCCCTACGAAGCGGTGCACCTGCTTTCCACTATCGGCATTCCATAAACATAATGTTCCATCCTCGCTGGATGTCAACACGCGTGTTCCATCGGGCGAAAAAGCGCAGGCTATAATCGATGTATCGAGTCCACTGAATCGTCGAACCTCCTTGCCACTGGAGACCTCCCACAAGCGAGCGGTTCCATCCTCACCAACAATCAGCACAAGTGTACCATCGGGTGAAAAGGCGCAAGCCTGAACCCATTGAACATGTTCGTCAAATCGGCACACTTCTTTGCCGCTATTAGTGTCCCATATTTGTGCGGTAGCATCATCGCTGACTGTGAGCAAGCTGGCGCAATCACACGAAAAAACAGAGATAATAGAGTGGATATTCACTTTGAATAACCGATGTTCTTTACCAGTAGAGACTTCCCATCGTCGTATTGCGCCATCATTTCCTATAACGAACAAGTGCGTACCATCGGGTAAAAGAGCGCAGGACTGAACTTTAGTGCAAGGCCATCCTCCGAATCGGCGTAATTCCTTACCACTTTCAACATCCCATAGAATTATTGTACTATTTTTTGCCGTTGTAATTATGCATGAACCATCAGGCGAAAAAGCGCAAGCATTAGCTCTCTCTCCGTTCATTTCAAATCTGCTGATTTCCATGCCATTTTCAGCATCCATAAGTTGCACGGTTCCAGCAAAAAGGTAAGTGACTAAAAAGCATGATGAATTGGGCGAAAACAAACAGGTTCGAAGATGGCCTCCTAACATCTTGAATTGTCGCAGTTTTTTACCACTATCGACATCAAACAGGCATACAGTCCGCCCATAATCGACAGTCAGTAATCTGGACGCATCTGGTGATAATTTGCAGAATCGAACCCTATTGTCAAAAAACTCTATTCGTCTCAACTCTTCCCCTGTATTAACATCCCAAAATTGTGCAGTACCGTTATTTACAGCAGTAAATACGCGAAGGCCATCTGGTGAAAAAGAGCAGGATAAAACACTTTTGCCGCATGTCTCGAATCGTCGCAATTCATTCCCAGTGGTGATATCCCAAATTCTTGCTGTAGAATCAGAGCCTCCTGTGATTACATGAAAACCATCGGATGAAAAAACACAAGCCATAACCGGGCCAAAATGACCCTCAAACTGGTGAAGTTCTTTGCCAGAAGTTATATTCCAGAGTCGCACCGAGCTGTCATTGCTGGCCGTGATTACGAGGGTGCCATCTGGCGAAAAAGCGCAGGCATGAACACCGCCGGAATGGCCCGCAAGTTGTCGGAGTTCCTTTCCGCTATCAACATCCCACAAACGGGGGAAGCAGTCATGGCCAGTGGTGAGCACACTAGCACCATCTGGCGAAAAAGTACAGACATAAACCGCGCCCACGTTACCGATCAAACCAGCAATATGCAGTTTACTCGAAAGGATCCCAACGGTTTCGGCATAGCCTTTGGCGCGCGGCCAAGTTGCGCCAGCAAGATCGGTAGTTGCAAGGTTTGCTTGAACGAATTGAGCGTCAGCAAGCCTTGTAAGGCGTAGGCTTGCACCAGAAAAGTCCGTGTGGTGGGCCTTCATGTGACGCAGGTCGGCACCGTCAAAAATGGCATTGCTACATTGCGCATGCTTTAGGTCAAGATGTCGTCCTTTGATTCGTAGAAGGCTGGTACCAACAAGACTTGCTTCTGCAATGCTCGCATTGTCAAGCACAGCATCGTCAAGTCGAGCCCCATTAAAACGGGCTTTTTCAAGAACGGCGTAAGAAAGAGTAGTACCGCAGAGATCGGCATTACTGAAATCAATCTCATCAGCACAAAGCAATGTCAGATTTTCACCGGAAAGCTGAGCACCTTTCAAATTTGCTTTTGGAGGAATCATTTGCTTTTGTACCAAGCGAAGCTGCTCCGGAGCCAATAATCGCTGACGTGATCTTTGCTCTGGTGGGATTGCCTGGAAACGGTACTGTGCAGTACGATAAGCAATCAGAAGGGCATTCTCGGAGGTGACTTCAGTATAGGGGTTTTCAAGAATGGTACGGATTGCTCCGACCAATTTATCGGAGCTCTCTTTCGCTGATTCAGTCAGGTCAAGCAGAAATGTGGTGGCTTCGGGATTGATACGACCATACGTAAGAGCTTTTGCGAAATACCCTTCCTGGAGTGCGCGAAAAAGAGCCCGGGCAAAAAAGAATTCGAGGAAGCTTCTGTGCGAAAAGCGGTAATAGCCGTCAGCACTGCGCACAAGGAAAGCGGCGGTACGCAGTTCAAGGTCAACCCGTTCACTGTCGAGGCGGCGGGCAAGTCCACCTTCATGATGAAGCAGCGCGGCGAGGTCGGTGTAGTGAATTTGGTTACGTGGTCTGATCCAAAGTTCACAAGCCATGCGTTCGAGCAGATCCCGCATGTGATCAACGTTTACCTCTCCCTGAGTCAGACGGACCGTTTTCAACCAGCGGGTTGTGTAAATCAGGTAGAGTGATCCGGTAGTTACTTTCTCTCCCTGTTTTATTAGATCGGGAAGAGTCGCTACAATGATGTCGAGCAACTGGGGTGTTGATGCGATATCCTGAAGGCCATATCTCTCTTCGATAAACCGGCGTGCCTGATCACCTTCAACAGTTCCAAGACGCTTCTGCAGGTACTCGGCAATCTGCTCTTTTGTGAAAACCGGCAGGGTATCGAGCGTAGCGTCGAAAGCACGTGCTGCTTTGCCCAGTGCTGAATCCGCTTCAAAGAGTTTGTCGCCTCCCTGAACTGCTTGCATGGCGCTTTTCCTGTCGCGAAAAAAGTGGCTGCGGGAGGTGATCAACACTCGATTGCCACGCGGGTTACGACCGGGGTTGGCGGTTGGACGAGCCAGTTGGCGGAACTGTTCTTCGACGCTGCGTCCGGCCTGAGCAACGCCCATTTCATCAAAACTGTCGAGCAGCAGGACTACTCGCCCGGCTTCAAGCAGGTGCAGCACAATCTCGGGATTGAGTACGGTGCGCAGTTCAGTTTCGAGATGTTCGCGAATCAGGCTTTCAAGCGAAATAGCATTGGGAAACTGGCGCAGGTTGATTTCGACCGGAATCGGGCGTTCGGGATTGTTTTCGCAGTTGCGGGCCAGTTCGTAGGCAAGCCGCTCGACCAGTGTGCTTTTACCGGTACCGTAATCGCCAAGCACCAGCCACAACCGACTTCCCGCTCCCGAAACCCACTGGAGGGCATGAGGCAACATCAGTACAGGTTTTTCGTCGTGCTGCTTTTCAAGGATCAGATACTGGTCAACATAGTTGCCTGCAAAAGTGCTTGCTTCGTAGCGCTGACGGATGCGGGCAAGGTAGGGTGAGAAATCGAAAAGACTGCGTTCCAGTTCATCGTAGGTAAGCGCCTGAATTCCCTGCTCTCGTGCAAAACTGCGAGCCGCCGGGCTGAAGTCGCGTGCAGTGACTACCATGCCTCGTACCTGCATCTCTCTGGCAGTCGGGCCATCGAGCCAAGTTCTGAATATCTGCACGGTCTCTTTCGGAATGACGCTTTGATGATCCTTGCATTCGACCAGATAAACCTCTTCGCGACCGAAATCGGCACGTTTGCGGGCGATAAGATCGACACGGTTACTGTCGATCAACTGTTCTCGTTCGACAGTGTAGCCGAGCAGGCGCAGGAGATGGGCAACACGTTCTTCAAAGTTCTTGCCTTGCTCATGGCTATTTTGGTTGCGGCGGACGACCAGATCGGGACGGGTATCGTCGCTGCGGCGGGCCGACTCGGTCTCTGCGATAACCTGCTGGCGCACCATGTCGATTCGACGTTCCAGATCGTTATAGGCTTTTGCTACCGGAGTGTCGGGGCGCGTTGCTGCGTAAAGTTCTTCAGTGAAGAGGAGACGCTGATCAAAAGGAATGGTGATCAATTCGGCAGGGGCCAGGCCAAAGGCTTCCTTCCAGATTTCCTCTCCTTTTGCACGCAAATCGAGTTCATCAGCAATCGGAGATGCAACCAGAATGCGCATCAGGGGTGGCAATGTATCGCGCGGGGCAATGCGCCCCTCACTGGCCGACTGAAGGGCTTGCCATACATGGGCGAGTCCTTTCGTATTTTGCCTGCCGTAGTTACCGACAAGAACTGTGGCATGTGGTAACAGGACAGCGAGCAGTCCGCCGATATCGGTGATGCCGGTACGCGAATCGAGCATAACAGTTTCGAAACCAGCCTTGCCGAAAGCATCAAGAATGCCGCGAAAGAGTGCGAGACCGCTGTCGAGGTCACGAACCAGAAAATCATCCCAGCGTACACTTTGGTAGAGCCCTGCAAAGTCTTTGTTGTCGCCATAGGCAGGAAGAATAAAAAGTCGATCCTGTTCTGGCGTCTGGCAAGCAAGTTTGACAAGTTTGCCGAAATCAGCATCTTTCGATGGCCGTCCTGACTCCTGCCATGAAATCATCCATTCAAAAAAACCTTCTTTGACAGTTTTTGATGGTGTCAGCCCCGAAATATTGTGCAGCCCGGGCGCCTCGATATCGAGATCCCAAAGCAGCGTTTTGCCGCGCCGCGCACTGAGGATGCCAATATTGGCGGCAAGCAGGCTGCGCCCGACGCCGCCTTTGTAGCTGTAGAAGGTGACGATGAATGGTGTCATGCGCTTTTCCTGAAGTCCCTGAGATAGCTTGCAGCCCGTTCAGGGTAATGATTGTCGGTGGTGCCATTCTTCCGCTCCTCCTGCTCAGCAATCTTGCTCCCAATTTCAGTGAGCTGCAACAGATTGTCACGTCCGTGCTTTCTTTTACTTATCAGTCCATGGGCTTCGAGCGGTCCGATAAGCTGAGTGATTCGTCCTGAGGTCAGTTTGACATCAAGACGATTTGCAAGCTCTGACTGACTCATTTCGCGGCTCCCGGCGTTGAACAGCAATCGAAGAATTTTGTCAACATGAAGGCGGCCGAGTTGTGCCTCCGGGTTGGCATGAGCAAGATTGAGTCGCCTCGCTTCGAGCATATCGCTGGCCTCCTGCCATCGGTATCGGAACTCTTCCGGGAGTGATGCCATTGAATTTGCCCGATTAAGGGCATAATGGATAAGGCGCTGCAGTTCAGATATACCTTCGCGATCGCTTGCGCATGCAATAGCTCTCGCCGACCAGACCAATATGAGACGATTGGCGACTTTCAGAGCTGTTTCATTCCATGTAGCGAGCGAACGTATGGCAGCAAGAAGTTCTGCTGTTGTTGATCTATCGACCAGCATAGCCGGGTCACTGACGTTCAGATTAAGCACGTTCATAATACTAAATAGTCCTAAGGTTTTAGATTCAAAAATAATTTAACATTATTTAATGGATAAATAATTCGATCAAGAGAGCTATTTTATGCGTCGGATGTAATTATCTTTTCGCGCCACGGTTACAAAGGCTATATCAGTTGTACAATCCTCACATTTTTCGTGATGAACAAAACCCGGCTCATATCCTTTGATGCCTGGCATTTCCTGATTGGCAACGGCTACAACAGTTCCACCTGTATCATGCAATTGTTTTGCAGCTGCTTTCTGCGGGCTCAACTTTTCACTCATGCTTGGAACCAGCAACCAGTCGGGGGATAGTGAAGACAAGGCAGCGGCAGGTTTTCCATCGAACATATCCTTGCAGATAGCCATGGCCATTAATCCGAGAGGTGTCAGTAAACAGGTCAATGGCGTGGTGGCACATTCTATACCTTCCTTGCAATTCTTGAAGGTGACAGGTCTGCGTTTGTCACAATCGAAAAGGTGAGTCCCGTCCAACCCCAGAATAGCCTCGGCATGGTTTCGCCACCCAGTATCAACTTGTTCGTGGAAACTACCAAGCACAATAACAGGAACTGAAAGTGCATGATTGTCACCATCCTTTTCATTTAACAGATCAAGTTTATTGGCAATTTGCAAGCGAATAGCCGGGGTGATCGTAAGCTCAGGCATCACAAGGATATGCGTTCCCTCGCGTTTTGCCGCACTGATGCATTCAAGTGCTTTTTCGAGACGAATTTTTTCGTCGCTTAGATCGTTGAAAAACAAAAGCAGAGAATCATTGTCGGTGTTTGTCGGATAAATACCGTCTGCAAAATGGATTATGGCGATCTTGACAATTTCGCCAAGCATGTACCGAATCGCCCAATCCTTATAGCCCTGCGGAATTTCAGCTATAGCTACAGACATACTTTTAGAAATCTCCTGAAGATTGTTGAGAGGAATTACACGATGGTGCTTCAGCCAAAATGCTGTATTTCCATATTGTTCGCGTCGTTTACCACCACCGGATCCCGGATAGATCGGCAGTACCCTTGAATCCCCATCACCATCATCAATCTTGTCATGTGGCTTAACGCTGTCTGGAGCATAAACGCGATTGCAGTGTTCATCAAGCGCCTGGAACCACAGCAGGGGATCTCTTTCGATTTCATCGGATGAAATTGTGAATTGATCATTACCGAAGCACTCCATTGCCTTTTTGATGGTATGAGCTTTTTCCTCATCGCTATAAAAATGATTTAAATGCAAATTTTCCCAATCATCGAGCACCAGTCGTTCGTCCTGGGTTAACCATTGAGCGATACGACAGAGACGGGCAAGAGCTTCTCTGTAACATTCGAGATTTATGAAGTCAGCTACCTTTTTCATACATAACAATTACCTGTTATTCTGGTACGATCGAAAAATTCGGGGTATTGAATTCATTATTGTGTAATCATGCAGAAATTGCATTTTACGAAGTTCTTTATGATCTGCCAATGGTCTTCTTTCTGCAAAGGAGTTTCTGCACTGAATTATGGTTTTTATATTGATCTTGCGTTGTTCAAGACAACAACCGTGAAAAAGTCGGACAATCCTTGCAACCTTATACATGCCATGCAGAAAACCTTGCAGGAAGTTCCTTTACATATCGTGACCATAGGGGAAAAGACATTGCCCCGCATCATCTTTCTGCACGGGTTTCTTGGGTCCGGAGACGATTGGCTTCCCGTGGCGAGAGAGCTTTGCGATGACTACTGCTGTGTGATGGTTGATCTGCCCGGACACGGAAAAGCAAGCTTCCGGGAAACACCTCCGAGCGATGGTTTTTTTGAACAAACAGTTGATGCCCTTGCGGAATTGCTCCGACAGTCAGCTTTCCCGCCAAGCTATCTCGTGGGCTACTCCATGGGCGGACGCATCGCACTCGCTCTTCTGCTTCGCCATCCCGAGCTCTTCACCAAAGCTGTTATCGTTTCAGCTTCACCGGGCCTCAGAACAGAAAAAGAGCAGATCGACAGGCAGGAGCATGATGAAAAAATTGCACGAAAAATCGAAAGAAACTTTGATGGGTTCATTGAGTCATGGTATGAACAGCCGCTTTTTTCAACGCTTAAACATCACCCTGTATTTAAAGAGGTCGAGAGCCAAAGGAAAATCAATGATCCACGGAATCTTGCTCTCGCACTTAGAGTGCTCGGAACAGGACGGCAACGTTCACAATGGGAAGCAATGAAGCATAACAATGTGCCGGTAAGGTTTTTTGCAGGGGAAAAAGATGAGCGCTACGTTGAGATTGGCCGCCAAATGGTTAAGTTATCTCCTGGTTCTGACCTTGAAATATTTCCTCTTTGCGGTCATACCCTTCAGATTGAAAACAAGGAATTGTTTCTGGATCGTTTAAGATTATTTTTCAACCAGCAAGAAGAAAAGCACTTATGAGCGAAGTAAACTGGATACAAACAGGGGATTTTAACGATATCCTCTACCATAAAGCTGAAGGTATTGCAAAAATCACCATCAATCGCCCTGAAGTACGAAACGCATTTCGTCCCCAGACTGTGGTGGAGATGATTACAGCCCTTGCCGAGGCACGAAACGATGAGTCGATCGGTGTGGTTATTCTTACCGGTGCCGGAGAGAAGGCGTTCTGCTCGGGAGGTGATCAGAAGATCCGCGGATATGCCGGTTATGCTGATGAAAAAGGGGTCAACAGACTGAATGTCCTTGACTTCCAGCGTGATATTCGCACCTGCCCGAAACCGGTAATTGCCATGGTTGCAGGTTATGCAATCGGCGGCGGCCATGTGCTGCATATGCTGTGTGATCTTACCATTGCAGCAGATAATGCTATCTTCGGCCAGACCGGCCCTAAAGTAGGTTCATTTGATGGTGGATGGGGAGCAAGCTATATGGCCCGCCTTGTCGGCCAGAAAAAAGCCCGTGAAATATGGTTCCTTTGCCGTCAGTACAATGCTGCAGAAGCTTTTTCGATGGGATTGGTAAACACAGTTGTACCTCTTGAACAGCTTGAGAAGGAGACTGTGCAGTGGTGTCGTGAAATTCTTGCCAACTCGTCGCTCGCTATCAGATGTCTGAAATCGGCACTTAATGCAGATTGTGACGGCCAGTCCGGATTGCAGGAACTTGCCGGTAATGCCACTATGCTCTATTACATGTGTGAGGAAGCACAGGAAGGTAAAAATGCCTTTGTCGAAAAACGGAAACCGGATTTCAGTAAATTTCCAAAAAGACCTTGAAAGCAGCCCATGCACTTCTCTACCGATATGCCATTCCTTTTACAGAAGCAATAACCGTTAATGGGCTTAAGCTTTTACACAGGGAGGGCATTATCCTTGCGCTGAAAACCAAGGAAGATGGGCACACGGCCTACGGTGAAATTGCTCCACTTCCAGGTTTACACAAGGAAACCCTTGCATCTGCCGAAGCGCAGCTTGTGGAAGTGCTTTCAAAACACGAGTTTGTCAATCACACCATTTTTCATGACCAGCTCTTCCCTTCAGTGCGCACAGGGCTGGAAATGGCGATGATCAACCTTGATGCCACCGCTTCAGGAGAGTCTCCAACGTTTTCCAATGCATCGGCTCATCCCGCCAAACATGTTCCAGTCAATGCACTGCTCTTCGGTGATACACAGCAAGTCGAACAAAGGGCCGTTGAGTATTTCAATCTTGGATACCGCACATTCAAGCTCAAGATCTCATCCGGGAATAGTGACATCGCCATCCGCAGCATTGAAACTCTGCACCGTATCTTCGGAAACACTATCGACATTCGACTGGATGCCAATCAGTCATTCTCACTTGATGATGCACTCGAATTTGCAGGACACATTCCACTGGCAAGTATTGCCTATATTGAGGAACCTCTGAAGAACGCTGAAGATCTCGGTGAGTTTTTCGCAAAGACAGGTATTCCTGCTGCACTGGACGAAACTCTCTGGCAAAAGCCGGAACTGCTGGAAAAAATCCCACAGAAAGCGCTTGCTGCACTGATCCTGAAACCAAACCAGTTGGGCGGAATTTCAGTTGCGCTGGAATTGGCCCAGTACGCAAAAAAAAATAATCTCCTCACGGTTTTCAGCTCAGCTTTTGAGAGCGGCATCAGTCTGAGCTTTTACACATGGCTTGCAGCTTCAGCTTCTTCTGAGCCCGCTGCATGCGGGCTGGACACCTACCGTTACCTGAAACACGACTTGCTTGAAACCCCTTTCAGAGCTGAAAACGGACTTCTTGATACATACAAACTTTACCGTGAAGGATTGATCGTCAATAAGAGCGATCTCAAGCTGATTTCACTCTGGTCGATGTAACACAATCACTCTCTTGCAGCTTTACGTTTTAGCCTGAGAACAGCAAATGCTCCCCCGAGACCAGCTATCGGTGCATAAAAAGCACCGGAAAAAGCCATATTCATCAGAATTTCGACAAAGCTTAATTTCACTGGAACAAGAGCAAGTTTTTCAGCAGCAACAAGTGCCTGCACCTGCTGCTGAACCTCGGGCCTTCCTTTTGCCATTTCAAGCGCCCAGTCAATCACAAGAGCAAGACTTTCCGTTCCGGGTCTGTAATTGAGCAGCTCCATAAGAGCAAAGGTTATGCCTTCGGAAACCACACCTCCAACCAAACCGGCCAGACACCCGTAAGCAAAAGCCTGATTGTAGGTCAAACGCACCTGAAAGCGCATGATAGTCTGATGGAGCGCAACTGTTCCTGCAAGAAAAATACCGGCAAAGAGAAAAACATTGAGCAGTGTCAGATAGGGGATGGTTGTCGTCAGAATAATGATTGCAGCACCCAGCAGAACAGAAAAAAGCTTTCCTTTAAATGGCAAAGTAGATTGATTCACACGTTCATTAGCCATATATCTTCACGCAAGCCGTTCATTTAAAAAATCATCCATAGTATAAAATCCAGGGTTTTGTTTATGTCGATGAGCGAGCCAGACGGCAGCTTCAACAGCTCCTGATGCAAAACCAGAGCGGTTTTTTGCCGTATGTGAAATAACAATTTCATCTGCATCCGAATCGATAAACGCGGTGTGCTTTCCAAATACACCTCCGAGCCTCAGTGCTGCTACCTGCAGTTCTTCAGGAGCAAGCTTTCGATCGTCCGAGAGCTGCCGGACAACAGTTTTTTTCCGGTTATTGGCTGATAGAATCATATCGGCTGCTCTGAGAGCAGTTCCGCTGGGAAAATCAGCCTTTCCTGTGTGATGCTGTTCGGCAAAGGCAATATCAAACTGGTCAAACGGAGCAATAAGCCGTGCTGCTTCGCGCACACTTCTGAGGAATATGTTGACTCCAAGCGAAAAATTTGCCGAATAGAGAAGTGATGCTCCTGCATCAGCGACCTTTTTTTTGACCTCATCGCAGACATCATCCCACCCTGTTGTACCAACAATAATGGGAACACCGGACGAAAGCATGGCTGGCAGATTGCTGAGAAATGCCTCCCGAACGGTGAAATCGATAATGGCATCGCTGCCTTGAAAAACTTCAGGGACAACCGGGGTATCTACATCGAGAACTGCAGAAGTTCCATGACAGCCCGACTGACCGATCACCTGAGCCACCTGACGACCCATCCTGCCATTTCCTACAAGAGTAAACCTCATACTTATGATTACAATTAACGTTTACAGTGAAAAAGCTGCATTTTCTGCGGACCAGTTCACTCCTGATTCATAATATCAAGAAGCCTGTCGAGATCGTCATTCGAAAAATACTGAATATGAATTTCACCCTTGCCACCTTTTTTTTCAACAATGCGTACTTTTGTAGCAAGTTTATCTCTAAGTCGGGACTCAAGCTGGGTAACATGTGAAGAGCGTTCCAGGGCATCTGTCTGTAACGGTTTTGATTGTTCCTTGAACATGCGGTTAACCAGTGCTTCAGTCTGTCGGACTGAAAGCTGACGACTGAGAATCTGTTTCCAGACCTTCAGCTGCTGCTGCTCACCTGGAAGGTTAATCAGCGCCCGCGCATGTCCGGACGATATCTCCCTGTTTCTGATACTATCCTGAATCTGTAAAGGGAGCTTGAGAAGCCTGAGAAAATTACTGACGGTTGAACGGTTCTTGCCAACTTTCTGTGCTATCTCGTCCTGTGTGAGACTGCACTTGGTTGTCAGGCTTTTCAATGCAAGTGCAACCTCTATAGCATTAAGATCCTCACGTTGAATGTTCTCAATAAGAGCAAGTTCAAGTTTACTTGAATCATCATGAGCCTCAATAACATAAGCAGGAATATACTTGAAACCTGCCTGCAGCACTGCCCTGAGCCTGCGTTCTCCACTGATGAGCTGATAACCGTCCCCATCCCTGCACACCGTTACCGGCTGAATCACTCCATTTTCAATAATGGAGTTTTTAAGCTCTTCAAGAGCACTTTCATCAAATTCCTTGCGTGGCTGAAATGGATTTGTACGTATTTTTTCGACTGGCAGACTGCCAATACTTCCGTCCTGGGCTTGTTCCTGTTCCTCCTCTTTGGAACCAGAATCAAATCCTTCATCCGGAATCAGTGCTTTTAAACCTCTCCCCAGTGCTTTTTTTGACATATCCTCCACCAGCTTACCGGTCAGCTGCTACTGCCGGACTTTAAATTTTTTAATATTACCGTCTCTTTCGAAAATCTCCTGTGCCAGATCGAGGTAATCTTTCGATCCGATACTTTGAGCGTCATAAAGCAGGGCTGGTTTACCATGACTTGGCGCTTCAGAAAGTCGAACATTTCTGCGAATATAGGTTTTGTAAACCTTGTCTTTGAAAAACTTCTTGACCTCTTCGGCAACCTGAGATGCAAGACGAAGTCTCGAATCATACATGGTCACCAATACACCTTCTATTTCCAGTTTCGGATTAAGGTGCTTGCGGACAATACTGATGGTATTAAGCAGCTTTCCCAAACCCTCCAAAGCATAATATTCTGCCTGAACCGGTATAAGTACGGAATCTGCTGCTGTAAGAGAATTGAGTGTGATCAGCCCTAAAGATGGCGGACAATCAATAATGATATATTCATACTGGGAGCGAATACCTTTGAGCGCTTTCTGCATTACATACTCGCGTTCTCGCATATTCACCAGTTCGACCTCCATCCCGACGAGATTGACATTGGAAGGAAGAACATCAAGATACTCAAGACTGGAAGACTTGACAGCGTCCTGAATGTTGCCGCCTTTTACCATAACCTGATAAAAAGTGTTATCGATTTCGTCGCCTATTTCAAGCCCGAATCCAGATGTGGCATTGGCCTGGGGGTCGATATCGATAAGCAATGTCTTAAACTCAGAAATAGCAATCGAGGCCGCTATATTGACAGCAGTGGTTGTTTTTCCAACCCCACCCTTCTGGTTTGCAATCGCAATTACTCTGCCCATGTACTAACCAGGGAAATTTATAGCAGTTGAAGTTCTGTCATGACTTGGTACATTATAATACTTACATGAACCATTACAAATTTTTTTAATCTCGCTTCATGGAAAGGCTGGAACGACAATTCTATGACCTCCCCACACTCGAACTTACTGAAAAACTGCTTGGGAAAATTTTTGTTCGTGTGCTGCCAGGAAATATACAACTGAAAGGCAGAATTGTTGAAACAGAGGCTTATTTCAGCAGACATGACGAAGCCTGCCATGCATGGCGCGGCAAAACTGAAAGAAACAGGATTATGTTCCAAACTCCCGGAACCCTTTATGTTTACTTTACCTATGGAAACCACTACATGCTTAATATTGTCAGCGAACCTGAAAACACTCCGGGAGCGGTACTGATCAGAGCGATGGAACCAGTTGAAGGAGAGCTGTTCATGCAGGAACAGAGAGGGAGTAAACTCATAACAGATCTTATGAGTGGGCCAGGTAAGCTGACCAGAGCACTTGCCATCAACCGTGAGTGCAACGGAAAAAATCTTTTCAGTGAAGAGTTTTTTGTTGAAAATACTCCCCCGCTGCCGGACCGCATGATAGGTACCAGCGCTCGTGTTGGTATTTCAAAAAGCAGGGAACTTCTGTGGCGAAAATTCATTATCAACAATCCCCATGTCTCGAAATTTCGTACGTAAAGCATAAGCAAGAAAAAAAGTCTGTAGATTGTATCCTTAGTCATCATATTTCGTTTTTTAGTCTTTTCAGTTTTTTTGATTACCATGCAGCATCCACAATGTACAATGATCCATGAACGTGAATCACTGGAATTCGATATTGTGTTTATCGGCGCTGGACCTGCAAACCTTGCATCGGCATTACACCTGCAGCACCTCCTGAAACGTCATAACTCTCTATCGGCAAATACTCTTGAACCCTCAATAGCAATGATTGATAAAGGGCGGTATGCCGGCGCCCACCTTCTGTCAGGGGCAATTATTGACACGAAAACTCTGGATGAGTGTTTCCCTGATTATCGGGACAGGGGATTTCCTTTTGAAGCAATGGTTTCGAAAGAGTGTTTATGGTATCTGACTGCGAAAAGGAAGTTTCCGTTCCCATTTATACCTGACGCATTCAGCAATAAGGGAAATATGCTCGTTTCGCTATCCCGCATCGGGTCATGGATGGCCAATGAGGCAGAAAAAGAGGGTATTCAGCTCTTCGATAATACTGCAGCCATTCTTCCCTATATCGAAAACGAAAGGCTTGCCGGCATTCTGACAGACGATAAGGGGCTCGACAAAGACGGTCAGAAAAAAATTAACTTTGAAGCCGGGCTTTTACTTAAAACAAAAGCTGTCGTCATCGGGGAAGGTTCTGACGGCTCTTTCTTCAGGCAAGTCAGCGAACATTTTTCAAAGAGCACAAAAACTGCACCACAACGCTACGAAACCGGAGTAAAAGAGACATGGCGGATACCGGCAGGCCGTATCAACCCCGGAGAAGTTCACCAGATGTTCGGCTATCCTCTTTCATCAGATATCTATGGCGGAGGCTGGCTCTATGCCTTATCTTCGACGCTGCTCTCTATAGGGTTTATCACTTCACTGGAACCAGGGTCGCCTTTTTGTGATCCGCATCGTAACCTTCAGCGCTTTAAACAGCACCCGCTGCTTGCCGAACTCCTTGAAGGAGGAAACATGATTGAATCAGGAGCAAGAACAATAACCTCTGCAGGAGTTGATGCCATGCCCCCCCTTTATGGACCGGGATATCTTGTCACTGGTGAATCGGCAGGAATGGTAAACATGCAGCGCCACAAAGGGCTCCACCTGGCGATGAAATCCGGAATCCTTGCCGCTGAAACCCTCTTTGAATCGATTCTGCATAATGATTTTTCAACCGGCAAACTGAAAACCTACAGCGAACGGTTCAGAAATTCATGGGCTTACGATGAACTGTATGCTGCCAGAAACTATCGGAAAGCTTTCGATCAAGGACTCTACTCCGGTTTGGTTCAGGCAGGACTTCAGCTTAAATTTCCTGGTCTCTCCATTGCTGAGGGTTTTGGGGATCGCCGCAAGAAGAAGAGGTCAACCACACCACAAGAAGCTTTCACTCCGGACAACAGCCTCACCTTCAGCAAAAAAGAGAGCCTCTACCGGTCAGGAACCATGCACGAAGAGAACCAGCCATGCCACCTACTTATAAAACCTGAAGATATTGAGAAAATATGCCTGCAAAAATGCACCGTTGAATTTGCTAATCCTTGTATTCACTTCTGCCCGGCGGAGGTCTACGAAATAACCGGCGACCCACCATCTGCACTTAAACTTAACGCATCGAACTGCCTGCACTGTAAAACATGCGAAACCATTGATCCCTACGGAATAATTACATGGACACCCCCTGAAGGCGGTGGCGGCCCAGGCTATAAACTCAGTTAACTTATGAATACGAAAAAGAAAGTTGTGGTCGGTATTTCAGGTGGAGTTGATTCTGCCGTTTCTGCATGTCTTCTTGTTGAACAGGGCTATGCAGTGACAGGTCTGAACATCAGAGTACTCGACTCTCTGGACGAAAGACCTTCACTTAATCAATCACCGTTTGTTATCAGCGACCATCCGGATTTTCAGATTCCGGTGTTTACCCTGAACCTCAGCAGTAAATTCAGGGATGATGTGATTCACTATTTTAATGATGACTATCTCGCTGGACGAACGCCAAACCCCTGCATGGTCTGCAACAAAAAAATCAAATGGTTCGGGCTTTTTGAGGGGTTGAAGCTGCTTGATGCAGAGTTTGTCGCAACCGGCCATTTTGCAGCCACTGCTTTCAGCAACGGAAGGTACCGGCTCTTTAAAGGGGCTGATCCGGAAAAAGACCAGAGCTATTTTCTGTGGATGCTGTCGCAAAGTGACCTGGCAAAAACCCTCTTTCCTCTCGGGCAGCTCACAAAACCGGAAGTTCGTAAGCTGGCTCACTCTTTCGGAGTCAGGGCCGCTGAAAAAAAAGAAAGTCAGGAGATATGCTTTGTTCCGCAGGATGATTACTGCAGTTACCTCGCCGGAGCTATTCCCGGTCTTGCTGAAAAAGTTGCGAATGGGGATATTGTAGACGACACTGGCAAGGTTATCGGCAAACACCGAGGGTATCCCTTCTATACCATCGGCCAACGCCGCGGGCTCGGCATTGCAGCCAAAGAGCCTCTTTATGTGACGAGTATCGACACTGAGCATAACCGGATCCAGGTCGGAAAAAAGTCTTCCCTGGAATGCAGAAAACTTATTGCTTCCGGACTAAACCTGATTGGGCTGGAAAGCCTGAAAGCCTCAACAGAGGCCTGGGGAAAGATCCGCTATCGTGACAAGGAAACTCCCTGCACACTTGAACCTCTCGATGAAAACTCAGCAACAGTATTGTTTGATTTTCCAAAAAATGCAGTATCTACCGGACAGGCAGCAGTCTTTTACCGAGACAGTGAAGTACTCGGCGGCGGCTTCATTACCCGGATTATAAACACACCCAAACCGTAACCTATTTTAATGTATGCAGCGACGTAATAATTTTTCCCTGACCAGTCTGGAACTTGTACCAGCTAACCCTGAGAATGCACCGCTCCTGATAATGCTCCACGGATACGGCAGTAACGAAAAAGACCTTATTCAAATTGCGCACGCACTACCGCCCGAATTTCGCTACATCAGTCCAAGAGCACCATTGACAATGGATTTCGGTATGTACGGATGGTTTCCCCTTGAATTTACCCCAGGCGGAATCACTGTCGATTACAAAGCTGCACAACATGCCCTTCAGCATTTTATTTATTATACTAGTGAGCTTATCCGTGAATACCGTCCTGCAGGAAATAAAGTTTTTCTCATGGGCTTCAGCCAGGGAGCTGTCATGAGCTATCTGACGGCGTTTAACGCACCTGAACTGCTTCATGGCGTGATTGCGTTAAGCGGACAGCTTCCTGAAAAATCACTGCCGATTGTTCCTGCACAAGCTTTACTGAGAAAACTCCCTTTTCTTGTGATGCACGGGCTCTATGATGATGTCCTGCCGATTGCAAAGGGACGATCGGCAGATGAATGGCTGAAGCAAAACGTGGATGATCTGACCTATCGTGAATACCCTGTAGCACACCAGATATCCGACAGCGGTATTGAACTGATCCGTTCATGGCTTAAAGAGAAAATGCCTGAACAGAAGTAATTACTGACTTAATCGTATATTCTTATTCTTTTTTTTTAACCGCAGTCGCCGCATAACGAATGAAGGACTCACTATTAAATCTGCTCGAACAGCGCATTCTTGTACTGGACGGTGCAATGGGCACCATGATCCAGCGCCATAAATTACAGGAAAAAGACTACCGGGGTACACGATTTGCCGATCATTCACATCCACTGATGGGGAACAATGATATCCTTGTACTGACACGCCCTGACATCATTTATGGACTCCACTGCGACTTTCTTGAAGCAGGGTCTGATATCATCGAAACCAACACCTTCAATGCCAACCCGATTTCACAGGCAGACTACAATGCCTCAAATCTCGTTAAAGAGCTGAACGTTGAAGCTGCCCGACTGGCAAGAAAGGCTGCCGACGACTATACAGCACTAACACCTGATAAACCGCGTTTTGTGGCAGGTTCTATAGGTCCGACCAACAAAACCCTGTCGCTCTCTCCCGATGTCAATAATCCCGGTTTCCGAGCTGTCAGCTTCAAGGAGGTTGTCGATAACTACACCCAACAGCTTGAAGGACTGATGGAGGGTGGAGTTGATCTTCTGCTTGTTGAAACCGTCTTTGATACACTCAACTGCAAGGCAGCGCTTTTTTCCATTGAAGAGTTTTTCAACCGCACGGGGATTCGTATCCCTGTCATGGTGTCGGGAACCGTTGTCGATGCCAGCGGACGAACTCTCTCTGGCCAGACTACCGAAGCATTCTGGATCTCCATAGCCCACATGCCGGATCTGCTCTCGGTAGGTCTGAACTGCGCACTTGGATCGAAACAGATGCGGCCTTTCATTGCAGCACTTGCTGGAATTGCTGAAAGCTATGTGAGCGTCTATCCAAATGCCGGTCTGCCAAACGAATTCGGAGAGTATGACGACTCACCGGAGTATATGGCCGGACAGATCGCAGACTTTGCAACCTCAGGTTTTGTCAATATTGTCGGGGGTTGCTGCGGGACAACTCCACAGCATATCAAAGCCATTGCCGAAGCGGTAAAAACGCTGAAACCTCGCCTGCGCCCTGAACAACACCATGAGCTGCTGCTCTCTGGTCTTGAACCCCTGCGTGTCAACAGCACGACAGGCTTTATCAATATCGGTGAGCGAACCAATGTTACCGGATCGAAAAAATTTGCCCGCCTCATCAAACAGGGCAACTATGATGAAGCGCTCTCCATTGCACGTCAGCAGGTTGAAAGTGGTGCCCAGGTGATTGATATCAATGTCGATGAGGGCATGCTCGACTCCGAAAAGGTGATGAAAGATTTTCTCAACCTGATTGGTTCAGAGCCGGATATCTCCCGTGTCCCGCTTATGATCGACAGCTCGAAATGGTCGGTTATTGAAAACGGCCTGCAGTGCGTTCAGGGAAAAAGCATTGTCAATTCCATCAGTCTTAAGGAGGGTGAAGAGCTTTTCAGAGAACGGGCACACAAAGTCCTGCAATACGGTGCGGCCTCCGTTGTCATGGCGTTCGACGAAGAAGGGCAGGCCGACAGTTATGAACGACGCATTGCCATCTGCAAACGCGCCTACGATATTCTTACTCTTCAGGTAGGCTTTCCTCCCGAAGATATTATTTTCGATCCAAACGTTCTTACCGTTGCAACAGGCATTGATGAACACAACAACTATGCCGTTGATTTTATTCAGACCGTGCGATGGATCAAGGAAAACCTTCCCTATGCAAAAATTTCCGGCGGGATAAGCAATGTCTCTTTTTCTTTCCGTGGCAACGAACCGGTAAGGGAAGCCATGCATGCTGCATTTCTTTACCACGCCATTCGTGCCGGACTTGACATGGGCATTGTAAATGCCGGGCAGCTGGCTATTTACGAAGATATTGATCCTGAACTGCTTGTCCGGGTTGAAGATGTACTGCTTAACCGCCGTACCGATGCGACCGAACGACTGGTCAGCTTTGCAGAAACGTTAACCGATGGCGGCGAGAAAACAGAAGCAAAAGCGGCTGAATGGCGGAGTGCTCCCGTTGAGGAACGGCTGCGCCACGCATTGATCAAAGGTCTTGCTGAATATATTGAGGAGGATACCGAAGAGGCCCGCAGGCTTTACCCGAGTCCGCTCCAGGTTATTGAAGGACCACTGATGAACGGCATGAACGCAATCGGCGACCTCTTTGCTGAAGGGAAAATGTTCCTGCCTCAGGTTGTTAAAAGCGCCCGTGTCATGAAACGCTCTGTTGCCTATCTTCTTCCTTTCATCGAAGCAGAAAAGGCGCTGAACAAGGATACCCGTGCTGCCGCAAAAGTACTGCTTGCAACAGTTAAAGGTGACGTTCACGATATCGGCAAAAATATTGTCGCTGTGGTGCTGGCCTGCAACAACTATGATGTCGTTGATATCGGCGTCATGATGCCCTGCGAAAAGATTCTTGAAGCGGCTGTCCGTGAAAAAGCTGACCTGATTGGACTCAGCGGACTCATTACGCCGTCGCTTGACGAAATGGTCTATGTGGCCAGCGAAATGGAACGACTCGGCATGACCATCCCGCTCCTGATAGGAGGTGCAACGACATCAAGAATACATACCGCAGTAAAGATTGCCCCGGTCTATTCAGGTGCAGTCGTGCAGGTCCTTGATGCATCCCGAAGTGTACCGGTCGTCAACAGTCTCCTTAATCCCACGCTCAGCCCTGAGTACATCACTCAGCTTAAAAAAGAACAGGCTGGACTGAGAGAGAATCATGCATCACGCACAACCACTAAAAAGTACCTGTCACTGTCCCATGCACGCCGGAACCGTCCTTTGCTGCAATGGGACGATACAACTGTTTACAAGCCACTCAAACCTGGAATTACGCTGTTTGAGAATGTTACTGTCGGCACACTGCGCTCCTATATTGACTGGACACCCTTTTTCATGGCATGGGAGCTGCACGGAGGACGATACCCGCAAATTTTGAACCATGCAGAGTATGGCGTAGAGGCAAAAAAACTTTTCGATGACGCAAACCTTCTGCTCGACAGAATTGAAAAGGAAAGCTTGCTTGGTCTTAAAGGCGTGGCGGGTATCTTCCCTGCCAACAGCACAGGTGACGATATTGATGTCTATACCGACGAGGAGCGTACAACCACGCTCATAACTCTGCACACCCTTCGCCAGCAGCAGGAAAAAGAAGCGGGTGAACCGAATCTGGCTCTTTCTGATTTTATTGCTTCCAAGGAGAGTGGCCTCAAAGACTATATCGGTGGCTTTGCCGTTACTGCGGGACATGGTATTGATAAACTGCTCAAAGAGTTCAGCGACGAGCAGGACGACTACCACCGCATCATGGCGCAGGCACTTGCTGACCGCCTGGCTGAAGCGTTTGCCGAAATGCTCCATGAACACGTGCGGCATGAAGTCTGGGGTTATGCGCCTGCTGAAACCCTCAAGAGCGAAGAGCTGCTTGCAGAAAAGTACCAGGGAATTCGCCCTGCATCCGGCTATCCATCCTGCCCTGAACACACAGAGAAAGCAGAACTCTTTACTCTTTTGAACGCAGAAACAAACACAGGCATCACGCTCACAGAAACCTTTGCCATGAACCCTGCCTCTTCGGTCAGTGGTCTCTATTTCGCTCATCCGGCGGCAAAGTACTTCGTACTCGGCAAAATCAGCAAGGATCAGGTTGAAGATTACGCCCTGCGCAAAGGGATGGAAATCAAGGAAGCAGAAAAATGGCTTGCCCCCGTATTGAACTACGATCCCGAATAGCAGGGCCCGCATATCCAGAACAACCTTGCTTTGACATTGAAGCAAGGTTGTTTCTCTGAACTCCGCTCATGTTTCAGAACTAAAGTTTCATCATTGGCAACGGGTTGAAGGGATGGCTTTTCAGTCGCTCTACAGCCAGTGCAAGAAGCTTTTTATGGAATCCGGCGTTGGGAAATGCAAGAATAACATTTGTAACAAAATCATCCGGTAAACGGCACCGAAGCAATCCTGCAGAAAGATCTATCCAGTCAGCTTTTCTGAACGGTTCAACAAGCCATGAGGGATTCAGTTTATATTTTGACACCTTGTGATGCTCACCGATCATTGCCTCTATTTCATCACACCATGCCACTTTGTTTGCTTTTTCAAGATAACGACGGGCAAGCAATTGAGATGGACGAATGTAATCAAAGGTGTTATCGGTCCAAATCCCGATATCATGAAAAAAAGCTGCAACTGCTATTTTATCGGCATCTGCACGTTCTCCCGCAAGCGCGCAACAAAAGTTGAAAACACGCAAACCGTGATTTCTATAGGCATCGTAATCAGAACCCAGCATTTGCCGGTAAGGTGCAAACAACTCATCAAGCAGAACCGAATTGGGGATAACATTCAGGTCGACATTCATATCGTATGGCTTCAATTGCTTTCTTCTCTAAAAACAGAGACACCTCTTATTCGTGATTTTCAACCTTAATGTGTGAAAGCAATATAGATATTAATTTAACTTCTTATGCTCCTTGACAACATGCCGGCTTAGCCTCCTTTCTGAAGCCTTCATGCCCGATGGTCAGTTCTTCTATTTCGAGCTTTTTGATGCGGGCGTGGCCGATGCAAAGTTTGCCGAGGACAAGTTTTCCAATGGCCAGTGTACCTATCGCACATGCTCCAATTGCCAGGGCACCGAGAGCCATGGCGCCATATGCAACGACGGGAGTAGAATGAAAAATGTCAGCTTTGAGTCGTTCGGAAACAACTGTTTTTTTTACTCCGATATCAGGGTTTCTGTGTAGAAATTGTTTCATAAGAAAAGTGATTACGTTAAAGGTTTAATGATAACTGATCTCTTTCGCTTTCCTGCTTCTCTCTGATCCTCTGTATTTCCTCTTTCCGAAAACGTATTTCTTCTTCAAGCCGCTTACGCTTTTCAACTTGTAGACGCTTGCTCTCTTGAAGCTCCTTGAATGACTGTTTATTAAGTTCACTACCTATCTTTTTCAGTATTTGCCAGTGAGGAGAACGCCTCATTTTATATTCTTCCATGCGTGCAAGGGCCGGTCCAGCGGAAACCGGAGAGGCAGGTTTCGGAATGCCGGCCATCGTAAAGTATTTTTCAACCTGCAGTAAGATCTGTTCATCCGAGAACTCGTAAATCAGTGGAAGGTTCAATGCCTGATACACGGCAGTCCATCCCTGCTTGTTGTCGGGGTCAATGGATCGTACTGAAAGTTTCGGATTGAATTGATACCAGCCTTGAATAATACGGACAAACAACCCCCGATTGTATGCATAGTCGCGCTCAACTTCGTTGCGGGCAAGTACTCCTGAGAGATACTGCCGTCGATTGCGTTCAGGGTAAACAACATTGACCGGCATATTTGTCCATGCCTCAAGAATGACCTTTGTATCAAAAGCTCCGTAAGAGTTCCGCAGACGGTGGGTGAAACGGGATTTAAAGAGTACCCAGAGCGTCTGAAAAAGGAAGTATTCAGAGAGATGTCGGTCAAGGCGTACAAGACGATCACCGTTGTTGACGTCAACGCATGGTGGTGCAAGCAGTTCATAGAGCACAGCAAAGTTTCTTCGGGCATATTCGCGATTGCGGAATGCTATACGCATTGCCCAATGCAGGGCATTGAATCCATACTGGTCGGTCTTCTCCGTGTCTGCACCCCGTTCGAGCAGTGCTTCGGTTAAAGGAATATTGCCGGAAGCTGCTGCTGCCATCAGCGGTGTCTGGTTCATGGGAAGCCGGTGGTCAGTACCATACTGATCACACTGCTTCAGAATGTTTCTGGTCTGCTGGGTGAAATAGGGCAGATAACTTTTCCGTCCAAGTGTTTCAAGCTGTTCATTGAAACTTTTTTTCGACTCAAATTGAGCATCCTTAATGAGTCGTTCAGCCAGAAAAGGTTCATCATGATAGGTGGCATATTCGTAAAGCTGGTGTTTCTGCTTATTGCCAGGCACCTTGTCACGGAATACTTTAAGGAGCGCCTCCCGTACATGAGCTTCATCAAAAACCGGCCAGGGTGGCGGAGATTGTTTGAGAATAGTCTGGCGAATAGCCTCTGCCTGCTCCTGTTTACCCTGGAGTTCAAGCTTTCTGGCCTCTTTCTGCCACTCCTCAAGTGATGATTGGGCTGCTTCGACCTTCACTTTGCCATCGACATCAAGCTCAAGCAGGCTGAAAAGCCGGTGACCGGTGTCGGATTCGATGATATAAAGATTTTTTATCGCTCTGGTCAATGCAACATAGATCGCATTGACAAAAAACTTGTAGACTTCAAGGGATTTGTCGCTCTTGTCTTTTGCTCGACGATAATCAAGATTTTCAACTGCGAGATCATTTTTGCCAACACCGTCGACGATTTCGTTAAACTCGCTTCGGTGGCCGGAAACAAACCGGTAAAGCACAATATTTTCATATTCCAGCCCCTTGGCTTCATGTATCGAGAATAACAAGGGTGTTGAAAAATATTTACGTGCCTCCTGCTTGTCTTCATCGCGCATGACCAGCACGGCAAAGCGGGTTGATTGTTTTGTTTTTTTATCGAGTTCACGCTTTACAGACTCATTATCAGCCATCAGAGCCACAGTCCCTGCTTCTCCTCCAACAGCCTGCACGAGAAAATTGCTTTCCTTGTCGATGGAGCCAAAGCGCCGCTGCTTTATTTTAAGCAGTTGATTGGCAATACGGGTAGCTTCCGTTCCATTACGGAAATTAGCGGTGAGCACACTCATCTGCTGCTGACCGGCAAGTTTTGGGTCATTCCAGAAAAGAGTTTTCACCTGACTCCATGAAAAGAAATTAGGATGAACAATCTGGTTTGAATCACCGCAGAGCAGAAAGTTTCCCTTCTTTTTAAGCGTCTTAAGCACCAGGGAGAGCTGCGCGATGGTGAGATCCTGCACCTCGTCAATAACAACAAAATCGTATCGGGGTGTTGCTTCACAGTCGTGCACAACAATGTTCAAGTCGAACAATCCCTCTTCAGCAAGCCACTGACGATATTTTCCGAAGAGCTCATAGAGTTTCTCTCGCTGATTTTCGCCGAAGATTGATTGACGAATACCAAGCGATGCGTACTCTTCGCGACTGAGAATCCCTGCGTCGCCGGCAGTAATCACGCCGCGTATCTCCTCAAATGCCTGATGCGCATCGATACCTTTAAACGAGTTCTGCATGCGGGCAAACCACCCTGAAAAATCACGCCAGGTGGCTTCACGACCAGCAGGCACACGAATCGATTCAACAAACTCACGGTAGGAGAGAAAGTGGGCTTCCTGCCCGGTGTGCTCAAAACCATGAGCGTAGTAGAGGTTTCGCGCATTCTGAGCCAGATAGACCGAGTGAGTAACATAGAGCACCTCCCCTTCAGCATGTTTCAGCTTCTCGAGAGTCAAGGCTGTCTTGCCGCTGCCGGCACTTCCGACAATAATCAGGGGAGGCTGCTGACGGTAGATCATCTCCTGAGTATCATCAAAAGAGATAGGCTTGTCGAGCAGGTGAATCGCAATATGCTCAGGATGCAGATAGCGTAAATGCTCAGCATCTTTTACAGCTTCACCGAGGTCGACATCGGGAATTTTAGATTCGTCAATGAGTGCACCCCGCAAAAAACGCGACTTGTCGTAATTATGGCTGGCAATAACCTCAAGCATCAAAGCACACACTTCATCGCCATGGCGAACAAGCGTAAAGAGAAGCCGGTCAGCATCATCGAGCTTTGCGCGATAGAACTTGCCATGAGTGAGGTTGACAAGTTTTTTAACCTGTGCCGCGCGGAAATCATTGCGGGCAAGGGCATCGGTTACCTTACGATAGCCTGCCTTGACACTTGAGACATCAAGGCCGGTATATTCAAGAATTTTCATTCAACTTATTGGCTATACATTCACAACATCCACCGCACAAATCGAACATCGCGGGAAAAAGTTTTTTTGCAATGAACACAAGGATCTGCTGGCAGGAAAAATAACAAAAGGGCAGCAAATATTTAATCCAGTTGGGATCATCTTGGCTATATCAAGCACCACTTGAAAAGCATCAAGATTGCATACTCTTCAGTTCAATATTAAGAGCCTTCACTACTTGAATAGCTGAGATCAGTTCAGTTCGGATTTCATGTTTTTCGGTGTTGTAGTGGCTGAAAGCGTTAAGAACAAGATTGCGATATTGTTCAATATCTGTTATAGTTTTGGGGTGCAGATCAGGTTTTACTTCCTTCCAGAAATCTTCTGATGAATAGTCTTTCAGTCTGGATTTGAACACCAGTTTCTTTTTCTTTTTTTCGCAGTAAGTGCGGATAATTTTTTCAAAGGCTGAACGGGTGTAGACTGCGGCTGCTTTGTAATCGGAGTGCTGCAGGTGGTATGCTGCCTTTTCAAGAAAGTCTTGATTATCGAAGATGCAGGGGATTTCAAAGCCCTCTATTGTTTCCTGGGCATAGAACTCCATTGTCTTCCAGACTTTATTGTTTTCAAGAAAACCTTTGGCATATTCGAACCAGGGTTTGTCATAGGTGGTGATGAATACCTGATATTCGGGAAACTCATATTCCAGTATTTGTAGCAAAGGCAAGCGGTTGGCGATATCAAGTCCGATAAATATGTCGTCGAGAAACAAGATTTTGCAGGGGATCCCCTGCACATGCCGTTTGATCATTCCAAGGTAGATGGAAATGGCTATTGCTGACAGTCGGGCTTCGTTGAGAAACAAATGTGGATATGCAATCTTTTTTCCAGCGTAAAGAAGATCAACAGTGACACGAGCATTGTCTAACGCGGAATAATCACTGCTCGGACGAACCTGAGCATAGCGAAGAGTTACTTGGATATTGTGATTGAACTGGTCAAGAATTGGTTTTGCGTGTTTGAGAATGTACTCAGGACTGTCGGGCTTAAACAGTTCACCAAAAGCTTCATTGAAAGCCTTGATTGCAGAATTGACCTCGGTTTTCTTTTTGTTAATGGGGTATTCACGACCTGTCTTTTTTTCAATCATCGACTCCACGTCTTCCCATAGCTCACCAAGCTCGCGGCCATTGGTCAGGGAGTATCGGAAGTGTTTCAAGACCCCTTTTACCAAAAGATCAAAGAGATTGATGGAGTTATGCTTTTTCAGATGGTGAATATCCAGCAGATGCTTATAGGTGAGAAAGCTTTTCAGCTTGTTTGCATCGCGGATAGTGGTGTCGGCGGCTTCTCTGGTATCATTTCTTGATGAGGAAAACTCATAGTTTCGAGTTTTTCCTTTTCCTTCTTGATCGGACGAAAATTTAACATTGATTGCGGTCGAGCCTTTTTTCTCTTCGGAGACAAAAATATTTTCAAGCTCATGCAGATCAATGTTTTCGATGGACGACTGAAAAAAATCTTTCAGGGCATAGTAGAGAGAGCTTTTACCGCTGCCGTTTTCACCATAGATGAAGAGGTTTTTACCGTCAACCTTGATTGGGTATGTGCCAAGAAAAGCTTTGTAGTTGGTGATTTCAATAGACTGAATTTTCATCTCTTCAAAGCCTCCCTTATGATGCGAACTTCATCGACACTATCGAGGGTTTCAATGTTGTTACGGACAGGGTGGTTCGGGTCGTAGAGCCGATCAAACTCGCTCTGGATGATAGCGAGTTTTTCAGTATCGGTCATGTGCTCTGAAACGGGTTTCACATCGCCGAGATGTTTCTGAATCTCTTTTCCTGCTCTTATCAGCTCTTCAGAAAAATAAAGCTCATAGATAAGAGCATCGATAATTTGTTTGAAGAAGGCGGAAAGAAGTTTACCGCCTTTTTTATCAAGCCATAGCAAATAGTCAACAAATATTTCAATAAATTTTGCATAATCAGTTTGATAACAAACTATAGGAAGCATTTCAACGTATTGTTTTATATATCGCCGTGTATTGCCCCTCACATCGGTTGTAATAAAAGAGAAATAACAATCCAGAACACTTGAATTTAAAATTGCCAAAATCCATTTAAGATATTTTCCAGTAAGGATATATGAAGTATTTAGAACATACATTTCCTCATTTGAAAGAGCGAAATTTGGTTTTGGAGACATCTCTAACCAAACAATTTTCTCTTTCTTGAATTCCGGTAGGTAAGCGCAGCTTCTAAGGTTATATGGGCTTATTCCTTTATCCTGACGATTTTGCAATTCTTCTAAAAATTGGTTGAGATATTGTTTTATTACGGGATACTCATCAACATTCACTGGTAAAACATCTTTATATCCATTGTGTGTATTAATTATCCAACGATCTGAATAATCTATGCTATAACTTTTTATATCTCTTCCACGCAAAATTGGCTTTATAATCTTTGAGTTATTTTTATCAAGAGCAATCAATTCATCTTTTATTTTTCCTTCGATAATAAAAGCTTCATTAAATCCTGTTAACATTCCTCGACATATTAAAACGTCCCAATTCTTTAGTATAGTCCCTACTGTTTCTATACGTTTTTTTATATCCATTAATTTCGAATCCATAATCATATACCCACTCTGATTGCAAATAGCTTCACCAAATTGATTATCATGTAGCATTTGATAAAGTGATACGTCTGAACGATATGCTTTAGATAAATCAAACGCTTTCACATTCTCAACAAGAGTTTTTGTTTTAGCGAAAAGCAAAATATTTGTATAAGTGGTCGCTTCAGAGAATATCTGTGAATCACCAAAATCGATGAGCTGAAGGAGCTTCGTTTGGTTTAAAAAAAACTTCCGAAGCTTCTCTCCGTATTTGGCTCTCATCCACTTGTTCGAGGTAATGAATGCAAGTACCCCGTTTTTCCGCAACAGACGAAAGCCTTTTTCGTAAAAAAGACAGTAGATGTCACCTGTTTTCGCGAAGGTTTCGTAGTTCTGTTTTTCCCATGTTTTCTGAATCTCTTTCCCGCTGAAATTCTGTATCTGCACATAGGGCGGGTTTCCGATAACGACATCGAACCCCCCTTTTTGATGCCATACTTCAGAAAAGAAAAGTTCAAAATCGAAATCAACCGTGTAACCGGTATACTGCCTTGCCGTTGTTAGGAATTCATGGAGTCGAGAGTCGATTGCTTTGCGCTTTTCCTTTCTTTTTAACTCTTCGGTTTCCTCGTAAAAATCAAATTTCATTATCTCAATCAGCTGGGACGCAACGTCGTCCTTGAGGACATTGCTGGGCAGGCCGATCAGGGAGTTCCCATGAACAATTTTGTAGTCAAGGTTCGGTAGTGCCTCTATGGTGTTATAGTCCTCCTCGTCAACAATAAGCGAGAGCCAGAGTCGCAGACGAGCAATATCGATGGCACTCTGATCTATATCAACACCGTAAAGGCTTTCACGAATTGTGTGGCGTTTGAGTGCGTAGATGGTTTGTGGATGTTCGAGATGCTGTGCCAAGGCCATACGGGCAGTAACAATTTCGTGCAGTAAACCAACAGGAAACGCGCCGGACCCGATAGCAGGATCGCAAGCTTTTATGCCAGACAGATAGTTATCAATGAGTTGTGCATGTTGTCTAACTGATTCTGGAAGCTTCAGGGTATCTATGAAGAGATGTCCCTTCCTGATCAGTGTTTCGATATCTTCTTTCGGAACCCTGACCTCCTCTGTTTCTTCAGTGAGCTGAAGTTGACCAGTTCGAACCTCATTTCCGAAAAAGCTGGTCTGACTGTGGCCGATTTCGTTAAAAACCGGGGGAGCATTGTTCAAAACGTTATCGAGGTAATGAATCAGGCTTTCCTGACACATGTAGTGAACTATTTCGCGGGGAGTGTAAAATGCGCCCATGCTTTTACGCTCTGTCCCCTCAAGCATGTTTTCGAAAACCTTACCAAGCATTTCAGGATCAACCGCAACCTCTTTCTCAAGCGGTTCATCCTCTTTTATGGTAAAATTATATCGGTCAAAAATATCAAGAATACCAGTACCCTCATCACCAGACTTGCCCTTTTCTTTGTTGTGGAAGAGCGAGTTCGGCAAATCGATGGTTTCTATTTGCATGTCATCACGTTCAAAAAGGCCGC
The DNA here is from genome assembly GCA_903940125.1 of uncultured Chlorobiaceae bacterium. GTDB lineage: Bacteria > Bacteroidota > Chlorobiia > Chlorobiales > Chlorobiaceae > Chlorobium. The sequence continues at coordinate 104,735 of CAJAJL010000065.1, read as the reverse complement.
CGTTCAGGAACGGGATTTTGCAGTCAAAACGCTGGTAGTAGTCGGGATCATCCTGATCTTTGCGCTCTTTTGCTAGCGCTTCATAAAACAGAAATTGCAAAAAATCGCGATAGTAGTTTTTTTCTCCTTCAGCAATAAGCTCGAAGTGATCACGCATAAATCGTCTTGATCCACTGTCCCATTTGTCATCTTTCGCCACACCAAGCCACCTTTTTTTCTGCAAAAAGTAGAGAAAGACAATCTGACCGAGAAGCTTTTTTGCAAACCGGGCAACGCTGTTGCTCGTCTCATCTCCTGAAGCATTCAAGAACATTGGTTGTCGTTTCAGTTGTTCAGAAAGCTTGAGATAGAGCCCCTTATATTGCTCAAAAAATTCATCAGTTACCTTTTCGATACTGAACGCAGCTTCGATCTCTTCAATCCGGGGATTGGTGTAGTCTCTTTCAAGTAAGGGCAGGAGCTGCTGCTCAGCTGTATGGCTGTTTTCATGTTTGCCGACCAAATATGAGCAACGCCTAGCAGGGGTAAACTCATCCTTGATGCGAACTCTCCCCTTGTCGTCCCTGAAAGCCTGATGTTCAATTTTGACAAATGAAAATCGCCACTCCGCACCATTGTCTTCGTGCGCATAAAAAGCAATTAAAGCACATTCCTTTCCAAACGTTTTAAGAGTTCTGAGTGAAAAATTACGCAACATCGAACGTGCATGATCGAGTTTGGAGAGACTTTTCAACTCTACCACGAGGAGATCCATTTCAATACCGTCAAAGTCCACATACTTTCCAATTCGCCAATATTGTCGAACATGCTCTGAATACGCCGAAGGAATTCGACTTCCTGAATAGTGCTGGTCTCTAACCACAAAGTCATTGAGCAGGTTCCGAAGAAAAAGCTGGTAGTTCTCCCTGTCAAAAGAGTTCTGAAAAATATCCTCTACGAGTTTTTTTGCCTGTGATTTGTCCATGGTGGATTATGGCTGTTGTGCAATCTGGTAACCGGAGAGAATGACTTCCCGTTTTGTTGATGTGGTAGTGTCGGATGCTATTTCTGGTGCGTCTACAACACGGATATGTTTGCGCAGGATAGTAATAACCTCCAGCGGATCAAGCGTTTTCTCAAGCTCTTTACGAACGCTTTGCGCTACTTTTTTTGCAATTGTTCCCCTCGAAAGCATCTTGCTGAGCGCATCGATGAACTCTTCGTCGCTATCGGTAAACTTCTGGCAGTGTTTGATAGCTTTATCCTTGAGGCGATGTTCGATATAGCTGGTATTGGAGCGCCCACCGCTCAAACTGTTTATGGGATCTGTTTCAAGGCGCTGATCGAGCTGAAACTGCTGCTTGTTCAGTTCAAGGAGATGGTAGTAATCTCCGGGCATCGGTTGACGAGGAGTATCAGGGAGACATTCAAGCAACCGCGCTGCCTCAAAAAAGGTGATTTCAGCAGGCTGTTCAAGTTTATTGCTATAAAACTTTTTCAGTTTCCCGATCCTAAAGAAAGTGAGCAGTTGGTTCACCTCAGCAGTATCAACGAGCCTGCCGGAACGTGCTTTTTTTGGAAGCCGTTTTATTTTTTCGAAAAGCTGCGGGTTTTCGTCGCGAAGTTTTCGAATCATATCAAGATACATCAACTCAGAATCGCCATCTTCATCTTCGCCTGTATATGATCGGATGTTGTTCAACGTATCGAAGAGTTCCTGACTGCCGATTTCTTCCCCTTCAGAAAGATATTTTGCATCTTCACCAAGAATAGCGTGGAACATCTGGATTTTGTTGGTGATGTTGACTTCAAGTCCCAGATGGATGTCTGACTGGCTGGTCGGAAAAAAGTTATAGATGAAAATATCAGCATGTGCTGTTCCGAGGCGGTTGATACGCCCTGCACGTTGGAGCACTCTTGTGGGGTTCCAGGGTAGATCGTAATTGATCAGAATATTTGCCCGATGGAGGTTCATTCCTTCTGCCAGCACATCGGTGGCAATAAGAATCCTCACATCATCAGTAGGCGCTTTATGATTGGGATCAAAAGCTGCCTGGATCAGTTCACGTCCATTCGAACGGTTGGCTGTGACTCCTGATGTGCTGGAAAGGCAGCCTTTACTACTGAAAAACAGTGCCTTACCAGGAAATTCATTATTCAAACGATCAAAGAGATACTCTCCTGTTTCGCGTGACTCTGTAAAGATCACCAGTTTGCTTTTTTTCAGCTCTTTGTCAGTGCGAAGGCATTGAATAAAAACATCAAGCTTCGGATCATCTTCAACACTGAGCCAGAGAGCTTCAAGTTGCTTGAGAATTTCAAGATCGTGCAGAAGATCAGCATGGAAATCCTCTTTAAAGTCTTCCAACCTGTATTTACTGGCTTGTTCAGCTTCAACAAATGCTTCAAGTTTTTCGATATCGTCATTTTCAAGAAGATCGTAGACGTCGATATTTTTGCTGATATATACCGTGCCTGACTGGAACATAGTGATGAAACGTTCGTATGACTCGACAAAGCGTCGCAAACTATTCCGGAATGCATAAAAGCTGCTTTCAAGGCGTTTGATCAGAATGCCTTTCATGAAGCCACCCACATTTCGCTGCTGCTGCTTTTCAAATTCGGATAGCTGCTTGCTGCCGGTATAATAAAGCAGCGGAATATAGCGGGTGTAGCGGAACGATTGCAGCAGGTTGATGGTGGTGTTAAAGGTTTGTTCCAGTTCACCCTCAAAGCGATAAACGATCTTTCTTGGCGTTTGCATTTTTGGAAAACCAAGGTTCTGGCGCTGCATGTCCTCTTTAAAATAAGTCAGAACATCTTTTCTTGTTCTGCGTACCATAACATGTTTCAGAATACGTTCTCGAATCTCTCGGGAAACCTCTTTGATTCGCTCTTTGTATTCAGGATCAGTGCGGTCAATTCCATCAAATCGTTTTCTAAGAGTCTGGAAATATTTTTCAAGGTTCGGAATACCTGGAATTGTCGAATTTTTAGGCGCCTGAAAGAGTTTGAGCTGGGCAAAAATATCATTGATGGTGTTATTCATCGGAGTAGCAGTGACGAGAATGACCTTCTTTCCCCGGCAGATATCAAGCAAATCAGCGTATGAACTGGTATTTTCATTTCTGAAACGGTGAGCCTCATCAACGACGACATAATCAAAGCGATCAATGCCGAATCGAACAATGTGATCAAGTTTCCCCAAAGACTCAACTCTTGCTGGAACCCTGAAGTCATGCAGGCTCTCTTCCCAGTAAGCTTTCAGCGTAGGCGGACAAATCACCAGAATTCGACCCCTGACCTGCTGTAATAATTGAGCAGCAATAAAGGTTTTCCCCAGACCAACCACATCAGATAAAAAGACGCCATTATACTCGTTAAGCTTTTTCAGCGCCTGTATAACCGCCTGTTGCTGGTATTGCAGCGGCATGAAACCGTCCGGCAGAAACAACTGAATATCGTTCGGGAGGTTGATGTCCTCCTGCATGTATTCATAGATGAGCTTCAGGTAAAGCTCATAGGGAGTGATCTTGTCATTCAGCCAGGTTTTGTTTTCTACCGTATCAACAAACTCTTCTGAAATATCGACGGATTCTTTCCAGAGCGTTTCAAACTGCTGGAGCGCAAATTCCACATCACCGCGCTGACGCAGTTCAACATTGAACTCCCTGTTTGCTACCAGACCGGAGTATGAGAAGTTACTTGACCCGGTGATAACAAACCCGAAATCACGATCGTCGGGCTTAAACCTGCCGATGTATACTTTGGCATGGATATTTTTTGATGGGAAGGCCCGGATTTCAAGCTTCCGACCGTTACCACCGTTTTTTTGGTCATTGTCTGAGTCACAGCAATCGGCCTTTAGAAATTCGATAAACTTTCTCAACCCTGTTTCAAGGTGCTGATCAGTTTCTGTTGACTCTTCAACTTCTCCAATCAGAGTTGATTGAAAATGCTTTTTCGTGTTACTGTGGGAATCGAAATCCAGAATACCCTGATTCTGTGACGCACTGACGGCATCATACGACTCGCCATCCAGACCAAGACCAACGAGTATTCTTGTTTTTTCAAGAGGTTCAATAGCGTCGTAAAGCTGATAAAAACCACTCGAACGAAAATAACCAACAAGCACATCAAAAAAACGGGTATCTGCAAGAGTGACTTTAAACCTGTCGAGAAGCGTCTGGTTCCCGTCGTTTGTAAAAAAGGTAAGATCTGTATGGTTGCCACTCAATGATTGACTCCGTGTAAATTCTTTGTCGCTGTTATGATAATATACCTTTCGTGTGATACTGTAAAGATCCTCAAATCAACGAGATGATATAGAATACAACACGTAGCTCCAATCACAGTGTGCTGAAACTCTCCTTAAGGTTGACGAGGTAGCGTTCTATCATGCCGGTGAATTCCATGACGACAAGCGGGGAGATGATGAACTCCAGAAATGAGGGAAAATCGACCGTAAGATCGCCTTTTGTGTTAAGCGCGACCATTGTTCCTCGCCCTTTCGGGGTTATTGTCCACTCACCTGAAACAATGGCGTTGCCGACACTTTGAACAGGAGTCCAGGATACCTTGCGGGTAGCAACATCAGCGGTGTAGCGGGAAGCATAGATGGTTTGCTGGAGCGTGTAGCCGCCGATACCTATTTTTTCCATCTCCCAGCGAAAGGTATTGTCGCCAAGATCGACCAATTGATCGACTTTCGGAAAATGGGAGGCAGAACGGGGTACATCGGCAAGAAGTTCAAAAACTTTGTCGGGGGTACAGGAAGTTTCAAACTCCCTCTTGATGTTGATTGTTACAGAAAATGACATGGTGTATAAGCCTGAACTTCCTTTTAAAATTTTGGTGATGGCCTGTTAAGAGCATTCAACACATCATTATCCCGATTATAAACATCGTCACGAAACAAAATATCTTCGCCTTCAGGATAAGCTGTCAAATAGAGAATAAAGACTGGAATACGTTTTGGCAGAAATACCGTCTTTGTTTTGTTGCTGCCAACCACGGCATTGATCCGCTCCCTGCTCCATTTAACACTATCCTGAAGCACAAGACCGGCAAGCTCCAAAGGATTCTGCACCCTGATACATCCCGAACTGAACGCTCTGGTGCTTTTTTTAAACAGCTCCTTGTGCGGAGTATCATGCAGGTAAACAATATGCTTGTTCGGGAGCATGAACTTGACCCGCCCCAGTGACCCCTGGTCTCCGGATGACTGTTGCAGGCGGTAAGGAAAGTTTGTGCTTGTGTATTGTGACCAATTAACTGTTTCCGGATCAACAATATCGCCGTTCCGATCAATAACGCTCAACCTTTTATGGCTGAGATAAGATGTGTTTTTGCGAATGCCGGGAAGTGCATCTTTTGCAAGAATGGTAGGAGGAATAACCCATTGGGGATTAAAGATGATATACTGCATATCAGCTTTGAAAATGGGAGTTTTTCGGGCGGGTTGTCCGACAATGACCCGTGATACCCAATTCAAGTGCCCGTTTTCAACATAGTGAAGACTGAAATCCGGAATATTCACCATCACATAGGTGGGTTCAAGTTCGCTTAAAAACCACCGGTACCGTTCAAGATTGATGCGAATCTGGTCAATACGACGCTCAACAGGAATATTCAGAAGTCTGACTGTGGATGCGCCAAGCACTCCGTTGGACTCCATACCGTTCCGTTTCTGGAAGCGTCTGACCGCGTCTGCAAGTTCTCTGGTATAGACCCTGTGAGCACCGGTTTTCAGTTCTGCGATATCTTCCGACACTTCAAGCCGTTGACGCAGCAGGGGTACCCGGCTGTCTCTGACACCCTCTTTCAGATTCGGACCTTCCGCAATAGTCGGCCAACCTCCTTCGCGGGCAATTGTCCGGTACCGCGAAAGCTCTGTTCGGAGCTGGTCGTATTTGGAGTATTTTGGTCGAAGCTCTTTAAAAGCAAGTGCTATCCGTTCAGCAGCAATTGCATTTTCAAGCATGTACTCCAGAGCACTGCGACTGACAGTATTATTAATATTCCAATCGGGGTCAAGACGCCTTGGATCAACCTTTCCGAACCGCAGATGACTTGCAAGGGTAAAAAAAGCATCGCTGAGAAGAAGATCATAACGAGCCTGGAGCTCAGGAGTTACCGGCGGCTGACTGTGAAACTCCCTGATTTCGCTGATATGGTAATCGGACGGCTCAAGACCCTCGTCGACTGCGGCATCAATTGCACTGATAAGTTCTGAAACCATTACAGGCTTTGTCCATACAGGCTGGAACCTTCTTGCTGCATAGAAGCGAGCAAGAGGTTTGCTGGTTGCCCCCGATTCTGCAATACCTTTATGACCATTCTGCTGAAATTGCCGGTCGAAATAGCGCCGAATATTTTCTGATATACTATTGCTGACAACACTTTTCTGATTGCGGACAGGAATCTCTTTCTGGCGCTGAAACTGTTCCTGGCTTGTAACTTCCAGCCTTTCCGGAACAGGCTGAACTGGACTAAAAGCAAGCCAGACAAGTAAAATGCCGATCATACGTTATAGTCTACGTTAAGAAAACGGTTCTGTGACTGGCTCAAGCCTGGCAAGATCATGATTCAGCAGAGTGGATTTGATTGCATAACCTCTACCGCCATGGTAGATAAACAGACAGCTTCCTCCTTTGATAAGATTAATAACCTGCTGAAAACTATCAAAAGAAAGTGCAGGACAACCCTGACTTCTGCCAAGACGCCCATTTTTTCTGATATAATCGTAGGAAACATAGTTGGCGCCATGAATCACGATGCTTCTGGATTCAGCATTGTCGTTAATCCCCCGCTCCATTCCAATAAGTTTGAGAGAGTAACCGTTTTTACCATCATAGGTCTCACCAGTTGTATAAAACCCAAGGCTGCTCTGATGTGAACCTGAAGCGTTTGAAAAATGCTCCGCATAATTATCGCCACTGCCTTTACCATGTGCGACGAGCCCCGAATAAAGCAATTGGGCCCGGTTAACATCAATGACAAAAATCCGTTCATCAACTGACGAGCGGTTAAAATCAATCACTGTCAGTATACCATCACGACTCACTTTACCCTGATCTTTAAGTGAGTAATAACCGGAGAGCGCCATACTGAGCACCATCGGGTCTATCTTCTTCCTGAGTTCGACAGACTCGGAAAGTGCTGCAAAATTATTTCGAAAAGCATTGTTATCAAAACTCAGTGAATGCCCGACTGAGGGAAACACCAACATCATCATCATAAAAAACATTGGGAGCAATCTCTTCATAAAAAACATCTTATAGTGTTAAACCAAAGCCGGCAAATACATAAATAAATGAACCAGGCCAAGCTTAAAAACCTGAACTACTGGGGGTTACACAATAACAACCATCCTCCCCTTGGAGAAAAACTGTGAGATCTGGAACAATCTTCTGGTGTACACCAACAACTATACACGTTTTCCCAATGGGAAAAAGGCTTTCTTACACCAGAAATCCAGTAACGCAAGAAAGGAAAAAAATCTTGTAAAGATATGATTTTTTTTTGTCAGGACAAATCTTCGGAGTGCCTCAGAAGCCCGCTCGTAACAGGCCATGAAAACCTCCTTGTCTCATCTGGAACCAGAGGGAATAAAACGCCATTTTGAATTGATGGTAACAACAACATCCTGATCTGCCGGTGCTATTTCGGTCGGAACGGGTGACGGCGCAGCCCTCATGGCCATGGCCTCGATTTGGGGATGATCTCTATATAATGGCTGGCTAACACTCACCTCAATCAACTGACCGACACGTCCCCCTGCGGCTTTCGCCATGATACCGGCATCTTTTCTGGCATTTTCCACTGCGAGTGCTAACGCTTCCTGACGAAGTGCGTCATAGTGACTCGATGAAAAACTGATACTTTGTACTTCATCAGCCCCGACTTGCACCACTGCATCAATGGCACGTCCGATGTTTTCCAGTTTACGAACCCTGACCATTATAGTGTGACGGGCAGTGTAACCTTTCAGAACGCTTTTCCCCTGAGCGGGCTCCCACTCCCACCGGGGAGCAACGTTGTAACTTTCCGTAGGAGCATCCTCAAGAGTAATTCCTGCAGTTCTGAGAGCATTCTGCACAGCACGGTACTTCTCGGCTGCTTCTGCTGCAGCTTTATCAGCAGTTTTGGCATCCGATTTTGCCACAACACCAAACTTTGCCATATCGGGCTTTATGGAAACCCTGCCTGTCGCCGATACCACAACCTGACTCTCCTCGGCATGCATGGCAGGAGAGAGAGCACTGCACACAACCATCAGCCAGAGAGGAACAACAAAGAATATCTTTCTCATTGAACATCCTTTTCTTCTATTTCCTTATGAACAATGGTTACCAGTCAGCCGAGTACAAGCCCATTATTTCTTTATATGCAATGGCTGCTGCACAAGCAGAAACGGGAATGCTGACCAGAAGACCTACACCAAAAGCAAGCGCTCCAAGAACGTTGAGAGCAAACAGAGCGAAAGCAAATCCAAAAAAAGCAAACCAGTTTTTTGTAATGATCTGACGACTGGTCTCCATTGCCTGCCAGAACTCCATACGATAATCAATGATAAGGAACGTGGTAAACATATATCCGACAGCAAGGTAAATACCCGGAATGAGCAGCAGCACCATACCGATGCTTACCAGAAATCCGCCTGCAAGACTTACAAGAAACAGAGGCAGAAAATAGTTGAACCCATTGAAAAAATCCCCGAACTGAAACGGCTTTCCGTTTAATAGCTTGAAAACAACTATAGCGAATCCAGCAGAGAGCGGAGCGGCAACAGCGGAAAAAATAAACGATCCGGCAAAAGAAAATTTAGAGCTTACGGCAGAAATAACGAAAATAATAAGCGTAAACCCGACAAACTCACCGACGTGCTCTTTGAACATCTCCCAACCCTGCCTGATATAGTCTTGAATATGGATTGTGACTGATGCATTGAGCTGTTTATCGAACAGTTGCGGATCGATTTTAGCACCAAAATCAAAAGCGGCCATAACTCTTCTCCTTTTTATTTACGATTAACCGCAGACAAAGAGAGTCCACAGAAAAAATGGCACAAATCTGTAATTCAAACACGATTGACTAACAAATAATTTTATGACTTTCTGATATTATACTGACAAGTTACAGAAGAGATGTATAAGCAGCAACCATAATACAAGAACACTCAATGATAAGAATCATTTTCCGTTTCTTTCCCGTCAGGGGAAAATACACATAAACTGTTGGCAAAAAAACGCTGGGTATTGAATTTGCATAAAAATGCCGCTAAAGTGCGATCATTACGCAGGACAACAACAGCTCCATCCTGCCAGATTCCATTTTCAGGGTACCACTGGCTGTCGGGCGGATCTCCCTGATTCTGATGAATATTATGCACACCGTATCCTGTTCTGAAAGCTTCTCCGAAAATAAAAAGCTTTCGGGAATGAGTCAGAAGAGGCTGTAGATCCCTGAATGCAGCCGGTCCAGTTCCATATTTCCATGATACAGGTAAGGTGCCGTCTCCTGCGGCTTCGCTATGATCTGCATCTGAAACTGCATGACGGCAGTCACATGCTGGTTGAAACTCCGGACTTCGATAGTAATCAATGGCACCAGAATCGGGTTGGGAATCGAGCGGGTGCCACCCCTCCTGAAAAAGAAGAATCCGATGCAAAGCTTTTGGAGCAAGATCAACAACACGCCATTGAACCCCATGAGCATCTTGTTTGTGGTCCAGATCGACCGGACATCGAAAAATTCTTCTTCCGGCGCGAACCTTCAGATTACAGTGGTAGTATGTCTGCTCACTGAAGGCATGATCACAGTGATACTTCAGCAAAGTACCAACGAGAACGCCGTATCCGTCATAGAGAGGCATAACATATACCTTGTTACATTATAAAGGGGTTAACAATTAATACAGATTCAAGTTACATAACTCTCCCATAAAGCCTGTCATGATTTTATACACTATAATTGAGAACTCCGGCCCGATCATCAACCAGTGTTCAGGATTATCCAGATCATGAAATAATTGTTTATTTTTTCCCCAACCAGTAAGGGAGAAAACAAGCTGATGAACACTGCCACTGATAAATTTTTCTACACAGGCACTGAAACTGAAATAACGGAACAAGCCGCTGCGCTCATTATTGCCGAAGCATACCGTGCCATTTCAGATCATGGCCGGTTCTCTCTTGTGCTTGCAGGCGGAAACTCGCCACGATCGCTTTATCGACAACTGGCAAAGGGAGTTGCAAATAACGAGGGAGCAGAAAGCAAGGAGGAACAAACCTTCATGCCCTGGAAAAAAACATGGCTGTTCTGGGGAGATGAACGAAGCGTCCCTGCCGACCATCAAGAGAGTAACTATCAGATGGCCCGAGAGACACTGCTTTCAAAAATCCCTATTTCTGAAAACCATGTTTTTAGAATGCCGGCAGAACAGGAAGATGGAAACAAAGCCGCAAGTGAGTATGAAGAAACGATCCGCACTTATTTTATCGCAAGTGGTTCTCTGTCGCAGCAGAATTTTCCGATTTTTGACCTAATCATCCTCGGACTCGGTGATGACGGCCATACTGCTTCACTCTTTCCGGATAATACTGCATCGCTTCAGGAAACAAAGCGATGGGTCATTGCAGTCAGCGAGCCTCTTGCAAAACCTCCAGGAAAGCGCTTGACTCTAACCCTGCCAGTCATCAACCATGCACGGAATATCCTCTTTTTTACTACCAGCAAAGAGAAAGCCGGTCTTGCAAAAAGAATATTTGCAGCCGATGAGAACAGAGTGCCGGCAAGCCGCGTTTTGCCTGTGAACGGAAAAACTTTCTGGTTTACCGTTCAACTATAAATCCTGACAGCGCTCTCCGGGCCACGTGAATGAATTGGATAGAGTTCAGGAGGAATCCCATGAACGGCATCCCTTATTGAGTCTACAATCGCCCATGCATGTTCGACACTATCCTGACGAATAAAGTTCATCTGCTCCCCTGCAATGGCATCCAGCAGCAGGCGATGATAAGGGGTCATACCTGCTTCGGTAAATGATGTTTTGTAATCGAATTTCATATAAACAGGATCGGTAATCACCGCTTCACCCGGACGTTTCGCTCCGAACCTCAATGCTATGGTCTCTTCCGGCTGGATGCAGAGAATGACCTGATTGGCAATGTAGCTGCAGCTTTCGGCAGGCCCGAAATAGTTCTGAGGAGGACACTTGAAGGTTATGACTATCCTGGTTTCAGTTACGGAAAGATTTTTACCAGCCTTAACAAAAAAGGGAACGTCCTTCCATCTCCAGTTGTCTATATAAAATTTTACTGCAGCATAGGTTTCGACGGTTGAGTCCGGAGCAACGTTTTTTTCGGAACGATATCCTTCGTACTGGCCAAGAACAACTGACTCTCCGGCATTATCAGGAAAAAAAGGACGGATAGAGCGAAGTACCTTTGCCTTTTCATCTCGCACTGAATCTGCCGTGAGATCTACCGGTGGCTCCATAGCAACGGCAGCAAGCAGTTGAAGTGCATGATTCTGCATAATATCGCGAAGAAGACCGGCCTCTTCATAGAACGCACCGCGGTCACGGATACCGAAATCTTCAGCTATGGTAATCTCCACATTGGCTATATAATTCCGAGTCCATAACGGTTCAAATATCCCGTTGGAAAAACGGAAAACCATAATATTCTGTACCGGCTCCTTGCCGAGATAGTGATCGATACGAAAAATCTGATCTTCATTGAAAACCTTTCCGATAACTGCATTGAGTTCACGCGCTGTCTGCAGGTTTCTGCCGTAGGGTTTTTCAACAATGATTTTCCTCCATCCTCCGCAGGACATTTGTTTCCCTCCAAGCCCGGCTTGATCAAGGTTCCTGATAATAACCGGAGCAAGATCCGGGGGGGTTGCAAGGTAAAAAAGAAGATGATCGCAAAGGCCCGTCTCAGGCGAGGCATCCATAAGTTCTTTGTAAAGTTCCTTATAACCCTCACACTCATGAAGATCAAGGCTCACATAAAAAAGTCTTGAACAAAACTCTGTAAAACGTGCTTCATCGAAAATGGTATCCGGAGAGAGTGTCAAGAGTTTTTTATGCACCTGAGCTCGGAACTCCTCATGAGCAAGAAGAGCGCGACCAACACCGATAATCCGATATTGATCCGGCAAATGTCCCCATTGGGCAAGCTCATAAAGTGAGGGATACAGTTTCCGAGCAGCAAGATCGCTGTTTGCGCCAAAAATGACGATGGTAAAATTAGCCGGTTTTTCCTGCATTATGGTGTGCGATTATTGTTTTTCGGAGAAGGGGTGTCCCCCAAATTCATAACGCAAGGCCGCGACAACCCTGTCGGACAAATTCTCCTCGGAACGTGAACGATATCGGCTGAAAAGAGAGGCTGCAATCACAGGAATTGATACCTCCTGTTCAAGGGCTGCCTCAACTGTCCATCGGCCTTCACCTGAATCGGCAATACGACCGCTGAGATACTCAAGCTTTGGATCTTTATGAAATGCACGAACAACAAGGTCCATCAACCAGCCACGAATAACTGAACCATTTGCCCAAACCCGTGAAACCTCTTCAAGGTTGAACTTATGATCACTGGAAGCAAGCAGATCAAATCCCTCGCCGATTGCCTGCATCATACCGTATTCAACTCCATTATGAACCATTTTGGCAAAGTGTCCGGAACCTGACCTTCCCATATAACCATACCCGTTTTCCACACACAGATCTTTCAGCAAAGGTTCCACAACGTCATAAGCACACTTATCACCGCCAACCATTATACAAGCGCCATACCTGGCTCCTTCAAGCCCTCCGCTTGTGCCTGCATCAAGAAAATAAATTCCCTTGTCACAGAGGCGTGACGCCCTTTTTTCTGAATCAGTATAGTGCGAATTTCCCCCATCAACTATGATATCCCCTTTCTGCAGCAAGGGTATGAGTGTATCCAGGGTTGTGTCAACCGGAGCACCTGCAGGTACCATAAGCCATATAAGCCGAGGAGATGGTAGGGTGCCGGCAAGTTCCTGAAGAGAGCCTGAAGCAACACCCCCTTTTTCAGCAAGAGAAGCAACTGCATTTTCAGACAGATCGAAGACAACCAGCTCATGACCGCAGTCAAGAAGATGCTGAGCCATATTGAACCCCATTTTCCCGAGACCTACAAACCCTATCTGCATAATATTACCTATCTGCATTATTGACAAAAAACGGTCATCATCTCCTTTTCTCCTTCATGCAACACAACCACTCGCAATATCAACCATATTCTGGTATCGATCAATGACGACACGGTTAATAGCCGACCAAGACTTCGTTTCTGCAAAAGCAAGCCCATGAGCTTTAAGTTCCCGGCACCAGACAGAATTTTCCAACAATCCAAGGCATTTACCAAAAAAATCTTCAACATCGCCTGACCGGGCAACAAGTCCACCTCCCGATCTCTCAACAATATCCCGACAACCTCCTTCATCAGAAACCACAACCGGAAGACCCGAGGCAAGTGCTTCTAACGCCACATTGCAAAATGCCTCTGTTATTGATGGAAAAAGAAAAATATCTCCACTCGCATAAGCTGCTGACAATTCAACTCCTGTAAGGTAGCCTGGAAATATCGCCTCCGGCATTCTGCGTTTCATTTCCGACTCTTTGGGTCCGGAACCGATCATAACAAATCGTACGCTGTGGGCATAGCCAGCCTCCTGAAAGCGCTCGTAAACCTTCATGACAACCTCAATATCCTTGTAGAGCACAAACCGCCCAGCATAGATAAAAACTGTCCTGCCATCAGCATTCCAGGCTGTACGAAGTTGTTGAGAGCGCCGGAATGGATCAAAAAGCTCCTTGTCCACCCCTCTCGACCAGATCTCAACGTTTCTTATGTTTTGTTCTTCAAGTTTCAAACGAACACTCTCATTCGGGGCAAAAACAATATCGCAGCAGTTATAAAACCAGGTCAGATATTTCCACAACGGTTTCTCAACAAACTTGATCCGGTAATACTGAAGATAGGAGGGGAAATCCGTGTGAAAAGCGGAAGCCAGTGGGAGTGACTTTTTTTTCGCATAGTGAAGAAATGCTTTTCCAACAATATCGGGTGTTGAAATATGCACAATATCGGGGGCAAAAGCATCAATCTGCCGTTTTGTTTCCGGCCTGAAAAAACCGAGTTTATAGTCTGGATACTGCGGTATCGGCACCGCAGGCATGGTATGAACCGTTAAACCGTCGTGATTGTCCTTCGATGAAACATCAGGAGACCATACCGTAACCTGATGACCGTTATTCCTGAATGAAGAAACAAGCTGTGTGATAGATTTTACCGCGCCATCCTTGTCTTTGACATAAGTCCCCGTGTATAAGGCAATCTTCATAAAAAGAGGAACAATATCCAAATAATCAATTGAGTATCTATAGTATCGATGTCATGAATGCATCTAATCAACCATCCTAATTAACCATCAGCATTCATGAGTCAAAGGTACCATTTCCTCTTAAAAATCCATCATGACTGCCAAAATCACTTCAATCGCAATGAGAGCTTTGCAACTTTTGGATGAACCAGTTTTTTATAATCCTCGTAGGATAGGCGCAACAGTTCATTATGCGATCCGGCATTGAATGCTATTTCATCGTCAGCTTCAAGTTCTTCCGATACATAGACATCCATACCAAAAAGATTACCAAATGGCGGCATGGCACCAATCTCACATTCAGGAAACAATCCCGCAAATTCTTTCTCCCCGGCAAGTTCTACGTCTCTGGTTTTTGTCAATTCGCGTAAAAGCTCAAAATCAAGTTGACGAGAAGCAGGCAAAATAACCATTGCCATTTTTCCGGCAATATTGACCATAACCGTTTTGGCAAGCTCTTTTCCGGGAACATGGGCAGCTGCAGCTATTTCCTGTGCTGTATAGGCAGCAGAATGACTGACTATGAAATACCTGACTGCATGGCTGTCAAGAAACTCCCTTAATCGACGAATAGGCATAGCAACCTCCCTTGATTTAAACCATTTTATTACAAAATGTCGGATATCACTGTGTGCCGCTATCAGAAACTCACGATAAAACCTTCTCTTTAATACGTTAAATTACAAATTCCGAAACCAATA
The DNA here is from genome assembly GCA_903940125.1 of uncultured Chlorobiaceae bacterium. Lineage (GTDB taxonomy): Bacteria > Bacteroidota > Chlorobiia > Chlorobiales > Chlorobiaceae > Chlorobium. The sequence goes on along the minus strand of CAJAJL010000065.1, from coordinate 89,631 downwards.
GACAATGTCTTTCCTGTTAAATATCTATCCTTCCCTTTCCATCCATTCTTTCAGCACTCGCAGAGCTGTCCGATACCCTTCATCCAGAATATCCGGTATCTGATCGCAATCAATCAGATTGAATTGAGAGAGATCAGGCGAAATACACAAATCCACCGATTCTATCTGGATAGCTGTCGTATTCGTGATCGAACAGTAAAATGCGTTCAACAAAAGTCCGATAATATTTTCAGGTTTTTTGAATGCATGGTGAGAAAGGAGATCAACGCAAATTACCGATTCAGCACCACTCTCGACTAACGGGGATACAGGAACATTTTCCATAAGCATCCCATCCACAAGCATTGCCCCATAGTAATTCACAGGCTTGAAAATTCCGGGAATACAGCTACTTGCCATTACAGCTACGGCAACATCCCCTTTGGTAAAAACCACTTTTTTCCCCGTCCCGATATCCGTAGCAACCATCGAAAGCGGTATCAAGGCGTCTTCGATATTTTTATGCCCCAGCAGTTCGGTAACAATACGACCAAATTTCTTATTGGTTACAAGGCCATACTGTGAAAGCACAAGACCTGACAAATCCAACCAGTCGAGATCGAAGGCGATATCCCGTATCTCCTGCCAGTTTTTACCAAAAGCGTAAAGTGCGGCAATAAAAGCTCCTATGCTGGTACCACTGACCATTGACACAGGAATATCCAATTCATTCATTGCCCTGAGCACTCCAACATGGGCCGCACCAAGCACAGCTCCTCCCCCTAACGCAAGACCGGTTTTTTTCATAAGAATAGTTCAATCATTAATGGAAGATGGTGACGAGGCGCTTGAGAATGCCAAACGTTCTGCCGCCGTAAGGTGGATAACGCAGAGCAGGATCGGGATAAAGCGACCTTTTCAAAATGCTCCTCTTGAAGGAAAACGTATCAAAACCAGCCCTGCCATGATATGCGCCAAATCCACTGCTCCCGATTCCACCAAAAGGTAGCCTGTGAATAGAGGCCTGGAAAAGCAGGTCGTTGATACACACTCCGCCTGAACGAGATTGACGCACGACCCTTTCCTGAACTTTCGGATCAGAAGAAAACAGATAGAGCGCAAGCGGATTCATGCCTTTACCGATACTCTCAAGCGCTTCATCTATATTTCTATAGGAAATAACCGGCAGCAAGGGGCCAAAAATTTCTGCATGCATAACTTCTGCGTCGAGAGTCACACCTGGGAGAATTGTCGGCGCAACATAATAGTCATGCGGGCCGGTTAAACAGTCTCCCGAGGGTGAAAAACGGGAAAGAAGTTTTTCAAGCCTGTGAAAATTATTTTTATTGCCGATGCGGGGATAATCCGGACTCAACCTTGGATTGTCACCGTAAAAATCGGTGATAGCATCCTGCATATAACGAAGCAGTTCCTTCTCAACGTTCTCGTGTACCAGAACATAATCGGGCGCTATGCAGGTCTGACCAGCATTTAAAAACTTGGCCCATACAATCCGACGTGCCGCCACTCTTAGATCAACATTTTTTTCAACAATACAAGGACATTTTCCTCCCAGTTCGAGTGTCAATGGTGTCAGATGCTTTGCTGCGGCATGCATGACCTCACGACCGACTGACTGGCTTCCGGTAAAAAAAAGATAGTCAAAACGCTCTTCAAGCAGTGCCTTTGTTTCTTCCACACCTCCCTCAAACACACTTACTGCGCTTCGGTCAAGATATCGATGCAACCCTTCGGCAATGACGTTTGCAGTATGTGATGCAAGTTCCGAAGGCTTGACTACCGCACAGTTACCTGCAGCGATAGCGCTGATAAGGGGTGCAAGACAGAGGTTCAGGGGGTAGTTCCACGCACCTATGATGAGCACAACACCATAAGGTTCAGAACTGAAAGAGCCTTTTCCTGGCTGGTAGATCAGCGGAATGGAAACCCTGTTGGGCTTCATCCATGATTTAAGATGTTTCAGGACAAAACGGATCTCTCCACGAAGATATCCTGTTTCAGTTAAAAAAGTCTCTTCCGGAGATTTCCTGAAATCTTCATACACCGCAACTGCAATATCCTGCTCTCGCTCGATGAGAAATGCTTCAAGTGCAAGCAGTTGCGAACGTCTCCAAAAAAAATCGCGGGTTATGCCTCGCTCAAACGTCTCCCGTAAGCTCCTTAACTCAGGAAAGTCCTGATCTGTCTGCATCAGAGGATTTGATGAAATGTCCGGAATGAATATCTCCTGCAATGTAACGAAAAACCTTGTGCAGCGGAACAATCGGTCTTTCAGTGCCTCCTTTTTGGCAGACACGATCCGTTCAGTACATTACACCTATAGTAAAACCTTTATAAACCTTATCCCCATAACAATGGAATGGATCTTGCTGCCGGAAACCTGGATCGCACTCGCAACGTTAACGGCGCTTGAAATTGTTCTCGGGATCGACAACATTATCTTTCTTTCGATTATTGTAGGACGGCTGCCAAAAAAGCAGCAGCACAAAGGCAGGATTATTGGCTTAGGACTCGCCATGATGACAAGAATCGCTCTTCTGCTGTCGATTACCTGGGTTATGGGACTTACAGCCACTTTATTCACCATATTCAGTCATCCTATTTCCGGCCGCGATCTGATCCTGATTTCAGGAGGACTTTTTTTGATTGCAAAAAGCACACAGGAAATCCACCAAAGTCTTGAAGGTACAGAACAAACAATGAAAAGCGGTTCAGCCGGTAATTTTGCTTTTACTATGCTGCAGATTGCTGTGCTCGATATTGTTTTTTCTCTTGATTCAGTCATTACGGCTGTCGGACTTGCAAAAAAAGTTGAAGTCATGATCATCGCCATTATGATTGCAATCGGTATTATGATGCTTGCGTCCAAATCCATCAGTGATTTTGTTGATGAGCACCCGACTATTAAAATGCTTGCATTGAGTTTTCTTATTCTTGTCGGTGTCACCCTACTTGCTGAAAGCGCTGGCTATGAAATCCCAAGGGGGTACATCTATTTTGCCATGGCATTTTCCGTTTGTGTTGAAATGCTGAATATCCGTCTCCGTGCAAAAACAGTTAACCCGGTGCATCTTCATAACACTCTGCCTGTTGACGAAGATAACGTCTGAACTGCGGCAACACGATCGGTGTATTGTCCATAGACTGAAAAGATCACCTTTTATTAGGAACGTTTGGTTATGACACTGCCATCAAAGCTTACCCCTGAAGAACTCTACAGAACCTGTAACCCACTGGAGTTCGGATTCAACACCACAGCAGACATTGACGGCCCCAGCAAGGCAACGGGCCAGAACAGGGCGTTCGATGCAATAACCTTCAGCATGGGAATAAAACATGATGGGTTCAACCTTTTTGCCCTCGGACCGAACGGCACGGGGAAACAGACCGCCATCATGCACTATCTCAGCACGACAGCCCCGGAGGCTCAAGTCCCTTCCGACTGGTGCTATGTCAATAACTTTCAAAAGCCGCGTCACCCAAAAGCGTTAAAGCTTCCTGCCGGAAAAGCAGGTTCGCTCGCACGTGATATGGAACACCTTGTTGAAGCACTTTTTACCATCATCCCTGCAGCCTTCAGCAGTGAAGAGTACCAGGCTCAGGAAAAGAATATCCATGAAAAATTTCAGGAACAACAAGCCGATGCAATAGGTGAACTGGAACGAAAAGGTGCTGAAGAGCACATTGTGCTCATAAGAACACCTGCCGGATTTGCGTTTGCTCCGGAAAAAGAGGGTGAGGTACTCAAGCCGGAAGAGTTTGTGTTACTGAAAAAAGAAGAACGGGACTCTATTGAAGGGAAAATCATTGCTCTTAAAACAGCGATGCAATCTATTATGGCCCAGATACCCAAATGGCAAAGAGAAACTCAGGAAAAAATCAAGGAACTGAATCGTAACATTGCCAGCTTTGCTGTAAAACCCTTGATTGCCGACATAAGAAACAGCTATGCAGCTCTTGAAGAGGTCACCGAATATCTTGAAACAACAGAAGCCGACATTATAGAAAACTTTGACCAGTTCCTTGAAAAAGAAGCTGATCCAAGAGAGTTGATTCTGGGAGTCTATCCCGGAAAATTCTCACAGAAAAGGACATCGTTTAACCGTTACCAGATCAACGTCATTGTCGATAATAGTACTACTGAGGGTGCTCCCGTCGTCTATGAAGATAAACCCGCATGCCAGAATCTTGTAGGTGACATTGAACACATCTCCCAGATGGGCACACTTGTCACTGACTTCACGCTGATAAAACAGGGTGCTCTGCACAGAGCAAATGGCGGATATCTGCTCATTGATGCAAGAAGGCTGCTCTTCGAGCCTTTTGCCTACGAAGCACTGAAAAAAGCGCTGAGAACGCGGCAAATCCGCATTGAATCACTTGCACAACTCTATAGTCTGGTCAGTACAGTATCGCTTGAACCCGAACCGATTCCGCTTGACATAAAGGTTATTCTGCTCGGAGAACGCAGCCTCTACTACCTCCTTAGTGTCTATGACCCTGACTTCAGCCAGCTCTTCAAGGTCGCTGCAGATTTTGAAGACGAACTGCCTAACGACATTGAAGGAAAGCTTGCGTACGCACATATTATCAGTTCAATCGCTCAAAAAGACAACCTGCATCATTTTGACAGAACTGCGGTAGCAAGAATTGTTGAACACGGAAGCCGACTTGCAGAAGATGCATCAAAACTGAGTGCACACATTCAAAGTATCTGCGATCTCGTTCATGAGTCCGATTACTATGCTACTGCAGCAAAGAGATCACTTGTACAGGCAGAGGATGTACAGCACGCCATTGATGCTAAAATCTTCCGTTCATCAAGAATCCGGGAAAAAATCAGGGAAGCCACCCTGAAAAACTCCATCCTCATTGAGACGGAATCGAAAAAAACCGGTCAGATCAATGGCCTTGCAATCTACTCCCCTGGCGGACAGAGTTTTGGACATCCCGGCAGGATAACTGCAACAGTGAGACTCGGAAAGGGAGAAGTGATTGACATTGAACGCGAAGTTGAAATGGGTGGTCCTATCCACTCAAAAGGTGTCATGATTCTCTCAGGATTTCTCGGTGCCCGGTTTGCCGTCGATCAGCCACTTTCACTCTCGGCCTCGCTCGTCTTCGAACAATCATACAGCGGTGTAGAAGGAGACAGCGCTTCATCCGCTGAATTATATGCGCTGCTTTCGGCTATTGCTGACGCACCTATCAATCAATGCTTTGCCGTCACCGGTTCAGTAAACCAGTTTGGAGAGGTGCAGGCAATAGGAGGAGTAAACGAAAAAATCGAAGGCTTTTTCGATCTTTGCAAGGCAAGAGGATTGACTGGAAAACATGGTGTATTGATTCCTGCATCGAACGTTGAAAATCTCATGCTCCGCAACGACGTTGTTGAAGCTGTCAGACAAGGCCTTTTCTCCATCTTCCCTGTATCCAATGTTGATGAAGGGATTGAGATTCTGACCGGAATACCGGCTGGAGAATTGGATAAAACTGGAAAATACCCTTTTGACACTATCAACGGTATGGCCGTTGCGCGACTGAACGCGATGGCTGAAAAACTGAAAAAATTCACGGCATCGTCTGACGATAACTAATGCCGGTGTCAGAAACTTTTTATAGCCTGTATAATGCCAGAACGACAAAACACCACTCTTATCCGCCATATTGCTGTTGCTCTCGACTGTTCGCCACACAGCATAGCTTCACTGACGATCGCGGCAGAACTTGCACGGAGTATGCACGCTGACCTGACCGGTATTTTTGTGGAAGACATCAATCTTTTCAGGATGGCTGAACTTCCTTTCTGCCATGAAATCCGTATGTATACATCTGAACCGGAACATATTGACTCTTCACAATTTGAGCGATCTCTCAAATTACAGGCAAGAACAGCTGAGGCTGCCCTGCAGCGCATTGCCAGAGAGTTTATGGTAAAGTATGCGTTCAAAGTATACCGTGGAATGGTTCCTGAAGCGGTTATTTCAGCAGCTGTTCAGGCTGATCTGCTTGTTCTCGGTCGCAGTGGCAGATCCCCGACCTGCCGTAAAGGGCTGGGTTCAACAGCAAGAAAAGCTCTTGCAGAAGGGAAAAAACCCGTACTGCTCATTCGTCCAGGTTTTTCTGCAAAAGAGTGGCCGGTATTGGTGCTCTATGATGGTTCAGAAGGATCGAAACATGCCCTCAGTGCTGCTCTCGATCTGACACATCACGGCATGACACTCAACATTCTGATTTTTGGAGAAACCCATGAAGATGCTGAAAAGTTGGAGAGCAAGCTTAGAGATACAATAACGCTCCCGGGCAGCATTATTGCATACCATCATCTCCCTCTGAAAGACGGGAAAACGTTGATGCGGTTCATACGCATGATTGATTCGGGACTTCTTGTCCTGAGCGACCGTATGAAGATTTCCAGGGAAACCGTGCATGAACTGATCAACGAGTTGGACTATCCTGTGCTGCTGGTGTAGATCTTTCTCATTATTCGCTGTTGAGCAACAGAATCATGCTGACAGCAATAAGAAATCTTGTCTTAATCAGATGGAGATACCTCCCTTCGGTCGGGATAACATGATCATTTCAGGACAATACCAGACGTTCCATAAGAATGGCGGCTGATACGGAGGCGTTCAATGATTCAACGCTGACTTTTTTCCCGACATGCGGTATTCTTACACGAAGGTCGGAAAGCGCTCCAACTGATTTACTGACGCCGTTAGCTTCGTTGCCGATAACCAGCACCTGCCTTTCCGGCCATGCACTGAAATCCCTGAAATCCTTTCCATCAAGCGACGCAGAGACAATGGAATAGCCGATTTTCTGAAACCTCAGAAGTTCCTGGTCAAGGTGTTCAACACCGTAATGCTCAATACCATACATGCTCCCTGCACAGGAGCGAACTGCTTTTGGATTATACCTGTCGGCTGTTCCGGCGCTGCAGATCATTGACTCGGCACCGAACCATACAGCAGTTCTGAGTATCGTTCCAACATTACCTGGATCCTGAACGTCATCAAGCGCAACAATAAGTGATTTCGTTGACTTTCCGCTAACAGCTTCAGCGGCATGCTCAGTTCGGGACTGCTGGCGGAAAACGCCAAAAATCCCCTGCGGGGTCGAAGTATCGGAAAGCTGAGAACACTCCCTGTCACTTATGGAAAATACTTTCCTTTTATGAGTTTGGAAAAAACGTTCACTTTCCGGCTCTCCCTCCCTGAAAAGCAGCACCACAAGCATATCCTCATTGGGAAGGTTCTGGCAGAGTTCCCTGACTGTGCGGAGACCTTCGGCAAGAAAAAGCCCATCAGAGTCCCTGAACTTTTTCTGATGCAGTTTTACATACTGCTTGAGCTTTGCCTTGCTTAAAGCTGGTATTTCAAACGGCGTCATGAACGAGCTCCAGGTTTATTGAGCTTTGAAAACACCGCTTTCGGATTGTGAGAAAAATCGGTGGGCATAGCACCGGTTCCTTTAGAAAGCGCAGCACTGTCAAGCTCAACGGAAAAGCCATTGTCAGCACTCTCCGACTCCTCATCTGCGACATTCATACAGCGGCGGATATACTCATCGAAACTCTCCCTATCCATTGAATGCCCCTCAAGGATGCATTGCTGTTCCCTGACGCTTTCAACTGCTTGTGAGTCAGCATTGGCCATGAGCGTGATTTTAACAATCACCTCCTCTCGGGAAACCTCACCAAAACCAACTTTTTTCACAAGCCGATCGAAAGAAGCATCATCAATTTTTTCCATCATCTTCAGCAGCTCCCCGAGCCCACCATACATTTCGGCATGAGCCCTTATGGCCTCTTCAATCGATTCCCTGACCGGCAATACAGCTTCTTCTCTGCCGGCAGAGTGCGCTAAAGAGGGCTTTTGAGCATTCCATTTATCACGATGCACATCTTTTCCTCCAAGAAACTCCTTATCAACACTATACTCTTTAAGGCGATCCTGCATAATATCGGTACCCTTCTCTTTTGCGCGCCGCATCGAAACTGAGTCAATATCATTGCGCTCCGTAAGGAGAAGCCTTAAAACAAAAGCAATGCCTGTCAAAGCAGCGACAACAATAAAACTGAGAAGAATCAGCTCAAGTTTGAGACCAAAAAGTGAAACGACCAGCACTTCTGTTGCGATGAGGCCGACAAAAAGCACCAGCAGAATTTTCAGAAAAAAACGTTCATTCATAAATTCGGATTTCGGTCAAAATTAATGTCTATTAAACATTCTCTCAATCTTTCTGATCGGCTGGTTTTTTAATAACCCCTTATAATCTGCCACTATTATTCAATTATCGCACATAAATGTGCCATCTTAATGCAAAAACTGAATAATAATGGTTGATTAGAGTACTGTATCTGGTGGAGAGACTTGCTATATTTCCTGTTTATAAACATCTCTACGGTGGCCTATTCTCAAGATGCAAATCTCAGTTTCCCGAAGAAAATAAATTACCCTGTAGTCACCAACCCGATATCTCCTTAGACCTGCAAACCGGCATTTGAGGAGAGGATTCGATTCAGGATCGTTGACAAGTTTTTGCTCAATATGATCAAGAATACGTATTGCCTCCAACTTTGATATTTGCTTGAGATCTCGCTGGACAGATTTCTTGTAACCAAGACTATAAGCCAAGAGAGTCCCTCATCTCTTTAGCTGAAAGAAAAGGATCACTCGTATCATGGAGGCGATCAAGCGCTATCTGAAGATCAGCAATATCTTCTATATATGATTCCAAAGCCTTCTGAATGATGAATGAGCGAGGTCTCTCGGTTTCCTTCGCTATTCCATCCAGTCTTTGTGCCAGCTCTTTGGGCAACCTCACCGATATTGGAATACTCATGGTCCCCCTTATAAAAATAAAATAATGTAAAATCGTATCACAACATCATCATTTGTAATACATTATAATACAATTATAGCTTATATTCAAGACCTTTTGCGCACTCCAACACCCGAACCAGGCAGCGCAACGGTTGAGTGACGAGAATATCTGACAGATTGTTATTGTTTAAGGAAATGCTAATTAATGGACATGCCGGAAAACTTCGTTGAACTGATTGCACCTGCCGGGGACATGACCGCATTGCAAACAGCCCTGAATGCCGGGGCGGATGCAGTCTATTTTGGAGCTGAAGGCTATAACATGCGCGCCGGAAGCAGCAACTTCAACATTTCGGACTTTCCCGCCCTGAAAGCGCTCTGCACTGAGTTCAACGCCAAAGGCTATCTGGCGCTGAATACCATAGTCTATGATGCTGAACTGAAGAAAATGTCACAGACCGTTGCAGCAGCCAGGAAAGCAGGATTCGATGCCGTGATCTGTTCTGACATGGCGGTCGTCGAAGCCTGCCGTAACGCAGATATGCCATTTCATATTTCAACACAGGCTTCGGTCAGCAACTACAGCGCGGTAAAGTTTTATGCCGGACTGGGTGCAAAAATGATCGTTCTGGCCAGGGAGCTCACGCTTGAACAGGTTCGGCATATTACCGGGAAAATAAAAGCTGACGGGCTTGATGTGCGCATAGAATGCTTTGTTCACGGGGCAATGTGCGTTGCTGTTTCGGGGCGATGTTTTATGTCACAGGAGGTTTTTGGCCGTTCGGCAAACCGCGGACAGTGCGTCCAGCCTTGTCGCCGACAGTATATTATTACCGATCCGGAGGAAAACGAGGAGCTTGAAATCGGTAGCGATTATGTCATGAGCCCCAAAGACCTTTGCGCTATCGAATTTATAGATGTCCTTATCGATGCAGGAATCAGTGGATTGAAAATTGAAGGAAGAAGCCGCAGCCCTGAATATGTCAATACCGTCACAACAGCCTATCGCAAAGCAATCGACTACTGTATAGAACATCGAAACGATCCGGAATTCAGAACTCAGTACAGCAACCTGACTCATACATTAAAAAAAGAGCTTGCCCTTGTCTATAACCGCGGATTTTCTGAAGGGTTTTATTTTGGACAACCCATTGAGGCATGGACAAGGGAGTACGGTTCAATGGCAGAAGAAAAGAAAACCTTTATCGGAGATGTAAAGAAATATTACCCTAAAGCAGAGGTGGCAGAAATCATCTTGTGTGCCCGTGGCCTTAAAAATGGCGAAAAGCTTTCAATTCTTGGGCCAAAAACAGGAGTGGTAACGTTGATGGCTGATTCTTTTTATACAAACGACCTGGCGGCCACAGCTGCGGGTAAAGGTGATAGCGTAACCATCAAGTGTTCAAAGGTCAGAAAAAATGACAAGGTTTACGTTCTTGAAAAAAGAGTCTGAAAAGAAAACGGCTGCACTGGTTCAGGATTCTGAGACTTTAAGCGTGGAAACACTTTTTTCTTTATTAATCAGTTTAGGCCCTGGATTTAATAGAATACGATGTGACTCTCGCTCTTTTTTTCTGAGTGCTTCTACAATGCGATTAAGATCATTACCATACCGTGCAGCATGCTCTCTTCGATAACGACGAACCTCTTCAACAATTGGATCATTAATCATCCGACATAGCTCATTTTTTCTTATTTCTGATCTGCAAAAAAACGTAATATAACCACCACCAAACCGCAATTCAAACTCACTGCTTGAATGCACCGTCCCGTTGAAGCTTCTAACGGTGCTTGTGATTATTATTCTTCCATAAAGCTTTTTTGTACCTTTAGTAGAAGAGCATCTTTCCGTGTATAAACGGACTTTTTCTTAAGAATCAAAGGGAAAGGAGTAGGGCTCGATGATATACAAAGTCATAGCAAAATCTGAGTTCAAACGGTTTACTGACGCCCTGCTCCGGGATAATGCCTCTTTCGGGCCAAGGCAGGTTGACACTGACAGCCGGGGAAAAGCTATATACCAGTTCTTACCGGTAACTTCATCTGACGATGTTGCTTTTGACTATACCGCAACAGCATCATCAGCGAAACACTTTTTTATGCCATTCCGGGAGGAGTTGTCGCGCTTTGTGTTTCGTGATCAAGAGTGGGATCAGCACATACATTACGAGGCAAATCCAATTGTTCTTATCGGTCTCAGAGCGTGTGATATAAGTGCTTTGAATATTCTTGACGATGTTCTGCTCAACGGACACTTCCCTTCTCCTTATTATCTCGCAAAACGCAAAAACACCTTTGTCATCGGCATGGATCATCTGCCACTTCCTGACTGTTTCTGCAAATCAATGAACCATCATACCATTTCGACCGGCTTCAATGTATTCTGTTCTGATATAGGAAAAGATTACTACCTCTCTATCAACTCATCAAAAGCCTTTAATTTTCTTAAGGAGTTTGATACCCGAGATCCTCTTGACAATGACAACTGCCGCCTCGTTGAAAGGCGTAAACTCATCTCAAACGGTTTTCTCTCAGAAGTTGACGTTACTGCGCTTCCGAGCATTCTCGATATTGAGTTTGATTCCCCGGTCTGGGAAAAATGGGGAAACAAATGCCTGAATTGCGGTACCTGTGCCATGGTATGCCCGACATGTTACTGCTATTCAGTCGAGGAGTCGTTTAATACTAATCTGAAAGGCGCAACCCGCCATAAAAAACTTTACTCATGCAACCTTGTTGACTTTGCTGAAGTTGCTGGTGGCCACAATTTTCGTCCAAAAAACGGCGACCGGCTCAAATATCGCTATTACCATCAGCACCGTGGATTTGCCGAAAATGCCAACCAGCAGATCTGTGTAGGCTGCAACCGTTGCGGGAGAGCATGTCTTGCCGGAATAAATCCGAAAGATGTCATCAACGACCTCAGAATGGAGAAAGAGTCATGCCTGACAAACATTTCATCATCCCCCGACAGGATATAAACCGGGAAGATTTTTCTTCGTCAATTCCTGATTTCAATCGCCGCTCTGAGATCATGAAAAACGATATGGGATATAAATGCATCATCACCAATATTGTACGACTCACTGATCAGGAAAAACTTTTTAAGCTCCGCATTATCGACACTCGGGAAAGGGAAATTTTCAGGTTCAAGCCCGGCCAGTTTCTCATGCTTGAACTGCCCGGCTACGGCGATGTACCAATCTCGATTTCAAGTTCGAACAGTAATCATGAATTTATTGAGCTTTGTATCCGTAAGGCTGGCCATGTCACTTCCGCGCTTTTCACTATTGGCGAAGGAGCACATGTTGCCATAAGGGGGCCTTTCGGATCGGCATTTCCAATGGATGAAATGACCGGACACCATGTTCTGCTTATTGCCGGAGGGCTCGGTATTGCGCCACTGCGCGCCCCGCTTTACTGGATTAACGAGCATCGGGAGAGGTTTCTTCATGTTCATGTACTGTACGGTGCAAAAGAGCCGTCGCAGCTTCTCTTCACCTATCAATTCAACGAATGGGAAAAGATAAACCATATTACGCTGCATACCATTGTTGAACACGCTGATGCTGGATGGAAAGGGAAAAAAGGAATGATTACGGATCTTTTCTCCGATATTGCCATAAATCCTGAACATACTTATGCTGTTGTCTGCGGACCTCCGGTCATGTTCAAGTTTGTCTGCAGCTATCTTGACAGGCTCGGTATTCCCATGAACCGCATGTTCGTCTCTCTGGAGCGAAGGATGCACTGCGGCATGGGCAAATGCTGCCGATGCATGGTCGGATCAACCTTTACCTGTGTTGACGGACCGGTCTTCGACTACTGGTCGGTCATGAATCTCAAAGAAGCTATTTAGGGGTAGATTGAAAAAATGCGGACATACTGTCACATCAAACGCCTGAACCACTTCTCAGGCTTCTGAGATGTATGAAAAATACTGTACACAATGACACTTTGTAAAGTGTACTCGTAAAAAACAGAATACGGAAACCTTCTTACTAATGCCCGACGATACTGCTCATGAATTATCGGGTAGATATCAGGCATGCGACAAATTGTCTGAATACAAGCATCAACACAACCCAGGAACTCTTCCCCCAAGCCAAACCGACGATCTTCGTACCAAACATAAGCCTTATCTACATCCGTTTGTGCTTCAGGTACGATTATCAGATTAGCCTGCATATCGGCTTCGCACCTTGAGTTTTACTTCGGCCCACGAAAGCCCTGAAGCAGGATTGCTCTTAAGATTAGCCTTTCGACGAGCTAGCTCCTCTTTTTGCCATTCGTATACTGGAATTTCTTCCGGTATAGCTGCCAGATCGTCCCACAGATCTTCTACCAGTTGAAGCTTTTCTGGCGGTGTCAGATCAAATACAGAAACAGTATTTAAACTCATGGTTACCTCTGCGAATTCTTGACGCTATCAAAAAATGTTAAAAAAAGCAATGTTAAACCAATTACCCAAAAATTCTGGATCGACTTCACCCAACCTATACAAGAATAATAAACGTAATATAAATCACATACCACCATTCATCAAATTCATAACTGGATTTCTCTCCTGTCTTGAGTATATTATTAGTAGTTAAATAAAGTCCCAGAGAACCATGAAACTGAAAATTGCGTCTTTCGACTTTACCTGCTGCGAAGGGTGTCAGCTGCAGCTTGCGAACGGGGAATCGACGCTTACTGACTTTCTTGAGCTGCTTGATATCAGAAATTTCAGGGAGCTTTCCAGCGAACAATACAACGATTACGACATCGCCCTTATAGAAGGAAGTATCAGCCGTCAGGATGAGATTGAACGACTTCAGGCAATTCGACAGCAGGCAAAAACTCTTGTCGCATTCGGCACCTGTGCCTGTTTTGGAGGAGTCAACAGCTTGAAAAACAAATTCCCTCTCAATGAAACATTAGCAGAAGTTTATCCGGAAATGCCGGTAGAAACCTTGCTTGTGAGAAAGATCAGCGAAGTAGTCAAGGTTGACTTCTCCATTCCAGGATGCCCTGTAAACAAAGAGGAGGTAGAGCGAATCATGGTATGCCTGGCAACCGGATCTCTGGTGACACTACCGAAACACCCTGTCTGTGTTGAATGCAAGGCAAGACTCAACACATGTCTTTTTGAGCTTGGCGAAATCTGTCTCGGGCCTATAACCCGTGCCGGATGCAATGCGGTATGCACAACAGGAAAAACTCCCTGTCTCGGGTGCCGCGGCCCGTCAGAAGAGATCAACATGCCCGCATTCGTGGAACTGATCAGGGAAAGAAAACTCAGTCTCGACGACCTGCAGGAAAAGATTGCTTTTTATAATGCATTTGGAGAATTCTGCAGCCATGAAGCGTGACTATACTCTCGATATCCGGCATCTGACAAGGGTGGAAGGTCACGCAAACATTTCAATATCTGTTAAGAACGGAGAGCTTGTCGATGCACGATGGGCGGTTGTTGAAACACCGAGGTTTTTTGAAGTGATGGTGAAAGGCTTGAGCGCAGAGAGAGTCCCCTTTCTCACATCGAGAATCTGCGGGATCTGCTCAATCAGTCACGCCCTTGCCAGTATCAGAGCACTTGAACGGGCAATGAAGATCGCGCCTCCGAATGCTGCTGAAAAAATAAGGCTGCTTGCCATGCACGGTGAAACCCTTCAAAGTCATGCACTGCACCTCTTTTTTCTTGTTGTTCCTGATTTTACAGGGACAGCAAGTATTCTGCCTCTGATTCACTCCCACCCCGATCTTATCAAGGCGGGACTGCTGCTCAAGGAACTCGGCAACGAGATCAGCACAGTATCAGCAGGTCGATGCACCCACCCAGTCAGTCTTGTGGTCGGCGGTCTGAGCAAAGCTCCCGAAAAACAGCAGCTTTTACAACTTCGCACTATGATCGAGGAAAGAAAGCCGGCACTGGAGACCGCATGCTCTTTTTTCCATACCCTTGCCATTCCGGATTTCCAACGCGAAACTGAATTTATCTCTCTTTGTAATGGATCAAGCTATCCGTCTATCGGAGGAGATCTTATCTCCACAGATGGCGTAAAACGTAATGAGAATGACTACCTATTGATGACCAACGAATACACCCATGATTTTTCCACTTCTAAATTCACCAGGCTCAGCCGGGAATCGTCAGCCGCCGGTGCATTGGCACGATTCAATAACAACTGCAATCTGCTTCATCCCAAAGCCAAAGAGGTCGCCGAAAGCTTCGCCCTCCAGCCAGTCTGCCACAACCCGTTCATGAATAACATCGCACAGCTTATCGAATGCGTTCATATTCTTGAGGACGCCGAAGAGCTGATCAACGTTCTGCTCAACATGGAACTGCATGAAATTAAAACCCCATACGTACCGAAAGCCGGTTCAGCAACCGGAGCTGTCGAAGCTCCACGCGGGATTCTGTATCACCATCTGGAAACCAATGAAGAAGGTAAAGTGGTTCAAGCGGACTGTATCATCCCGACAACGCAGAATAATGCCAATATTCATAACGATCTGAAGGCCATTACGAAGCAAGCCTTAAAGGATGGAAAAAACGACAGGGAGATAGAAAAGCTCTGTGAAATGGTGGTGCGTTCCTACGACCCGTGCATTTCATGCTCGGTGCATTGAGCGGATCGGAATACAAGCAGAAAGCAGGAAAGGGGGAAAGCTTTCCTGCTTTCTGAACTCAAAGAATCTCGACAAGTTCGATCTCAAACGTAAGATCCTGACCGGCAAGCGGATGATTGGCATCAAGCGTAACCGCTGTATCGCTTATATCTACCACCATTACAATCGCCTGCTGGTTGTCTTCAAGACCAACCTGCAGCTGTTGACCGATTTCAAGTTCCATATCAGCAGGAAACCGCTCTCTGTCCACATCGGTTACAAGCTCTGCACTATGAATGCCATAAGCCTCTTCAGCGGGAATAACGGAAACCTTAACTTCTCCAAGGTTCATATCAAGAACGGCAACATCAAATCCCGGAATAACCTGCCCGCCCCCTATTGTAAACTCCAATGGTTCACGGTCAGCCGATGAATCGAATACCGTACCATCATCAAGCGTTCCGGTATAATGAACCTTTACTGTATCTCCTTGTTTGGCTTGAGCCATGCTTTCCTCCTTTTTTTCTGATCGAAACATTTACCTGCAAACACCCTGATCCCTACCGATTTCCTCCATCGACAGAACCCGAAAACGATCAGAATAAGCAGCGAAGCTATGGAAAAAACAATAAAAAACACATTTTTTTATCCTTTATCGGGCAATCTAACCTGTTCCATTTCCATGGTAACTTTGGGCATCCATCCGGGATAATTGTTCCTTATGAACGCAATCAGCTGTTCACGCACAAGGCAACGTAATTCAAAAAGTTCCGAGGAGTTTGCCGCACTGACGAGTGCCCGTATTTCAACCGATTTTTCGGTGGTGTTGCTGACATGCATTTTTGCAACCCGCTTGTCCCAGAGAGGTGTTGCAGAAACAATCCGTTCAAGCTCCTGGCGAAGTATATCGGGCTGTATTGTATAATCCATGTAGAGAAATACCGTACCGAGAAGTTCTGAAGAGGTACGTGTCCAATTTTGAAAAGGACGTTCAATAAACCAGGTAATGGGCACAATCAGGCGACGCTGATCCCAGAGCTGAACAACAACATAGGTCAGCGAAATGTCCTCTATCCGTCCCCATTCTTGTTCGACCACCACCACATCTCCGATACTGATTGGCTGCGTGATAGCAATCTGGATACCCGATATCAGGGTTGTAAGACTTTTCTGAGCGGCAAAAGCCAGTATCACGCCCGCTATACCTGCAGAGGCAAGAATACTCAACCCGACCTGGCGGACAGTATCAAAGCTCATCAGTACTCCGGAAACAGCCACGAGCACAAGAATCACATTCAAGATTTTACGGGCAAGACTGACATGCGTGGCAATTTTCCTTGCCTCCTCATTTTCTCTGACTTTACCCGAATAGTGCTGGAGAATAACCTGCTCAAACAACCGGAACAACCGCATGATGAACCATACAACCCCGATAATTGATCCGATGAGGAGGGTATGTTTAAGAAACTCCCTGGCGTCCGGAGCAAGCTGTATATAATGAAACAGCAGGGGTAGAGCAATGAGGGAAATAAGTATTCTGAATGGCCAGACCATCAGCTCATAGGAGACACTGTGCACCTTGATCCTTGAGCGAATTACCTTTATGACTAGCTTGAACAGCGAATTTGCCCCAAAATAAAAAAGAATGGTAGTGACAACAATTACCACAGGTATCAGGTAAGGACCCTGAAGGTAGCTCCAGAAAGTTACGATCGTCTCCATACGCAAACTTACAATAAGCTGAACCCCGGACAGAATTGCACAGGGCCTCTGATTTCCTATCCTTTCAGGCGATCAAATTCACTGCGGGAGCGACTAACGCAATCCTCAATAGCCATACCGCCAAAATAATTGCCGGTCAAAAGCAGATTTTTTTCATTTTTCAGCAAAGCATTGGTTTTTTCCAGCCACTCGTGATGACCCAGTCGCAGCGATGGCACCGTATTGAGCTTCGAAAAGGTATGCTCTATCTTCGACATGCTGACACCGAGAACCTCGGTTATACGGCTTCGCTTAGTCTTGTCATCAAGACCCGGTTTGAAGTGGAAGGCAAAACCGCGATAGTTGTCATCGGGCACCGTATCACGCGACACAACTGAAAAAAACACATCGTTTGGGGAAATAAGAGCCGCAACAGGTTTCATGGAAATATTCTCCTTGCGGACAATGACACCGAGAGAATCAACGTCCGCTGCCTTAAGAAGACCGAAATGGGTTGATAAACCGGAATTGATTTCTTTTAAAAGCTTTGACGAGACCATCGATGGTGTTGCTAAAACAAGAGTTTTGGCAGAATACTCTCCGCCATCTGCAGTTCTTATTTCATAGAGACCATCGACATAGCGCACAGAATTCACATTCTGGTTCGTAAAGACGTTCAAACCGCTCCTTGCGGAAATCGCCCGTGCAACGCTCTGCAAGCCATTTTTGAACGTATAGTTCTTCAGCACATCCTTTCTTTTCTCCCTGCTTTTAAACATCATATCAGCAGGAAAATCATCTGTCTTCTGTGAAGGAACTGCATTAAAAAAATGACTGAGAACGTTATGATAGTTACGTTCCCCGACAATTTTCGAGTAGTAAGACTTCACGCTCAGTCCGTCTTTCTTCAGCTTGAAAAGATTCGGTATAGAGACAAGCAGTTCAAGGATATTGAGCTCGGAAACAATGGATTTGATCTTACCATTCATAAAGAGGGTAAAAGGCACCTTGGCACGAGGAATGATTGTATCTTTAATACCGCATGTCTCTACAATCTCCAGGAGATTCTGATATGAACTGTAACAGGTATGCGCTCCCATTTCCAGCCAGAACTTTTTTCCGTTTGCACTGTAGGGAGGAGATGCAAAGGAGCCGCCGATAGTATCGTTTTTTTCAAGTATTGTAGTTTTCATGCCAGCCTGCACACAATAAAAAGCAAGGCTGAGGCCGCTAATACCACCGCCGACAACAACAACATCGTTTTGCATCATAACATGAAAAGGATTTTCATTAATACGTTCAAAAAAACAAGACCTGCCAAGCCACAAGAAAAAAGCCCTCTCAACCAGGCAACATCAAAAACTTCTGGTGCAATTTAGCGAAATCAGGCAAGAACCCATCTGAAAAAAATTAACAACATTCGGAGATTGAAAATCAACGGCAAAACAAGAGAATTCAGAGACATAAGAAACATCAAGAACTACATCAACCAAAAACCCTGCCACAACAACCGCCATACCAATTCGTCATCTTATTTCTGACTGGCTTTTTCATCTTCCAGATAGTTCTGCGAATAACGCACATAGTTTTCAGGTGATTCCTCAATATTGCGACGTTCCTCCTCGGTAATCGGCCTCATGACCTTGGCGGGAACTCCGGCAACCAGCATACCTGAAGGCACCGTAAATCCCTGCCTTACCAATGACCCGGCGGCAACAATCGAATATGATTCAACAACACAGTCATCAAGCAGCACAGCCCCCATGCCGATCAATACATGATCCTTCACCGTGCAGGCATGCAGCACTGCACCATGGCCGATTGTAACACAGTTTCCGATATTCAGCGGGCCGGTATCGTGCGTTACATGCAGCGTTGCATTATCCTGAACGCTGGTTTTCTCCCCGATACGGATAGGACAAACATCGCCCCGGACAACCGCATTGAACCATATACTCGAATACGCGCCAATGTGCACATCACCAATAACATAAGTGCCGTCAGTCATAAAAACCGTTTCATGCAGCTGCGGCCATACTCCCTTGTAAGGCATCACTTTTCCCATACGATAAACTACTCTATAAGGTTTAAAACGTAAATTGAACAGGCATCTCACGGCTCTAAAAGTCATAGGCCGGAAATCGCCATCACAGAAACATAAAAATATTTTTTTATAATGACAGGATTCTTTAAATTGATCACAAGAATGTAATTAACCCTAAATCATGTGGCCATGAGCAAATTATCGGGAGTTTTTACCGGAGGGGCAGAAGCCTACGGAAAATTTTTGGAAGTTTTCATTGATGGGCACTGGTGGGTAGTAGGTGATGCTTTGGAGAACGTTGGAAAAACAACGAAACGTTTACTCGTTAATGCATATCCTTTCATTTACGGAGGCTCATCATCAACAGGGTTAAGAGGTTCTTCTCCTGAAGTATCCGGTTATGCCAAACCTTGTAAAGACATTGAAAAACGTTTTAAAGATTAAGATTCACGATCGTTTCATCTTCTTTTTAAAACGAGGCTTTATGCCTCGTTTTTTTATCCCTCATTATTATTATTACTCACGACCCCGCAAACACTCCATCTTCAGCCATGCAATGTTTTCAATATATTGTACTTTCTAAAACTGGTCGAACTTCTGCAACAGTAGACGAAACAATACATTTTGAGCAACAGCATGAAAGCTACTCTGAGCTGCAGTAAATTAAAAAAGGTCTACAATAAACGGGAAGTTGTTAAAAGCTCATCCATCGAGGTGAAGCAGGGTGAAATAGTCGGGCTTCTCGGACCGAACGGTGCTGGAAAAACCACAACATTCTATATGATTGTCGGCCTGGTTCGACCTAACGGAGGCGATGTATTTCTTGATTCAACTAACATCACCCGCTTTCCCATGTACAAGCGGGCACGTCTCGGTATTGGTTATCTCCCCCAGGAAGCTTCAGTGTTCCGAAACTTGACCGTTGAGGAAAACATCCTGAGTGTGCTTGAATTCACCTCCCTGTCAAAAGCGGCAAGAAAAGAAAAAACCGATATGATGCTGGAAGACCTGAACATCGCAGGAATACGCAAAAGCATGGGATATGCCCTGTCCGGTGGTGAACGTCGGCGCACCGAAATAGCAAGAGCTTTGTCCCTTAACCCAAAATTCATTCTGCTTGATGAGCCGTTTGCCGGAGTAGACCCCATTGCCGTTGAAGATATTCAGCAGATCGTTGAAGGACTCGCCAAACGCGACATAGGGGTGCTGATAACAGACCATAACGTCCATGAAACCCTCTCCATCACTAATCATGCTTACCTGCTTTTCGATGGCAGCATCTTTATGCATGGCAGTCCTGAAGAAATAGCTTCGAACCCCGAGGTTAGAAAAATGTATCTCGGCGAAAAATTTACTCTTGACAGATATTAGGCCAAGTTTATATATTTTATATATGAAACTTTATACCAACCTTTCAGTGTTTTATATATCAACAATGCTCAACAGTGCGTTTGCCTAATGCTTTATAAAAACACATCGAACTGAATTGCCGGAGTCAATGCAACAATGAATATTCTTCTGATCTACCCCGAATTCCCCGATACCTTCTGGAGTTTCAAGCACGCCCTTAAGTTTGTTAACAAGAAAGCATCGCTTCCTCCGCTTGGCCTGTTAACCGTAGCGTCGATGCTTCCAGAAAGCTGGGAACGGAAACTCATTGACCTCAATGTATCTACTCTAACCGCAAAGGACATTGCATGGGCTGACATGGCTTTCATAAGTGCCATGGCTGTGCAACAGGAATCAGCAAGAAAAATCATTGACCTCTGCAACAAGGCTGGTCTGAAGATAGTTGCCGGTGGCCCGCTCTTTACTTCTGAGCCTGAAGCATTCCCTACTGTCGATCATTTTGTTTTGAACGAAGCCGAGCTTACCCTTCTGCCGTTTCTTGAAGATCTGCACAATGGAACTCCTGAAAAAATCTACACATCTGAACTGTTTCCAGATATTACCCATACTCCTGCCCCGCAGTGGCATCTGCTCGACATTAACAAATATGTTGCCATGGCAGTACAGTTTTCAAGGGGCTGTCCTTACCGTTGCGATTTCTGCAATGTAACATCTCTTTTTGGCCATAAAATCCGCACAAAAAAAAGCACCCAGATTATTGAAGAACTTAACGGGATAAAACGATTGGGATGGCGGGACAGTATCTTTTTTGTTGACGATAACTTTATTGCCCATAAAAGTTACCTGAAAAAAGAGCTTCTTCCTCAACTGATCGAATGGCAAAAAAGCAACAAATCAACCACGAAATTTTTTACCGAATGTTCTATCAACCTGGCTGATGATCCGGAACTTATGTCACTGATGGTACAAGCAGGTTTCTACCAGGTTTTTATCGGCATAGAAACTCCTGACAATACAGCACTTGAGGCCTGTGGAAAGGAGCACAATACCTCAAGAGACATGCTCGGCAATATCAAAAAAATCCAGCAGGCTGGTATGGAAGTTCAGGGAGGCTTTATTGTTGGTTTTGACAGCGACACTCCATCGATTTTCCAGAAGCAAGTCGAATTTATCCAAAAGAGCGGTATTGTCACCGCAATGGTCGGCATCCTGCAGGCACTTCCCGGCACAAAGTTATATGAGCGCATGCAAAAAGAGGGCAGATTGCTGCACAACTCAAGCGGAGATAATGCTGATAGCAACACGAACATTATTCCAAAAATGGATCTGGAAATTCTGCGTAAAGGGTATACCGACATGATGACGCAGCTCTACGCACCGAAACAGTACTATACAAGGATCCGAACACTCCTCCGTGAGTACAGGACACCTGAATTGAAAGGGAGCTTCCGCTTCAGCAACATCATTGCCTTTGCTCGTTCAACAGTGCTTCTCGGAGTTGTAGGCCGCGAACGTTTTCAGTACTGGAAAATGCTGATATGGACCTTTTTTAACCGTCAGAAAGCACTGCCGCATGCTGTTACCCTGGCAATCTATGGACACCATTTCCGCAAAGTCTGCCGGCTGCACCTCAAAGAGGCAAGAAAGGCGACGGGATAACCTCACATCGCATCATTTTGATATGCTACCCGTTCGCCTTGCAAAAAATATGCCTCATTAACAAAATGCCTTCTGGTAGTAAACATATCTCCTTCAGGGAGGTTATATACAGCAAGAAGACGGGACTCCATCTCTTCATGGCATTCCAATGAACTGTCTGCCAGAATATGATTTATCTGGATGCCTGACACATAGAGATGTCGAGCCACAAAAAGCGCTGTATGACATTCGATAGGATCTTTCTCAACACACATGAGTGAAATGCAATATCTCTTTATCCCCTGCTTGAGACGATCAATTCCTTCAAGAAATGTTGGTTCATTTGCCAGTCGCGAATACTGAACTTTACCTTGTTTGCAGCATGCCGGATTGTCACTCCGTGCACCAAGCTCTTTTCCAAGAAACATATATGCTATACCATTTGCTGTCAATACATTTTTGAATGGTTCCTGAGAGTATTGCTGCGAATAACGGCTGAAGGGGTAAGAGCGAACATCACAGAGAGCCGTGATATAATGCTGACGAAACAATTCGATAAACTCAGATATGTCATTGTTTGAATGACCTATCGTATAAATTTCATTCATCGCTATAGCAGCAGGCTTAATGACTCATAGAGATAAAATAATCAATGGAAGGATCTGATGTCATGATGGTAGTCCGGAAATGTATATAATCCGTTAACCTGCATCCAATACCCATCTGTTTTACCATTGTTCCAAGGGCTGCTCAAACCTATGCGCAGGTAGACTTCAACCTGCGAACAAATAAATTCATTCAATTTTTTCAGCTCTTTCATGTTATGGCAACTATCTGCAACACCATTGAGGCCTAAGTCATTTAAGGACATATAATTAAACGCACAACCGGAATTATCTACAAAATTTAACTTTATCTTACCCGGATTGTAAGCACTCTCAACAACTTCAACCTTGTCCGGTTGTGCTTTTATTGTAATTATTGATCTGTCAAATGAATGACCAACAGGAATGTACTTTTGATTTTGCCCCAATTTAATCTGAAATCCCTTTTCTACGGTATCAAATAATCCAGTGTGTAACGCAAGTTTAAAATCCGAAGAACTACAGGTGCCCACATAGGTGAGCTTTTTGTAAAACATATCTTCTTGATATGGAGCTTCAGGATTCTGAACCGGAGTAAATTCTCCGGTTAGAATCGCACCGGGAAGAATGTTTAATTTCTTGGCTTCTGAAGTCGTTAGGTACGGTATAAGTCGAACGCATTGACCGGTCGTCAAATCAACTCCTGCCGTACTAACCTGCTGACTTGAGAAGCCCATGAGATCGGTAACAATAATCTTCTGCATATCAACTCCTCTGAAAATTTTTACGTTTATCAAAAAGACAAACAAACACAAAATTAATGCACTATATTATACATCAATATTACGCATTTAGTAGTTCTTGTCCTAATGACATCCGACAATATTATGTTGATTGTGATTATTTATTATCAGGCAGATCACCAGCTCCAACTATTGTGTCACGGTTTGCTGGCGGTGGTTCGTTGCGTATCTTCATGAAGCAGCCATATGTTTATCAAATCCAGGGAGACTATGATAGCCGAACACTTGCTTTTTCAATCTGACGGTGGATTTATCCGCATACCCATATGGGGACACATCCCGCTGAGCGGAGCGCTGAAAAAGATTCTTTCTCACCCATCATTTCTGCGTCTAAAAGGGATACGTCAGCTCTCCTTCTCACAGCAGGTTTACCCTGGTGCTACTCATACACGGTTTGAGCACTCGATAGGTGTTTATCATCTTATGAAGCTGATTCTGCAGAGGATGCTGACAAACCCTCTGGCCCTGAGCCTTCAGGATGAGCACTTTCAATTTGATGACCATAACTGCAGGTTACTGCTATCGTCATGCCTGCTGCACGATATCGGTCACTTCCCCCATGCCCATATTATTGAGGAACAGATTCCCTTGTGCGGGAATAAACCTGTCTTTTTGCATCATGAAGAGCTTTGCAGACACTTTATTTATCAAGAAAATCCAGGGGTTCCCACAATAGCTGAAATTCTTCAGGAAGAGTGGAAAGTATCACCTGAATCAGTCATAAACCTCATTACAGGCAGTTCAGGAAACCAGTTTGCCAAACTCATCAGTGGTACGCTCGACCCCGACAAAATGGACTATCTCATGCGCGATGCTCATCACTGCAATATTCCCTATGGAAACATCGATATCGAACGACTCATTGAGTCTTTTGTGCCTGATCCGCAGCATGAACGGTTTGCCATAACTGAAAAAGGGATAGCGCCGCTTGAAAGCCTGCTTTTTGCAAAATATATGATGATGCGCAACGTCTACTGGCATCACACCAGCCGGGCTCTTTCGGCTATGCTTCGCAGACTTCTACAGGATATCGTCAGCGAAGGATTACTTACACCTGAAGGCATGCGTACACTTTTTTATGGCAATGCCGATGACCGGGTGCTGCATGAACTGAAAACCTTTATACCGGAAAAGAATAATCCTCTCAGAGACTTTCTTGAAGATATCCTCATGCGCAGAGTCTACAAGAGGGCAATAACTGTGCAACCCTACCTCGAAGATTCAGCTCTGGCGGACGACCGGTGGTTTATCTATAATACTGACAGCAAAATGCGCAGGGTGATGGAAGTGGAGATTTGCAATTTTCTCAACAAACGTTACGGTATCGGCCTGCATGGTCATGAGGTGCTGATTGATCCGCCCTCGAAAAAAGATATTTTTGATTATGCAGACTTAAAAGAGCTCAGGGTCTATCCTACTCGTTCCGAACACATCCACTACAACCTGCAGCTTAAGTCCGAATACATACGATTTGACGATTTAAACGAATCGGTTTTCCGCTCAGATTTTATTCTTGCTTTTGAACGCTATACCAAGAAATTCAGAGTGCTTTGCCGGAGGGATCTGGTAGAGCGGATTGTTGAGTCCCGCGAAGAGATTATGAGTATGTTAAAGAGGTAAATCTTATATTATTTAAAATAAAACCTCATTGCACTATGGAACAACAGGATAAATTTTATAAGGGGCTTTTTTTTGGAGCAGCGCTTGGCGCAGCTGTAGGAACAATTATGGGATTACTGTTCGCTCCGCATAAAGGGATTGAAACCCAGCAGATTATTTCAGGCAAAGTAAAGCTTGCAATCGACAAAGCTAACGAATTATACGAAAGCAATGAGAACGATAGCGCTTACAATAATGATGCAAAAAAACGTTCTCAGGAAATAATCGACACGGCTCGTGACGAAGCAAAAAAAATTCTGAACGAAGCCAACAGCATTATCAGGGACATCAAGGGATATCCCAAAACCCAGGAAAACTGATATATGCTGACATACATAAGCACTGACTTAGAAGCAAGTGGAAAGGAAAGCCATGCTTTGCTCCTGTTGCACGCTTTTCCTCTCTCTGCCTCAATGTGGCAATCGCAGATTGAAGCCTTTGGCAAGACCGGCTTTACTGTTATAGCACCAAACGCTTATGGCATAGAGGGTTCGGTCGAAAAAGCAAACTGGAACTTTACTGAATACGCCCACGAACTTTCAATACTTCTTGAATCACTCAAGATAGAAAAAGCGACTATTGCCGGCCTTTCGATGGGTGGATATCAGGCTTTTGAATTTTACAGACTTTACCCTGAAAAAACAGCATCACTGGTACTCTGTGATACCAGGGCAGAAGGTGATACACCCGAAGCAAGAAGTACAAGAGAGGCATTCATACATGCCGTTGAAACTGGCGGAGCTGAAGAGGCAATACGGCGCATGATACCAAATTATTTTACCGCAACGACCTACACAACGAGGCAGGAACTGGTGGCTCAAGCCGAGAATATCATAAGACAGCAGCCATCCAGGGTTATTACCGCAGCAATGCGGGCAATCATGATGCGTTCCGATGCAAGCTCGATCCTTTCATCAATTCATTGCCCTGTACTGGTCCTTAACGGAGCTGAGGACAAGCTCACTACCCCTGAAACGGCCAGAAGCATAAGCTCCCGCATTTCCGGATCACAGCTGCATCTGATTGCGGACGCAGGACATATCTCAAATATGGAGCAGC
Organism: uncultured Chlorobiaceae bacterium; assembly: GCA_903940125.1. Classification (GTDB taxonomy): domain Bacteria; phylum Bacteroidota; class Chlorobiia; order Chlorobiales; family Chlorobiaceae; genus Chlorobium. The sequence goes on along the minus strand of CAJAJL010000065.1, from coordinate 63,368 downwards.
CCGAAAATTTCAACCGCGCACTGCTTGACCATCTTGAACAAGTCCGATTGCGCTGACGTTGCATTGTTCCTGCCGGTCATGACGCATCAGACTTCCAGACTCTCAATCATTTCAAAAAAATTCGGAAACGAAACACCGACAACGTTGATATCAGAAATATCAAGTGGTGTCCCTGTAGCCTTGCCGGCAATGGCAAAGCTCATGGCAATCCTGTGATCATCAAAGCTGTCAATCACAACAGTGCTAAAGGGTGTTAACAAGCGACCCTTGACGATGAAGCCATCTGGATACTGCTCGCAATCAAAACCAAGACGCTTCAGATTGACTACAATAGCATCAATCCGGTCACTCTCCTTGGTTCTCAGCTCGGCTGCGTTATGAAGTTCAAACTGACCGGATGCAAAGGCAGAGAGCACGGCAAGCATGGGAATTTCATCAATGATAAAGGCAACCAGTTGAGGGTCGCTGATCAGCAGAGGTTCAAGCCCCGCATGGCTTCGAACAAGAATATCTCCAATAGATTCACCACCAACCACTCTCTGGTTTTCAATTGATATATCAGCTCCGGCGTCTAAAAGAATATCAAGAAATGCGGCTCTTGTAGGGTTAAGACAGACATCCCTGATCAAAATTTCCGAACCGCGGGCAAGCAGACCAAGCGCAACGATAAAACATGCTGCGGAAGGGTCAGCAGGAATATAGAACGGTTTTGCTGCAATACATCTTCTACCAGGTACCACTATGACTCGTTCACCCTCTTGCTCCACCGTCTCAAGACCGAGCATCACTTCAGTATGGTCGCGCGAACGCACGGTTTCAATAATCCTGGTTTCACCATCGGCATGAAGAGCGGCAAAAGCCACAAGTGATTTCACTTGCGCTGAAGGGACAGGAAGACGATACTCGATGGGTTTGAGATCTTTAGAACCATTGATCAGGATGGGAGCGGTTCCTGATGCTGAAAGCTCAATAGAGGCACCCATCATGCGTAACGGGTCAGCAACCCTTTTCATTGGCCGCTTCATCAGCGAGCTATCGCCTGTCAGCTTACTTGTAAATGGCTGAGCTGCGAGAATACCGGCAAACATTCGCATGGTACTGCCTGAATTGTTGCACATCAGCGGATCGGATGGGGCTTGAAAACTCCATAATCCTTTCGATTCGATAACTACCTTCCGAATACGACGGCCGTCTGTTCCCTCCTCCTCAAGCTGCCGAATCGTAATGCCGGCATCCTTCAACACGCTGAGTGTTGACTGATTATCAAATCCACCGGAAAAATTCGTAATCTCCGTTGTACCTTCCGATAACGCACCTATAAGTGCTGCACGATGGGAGATCGATTTGTCTGGCGGCAATGCTGTAACTTCACCTTTGAACACTCTCATGAGCCAATAGATTGGTGTTTACAAAAAAAAAGCAACTCCCGTAAAGGAGCTGCCCTGCATAACTGTTCCCATCAGAATAATCATGAATTACGTTCTTCATTTGCCCGCTGGGCTCTACGTCTGCTTCTCGAACGCTTTAAACGACCATCAATCGAAGGTTTAACAAAGTATGCGTTTGCACGAAACTCCTTTAAAACTCCTGCACGCTCATACTTTTTCTTGAAGCGCTTCAGCATTTTATCGATCGATTCATTATCATTTATCTGCACACTAACCAATCTAATTCACCCCCTTTTAAAAGATCAACGTCTTAATTTTAATTTAATAATATCGGTAAGGCTCTCCGAATTTTTTTCTTTTGAAGAATTCAGCTGTACATTTTCAAGAAGCTGTTTCCTGCCACTTTTACAAAATTCCACAATAATCACAAAAGCTCCACTTCCCGTAGCCTGTTTTTCCCTGACCACTCCAACCTCACCAAGCGCCTTATGAAAGAGAGCATCCCCTTTAGCATAAATACCATGGGGCGAGTATACCTGACAATCTTCAGCTTTCAACTCTTCGGGGCTCACTTCCCTGTCAATCTGTATCTGCCACTCCTTAAGCAGAAAAACCTGATTGCACTGCGAACAGCGAATCCAGTACTGGTTTTCAGCTGCAGGTGGCACATCACTGACGCCATTTTTCCCTTCTTTATGTTTTTTAACCGGAACTGCCGTCAAAAAATCATCGTCCTTCGGCTTATCACTCGGAATCCATTCACCAACAAACGTCTTGTCGGTAATCTGACCGCATCCTTCACAGAAGCAAGCCTTGATCTTACCATCTAAAATAAACTGCCTTTTTCTGGACTCTACCTTCATATCATATTGCTGGTGGTTAGCCCGCTCATCAATCGTCGGGATCTTCTCTGTTTTATCCATGATTGTATGGGTCAGGAAGTATCTTGCCTGACATTTTTTCCAGCTTCATTGCGCAATATAGTGCATCAAACCTAAAAAAAAAGAGGAATGTTCAGAGGTGCTTAATTAAGTAAATCCCATCAAAAAAGCAACCAGATAATTTCATATGCCTCACTTATGAGTCAACGCATCAATAAGATCCGATTTAGTAAGGAGTTGAAGCCTTCCGTCTGACAGACTTATCAACACACCTGATGCACTTTGCTGCAATTTGTCAGATAATTCGGAAATTGTAGCATCCAATTGGCAAACGGAAAAAGGCTGCTCCATGAACCCGACAACCTTTGAGTTCATCGCCTCATCGTTTTCAATAAGAATGGAAAGAATTTTATTTTCGCTGATACTGCCGATCGGAGCATTATAGGATACAATCGGAAGCTGGGAAACATCGTTCTGCTTCATCATTTCAAACACTTCAGCAAGGGTATTTTCAGGATATGCAACAATCAGATCCCTGCGTACTTTCAACTGCAGAATATCCTCTGCGGTAATCTGCTCAAGAGCTGATTTCGTTTTTCGGTAAAAGCCCCGCTTCCTCATCCATTCATCACTGTACATTTTGCTGAGATAATAACCTCCGAAATCATTCATCACAACAACAACACAATCATCCTCACCATATTCCTTACCAGCCTGAAGCGCTGCAGACATAACCGCACCGGAGGCTCCACCGGCAAATACAGCTTCTGCCCTCAAGAGTTCCCTTCCACAGTTAAACGCGTCATAATCGCTGACCTGTATAACATCATCGATAACCGATGGATCCCAGAAAGCCGATTCCTGCAAGGAACCTATTTCCTCAAGTTCTGTAAAAACCGGTGTGCCAGGCTTTACCTTGTTCAAAAGACCCGCATATATTGAACCTTGTGATTCAACGCCTATAATACTGATTTTGGCATTTCTCTCTTTCAGAAAACGGCCAAGACCGGAAGCCATGGCACCTGAAACCATCGGGACAAAAACATGGGTAACCTTGCCCTCCGTCTGGTGAAATATTTCGCTGCCGGTAGATTCACTGTGAACCTTTATACTGACTGGATTATCGTACATACCTGCATAAAAGGCATTAGGAATACTTTTAACCAGACTTTCAGCAACATTCATACAACTGCGAGGCTCTCCAGGTAAAGCGTCTGAAGGTGTAATAACCAGTTCCGCACCAATAGCTCTGAGCACCTCCTGCTTCTCCTTCGATATTTTATCAGGTGCAGCAAAAAGGAGCTTGTACCCTCGTCTGACACCTGCCATGGCCAGTGCTATACCGCTGTTGCCGCAGGTCCAGTCAACAAGGGTCATTCCCGGATAAATCAGTTTGCGCTCTTCAGCATCAGTAATGAGGGCTGATGCCACACGGTAATAGTGCGAACAAGCCGGGTTCAGATACTCGAGCTTGGCCATAACCCTGGGCCGGATGTTGCGGGCCATCTGTTTGACAAGAACCAGCGGTGTTTCTGCTGCCAGCCCGAATATATCGTGGTTCGACATGATAGTAGCTGAAAAGTAGGTTAAAGTGACAACAAGCCCTGACAACACTCAAATAAAATATACATTAATTGCTCAATTCGCGATAGAGGCGGAATAAGCGACTATTCAATATTTGATAATCAGAAACAAAATATGTTTTTTTACAGAAAGTTCCGGAACCAGGGAAACATCCCCCTGTAACCACAAAACGGCAAGCACCTTATGGACAACCCAAATCCGGGCTTTTCTGCGAGAGAAATGCCTGCCGAAACCATGACTCAAGCCCTTATCTCCCTTGAACACCTTACCAGAAATACCCGGCTCATCCGTGAAAGGATAGGTGGAAAAGCACGTATCATGGGGATTGTCAAGGCAAATGCTTATGGCCATAATGTCCACAAAGTTGCTGAAACACTCGAAGCATCTGGTATAGAAGATTTTGGTGTAGCAAACATCCATGAAGCTGTTGAACTGAAAACCGGCGGCGCACTTAAAAAAACTGCAAGTATTCTGGCTTTTTCTGCACCGCTGCCCTCTCATATTGAATTTTTCGTGAAATACGGCATTGACTTGTCACTCTGCGATACCGCAACTCTTCAGGCTGCAAAGGAAATTGCCACAAAGCATGACAAAACACTTTCCATACAGGTCAAAGTCGACACTGGTATGGGACGACTCGGTATTTCCCCTTCAACAGCGATGGAGATGTTCAGAGAGATCGACCAATCTCCTTCCCTTGAACTTAAGGGTATCTATACCCACTTTGCCGACAGCACATCAACCAATGGCTTCACAGAAAAACAACTTGCTCTATTTAAAACACTTACTTCAGAATACGAGCATGCTTCCAACCGTAGGGTCTTGAAACACGCAGCAAACAGCGGAGCAATCCTTTCGCTGCAGGACTCATGGCTTGATATGGTTCGTCCAGGCATTCTGCTCTACGGTTATCATCCAGCAAAGATCACTCCGTGCCGTCTCGATGTACAACCAGTCATGCAGTTTGAGGCAAAAGTAATTTTTATAAAAACGGTACCTGCCGGAACTACAGTCAGCTATAACCGGACATGGACTGCACCAGGGCCACGGCATATTGCAACAATCGCGGCCGGATATGCTGACGGCTATTTCAGGGCACTGTCAAATCGATCTGCGGTTATGATCAACGGCAAAACCTACCATCAGGCAGGTACGGTGACGATGGACCAGATCATGGTGGACCTCGGCACACAACATGATGTCAAAACAGGAGACAGAGCTATTCTTTTTGGATGGGAGGGGCCTTCAGCTGACGAACTTGCCGACATTGCCGGCACTATCAGCTACGAAACACTTTGTTCGGTTTCTTCCAGAGTAAAACGTATTTTTGTATAAAAAGAGTAATAGCTTAACACTATGAATTTCCTTGAAAAACTGGCCATCAGACTCAGCCTCACCAGAGCTGAAATTTACATGGTATCGATTCTTATGGGATTTCTGGTGCTTGGGGTTATTATGAAGAATATCTATTCGGTTGAAAACGCAGACCTCCTTATAAAAAAGGCCGAAACTACCCGCTATCGGGAAACAGAAGTCGACAGCCTTATCCAGCTTGCCACCGTAGAACAGGCAACAGTTAAAGAAGATATGTTGCAAGAGGTTGCTGCCGAAGAAAAGGAGAAGACGATTGAAAAGAAGCCGAAACACCGCTCATTATTGAAAAAAGTATTTGCCGGAACAATCTCTTTCAATAAGGCCAGCAATATGCAATTACAGAAAATTCCAGGAATCGGGCCGGTTATGGCTGGTCGACTGATTACTTTCAGAACAGAGAAAGGCGGAAAAGTGGAACAATTTCAGGACTTTCTTGAAGTCAAAGGGATAAGCAACAAAAAGCTTGAAGTCCTAAAACAACATTTCACCTTGGAATAATGAGTAAAAGCCTGATAGCATGCTCCATCAACACAAAAGAATGCACTGTTGTCCGGCTTAAAACATCTGGAAACACCGGATACAGCCTCAGCGCATGTAAAACACTTCCATCAGGCCTTGGCGACATTGCTTCAGGCAAAGGGAAGCGCATCCTGAACAAACTTGAGCGTTACCTTAAAGAGTGGCAGAACGAAGACCTTGCGCTTTGTATTGAACCGGGAACCTATCTGCCCCTTCCGGCCTACTTTTCTGCCAATGCAAGCCCGGATGAATGCAGGGAATACTGCACCATTGAAGCAGGATATTTTTTAACCAACCCTGAAAAATACAGCTGTGACAATACGGCCTATAACGACCATACCTTCACCGGACTGCACAACAGACAGCTTTTGCTCTTCTATCCTGAAGAACTGTGCAGAACCGTTTCGGAGTTCTTTTCAAGTAATCATCGGATAGTGTTCAGCGGCTCTCCGCAACTGCCTATGCTTTACCTCTCGAAGCTCACCGGAGAAACACAAGTTATCCTTGAGCTTGAAAACAACTATGTACTTCTCACCATATCAAGAAATGGGCGCATTGAAAAATTCGCCTTCCATCATGTCAATAACAGGGAAGAGAGGGAATACTTCGCCATAAAGGAACTTGTAGATAATCCGATCAGCCACGAAACAAGTGTACAGGTTACTGGCACAATGGCCGACAGAATAATGATGGCGCTGATCGGAAAACAAACCTCAATTACCCTGAAAACTCTCGGGTTACCTCCATCGATACCTATAAGCAACCCGCAAAACTGTTCCATCTCTTCTGCGTCAGCAGTAAGAGCCATCAGCACCGCACTGATGGCTCTTACTGGAGCTGACGGCACAATAAGTTTTTCGCGATGACAACCTCGGCAATCTGAACAGCATTGGTTGCAGCACCTTTTCTGAGATTGTCTGCTACAATCCACATGTTCAACGTCTGAGGATGCCAGTAATCACGACGAATCCTTCCTACAAAAACCTCATCACGCTCATAAGAGGTCAACGGCATGGGATAGATGCGCGCTGAAGGGTCATCCTGAAGGATAATCCCCGGTGAACGACTGAGAAGCTCGCGCACTTCGTCGATATCAAAATCGCGCTCAAGTTCTATATTAAGTGACTCTCCATGTCCGCCATAGACAGGAATACGGACTGTGGTAGGTGAAATGCTTAAGGAGTTATCTCCCATGATCTTTCGGGTTTCATTCACCATCTTCATCTCTTCCTTGGTATAGCCGTTCTCCGTGAACACATCGATCTGCGGCACTGCGTTGAAGGCTATCTGGTGAAAATGGGTAAACTGATCCTGCTTCTCACCAGCCAGCTCGCTTTCAAGGGCATCCCGTCCAACCTTCCCTTTCCCTGTAACAGACTGATAGGTGGACACCACAATTCTCTTCACGCCGTAGCGGTCATGAAGAGGTTTGAGTACCACGACCATCTGAATGGTTGAACAGTTTGGATTGGCGATAATAGGTTCAGGCGTACCATCTCCTTTAAAAATATCTCCAGGATTAACCTCCGGCACCACAAGAGGCACATCAGGATCCATTCGAAATGCAGACGAATTATCAATAACAACGGCACCTTCCGCTGCAGCAATCGCAGCCCACTCTTTACTGGCAGCAGCACCTGCTGAAAAAAGCGCTATATCGACACCCCGAAACACCTCTTTTGATGGAACCTGTATTATATACTCCCGCCCCTTGAACCGAACAACCTGACCGGCACTTCTGGGTGAAGCAAGCGGAACGATGTCGCTTACAGGAAAATTTCTCTCTTCCAGAACCTTGAGCATAGTGCGTCCCACCAGGCCGGTTGCACCAAACACCGCTACTCGACAGCCAAAATCCGAGTTACTCATAACCTATTTAATATTTATTACTTAGTAATTTAATTCAAGTCTGTTTGAATGGTCGTTGAGATATTCAGCACTATCACGGATAGTTCCATCCCTTGCATATCCTTCACACTCCTCGGCGTATGCGAGCAACATATCGATAACCTGCTCCCAACCATCTTCGCGCACCAGTTTATTGCGGACACGCGATACCATTGGAAGACCTTTCAGATAGGTTGCATAATGACGACGCATTTCCAGCACTCCATACTTTTCACCCTTGAACTGAACTGAAAGCTTTAAATGCTCAACAGCGGCCTGTATTCTTTCCCTGAAATCCGGCAGCGGCATCAGCTTGCCGGTTTTCACCAATTGCTTTGCCCGTTCAAAGATAAAAGGGTTGCCTATCGAACCCCTGCCTATCATCACACCATCCGCCCCGGTCTGGTCAAACATGGCAACCGCATCTTCTGCAGTCCAGATGTCGCCGTTCGCAATAATCGGTATCCGTGCATGCGCTTTCACTTCACGGATCCAGTTCCAGTCCGCTTTCCCTTTATACATTTCACTTCTCGTACGCCCATGAACGGCAAGGGCCTGAATGCCGACATCCTCAAGACGATGCATGACATCAACAATATTGATTGACTCCCGATCCCAGCCTATTCTTGTTTTGGCAGTCACCGGAATACTTACAGCACGAACAACCGCTTCAGCAATTTGCGCCATCTTTTCAGGTTCCTTTAGCAATGCCGCACCGGCACCTTTGCCGGCAACTTTTTTGGTCGGACACCCGAAATTAATATCAAGATAATCAGGACTGTACTCTTCAGCTATCACAGCGGCCTCAATCATCGACTCGATGCTGCTGCCAAAAATCTGTATGGCAAGTGGTCTTTCGACAGCATCTGCCGTCAGCTTGCGCACTGACTTTTCAACACCCCGACGCAGTGCTTCAGCACTTATAAACTCTGTATAGACAATGTCCGCGCCATGCCGCTTGCACAGCTGCCTGAATGCCCTGTCAGTCACATCCTCCATAGGCGCAAGCATAACAGGCAGGTCAATATCAATGGTTCCGATTCTCATACCTATCCGTTAATTACCTCGGCAGGTCGAGCCATCAACTCCTTGACCTGCGCATGTATCTTTGCATAGAGTGCGGGATCTTCACGCAAAGCCTTCTTGACGGTTTCCCGTCCCTGACCAAGTTTGTCCTGACCATAACTGAACCATGACCCGGCTTTTTTTACAACACCAAACTCAACACCGAGATCGATCAACTCTCCGATGGCGGATATTCCTTCACCGTAAAGAATGTCAAACTCGGCACTCTTGAACGGAGGAGCAACCTTGTTTTTAACAACTTTCACCCTTGTGCGGTTCCCGGTACTCTCCTCGCCATCCTTGATCTGGGCAATTTTACGAATATCGAGACGCACTGAGGAATAAAATTTCAGAGCTTTGCCGCCTGTCGTCGTTTCAGGACTGCCGTACATGACCCCGATTTTATCGCGAAGCTGGTTAATAAAAATACAGACACAGCTTGATTTGGAGATGGCACCAGTAAGCTTGCGCAATGCCTGGCTCATCAGACGGGCCTGAAGACCCATAACACTGTCACCCATTTCACCTTCTAGCTCAGCCTGGGGCACCAGAGCTGCTACAGAATCAACCACAACAACATCAATGGCGCCACTTCTGACAAGCGTTTCTACAATAGAGAGTGCCTGTTCGCCTGATTCCGGCTGACTGATAAGCAGTGCGTTGATATCAACACCGAGCTTTCGGGCGTAAGAGGGATCAAAGGCGTGTTCGGCATCCACTATTGCCGCAATACCTCCCTCCTTCTGCGCTTCAGCAATAACATGCAAGGCAAGGGTTGTTTTACCAGATGATTCAGGTCCGTAAATTTCGGTTACACGACCACGAGGAAGTCCGCCGACTCCAAGCGCAAAATCAAGCGCCATTGATCCTGTTGAAATGGAGAGCACCTTCATTACCGCCGAATCATCACCAAGGCGCATGATAGCTCCCTTGCCAAACTGTTTTTCAAGAGCTTCGACTGCAAGGTTCAGTTGTTTGAGTTTTGCCGGATCAACCCCGACTGCCTTCTGGTCAATTTTTTGCGTATCCATGAAGCATGAGTAATAAAATTGAAAAAAGAGGATTCTTCAGGTTATAATGGTCTTAAGCGTTTCAGAGAGCTCCCGGTAACTCAAGCTCAACTCCTGCACCGATCTGGTATTGCTGTAAGCAAGCAGCCTTGATGAAATACGTATACTTTCCAGGCTTATAAACGAGGGACTGTTCGACAGTATCGACCAAAGTTCACCGCCAAGACCGGCAAGAAAACCCATGCTATACGGCACCATAAATGAAGGTCTGGAACTACTGCCGGCAAGATTCCCTATACGGGCATAAAGCTCACGGAACGAGAGGTTATGACCAACAACAACATACCGCTCTCCTGAACGACCCTTCTTCCATGCTGCAAGATGAGCATCAACCACATCGAGAACATCTACAAAACCTGTACTTCCTGAAGGAAAGAGCGGCAGCTTTCCCTGATAGATCAAACTCAAAACATCATTCGATGAACTGATCGAAGCAGGATTGTTCCGGTCAACACCAATCACGACACCGGGATTCACCATTACAACATCAAGCCCCTCAGCCACACCGCGTAATCCCTCGAGTTCAGCCAGATGTTTGGACTCCATATAACCATTCCTGCGTTGCCACTCCTGAAATGATGTCGTTTCGGTGGCAGGTGTGCCATCTTCTGTAGCACCGATGGCTGCAATTGAACTGGTCACGACAAGCCTTCTGACATTGTTGAAAAGAGAGGCATTGACAACGTTTCTTGTTCCAAGAACATTGGTATCATAGAGTGCATTACGAAAATGCCTCGTATAGGAAATCAGTCCGGCACAATGAAACACCGTATCCACTCCCTTAAACGCCTCCATCAGAGCAAGTGAATCAAGAAGATCAGCACGAACGATATCAACTGGCAAACCCTCCAGAAAAGAACACTCCGAACTTTTCCTCACAATCACCCTGCAGCTGATCTCTCCCGAGAATTTAGAAAGCAGGGCAAGAACAAGCTGGGATCCTATATATCCTGTTGCACCGGTTATAACAATTGTTGTTCTGGGCATTAAACGCTAAATATCTCCGCTTTATTCCACCTATTCGGTAGTAAAACTTCCGAAAACAGCTTTGTTTTCATTGAATAATCTCTGTAGTAAAGTAACGTATAAAAGACGTTAAAGTTTCACTGTTTACAAAAATAAGAATTAAAACTACATTGCATTCAACTTCCTGTCATAAGCTTTAGAAAAATATTCAGTAATGTCAAAACAAAAATCCCTGCATCTTTCAACTTCTTCTTCAAAAGAATCAGTACATCAAGATGAACTGGCGAATGGATTAAAAATTGTGACAGATGCAGTGCCTTATGTACAAAGCATTACTCTCGGAATTCAGATTGATGCGGGCTCACGTGATGACCCCGAACAGTACCCGGGATTGGCACATTTTATTGAGCATGCTCTTTTTAAAGGTACCGGACGTCGTTCCTACCTCGATATTGCCAGAAATATTGAAAAAAACGGCGGCTACCTTGATGCATTTACCACCAAAGAGCAAACCTGCATCTATCTCCGCTGCCTCGCCGAACATATTGAGCCATCCTTTGACCTGCTCTCGGATCTTGTTTGCGATCCGGTTTTTCCACCAGAAGAGATCGACAAAGAAAAAGAGGTTGTCATTGAGGAGATAAGCAGCGTCAACGATACTCCCGAAGAACTTATTTTTGAAGAGTTTGATCTGCGCTCCTTTCCCGTTCACCCTCTGGGTAAACCGATTCTCGGAACTGAAGAAAGCGTTGGAAATTTCACGGGCGATACTCTGAAAAACTTCATGCGGCAACACTATGTCCCGCATAAAATGTTGCTCACTGCTACCGGAAAGGTTGAACACGATGAGATCTTGCGGCTAGGTGAACGTTTTCTCGGTAAACTCAGAGAATCATCGGGCAGCCAGTACGTTCGCCAGCCGTTCCTTCCAGAGCATTATACTCCTTTTGTCCTGACGCTGAAAAAAAGAGTCTGCCAGGCGCAGATCGTCCTAGGCACCGCCATAGCACGGCATGACCCTCTGTTTTACAGCCTGATGGTGCTGAACTCGATGCTCGGTAATGGTATGAGTTCTCTCCTTAATCTTGAACTTCGTGAAAAGAGGGGCCTGGCTTATAACGTCTATTCGTCTCTCACATTTTACGATGATCTTACCACGCTGAATATTTATGCCGGCACCGACAGCAACAAGACGAAGGTCACTCTGGAACTCATCAAAGAGCTGCTCCAGAGCGACTCACTGAAAAGTCCAGACAGGGAAGAAGTTCGGGCTGCAAAGACTAAACTACTCGGATCACATATCATGGGTATGGAAAAAATGACCCGCAGAATGTCACAGATGGCATCTGATATTTCCTATTTTGGCAGATATATCGAACCTGAAGAAAAAACAGCCGCAATCGAGGCAGTCACGACTGACGATGTCGCAGAAGCTGCCTTGCAGCTGCTCCATAATATACCATATTCGACATTGGTGTATAAACCAGGGCGGGTAAGCTGAATGCTCGATAAGGTCTGTTTTAAAACACAGGATTAATTCGTATCTTCTTAACTTTCAATTTTTCACACTCACTAATTAACCAGAGAGAGCCTTGCAAAAGAATATCAAGAACGTCAGTGAAACCGAACAGGAACTCGAAATTATACTTTCCACGGAAGAGTTCGGTACCGAATATAATCAGGAACTTGAAGAAGCCAAGAGAAGCATACAGATCAAGGGATTCAGAAAAGGACATGCCCCTGCAAGCTTGATAAAAAAACTGGCTGGGCCATCCATTGAGGCGACAATAGCTGAAAAAATGGCCTCAAAATATTTTGGGGAAGTTGCTGAAGCCGAAAATATTAAACCTGCAAGCCGCGCACAGATAATCAATTTCACCTTTGAACCCGAACAGCTTACCCTTCTGCTCTCTTATGAGATCCATCCTGAATTCGAACTGAAAGATTTCAGCGATTATTCTTTCACCAAGGCCCGCTATACAGTGACTGATAAGGACGTCGAGCATGAGATAGATATGATTTTGAAGAGTCGCGGCACTTTGATCAGCGTCGATGAAGCTGCATTGTCAACCGACACTGTAATCGGAGATGTATACAAACTTGATGAAGCCGGTGAACCAATAGAGGCTGAGAAAACTGAAAACCGTCACTTCAGTCTTGAGTACCTGCCCGAAGAGAATCCTTTCCATAAGGCGCTTATAGGGAAAAAAGCAGGAGATAGCGTCGATATTGAAAACGACCGGAAAGATGCATCTGCAGAACCCTCCCGATACCGCGTTGCCATCAGCGAGATTAAACGACTGATACTGCCGGAACTGACGGATGATCTTGTCAAAGAGATCACGGGACAGCGATTTGAATCTGTGGCTGATTTCACTGCGGACGTGCACATCCAGATCGAACAGCACTTTTTATTAAAATCCGAGGAGGATTTGCTCGAGTCTATTTCAGCTAAACTGATTGATGACAACCCTGTACCTGCTCCGAAATCAATTGTCGCATCCTTTGCAAAAATGCTGGTAGAAAATGCCAAACGCCAAATGGGTGGACGTTTACCAAAAGGGTTTGACGAAGAGCAGTTCAACCTTTCAATGAACCCTAATGCCATAAGACATGCCCAGTGGCTTCTTATCTGCCAGAAAATAGCGGAACTCAACAATCTTGAAGTATCGGACGATGACATTAAAGCTTATGCAGAAAAGGAAGCGGATAAACATGGTACAACAAATGCGGAAGATCTTCTGAATACCTATATGTCTTCCGAATTCAGAGATTACATCACAGATACTATTCTTAAAGATAAAATCTACAATATTATCAAGTCTGCGGTCACCATCGCCGAAGAAGAGACGCCAATTCCGGCTCACAAAGGATAATTTTTTTCATCGTAAAAAAAGCAGGTGTGTGAGAAATCACACCTGCTTTTTTTGTCCTGTCAACAATCAGAAACTCCACTTTCCCCGCTTTCATTTTTTATACATCAGTGCAGTTGCCACGGCAGAATGCCGATCATGAGCAATAGATATTTTCATTGAGCATCCAGAAGGGAAACAATCTGGATCAACAGATCGCACGAAAGGACGACCTTGCTCATCATTAAGTATTTCAAAGCTTTTCCAGTGCACATCACCGGTAAATCCGGTTCCAAGCGCCTTTACAACTGCCTCTTTCGCTGCAAACCGACCGGCGACACTTGCTATGACTTGCGGCTTATGCAGACAGACAGCGATTTCCTTCTCGGAAAGAAACCTCTGAAGAAACTTCATTCCATACCGGCGATAAACTCTTTCGATGCGGTCAAGATCGACAATATCAACTCCTATCTCCACATCCCTCCTCTGTCAAACAAGCTTAATTGTCATTGAAAGATCAAGCGCCCGGACACTATGCGTCAATTCACCGATAGAAATAAAATCAACACCGGTTTCGGCAACATCCTGCACATTGTGCATGGCAATATTGCCAGAAGCTTCAAGAAGCACCGTGTGACAGGTCTCCTTGACATAGATAACTGCCTCCTTGATAAGATCTGGAGTAAAGTTATCGAGAAGGATAATATCAGGAGCACATACCAGAGACCTGCTTAACTCATCCATGGAGCGTACCTCGGTTTCGATCTTTACATCAAGATGTTTTTTTTCGCGATATTTCTGTGCTCGTCTGATTGCCTGAGCAATACCTCCAGAAGCATCAATATGGTTGTCCTTGATAAGAATCATATCGAACAGGCCAAAACGGTGGTTCACCCCTCCACCTATTTTTACCGCTTCTTTATCAAAATAGCGCAGACCAGGTGCAGTTTTCCGTGTATCAAGAATTTTGGCATTTGTATGCTTCACCTTCTCAACATAGGCCCTTGTTCTGGTAGCTATACCTGACATACGCTGCATAAAATTAAGCGCAGTACGTTCACCGATAAGCAGAGGTGCAAGTTTTCCCTTAACTTCAAGAATAATATCTCCTCGGCTTACTGCATCTCCATCCCTCCGGTGGAGCACAACCGAAAGAAGAGGATCGCAGGCAGAGAAAACCTGCATGGCAACATCAGCCCCGCCAACAATACCGTCCTCCTTAGCTTTGATCACAGCACTGCCTTCATGAAAAGGCTCAATAGTTGCCAGTGTGGTAATATCACCTGTATAGCGATCCTCTTCGAGAGCAAGCATAATCGCCCTTGCACGGCACCCCTCGTAAAAATCGTTACGAGCTTTGTTATTCATAATTGCCGCTCTTGATACATTAATAAAAAGGCCTTTCGCATTGAAGGTAGTGAAATTTTGTAAAAAACAGCAGTGGACCAAACCTTATACTCAGCGAGACTTTGTGAACTGCCGGTGAAAAATGATTTTAGCCCCAGTGTATTAACGAGATACAGAATTATTATATTGTTGTACATGAGGTATGGGCAGATACCGGCTTCTGAAATTGCCTCGAAACCCTGCCCTGTTTCCTGGTTGTTTATTGATGACTGTGATGAATATCAATAAGATTAAATTTAAGGCATTATTTCAAAACATTGCTACCCTTCAAGAGGGTTGGCAATTCTCCACGGTAAATACCAGGGATATCGATTTTCTTGAGTTCAGGCAACGATCTGAATGGCTTCAGTTTACCGGACTCTATGACAAAGATGGTCACGAAATTTACGAAGGAGATCTGTTACAGTGGGATGATTATATCGTTACAGTTGTCTTTGAAGCGGGTAGTTTTAAAATACTCAATGATGGCAGCTCCGATATGCTTTTGTGGTATTGTGTTCCTGAATGTGAAGTTATCGGCAATAAATATGACAACAAGGAGATCAGGCCTTGACTATGGCACACCACACCCAGGCATGCGTCCGGTTAACAAATCTCGTTTTTTATGCACACCATGGGGTACTCAAAGAAGAACATACTATCGGGGGGAAATATGAGGTCGATGCAGAACTTTCATTCGACTTTACCGATGCAGCACAAAACGATGACATAACCAAAACCGTCGATTATGGAGCGGTATACAGAAAAATTAGAGAAGCACTGACCCTGAAAAAATACTTTCTTATTGAGTCTGTAGCGTATAACATAGCATGTGAACTTCTACAGGATTTTCAGATTCTTGATAGAGTCAGTATCAAGGTTCGGAAACGCAACCCGCCAGTTGATGGTATCTGTGATTACGCAGAAGCCGATTATTCCCTCAAACGTGCCTGAATGATGCGGAAGCACAAGGTATTTCTCGGAATCGGTTCTAATGTTGGAAACCGTCTCTATCACCTTCAGGCAGCCGTTGACCGGCTCACTCTTCTTGCGAACACATCAGTTTACAGAGTATCATCGATCTATATGACCGAACCGGTCGGTGAAACTGAACAGAACCGATTTTATAACGGAGTCGTCCTTCTTGAGACCACCCTTCCTCCTGAAACACTTCGCCGGTATTGCAAAATTATTGAGCAGGAACTGGGACGACCTGATGCTTATCCTCGATGGAGTCCAAGAGTCATTGACCTCGACATTCTTCTGTATGATGACCTGTGTATCCACACCGGAACGCTTTCTATCCCTCATTCCGAAATGCATCATAGAAAATTTGTGCTTATTCCTTTGCTTGACATTGCCAATCCGCTGCACCCTGCAATGCAGCAAACCATCCTGCAGTTGCTCGAATGCTGCACTGACCGATCAGTACTGATACGAGTAAAAGAAACCGTTGCCATAAAACAAAAACAGACTGCTTCCGAAAACAGTCTGTCTTTTTGATATGCGCGGATTAGCTCAGCTATAGTGTATTGCGGCTAAATCAGTTGGCAAAAGTGATGTTAAGGTTGCCTTCAGCAAAGTCGGCACCTTCAGTCTTTCGACCAACCAGAACATTTGGAAGAATAATGCTTTTGCGGAAGTTGTTGATATCCACAAGCAGCTCATCTCCCTTGATATTCACATTAAGTTTTGTCACCTCAACATTCGGCAGATAAAGGCTCAGTACATATTTGCCATCGACCTTCTCCAGCAACTGAGTCTTGTCATCAATGTAAAGCACATCAGCTGGATTTTTATCCTCAAAAATTTGCTGACTCAATTCATAGAGTCTGTCGGTATTGATGATTTCAGCTATTGATTGTTTGGCCTTGAAAATCGGCACAGGATAGAAGCAGTTATCAATGACCCTGAGATATTTACTCTGAATATCTATAAGGCTCTGCAGGTAGTCATCAGATGAACTTTGAGGAAGAATCTTGTTAACAACTGCCGCATCAAGCTTATAACCAAACAGGTTGAGGTAGGTCTGCACCCGCAAGGCTTCCTTGATAACCATATTTTCGGGATTCAGCACTACCCTGAATGTCGTTATGGATTTATCCTGAAGCATGGCATGGAGTTCTTTCATATGCGAATTCACCTCGGGCATAAGCTTGAAGATATTTTTCTTCGGCATAAATTTACTCAACAAAGGAGCAGCAAAACCAATAGCTTTAGAGTGCCAACCGCCTATTTTATCTGCATACCATCCATAAGATTCCGGCATTCCCAGCAAACGCATAGTCTCACCTGTTGGTGCGGCATCAACAACAACCACATCATAATTACCTGACTTGGCAGCCTTCCAGATATAACGCAGACTTATCATCTCCTCCATACCAGGCATAATCGCAAGTTCTTCTGCGACAACTTCATTCGCACCATCATGCATTAAAATCGAAGAGAAATAGGAATAAAGCTCACTCCAGTTCTCCCTTATTTCCGCAAGAACATTCACCTCCATGGCAAAAAGATTCTTTTCAACTTCTACCGGAGTTGAAGAGAGCTCAACGCTCAATGCATCGGCAAGACTGTGAGCTACATCGGTACTCATAATCAAAACACGCTGCCCTTTCCGGGCGATTGCAGTTGCAGTTGCAGCTGACACGGTAGTTTTTCCTACCCCTCCTTTACCCAAGTAAAGAATAATTCTCATGTTTATTATAAAACTATTGAGTGGACTTGATTTTGAATGAACGCTTGTTACCGTTGAGTTTGTCCTTCGTTATCATATTCACCCCCAGTAACTTTACCGGGATCAACGGCTTTGCTATCTGATAACGGCGCCGAGGAAGCCGCTGCAGACGGATGAGTACTTTCCGGTTCCGTATCCGCCATAATCCTGATTTTTTTCCGGTGTACACCTGTGGTACTTTTATCAACTCGATCCTCAACGATCAAGTCATCCATACTCATCATGTTTTTCACAAGGGATGGCGTACTCTCATCATCAGTTTTTATCGTAAGCTTTTTACGTTTTGGAGCGGCATCTTCATCAACGTCGCCCATAATCTTCATGTTTTTTGCAGATGCCGCAGAGATGGTATTCTCTTGCCTTCCACCAATATCATTCCCGAAACAATCATCATTCAATGTTGCTTCATCATCACTTTTAATATGAATACTCTTTCTTCTCACCGTGCTTTCACTATCGTCATCGACTCTGCGTCGTTGCTGATTCTTCGGCAAATCATCATTTGAGTCATGAACGCCGGTTCTTGACGAACTCTTCTGTGCTGATTTCTTTCCCCCTCCACCAAAACTGGAAGTCAGTTTCATAAGTTTGTTAACCGAACCGATCATCCCGTCATTGCGCACAGCAGTTTTAACAATATTCAGAACAAAGCGCTCAGCCTGTGGATTATCAGCAATACTGATAACCAGTTCATTGAGAGCTGTGAGCATACCGGGAACATGCTGCAGATCATTCTTAAGTTGTTCACGAATTTTGAACGGAGCATCGCCAACCATCTCTTTTATTGATTCGGCAATTCGTTTCAGTGAAGCCGGGTCCTTGGGAAGAATATTTTCAATTCCCTTTAAAGCATCTGCAGGGGAAAAGCCCCCGGACTGACGTTCTCCACCCTTTGCTCCACCCGCAGGTTGTCCGCTGTAATGCTGTGGCTGCTCAGGAGAGGCATATCCGATATTCGCCTTGTACTGCTCAAGCAGATCCTGACCATACCCTATATGGCTTTCCTGCTGAGCAATATTTGGAGCATCAAAACGAACAGAAATTGCTTGTGGAACACATATTCCTCGAGCTCCACGAAGAACTATATCAGCAACATCATCAGGCAGTTCCTTGCAATAATTAAGACCAAGGTGTTCTTCTATAATTGACTCAATAACAGTTTGAAGGCGTGATATCAATTCAGCCTCCCCAAGTTCCACCATGTCAAATATCACATAAACAGGATCCTTCCCATCACGACGAATCTTAAAATTAAGGGTCGCAAAATCATGATCTTTATTCCGACTGTTGACTGAAACGGAACCTAGATCAAATCTATCAAGATAATCTCTACTGGAACCTCTTGCCCAAAAATATACCGCCTTGTCAGTATAAATCAAGTAATCCTGAAAAGCAATATTACCTACGCGTTCCTGATGTGATTCATAAAAAACACCTTCAAAAAATGCAATGGGATTCTCATCCGCATTCATGAGGCGCTTCTGAAAAAACTCAGTTACATCATCCTGTTCAGTCTGCGCTGAGATATACAAAGATAAATTAGCCATTAACCACACTCGTTCACTTAATACTATTGGGACTTTGAGCCGAAATCTATCAAATTTTTAGAATAAACAGAAATTACTCGATTAACCGAAGTGCTTTCGACTTCATAAACTATTAAGGCTGATTTTAAACAGGACTGGAGATAAAAAAGCAAGAGCGGACATCATGCATCAAATGAAAGAAGGAGGCTGTTTTTCGAGATGGGCTTACTACTGCCAAAATAAAAAAGGCAGTGAAACCAAATACGTTTCACTGCCTGAAAACGGACATGTTTCGGTGCTTATTTCGCAAACTTTGATGTTACTTCTTTTGAAGGAACAGCATAGCCTGTAACTTCTGGTGATGATCCACGAAGGCTTGTTCCGCCTCCGCCCAAACTACCATAAGCATTGCGATTGATTCTCATGGTACCTTTGCCTAAAGAATCAAACAGCATACCGACGGTTTCCCAATGCCCTTCAACCATAACTTCAAAAATACGTCCGGCTGCAGCCAGGATATCGGTAAAAACGCCACCACCACTCATAATTCCTCCTTGGAATTTAATTATTGGAAAGTTATCAGAAAGTTAAAAGACTATTCTTTTAGTAATTTACGGTAATAAACAAAAAAACAAAAGAAAAAGATTGTTCTTCCTACAACAGAAAAATGAACTGTAAGTACAAACGGAGTACTTCTATTTTCTTATCGGACCTTTCTGAAAGGATCCGGTAAAATTCTTGACTACTTCAGAAGCAGATACCCCTGCATCTCCTACCGCCGTTGCGGCATTTCCTGTAGCATTTTCAACAGTTTCAACAGCGCTTGCATACAACTCGTTTGCGGTTCTTGATGCATCTTTAACAGTAATCGCAACGCGGTCGATGGTCTCACCAACGACACCACCTGTACTGCCGAGAAGATTCCCGATACCTGAAGCATCAATAACAGCACCTACGGTGCCGGTTACTGTATCAAACACATTGCCTGCAAGATTCAGGCCACCAACAACTGCACTCTGACCAGTTAAAAGAACGCTTTCAGCAAGAAACGTAAGGCGATCAGTAAAGTCAAGCTCTTTGAAATCCTTACGAAGTTTCTGGTACGATTCCGACATTCTACTCTCCAAGGAAATGAGACATCTGTTTAAACAGTGCCTCTGTTATGATTATGTGATAATGAACTTATATGTTAAAAACATAAACATAAAAATTGATCTAAACAAGTGCTCTTCACCTTGAGAATTTAGCCTCTATCATACGCTTTTTGCTCTTTTTGCATCCGGCTCTCCTCGTGACGATCAAGATCAAAGGGAATGTGAAGCCACTTTTCCTTAAAAACTGCATCCCCTGGCTCAAGACCGGTCAGACTGATAGGAAGTGTGATGATTTTACGCTGATTACCAATCTGGACATAGAGTTCATCGCCGGTCACCCATACATCGATATCGACAGGATTGGCAAACATCAGCTTCAACTGCACCTCATAGACATTTCCATTGCGGACAAACTTGATCGGCGGTTCGTCATACATCATATCTGAAGGATCACTATCACCATACATGTCTTTAGCAAACATTTCAAGCGACTTGAGACCGACAATTTCCTGCTCGTACATCCTGAGTTTTTTTACAGGAAGAGGAGAGAACCCTTCTTCTATCTCACCAAGGTATTTCTGTTGAATGGCTTTCCAATTCTCCTGATATCCACAATCCTCGTTGATATCAAGCAGCCTGTTGACAAGAACCATATCTACCTTGAAGCCGTAAAGGTTCAGATAAGTCAATGCACGCATGGTTTCCTTGATCGACATCTTCTCTGCATTCATCACCAGTCTAACAGTAGATTTTTTATTATCAGTAAGAATATCGCGGATATCTTCGAGTTCATCAAATACCTGATC
Organism: uncultured Chlorobiaceae bacterium; assembly: GCA_903940125.1. Classification (GTDB taxonomy): domain Bacteria; phylum Bacteroidota; class Chlorobiia; order Chlorobiales; family Chlorobiaceae; genus Chlorobium. The sequence goes on along the minus strand of CAJAJL010000065.1, from coordinate 42,233 downwards.
AACTGAATCCAGGGCATCTGCGGGAGGAATAAAAAATGCAATTTTATCAGACATCCTCGACAGAGGTTTACTGAGCGGCTTGATAAGATATTTATTGACATTTTTCACCGCTTTCATCCCCCATGCAAGGGTATCGGGGAGTGAAAGCAGCCTTAAGGTCTCCCCTGTCGGGGCAGTATCAAGCACCAGAACATCATAAAGACCGGAGGCTTTATACCGTTTGATACGTAAGAGGGAAAAAAGCTCTTCCATTCCTGGCAGAATGGTCATTTCATCAGCCATGACTCCTGAAACACCCTGGGCCATAAAAATCCTTGTATAATACTTCTGTACAGAATGCCAATTCTGCTTGAGATCCACGTATGGATTGACCTCAATTGCATCGAGATTTTCCTTGATCTTTGTCGGTTCTGCGCCGAGAGGGAGGTTAAATGAATCCGAAAGGCTGTGAGCGGGATCGGTTGAGAGGACAAGGGTACGATAGCCCAACTGAGACAAGCGGACAGACGTAGCCGCAGAAACACTGGTTTTGCCTACCCCGCCTTTACCTGTGAACGTTAAAATACGCATGAACCAAACATTGATTTAGGTATACAGAGGAAAAATCATAAGAGTCAAAGATATAACTCTGAAATGACACTACAAAAGAAACAAACATACACACTTCAGGCAATGTTAAAAATTTTAATCCCTGTTATTATTTTTTTTCTGCAATGATTATTCGCCGGAAAGCAATTGAGCGATCGACCTTTTGATGCAACTGATGCAAATGAGCGGATTAACAATGAAAGAAAGGTGCCTCAATAACGGAATGTCAGAGAATGGCTTGCAAATGAGCGCTCCACTCGCTTAATTATTCCATCTCAGTAATGCACTTTCACTTTTTCTGAAGAGCCCCGTTATGCTCGAAACAAATACTATTGTCGATGTCAGGGCAACCATCGTCCAGACACGCCGCATCAGCAGCAATGTCAGTATCATCACCATGAACTGCCCGTCAATTGCTTCAACCGCAAGACCCGGCAACTTTGTCAATGTAAAGGTCAACACTACATCACAACCATTGCTCAGAAGACCTTTTTCCATTCACAACGTCCAGGGAACGCTAATTGAAATTATGGTCAAATCCATTGGATGCGGCACTGCTATTTTCAGCGATTCCAAAGAGGGTTCGACAGTGATGGTGCTTGGACCGCTGGGAAACTTTTTTGCAATTACCAGCCATGATTTTCACACGGCCATTCTGGTTTCTGGAGGAATCGGCACAGCTCCAATGCTTTTTCTGGAAAAAACACTGGCAGCGCAAGGCAAAACAGTGATCAACCTGATCGGTGGACGGACAAAACATGATCTGCTCCCCCAAAACCTCAGTAACTGCCGGTTCGCAACAGATGACGGTTCCAATGGCTTCAAAGGTACAGTGGTTGATCTGCTCCGAAGAGATCTGCCAGATATCGAAAAAGAAGGCCCCATCAAACTTTTTGGCTGCGGTCCCAATCCTATGCTGAAAGCACTTGCAAAATTCAGCATGGAACACTGTATAGCATGTGATATCTCACTCGAATCAGTGATGGGCTGCGGTATAGGCATTTGCTACGGATGCAGCGTTGAAATCAATACTCCGGACGAAGGTGTACGAACCGTTCTCCTTTGTCGGGAAGGCCCCGTCATTGATGCAAAACTGCTTGTAGTATAGCAGGTATAGATATATCTTTTAAACAATGTAGATATAATTCCCGAAAATTTTGATCAACGAAGAGAACAACACTATGGCAAAAGGCGTTAATAAAGTATTTCTTCTCGGAAGACTCGGTGGAGAACCGGAAAGCCGTCAGGCGGGTTCAACAACCGTTTCTAACTTTACTGTCGCAACAAGCGAAAAGTTCAAAAACCAGCAGGGAGAGTGGCAGGAGAGAACGGAATGGCATAGAGTTGTTGCCTGGGGACGGTTGGCAGAAATATGCAAAGAGTATCTGCACAAAGGATCGCAGGTATACATAGAGGGAAGACTGCAGACACGAAGCTGGGAAAAAGAGGGAGTGAAGCAGTACACTACTGAGATTGTGATCACCGAAATGAATATGCTTGATAGCAAGCCTTCCGGACAGGTATATAACGAAGGAGCACCACAAAGTTATGAGCGGCCGCAAAGCACCCCGCCTGCATTTTCAGCTCAACCTTCGGGGCCACTGCTTGAAGATGAAAAAGATGACCTGCCTTTCTAAATTCACTTTAATATACAGGGTGCAATCCGTTGCACCCAACCCCCGATGGATGCACTGAAGAAAAACATTCTTGCCGGAATTATTTCACCGGTTTATTTCTTTTATGGCCCTGAAAGCTACCTTAAGGAAGAGTGTGCCAGCATGATCAGAACAGCGCTGTTCCCATCAGAAAGCGATGCATCATGCAACACGCACATCCTTTTCGGCCCTGATTTCACACCGGGTGAACTGATATCGAAAGCCTCCGAATACCCGATGTTCACCTCAAAACAGCTTATCATTGTCCGGCAATTTGACAAAATCAAAAAACCTTTGACAAAAGAGCTGCAAAAACAGCACGATGCAAAATTCAGCAGCTATATCGAAAATCCAGCTGAATTTACCGTTCTTGTATTCGATGCTGATCCGCTCGAAAAAAAAGATCTGGAAAATAATTTTTTCAGCGCGCTGAAAAAATATCGCCATGATTTCCCGATCATCAAAACTCCTGACATCTTTGCATCCAATAGAGCCAAATCGTCCGGATGGGAATTTGAACCTGATGCACTCAAGGCATTTACAACTTATATCCAACCATCAGCACGGGAAATATGCCACGAGATCGAAAAAATAATTATGTACGCCTCTGCCCGATGCATCGATAAACGCATCACAGCATCCGATGTCTATGAATGCGTCGGTATATCGCGCACCTACAACGTCTTCGAACTTGAAAAAGCTCTTGCTGAACGAAATCTGAGACTCTGCAGCGGTATATCCCTCATGATCATGGATCATGAGGGACAGAAAGAGGGGCTTGGCAACATCGTCCGCTTTCTTACCACTTTTTATATGCGTCTCTGGAAACTTTCATTGCCCGATGTCCGGAAACTTCCACCGACAGAAATCGCCAAAATTCTCGGTATGTACGGCAAGCAGGAGTACTTCGTTAAAAACTACCTCACATACACCAGATCATTTTCTCTGCAGGATACCGAACGCGCTGTCGCTGCACTCAGGAAAACAGATGCAGCGCTTAAAGGGCTGCTACCCTATCCTGATGAAAAATATCTGCTGCTCAGCCTTATGCAGAAACTGCTTCGCTGATCAATATCATCTTACCGGGGTATCCCGAATTCACATCCATCCTTGACGATAATACCAGGATATCGTTTTTGCAACACCTTCGTCAAGAGATGTGCCAGCATTAAAACCAAAATCGAGCTCAGCCCGATCAGGAGAGCAGACCCAATAATCCTGAACGAGTTCATTCGCCTTATCGCGATTGATCAACGAAGGTTTTCCGGAAAACACGCCTGCCGATCCTATCACCAAACCAACAAGATAGACCAGCGGTTTAGGGAGCGAGATTTTGAGCAGTTTCTTAAAACCGATTACCGGCTGCGAAGCGGCAATAAGGTCATCCCATGAACATGAATGGCGAGAGGTAATATAATAAATACGGCCAACGCTCTTATCCGCACGGGCAGCCATCATGATACCGCTGACAAGATCATCAATATAAATCATGCTGAAACGTTGCTTTGCCGCACTGCCAGCTGTCACCAATACCCCTTTGGCAAGCATCTGAAAAACCTGCAGCACATCCCGATCGCCAGGTCCGTAAACAGCGGGGGGGCGAACTATAGTAATCGGAATGTCAGTTGATCGTTCCATACAAAGGGTTTCAGCCCTTAGTTTACTTCGCCCATAAGCACTCACCGGATTTGGAAAATCAGACTCCCTGACACCGCATAATCCTTCCGAAGCAGGACCTGCAGCGGTAAGCGATGACACAAACAGAAACCTCTTCAATGTTTTGTTATGTTCACTGATTGCGTCAAGCAAATTTTCCACCGGTGTTACATTACCAGCATTGTACCCTGCCTCATCAACTGCTTTTGTCAACCCCGCGAGGTGCACTATCCTGTCAACACCCCGTACCGCACAGGCAAGTGCTTCCAGGTCGCTGAAACTGCCTCGAACGACCTCCACACCTTCGGGGAGAGTTCCAACGACACTTTCAGTGCGAAGAAATACTCTTATTATATCACCCTTATTTGCAAGATAATCCAGCACCCTTAAACCAATAAACCCAGTGGAACCAGTCAGAAGTATTGTTTCAGGCATATCATTATTTTTTTTTATTCAAGCTTTTCCGAAGCAGATTTCAATGTGAGCAATCCCAACAGGAAAAAAACCAGAGAGTGTTTCAACAAAAAAACAAAAATTTTAATACATTTCGGTACGTGGCTAAATCCAGCCTGCTTAAAACCCGGTCATCGATGGAAACATCACTAACAAATGACCGTAAATACAAGAAATTCCAGCTTTTTTTTGTTACAGCTGAAGTAAATTTGCGTTACTGTGGATAAAACAAAAGACCTCTTTAAAAAATGCCTTGATTTTACTTTGGCCGACGAAGTAAAAGCACAGGGTTTATATCCTTTTTTTCACCCCATAGACGAAAACGAAGGTCCGGTAGTCTCTTTTGGAGGACGGAAACTGGTTATGGCCGGTTCAAATAACTACCTTGGGCTTACCGCCGACCCAAGAGTAAAAGAGGCTTCGATAAAAGCTATTAATAAATACGGGACAAGCTGCAGCGGTTCCCGTTACATGACAGGCACAGTCAATCTGCACATTGAACTTGAAGAAAAGCTTGCGGACTTTTTTGAAAAAGAGCGTTGCCTGCTCTTCAGCACTGGCTACCAGACAGGGCAAGGCATTATCCCCACTCTGGTTCAACGGGGCGAATATATTGTGTCCGACCGCGATAACCATGCAAGCCTTGTTGCTGCGGCCATCATGGCTCAGGGAGCAGGAGCAAATCTGGTACGTTATAACCACAATAACATGGAAGACCTGGAGCGCGTTCTTCAGAATATTCCAGGAAATGCAGGACGACTGATCGTTTCTGATGGGGTATTCTCAGTTTCAGGAGAAATTGTGGATCTGAGAGGATTGGTGAAATTGGCAAAGAAATATGATGCCAGAATTCTTATTGACGATGCTCATGCTGTTGGTGTAATCGGAAAAAGAGGCAGGGGCACCCCATCTGAGTTTGATCTTGTAAATGAAGTCGACCTCATCATGGGTACTTTTTCGAAAACTTTTGGATCTCTCGGGGGTTATGTTGTAGGTGACAGGAGCGTCATCAACTATATCAAACATAACGCATCTTCACTTATTTTCAGTGCTTCGCCCACTCCGGCAAGCGTGGCAGCCGTGCTGTCAACACTCGAAATCATCCGCAATGAGCCCGAGCGTATTGAACGTCTTATTTCAAATACCGATTATGTTCGCCAAGGACTTCTAAACGCCGGGTTCACACTCCTGCCCTCACGCACTGCGATCGTTACCGTCCTGATCAAGGATCAGATGAAAACTCTTCTCTTCTGGAAAAAGCTCTTCGATGCCGGTGTTTACGTCAACGCCTTCATCCGCCCTGGTGTCATGCCGGGGCACGAAGCTCTCCGTACAAGCTTTATGGCAACCCACAAACGTGAACATCTTGAAAAAGTTGTTAATGAATTTATCTCCATAGGTAAAGAACTTGGCGTTATTTGAACGTATAATATACCCCATCCGTTTATTGCAGCTCTCCCCGGAATTCAACGGGGATTTGCACTACCACCAACTATTGCACATAGAATAACGTTTATAGTATTAGTTGCACCTTTCTGTTTTTTTTTAATAAATTAACAACTATCTGACACGTGCTATTTGAAATGTTATATGTATTCCTGTTCTGATTGCTGATAGACTGTGCTGATGATTATGTGCGCAAACAAGGTCAAAAAAATATTAGCCATGTTTTTTGTTCGTATCATTGCAACTAAACTATAACACAATCATGAAGACAAAACATGCAGAAGCGTCTCGCTTTGTCCGTTTTGTTGTATCGGCGTTCAGCCTGATGGCTTTGCTGGTACCTCTCCCCTCCTACGGAGCTGACACCGGCACTGTTAAGGGCAAAATCACCGACAAAGCTGACGGAGAAGGTGTTTTCGGTGCATCGGTAACAATTGCCGGCACCAACATCGGAACATCAACCGACGCGAACGGCAACTTCACCATCTACAAAGTCCCCGCCAAACAAGAAAAAGTCTCTGTCTCCATAGTAGGTTACGCTCCAACAAGTCAGGTTGTATCCGTTACTTCCGGACAAACCTCTACAGCAAACTTCACCATTGGCCAGTCTACCGTTATGGCATCTGAAGTCGTGGTTGGTGCTGCACTCTACAAACAGGATCGACTTGAAGTACCGGTAACTGTTAATGTAGTATCACAGGAAAGAATCAAGCAGCAAACCAACCCAACCCTTGATCAGGTAATTGAAGATGTTCCCGGTGTCGTGGTCACGCGCGCAGGCGGACAGGCAACTGCAACATTACAAATTCGAGGTTCCAACACATTTCAGGGCGGTGGTATCGGTACAAGGGTACAGGGCCATTACGACGGATTCCCTATCAACAACCCGGAAAGCGGTGAGATTGTGTGGACGACAGTCAACATGAATGCTGCCGACAAGGTTGAAGTGCTAAAAGGTGCAGCAGCAACTCTTTATGGCTCAGGAGCTATGGGCGGCGTAGTTAATGTCTACGGTCATATTCCTGAAACCTTTGAGGTAAAAGCAGGAGTAAGTGGTGGATTTTATGATGCCCCTCCTTCCAGTGACCAGAGCGTATATCGCAAAAACTTCACTCCATGGCTTTGGAACAGTTATGTCGGTATTGGGAACAAGAGCGGTCCATGGAGTTATGACCTGCTCTACTCGCACGCTGACGATCAAGGATATCGACAGAACGCCCAGACACTGCTGAACGATATTAAGCTGAAGGCGCGGTACGATATTGATGCAAAGCAGTACATCCAGATCAGTGCTTTTTACAATCAGACTGAAGGCGGCTATGCTTATAACTGGCCGTATGACCTGTCAGCAGCCACCACGACTTATGTACCGCACCCTGAATACGCCTATGATGTCTGGACCAGAGTGAATGTTTTTCAAAGTACGGCGGCTTTTGCTCAATATCTTACAGCAAATCAAGGCCTGCCTATTTCACCTGCATTCCGATCACTGTTACCAGCTAGCTTTAGTTCGTTAACAAGCTGGCCAACATTTCCTCTTCGTATGGGTCCGACTTCAGTATCCGCCGCTCAGTTAGCTGCGATTATCAACTCGGCAGGGGCTCTTACTAATTTTAAAACCTATGATGTCTACACGGACGACATCATCAAAAGAAAAAGTTCACTGGTAGGAGCTAATTATGTGAACCTGCTTAGTGATAAGCTCAGCCTCGACACCAAGGTATACTATACGTACAATGATTCGCACATAGACTACAACCTTACGAACACACCCCAAGTCTATCCATTAACAACAAGAAAACCAGGCGATTTCAATGAAAATATAGCCGACCGTTTCGGTGCAGGGGCAAAGCTTGACTGGAGAGCTACGGACAACCAGCGCTTCCTGTTAGGCGTTGACGGCAATATTACCGATGTAAAAACCACTCAGATAGCTGCCGAGTTTCCTGTACCAAACACATTTCATAATATACAGGAGAAAAATGCAGCAGCATTCCTTCAGGATGAATGGAAAATCACCGACAGTCTAACCTCATTGATCTCCCTGCGCTACGACTGGAGCGGCATTGATGCCACTCAGGCTGAACTTACGGCAGGTGGAACTCTGATTCCTCTTGAAAACAGATCGGTTGATGCCATTAGTCCACGTATAGCCATGAACTACAAGGCGATGGATGACATGTCGTTCCGTGCATCATGGGGCAACAGTTTCCGAGCGCCAACTCTGGAGGAACGATTTGTTCGTGATGGAGGAATGGTTAGGGGAACACCAAACCCCCGTCTTGACAAAGAAACCATGACTGCTTATGAGTTGGGCGTTTATAAGCAGTTCAGTGACAAGGTCTCGCTTGATGTGGCAGGATTTGTCAATAATTACGATAATCTTATCCAGTCTGTCATAGACCTGTCTACTCTGACCTACCAGTACAAGAACATCACAAAAGCCCGCATCTGGGGAGTAGAGACCAACCTGAACTACAGGCCGAGCAGCGATTGGGCATTCAATGCGGCATACACCTACATGAATGCACAAAACCTTTCCTATGTAAAGGGTCAAGACACGACACTTGACCTGAACCCTGACCCGAAATGGCTGCCATATCGCCCAGAAAATACCATATCGGGAAGTGCGACATGGAAACCTCTTAACAAACTTGCTCTGAACCTCACAGGACGGTATGTCTGTCAGTACAAAGCTATCTCATTTTTCCCTAATCCTGATGGCTTGTACTACCCCGGTGACTTCATAGTGTTCAATCTTGGAGCAAAGTACCAGATTGATAAAAACATCATTGCAAGTCTGCATTGCAACAATATCGGCAACGTACAATACGAGGAAGCGGAATGGTTCCGTGCCCCAGGCCGTAGCTATGTTGCCGGAGTGGATTTCACTTTCTAAGAAACCCATCCAGCAATAAGTCGTGATTACCCGAGCCAGCCCTTCTTAATGAGGGGCTGGCTCTTTTTTTAATCGTTAGTATACATCACAGGATTTTATTACATTTTGCAATCCTGTTAAAACCACAACAAACGCACATCTTTTTGTAATTCTATGCACGATAAAATCAGAATTGCCGCTATTGTCGGGATGGAGCAATGCAACCAGCGTGTATGGCGCGAGGTAACCTCCAAGATAGCCGCACACGTCGAATTGACCCAATGGACCGATCAGGATCTTGAGCATCAGAATCCTGAAACAGCCAAGGCAATCCATAATGCCGATTGTATTTTTACCACCCTGATACAGTTTAAAGGACAGGCGGACTGGCTTCAAGAGCAAATCGGAGAGTCTAAGGTAAAAGTGATTTTTGCCTATGAATCGATGCCTGAAGTGATGCAGTTGACAAAAATCGGCAATTATGTGGTATCAGGTGATGGGAGCGGAATGCCGGATATCGTCAAAAAAGTTGCGAAGATGCTGGTAAAGGGCCGCGATGAGGATGCTTTGTACGGCTATATGAAGCTTCTGAAAATAATGCGCACCATGCTGCCGCTGATTCCCAAAAAGGCAAAAGATTTCAAGAACTGGATGCAGGTGTACACCTACTGGATGAACCCGACTGCTGACAATCTGGCATCGATGTTCAACTATATCGTAGCCGAGTACTTCGAGGTAAACATCAAAGTTGAAAAGGTTCAGGAAGTTCCGACCATGGGCTTTTACCACCCCGATGCTCCGGAATATCAGAAAGATCTGCATCATTATGAAAAATGGCTTCACAAACGGGATAAGGCCTCAATAAAAAGAAGAAATATTGGCCTCCTGTTTTTCCGGAAGCACTTGCTGCAGGAAAAGGAGTATATCGACAATACCATCCGCGCCATCGAAGCCAAAGGTCTTAATCCCTTACCGGTCTTTGTTATGGGTGTTGAGGGCCATGTAGCCGCCAGAGAGTGGTTTACGCATAACAACATCGACATGCTGGTTAACATGATGGGTTTCGGCTTTGTCGGTGGCCCTGCGGGCGCAACCACACCAGGCGCATCGTCAGCCGCACGCGAAGAGATACTCGGAAAAATCAACGCACCGTACGTCGTATCACAACCTCTTTTTATACAGGATTTCACTTCATGGAAATCGCAGGGTGTTATCCCCCTCCAGTCGGCCATGACTTATTCGCTGCCTGAAATGGATGGCGCAGTATGTCCGGTCGTGCTTGGTGCTATTAAGGATGGTCGTTTGCAAACTGTTCCGGACCGCCTGGAACGACTTGCGGGACTTGCCAAAAAATTTTCTGAGCTTAGACAGGTTTCCAACAGAGATAAGAAAGTTGCCCTTGTAGTCTATGACTACCCACCCGGTATGGGTAAAAAAGCCAGTGCCGCTCTGCTCGACGTACCAAAGAGCATCTACAACATTCTTGTTTCGCTTCGTGCTGAGGGTTACAATATCGGTGAGCTGCCGGAGTCTCCAGAAGCGCTGCTTGGCATGCTTGACAAAGCCACTGATTACGAAATTCAGGCACACGAGCAGGATTGCTTTTCTATTGACAGGGAACTGTTCAACAGCATCACAAGCGTTAGAGAGCGTGAGCGGATTGAAGGGCGCTGGAGCGGATTTCCCGGTGACATTGCCCCGATTAAACCTGACAGACTTTTTATCGGCGGCATAACACTCGGCAATATTTTTATCGGGGTTCAGCCACGTCTTGGCATTCAGGGTGATCCGATGCGCCTGCTGTTTGACAAGGAGAACACACCTCATCATCAGTATATAGCCTTTTACCGCTGGATCAGCCGCGTATTCGGAGCAAACGCCCTGGTACACATTGGTATGCATGGCACTGCGGAATGGATGCCCGGGCTGCAGCTCGGTGTAACCGGCGACTGCTGGTCAGACGCCCTGCTCGGTGAGGTTCCGCATTTCTATATCTATCCGATCAATAACCCGAGCGAAGCGAATATCGCAAAACGCCGCGGATATGCTACAATGATTTCGCACAACATCCCACCGCTGGCAAGAGCAGGTTTATACAAAGAACTGCCGGCATTCAAGGAGATGCTGAACGATTATCGCGAACGTGGACTTGAGAAGATCGTTGACGTAGAGACAGAAGAAGTTATCATCACTAAAGCACAGCAGCTCAATTTAACAGATGACTGCCCGCGCGTTGAGGGGGAGAGTTTCCAGGACTATATCAGCCGGCTATATACCTACATGATGGAGCTTGAGGGACGCCTGATTTCTAACTCCCTGCATGTCTTCGGCGAAACTCCAAAACTTGAAACCCAGGTAACTACCATTACAGAGTACCTGAAGGTGCGTGGTAATGAAAAGTCACTGCCATCGATCATCATGCAGGCAATCGGTGAGGATGAAACTTACGGCGACTATGCCTCGCTTGCCACTCGCGCCCGCAAGGGTGAACCGCAGGCCCTCAAGTCCCGTGAAACGGTGGACGAACATACCAGAGAGTTCATTGAAAAAACTATTTTCGGGCAGACCAATCCGACAACGGTCTTCAACAAGATGACCGGAGGAGCAAAGGTGCCGCAGGAGATGGTTGAGGCTATCAATATTTCCCTGCAGGAAGGTGTTGCTCTCAAGCGCGCACTTGAGGACAACCGCAATGAGATGAAGGGGTTCCTCAGAGCTCTGTGCGGTGAGTATATCCCATCAGGTTCCGGCGGCGACCTTGTGCGTGACGGTGCAGGCATTCTGCCGACCGGTCGCAACATCCACGCCATTGATCCTTGGCGCATTCCTTCAGAACTTGCCTTCAAAAGAGGGAAGCAGATTGCCGAGTCCATTCTGAAACGCCACATTGAGGAGAACGACGGCCAGTACCCGGAGACAATTGCTCAGGTACTCTGGGGTCTTGATACCATCAAAAGCAAGGGTGAGGCCGTTGCCGTCATCATACACCTCATGGGCGCTGAACCGGCATACGATGCACAGGGTAAAATAAGCCACTACCGTCTCGTTCCGCTTGAAAAGCTTGGCCGCCCGAGAATTGATGTACTGATCCAGATCAGCTCTATTTTCCGCGACACTTTTGGTGTGCTTGTCGATCATCTTGATAAACTGGTCAAGGATGCAGCAAAAGCAATTGAGCCTTATGAGATGAATCATATCAAAAAACATGTTGACGCATCGTTGAAAGAGGGAAAGGATTTCGAGAGCGCCACCTCGCGCCTCTTTACTCAAGCTCCAGGAGCCTACGGTTCACAGGTTGAAGAACTTGTCGAAGATTCCGCATGGGAGTCCGAAGAAGATCTCGACAATATGTTTATCAAACGCACCGGTTTTGCTTATGGCGGTAACCGATACGGCGACCAGCAGTCTGATATTCTTAAAGGCCTGCTCAGCACCGTTGATCGCGTTGTGCAGCAGGTGGACTCGGCTGAATTCGGCATTACGGATATCGACCGCTACTTCTCATCATCGGGAGCACTGCAGCTTTCAGCCCGTCGCCGCAACCCGAAAGGAGACAATGTTAAACTGAACTACGTTGAGACCTTTACAGCAGATGTGAAAATCGACGATGCTGACAAAGCTCTGAAGGTCGAGTTCCGCTCCAAACTGCTCAACCCGAAGTGGTTTGAGACAATGCTTGATCAGGGCCACAGCGGTGCAGCCGAAATCAGCAACCGCTTTACCTATATGCTGGGCTGGGACGCTGTTACCAAGGGTGTTGACGATTGGGTATACAAGGAAGCAGCTGAAACATACGCTATGGACCCGAAAATGCGTGAGCGCCTCATGAAGGTAAATCCTAAAGCGTTCAAAAACATTGTGGGTCGCATGCTTGAAGCCAGCGGACGAGGAATGTGGAGCGCAGACCCGGACATGATCGAAAAACTCCAGGAAATTTATTCCGACCTCGAAGACCGCCTTGAAGGAATAGAAATTTAAAACAGGTGGAAACACTCTCCACTTACATGAAAAAGCACGGTTCCCTCCGTGCTTTTTCATTTCATAATAATATTAGCTTGAGCAAACAGAAAGATCCACTCTATGCAACCTGGCATTAGCTCCTCAGGTTTCTTTTTTGGCGATCTGTTTGGTATATTTCTTTAAATATGGACATATGGACATAGGAAAGGAAAATATCATACGCAGCATCTGCCGATCACTTGAGATTCTGCTTTTCTTTGTGATTTCTATTGTCGGTTTCAACGTTCTTGTCAAAACAACATCTCTCAACTCCAAGTCAAAGAAGTCACTTTCCGGCGGAACACTTGCCCCTCGTGAACTTTCAGTTCCTGAAAACTCTCACGCGCTGCACTACGGACTTGAACATATACATCGTTTTTTCAGCTCACAACCCCAGCACTCCTCTTCATCATTTACTTTACAATCAGGGATTCCCCCATTCCCTGATATTCTTCATCAACAGCATCTTTTAATAACGAATAGTGTTAGAGATGTGTACAATAATGATCATTCAAGTGCTTCCTCTCTGCTCAAGCCAGGCAACCTCCTTCAGCAAAATCCCGTCTTACTGATTTGATTTCCCTTCCCTCTTTCCGTGGAACTATTCCTAAAACGACTCTTTAACATTTAAGGGATCACCAAACCTGACGCTTCACAATATGTGAAAAAGCTGAAGGCAATAATTTTTTATTGACAGGTTACACTTATGCATTTTGTCTTCCTTACGATGGAGGCTACCAACAACAGCACACTGAAAGCTGCTGCTGGCGAGTTGAACAGGAGGTTCAATACTGGACTGGAAGTTTCAGTTTTCAGTCTTGGACTTCATAACAGCAAACAACTTTGGGAAACGCTTGAAAATACTCTTCCGAATGCAGATGTAGTATTCGGCTCGATGCTTTTCAGCGAAGAAATTGTACGACCTCTGGAAAAACTGCTTGAAGGTCTAACCTGCCCGATCTGTATCATTACCAGCAATCCCGCGCTGATCACGCAGACACGACTTGGAAAATTTTCACTCCGTAAACCGAAAAAAGAAGAGCCAAAAGAATCGAATATTTTCAAGCAATGGGTTTCAAAACTGATGCCCAAGCACAGTCATGGAGAAAGCCAGCGCCAGCTTACGCTCGTGCGTAATGTCAGTAAAATCATGAAGCACCTGCCTGGAAGGGCGCGCGATATCCATACTTTTATTGCAGCACACCAGTTCTGGCTGAACGGGTCACAGGAAAATATGGAACGATTCCTTTCCCTGCTGATTGACCGTTACGTCCCCGGATGGAAAGGCAAGCTTCCTCAGGATGATCCGCTCTTTTACCCCGATGCGGCAATCTGCCATCCTGAAGCACCTGAACCATTTTTCTCTGCTCCGCTCTTTCTTGAATGGCTGCAACGGAATAAATCCAGCCTTGAAACAGGGCTTGTGGTAATTCTTGCCATGCGCTCAACTGTATTGAGCAAAAACATGGCGCATCTCAATTATTTAATCCATTTATTTGAATCGAAAGGAATCAAGTGCTGTATCGCCTATAGTGGCGGCCTCGATTTTCGTCCAGTGCTCGATAGGTTTTTCAACTCTGAAACACCCGGTTCTCTGAAGCCTGCTCTTTTGATCAATGCTACAGGTTTTTCACTTGTGGGCGGCCCTGCGGAAAACAAGGCACCTGAAGCGATAGTAGTTCTGAAAAAACTTGATGTCCCCTGCCTGAATCTTATTCCTCTTTCCTTCCAGCCCATTGAACAGTGGCGCGAAAGTAATCTTGGCCTGACACCACTGCAAACCGCTTTGAGTGTAGCAGTAACAGAACTGGACGGCTCCATAGAACCCCAGATCTATGCCGGCACGGAAACAGGCAGCGAACAGACAATACCGCTTGAAGCAGAGGTGAAAATTATTGCTGAACGAGTACAACGCTTTTTAAGATTACAGGAGAGACCGCCCAGTAGTAAGAAAATTGCCATTATACTCTTTAATTTCCCGCCAAATCTTGGCAATGCAGGGACGGCAGCATACCTCAATGTATTTGAGAGCCTTCACCGACTTCTGCTGGAGATGAAAACTGCAGGATACCATGTGGAAGTTCCTGAGACTGCTGAAGGGCTGAAAGATCGACTTCTTGAAGGAAACCGTCTTGTATACGGTACAGACGGTAATGTTGAGGGGCATTTACCGGTCGATGAGTACCGCAGGCTTTTTCCTGCCTATGAAAACATCGAACCCTTCTGGGGAGACGCTCCCGGCGAAATCCTCAATGACCGGACACGCTTTCATATTCTCGGCTGTTCACTCGGTAATATTTTTATCGGCCAGCAGCCCAGTTTTGGGTATGAGCGCGATCCGATGCGCCTTCTCATGGCCAAGGATGCGGCACCGAACCATGCCTTTGCAGCGTTCTATACATGGATCGAACACTGCTTCAGCGCAGATGCTGTACTGCACTTCGGCACACATGGCGCGCTGGAGTTTATGCCAGGCAAACAGGTGGGACTGTCCAGCTTGTGCTGGCCAAAAAAGTTGATCGGAGCTCTTCCTAACTTTTACTGCTACTGTGTCAATAACCCAAGCGAAGGTGCCATTGCAAAACGACGTGGATTCGCCACGCTGATAAGCTATCTCTCACCCCCGCTGGAACATGCCGGACTCTACAAGGGGCTGCGGAAACTCAAAGATCTGGTTGCCGGATACAGAAGCAATGCTTCAGATGAACTGCTTGATGAGATCAAGGAGCTTGCAGTCGCTCTTGAAATTGAAAGCGGCCAGAATAATCCGCCTGCAGAAGAGTATATCACTAAACTGCACAGCGAACTTTACCTGATTGAGGAGCGCATGATACCCCTTGGACTGCATATCATGGGTGAGGCCCCTTCACTGGAAAGTGTCAGCGATCATCTTGCCCTTCTTGCCGGGCACAGCCGACCGGAACTTGAGGGTAAATCCCTGCCTGCACTGATCTGCAGTCACCTGAATTACAATTATGTGGAGCTGCTTGATCAATTAGAAACGAACAGGGAGGCTCAGCAGAGATGGCAACAGGTATCGGCAATCTCCCGCGAAGCTGTCAAGCGCTTTACCGGACATTTTGATACTAAAAAAATTTTAAACCTTTCTGTGTCAAGATTACTTGAAGGCAGCCTGGCCGTCAGGATATCGGCAGCCGACGACTATCTTCACCGGGAGGCAGGCACGAAACCTGGAGAACTGCAACGCTTCTGGCATTTCATGAACATCGTTCTCATCAATCTTACTGAAAATCATGAACTCAAGGCAGTGCTCCATGCACTAGAGGGCAGATTCATTCCTCCTTCCCCAGGCAACGATCTGGTTCGAAACCCTGACATCGTGCCGACAGGCAGAAACATTCACAGCCTTGATCCCTATACCATTCCATCACCGTTTGCTCAGCACGCTGGTAAACGTTCTGCCGAAGAGCTGCTCCTGCAATACAGCAAGGAAAGTTCTGTACCCCCTGAATCCATAGCCCTGATTCTCTGGGGAACAGATAACCTGAAAAGCGACGGTGAAGGGGTTGCCCAGGCACTGGCTCTGATGGGTGCGAAAGCTAAAACAGATGAACTTGGAAAAATCGGTGATGTTGAGCTTATCCCTCTGAAAGAACTTGGCCGTCCACGGATTGACGTGGTCATGACAATCAGTGGTATTTTCAGAGATCTGCTTTCGGTGCAAGTACGTCTGCTTGACAAGGCAGCCCGTATGGCAGCTGCAGCCGATGAACCCGAAGAGATGAACTTTCTTCGAAAGCATGTGCAGAAGGAGATGCTTGAGAGAAACTGCACCTTCGATGAGGCATCGAACAGGGTCTATTCCAATGCACCCGGCAGCTATGGGGCAAATGTAAACCATCTGGTTGAAAGCAGTACCTGGGAAGAGGACAACCAGCTTGCCGAAGCCTTTGTCAGTCGTAAGAGTTTTGCTGTCTCTTCCACTGGTATGTGGGAGGAGTGCCCCGATGCGCTTCGCGCCGCACTGAAGCATGTGACCCTGACATTCCAGAATATCGACAGCTATGAAATCGGTATTTCTGATATTGATCATTATTATGAGTATCTTGGCGGAGTTTCAAAAACCGTTGAGCACCTCAGTAAAACGAAACCAAAAGTCATGGTTGGCGATATCGATGGCGTTGGAACAAAGCAGAGGATCTGTTCACTTGAAGAGATGGTTTCGCTTGAAGCACGCACTAAACTGCTGAATCCGAAATGGTATGAAGCCATGCTTGAGCACGGCTATGAGGGTGTCAGGGAGATCGAGTCCCATCTGAGCAACACCTATGGATGGAGTGCCACTGCCTCGGCAGTTAAAAAGTGGACTTACGATCAATTCAACGAAACTTTTCTGCAGGACAAGGCCATGCTGGAACGACTTGCTGCCCTTAACCCGCATGCAACCATGTCGATGACCAGGCGCCTGCTCGAAGCGCACTCTCGAGGATTCTGGGAAGCAGAGGAGAGTACCATTGAAGAACTTCAGGAACTCTATGCCGATCTTGAAACCAGAATTGAAGGGGTTCATCATTGAAGCTTTGGCAAAATAAAATTTTATAACACCTATCACATAACGACAAAAACTTATACCATGAGCAGTTCCTCTTTCAATGCTGAAGAACACAAAAAAATGCTCCGTTCGTATTTCGACGGCCAGGGCTTTCAGCGATGGGCATCAATATACGGTGACGATAAACTCTCTTCCGTACGCAATACTGTCCGTCAAGGTCATGCCGTTATGATGGACAAGGCATTTGACTGGCTGCAGCAACTTGGGCTTCCGAAAGGTGCAACCGTTCTTGATGCAGGATGCGGAACAGGACTGTTCAGTATTCGTCTTGCAAAAGAGGGCTACAAAGTGAAATCTGTCGATATCGCTTCACAAATGGTGGCTAAAACAAAAGAAGAAGCTACCAAACAGGGAGTTCAGAATAACATGGAGTTTGAAGTAAACACCATTGAATCGGTAAGCGGAACTTATGATGCAGTGGTATGCTTTGACGTACTGATCCATTACCCTGCTGAAGGATTTTCCCAGGCATTCCGCAACCTGAGCAGCCTGACTAAAGGCTCAGTTATTTTCACCTATGCTCCCTACAATAACATTCTTGCATTCCAGCATTGGCTTGGCGGTTATTTCCCGAAAAAGGAACGCCGCACAACCATCCAGATGATTCGTGAAGAGGAAATGCAGAAGGCTATGGACGCAGCCGGAATGAAACTGAAAAATCGGGAAAAGATAAGTTGGGGATTTTATCACACCATGCTTATGAACTCATCTCACAAGTGACGATGATATGATGAAAACCGTATGAATATTTTATAAAAAAGTTGTAAATTAATAATTCAGGGATTTTTAACAGTCTAATCAAGGTTCTCTTTGTTACGTACTGTAATCCCTATTTTGTAAAAACATATCTGGAGGATGGAGACCGATGAAAATACTGATGGTTCAGCCAAATTATCATTCAGGCGGAGCTGAAATTGCCGGTAACTGGACGCCAAGCTGGGTAGCTTATATCGGTGGCGCACTGAAACAGGCAGGGTACGATCAGGTGCGATTTGTTGACGCCATGGCCGACTACCTTACTGACGATCAGATTGAGGAGATCATCCGCAAAAACAAGCCGGATGTGGTGATGACTACCAACATCACACCCTCTATCTTCAAGGCACAGGATATCATGAAACTCGCTAAAAAAGTGAATCCGAATATCCGGACACTTATGGGCGGTATTCATTCAACCTTCATGTACCCTCAGGTACTGAGCGAAGCACCGGAAACCGATTACATTGTCCGCGGTGAAGGTGAAGAAGTTACAGTTAACCTTATCAGAGAAATTGACGCTGGTACTGACAGAAAGAACCGTGCTGAAATTACCGGTATAGCTTATATCGACGACGACGGCAAGGTGTTCGCCACTGCGGCACATCCGGTCATTGAAGACCTCGATACTCTCACTCCAGACTGGAGCCTTTACGACTGGGATAAATACATTTATACACCTCTTAACTGCCGTCTTGCGGTTCCTAACTTTGCCAGAGGATGTCCATTTACCTGTACCTTCTGTTCACAGTGGCAGTTCTGGCGCCGCTACCGTGCACGCAGCCCGAAGACTTTCGTCGATGAGATAGAGGTGCTGGTGAAAAAGTACAAGGTAGGCTTTTTCATTCTTGCTGACGAAGAACCAACCATCAATAAACAGAAATTCGTTTCACTCTGTCAGGAGCTTATCGACCGCAAACTTGATGTTACCTGGGGCATTAATACCCGTGTAACCGATATCATGCGCGATGCAGACCTTCTGCCGTTCTTCCGTAAAGCCGGTCTGGTACACGTTTCGCTCGGCACTGAAGCTGCCAGCCAGATGAACCTCAACCGATTCCGCAAAGAGACAACCATTGAAGAAAACAAGCTTGCCATCAAGCTATTGCAGAAAAACGGTATTGTAGCAGAAGCCCAGTTTGTTATGGGACTCGAGCACGAAACCCCTGAAACCATCGAGGAAACCTACCAGCTCTGTAAAGACTGGGATCCGGATATGGCCAACTGGACCATTTACACCCCATGGCCTTTCTCGGATCTCTTCAAAGAGCTTGGCGACAGGGTAGAAGTCCGCGACTACTCCCGCTACAACTTTGTGACGCCGATTATCAAGCCCGACAACATGGAGCGCGAAGATGTGCTGAAACTGGTTCTGAAATCATACGCCCGTTTCTACGCACGCAAGACCTTCTTCAGCTATCCATGGATCAGGGATCCCTATGTCCGCAAGTATATGCTTGGCTGTCTGAAGGCTTTTGCCCAGACCACCATTACCAAGCGCTTCTATGATATTGATCGTGTCAAGACAAAAAATAACAAGATCGAGATCGACCTTGGTTTTGACAAGTCCAGGATTCTGACCCAGAACGAGGTAAAGAACCTCAAGGAACTGCGTCCGGAAATGGTTGCCGACATGAGCTTCGGTCTTAAAGAGGCCGGTTAC
The DNA here is from genome assembly GCA_903940125.1 of uncultured Chlorobiaceae bacterium. Classification (GTDB taxonomy): domain Bacteria; phylum Bacteroidota; class Chlorobiia; order Chlorobiales; family Chlorobiaceae; genus Chlorobium. The sequence continues at coordinate 22,566 of CAJAJL010000065.1, read as the reverse complement.
CAGCGTGAGCACGATGAGCACAACTGGGACGAGTTCGACGAAACAACTATCAAGGATCGTACCTCTTCAACAGTCCGCAACTGCTGATAACACTTGTCCGATCATGCAACAAAAAGCCCTTCGTTGTTGAAGGGCTTTTTGTTGTATAAATTGATTTTTTCCTCACTCCTCATTCCTGAATATACTTCCAGAAAGTTTCTGAACATGCTCCCTGATGTCGACCGGCCATGTGGTTACTATCTCATTGAACTTTCCTGAATTTACAGCGAACAAGGCTCTTGCTGCCTCCTCAAATCCCGGCAGATCACCAGCCATGGCCGACATGAATCTGTAGACAGCCCCTTGTGCTGTACGCAACTGATCCCGATCGCTGTTCATGCGCCGAGCTTCCTCAACCAGTTTACGAAGAGCCACAGATGCGCCTCCAGGTTGACTGTTAAGCCACTCCCAATGCCTTGGCAGTAAGGTGACCTCCCGGGGAATAACCCCCAGCTTCGGGCGTCCCGGCCCTCGATGAATGGCTTCCTGATTGTTTTCAAGTGCTGGGGAATTTCCCAAACTCTTCAGAACATCTTCCATCGTTCCACGAAAATCCACTTCAACAAGTTCACTGCTGATATCGTCAAATATCAAAACCGAGAGAGCTTCACCAATATCAATCTTCTCTTTAACCTTTTTGATAACCTCTACCAGCTTTCCTGATGCAATACAGCGACTGCCATCAAATGCTGTGCAATATTGAATATTTTCTCTGTTCATTATCTGTTACGTTATGAATTAATATTATCCGGATAAAATACAGATAAATATCTCATGACAAAAAAAATATCAACCATATTGACAGTTTGCGACTTTTCTTCCTCTATTCACTTTTTTTTATCTCCGTTCAATACCGTTCCGATTCCAAGGCGATCTGCAATATTGGCTTCAGGATCGATTACCGGTCTGATGAGTGACGATGCGCAGGTCATGAGCGTGGTAACACCAGGCCCGTGACCTGCTTCCATGCAATCGCTGTGTACTACTATGCCGATACTCACGGCACCTTTACGATATGCTCGTCCATAACGGTTGTCATGATCCATGAGTGCGACAAAATCACCGAAGCGGATTTTGTCAATGCCGTACTCTTTTACCGTTTCAGCATCGCTGGTCATAATATCGTAATCCCCTTTTGCCACATGAGCCGAACCAATTCCTGATCCCATACAGACTGCCGGAACAACCGTTGTAACAGGCACTTCAAGCACTCCGCCTTCAAGCTCCCGAATATTCATAGCCATAAAAAGATCGGGATCGAGATTGAAGAGGATTATGTCAGGATAATCCAAAAGCCTGAGACCCTGACCTTTCCCGCGGATAATGATGGTATCGCTGTAGAGCAGCTTTTCTTTGACATCACGTACGAAATCAACGATCACATGTTCCGACCCACCGTGATGACCGAGCACAGTGCCTTCGGCACCTTTTGCTTCACCGGTTGCAACAGTGGCAATGTTACCGGCGCAGGAATAGATCTGCAGACCAACATTCGGATGCTCGAAGGGTTTATTGGTATCGGCAGTGCAGCTCACTCCTGGTTCGATATGATCACCTTGCCAGCCGAAAGCAGAGTCTCCTACCTGCACATTCAGAGTAATGCCTCCGATCGAAGGAAGAATAAAGGGATTCCCGTGATGGTCAACTTCCCAGTTTCCTCTGGTTCTCGGTTGTCCGGGCTGACACTGCAGCAGAAACTCTACAAGATGCTGTCTGTTTGTCTTAAGCATAACTTCTGTTTGATGATGGTTGTCTTAAAAAATTGTCAGGGTGACTACGCATCGAATCCCGGTCGAACAAAGGCGCGTGCTGCAGGAAATACGACTTCAAGTGATCGGCGCAGTCTGTCAAGATGTATAAGAATTGAAAGTGTTTTATCCTCATGTGCAGGATATTCAGCATAGAGTACGCTCCATGCTGCAAGGGAGCGATCAATAGCTATCAGGGTAATTTTAGCAGTACCGTGAGCATCGCTTTGAGGTTCATGTTTTGCTGCAGCAGGGTCGCTCATTCTTCCTTCGATCGCACGGACAATTTTTGGATACATAAAATACTGATAATGTCTTATAACCTGGAAATGCTCATCAAGAAAGAGGGGATGATTGGTCAACAATGATTCTTCAGCTTCAGAGAACTCGTCAACAGCAGCAAACCATTCGTTAACCATCCCTGAATAGACAAGAGCTGCGTTAGCGCAAGGATGTTCGCGAGCGGTAAGCTGGATACTTTTGAGTGGTTCGGAAAATACTGTTTCCTTATGCAAATCTTCAGAATCGATACCCTCCTGTTCCGCCATTTCCTTGATAAGACGCATGGCCTGAATAAGCGCTTCGCCCATATCCTGCCAAAAACGGACATTCAATGCATCAAAATCTCTCAAGGCATCACCGCTCTGTATTTCTTCAGATTCAACCTGAAACTGAAGGCAACGAGAAGTATAGGTGCAACGCTCGCACCATCGGTCGCAATAGTTATAGATGCCAGGAATCAAATCCGGTTCAACGCCCATTGCATATTCTCCTTATTATCCTTACCATTACTTCACTACCAGTCGATGCGACCTCTCAGCGACTTGATATCTGAGCGCTTCTCCTTTTTTTCAAGTCGTTTTACTTTTGAACTCAAAGTTGGCTTTGTCCTCCTGCGTGTTTTAGGAACATTGGTCACGCTTCCTATAATTTCCTGAAGCCTGTCAAAAGCATCTTCCCGATTTTTCTCTCTTGAACGAAAACGCTGTGCTTTAATAACAAGAACTCCTTCTCTTGAAAGACGCTGATCCCTCATGCTGAGTAGCCGCTCCTTCATATCATCCGGAAGAGATGATGCTCTGATATCAAAGCGCAGATGAACCGCGGTCTCAACCTTATTGACATTCTGGCCACCCGCTCCCTGTGAACGCATTGCATGCAGTTCGATTTCGGCGACCGGAACCGTAACCATGTGTTTGATTTTCTTAACATCAGTCATGACATATCATCATAGTGGTTCTGACTGCAAAGCAGCAATTGCGGCTACTGTTTCTGGCCATGTTTCAAATATGATGCTTTTTATCCCCACCACTGCAGCCGAGCTGCAGTTTTCTGGCCGGTCATCAATCAGCACAAATTCATGTGCTGCTAATCCGGAATCATCAAGAAGATATGCAAATGCTTCGGGTGAACTTTTCAGAAACCCGTGCTGATAAGAAAGATAGTAACGTTCCCGCTCCCTTAAAAACGAATATTGGTTCAGAAGAAAAGCAAAATGCAGTGGGTCAGTATCGCTCATAACCCAGAGCTGGTGCTCCCGGCTGAGAGTTTCCACTCCCTCCTCTGCACCTTCCAACGGGGAAAACACATCCTGCCATAGTTCCCTGATTTTACCATGACTAAAATTCCCAGTCAGAGAATCACGACCAATCATGCAGAGATAGTCAAGTGGTGCAATAATACCTTGATCAAACTTTGTTTTCAACTCTCCTTCACAATATTTTCTGTAGACTGCCTGCAGGTCTGAAGAATCATCGGGTACAACTCCCCTGCAAAATCGAAAAAAGTCTACGGATGCAATGACGTTTCCGATATCAAGTAAAATAATGCTCATACTCTTTATTTCGTCTGTTCTGATGATATTAATCGCTTTACTGTTACCCCACGACTTTGCCTGCAGCAATATGCGCAGAAACACAAAGGGCGCATTGTTATGCGCCCTCTGTGTTTCTGCCATAGTTGAATCTTTTCGGCTTCTCCTGAATAAAGCCTCGTGCGGTTAATCATGACAACCACATTCATAAAATACGATAGTGCTGATAACTAATCCGCAGGCAAAGCCGCTCGGACAAAACGGCATGAAGAACCGTTCTATGGTTCAAAAATAATTTAGAGAGGGGTTACGTCTTCAGCCTGAAGACCTTTCGCTCCCTGGGTTACTTCCATCAAGACTTTCTGGCCTTCAACAAGTGTTTTGCGACCCGTACCATTGATAGCACTGTGATGCACAAACACATCTTTTCCGCCTTTTTGCTCAATAAAGCCGTAACCTTTTTCTTCGTTGAACCATTTAACAGTTCCTTCAACCTGATTACCCATATCTACCTCTTTTTATTTTTGCCATTTAAATTTGGCGTTACTATGAACGAACCTCGACATGAGGCGCTCAAAAACGAATGTAATTTTCGTAAAATGAATTTACTCACTTTAAGCTAATTCAAAAAGGAAGTTGTGCAGTTTACAACACTTTTTTATTTTTGACAAAAAAAACCATTGGGCCCATTTTCAGAGCTCCCGGCTGTCGTAAACCCGATGAGAAGCGCTTACTACTTTATTGCCCAGAGTTTGATCTTGCGATCATCACTTCCACTCGCTATTATTTTTCCGTCAGGAGAGATATCAACCGATTGCACCTCGAGCACATGACCTCGATAAGAATGCAGCTGCTTCCCTGACTTTACATCCCAAAGTCGAACGGATTCATCGTTTGCCGCACTGGCAACCTTGGTGCCATCAGGACTGAAACAAACGCTGCGCACTGCATCTTCATGACCTTCAAAGACCGTAATAATTTCACCACTTGCAGCGTTCAGAATCTTGACCTTGGCATCCCGCCCGCAGAATGCAATAAGCGTATCATCCGGACTGAAGACTAAAGCATGGGAGAGTCTGTCATTTGTGTTGAAGTTGGCGATATTTTTCCGGGTTTCGACATCCCAGATTTTTATAATCGGCTCTTCTCCGCAACTGGCTATTTTTTTACCATCATGACTGTAAGCAAGACATTCGATGTATGACTTATGACCGAGAAGCCGGGATAGTTCTTTTCCGGTTTCAACATCCCATAACCTGATTGTTGTATCACGTGAACAGCTTGCCACAATTCTGCTGTCCGGACTGAAGGCCACCATGCGTACAGCAGTATCATGACCTTTACAGACATGCAGACACTGTCCGGTTGAAGCATCCCATATTCTTACTGTGCTGTCGGTACTGCCACTTGCAAGCCGTCTGCCATCTCGGCTGATATCGATGCACTCAACCCAGGTTTCATGCCCTTTCATTGTAAGCAGCTGTCTGCCGGATTCAACATCCCACAGCATGACCTGTTCATCAAAACTACCGCTCACAAGTTTTTTCCCATCGGCACTGAATTTTACACCCAGCACCCTGTCGAGATGACCCTCCATCGTTTTTATCAGATTCTCATCCTCAATAACCTTTGGAAGCTTCAATTCCACTTCCTTTTTTCCGAATATGTTCGATAAGAAACCCATAACAATAGTCTTGTTTGAATTGATACTCCTTAACTCGATACAGTTCGCCCTGGTTGAAAGCGCTGATTTTAATCGTGCAATTTAAAAAAAAATATCACCTTCCCCGAATTCTCCCCGCTATCGGGAAAAATTGTAGTTTCGACCTTTCCAGCTGCTGCCCCTGCCGAATTTTATTGTAACAAATGAGTTAATCGCTATTCCAACCAGCACCATCTGGGAGAGAACATGAAGGAAAGATATTGGAATTGACTGGCGAAACACACCGGCAATAATGACCCTGCAGAGAAGAGCAATGATAATCTGGAATAGAGGAATCCAGAACATTGCAACGTCCAAGCTCCCGACCAGCAGTGAACCAAACAGAAATGCATAGGGTACAATGTAGAGTGCAACGATTATCAACACCAGCATCAACAGACCTGGAGAGCTGTAGCCAATGGCAGCAAAAAGATTTTTGGAAAACCCATCCCAGATCTCCTTAAAATTATGATACATCCTGCAACTCACCACATCCGCGCCATTAAAAGCGATAACGCGCCCTCCTGCTTTTTTGACGGCTCTGCAGAGCCAGACATCTTCCACAAGAGCGTCTTTAACTGCGGCATGACCACCAATACGCTCATAAAATTCCTTTCGAAAAAAAATAAACTGTCCGTTGGCAAAACTAAAAGCCGGTCTCGGGCTTGTACGGACAAAACGAAGGGGCAGGTAGCACATAAGAATAACGTGGACAAGCGGCACCACAATCTTTTCCCAGAACGATCCCAGCTCCTGATAGGGCATAAGAGAGAGCATATCTGCCCCTGATCCCTGTATTGCTCCAACGGAACGACGGAGAGCATCAGGCTCATGCATGGTATCAGCATCAGTAAACAGCAAAAGATCGCCCTTTGACTGACGGCTGAGCTGAAAACAAGCCCATGCCTTGCCGTGCCATCCCCAGGGAAGCGTTTCTCCACGGAGTACCCGCAATCGCCCGCCAGACTCCTTGAGTAGACAATTCAACAACTCAGGGGTAGCATCGGTTGAACCGTCATCAAGAACGAGAATCTCAAATGCTTCATAGTCCTGTCGCAAAAGTGATCGGACACAGCGTTCGATGTTCAGTTCTTCATTACGGGCAGGTACCATAACCGAAACAAAAGGCCCTGCCTGAGAAGAATTCTCCGGCATACAGGGGAAGTCAATCAGATTTCTCAGCAAAAGCCCTAAAAAAAACAGTAATGAAAACAAAACAACGATCTGATAGAATAACAGCATAGGAACGATAAAAAAGGCCACCCTTTCGGGCAGCCTGCAAGTTCATGAATTGGACCGTGACGCCTGTCAATCAATCAGTTTGTTGATATCATACTCAAATATTCCCTCAGCTCCGGCTCGTTTCAGTTCCGGAATCAGATGGCGAACAATTTTTTCTTTAACAATAACTTCAAGTGCCACCCACCCCTCTTCGGAAAGATGCGATATGGTCGGCTGGCGCAAAGCTGGAATAATTACAATAATCTTGTCGAGAGAAGATTTCGGCGCATTCATTTTCAAGCCTACTTTGCCTTGGGCGTTAATAGCCCCTTCCAGCAGCATGGCCATATTCTCTATCTTCTCACGTTTCCAGGGATCATTCCATGAATTTTTATTGGCAATCAATTTTGTATTGGACTCAAGAATAGTATCAACAATCCTGAGCTTGTTTGCCCTGAGAGATGAGCCCGTTTCGGTCACTTCAACAATAGCATCAGCAAGGTCGGGCGGCTTGACTTCAGTGGCTCCCCAACTGAACTCCACAATGGCATTGACCTCGTTCTTTGCAAGGTATTTCTTTGTAATATTAACTACTTCAGTAGCAATATGCTTGCCTTCAAGGTCTTTGACCGATTGTACGGGAGAGTTTTCCGGAACGCAAAGAACCCAGCGTACAGGCCTCATCGAGGCTTTTGAATAGACAAGATCAGCAACCTCAACCACATCCGCATCTGTTTCAATAATCCAGTCTTTACCCGTCAACCCGACATCAAAAGCACCAAGTTCAACATAATGAGCCATTTCCTGTGCCCTGATAAGAATAGCCTCCAGCTCGTCATCATCTATAGAGGGAAAATAGGAACGGCTCTGAACAGAAAAATGAAATCCTGCATGAGCAAAAAGATCGATTGTTGAATCCTGCAGACTCCCTTTCGGCAAACCAAGTTTCAGAACCTTGTGTGAATTACTCATAGCAAAGACTGTCTATAAATTAACGTTATAACTCCTTGAGTTGAAAAACTCCATTTTTGAAAAATCCATAAGGCAAACTGCCATCAATCCACGATCCGAGATTGACATACCTGCAGGGAGAAACAGAAAGCTCCATTATGCCCTGAACATGATTGTGACCGCACACAAAATAGTCAAACTTCTTTTCTGCCGCCAATGTTTCTGCAAAGTTTAACAAACGATCTGTTTCAAACACACGATCGACTTTTTTATGGTTACGACTTAACCGTGATAAATATTTCATCAGGCTGATAGCGAGATCCGGATGTAACTCCAACAGTGAGAGATTAAAGCGGTTTCTTACAACCCGGGCAAAAAGCTTGTATCCTATATCCCCCTTCCCCAACCCATCTCCATGAGCAATCAGAAATTTACGACCATCAATCAACCGTTCATGCAGACCGTATATCGTCTTTACCCCAAGCTCATCATCAAAAAATCGCCCAAGATAAAAATCATGGTTTCCCGCTACATAAACCACCTCAATGTTATGGCTTACCAGATCAGACAATAAACATAAAAATCTGGAAAAACCCTTTGGAATGACATGACGGAACTCCATCCAGTAGTCGAGAATATCTCCAAGCATATAGAGTGAACGGCCTTCCGCCTTGATGATGGCAAAAAGCCGTTCGAGGTTATCCAGCTTCAGCTGCTCGCTTTTTGGTGACTGCAGCCCTATATGAATGTCGCTGATAAAATAAGTGGCCGGCATATCCCCCCATCTTTATGCGTTCATTTCACAAATAACAGGCAGTGACAATGACCGCAAAAGGTATGGTAAGATTATCAACCTCTTTAGGACTTACACCTTCCACCACTGTGGCTATAAGTGCAATAGTGACAATCTTTCCTGCATCAAACAGTTCAGGGACAATGAGCCAGACAAAAAACAACCCCGCAAAAATACTGCCGACAAGAAAAGCAAGACTACCTTCAACACTTTTATCACTCAGTACCCGATATTTCAATTTGCCATACCTGGTACCGATTATAGGGGCCAGACCATCTCCCCAGCCGAGAATAGCCATCGCCAGCACACCGGGAAACTGTTTGTAATAGAGAGTACCGCAGATCATGGCCACAATCACAAAATAGAGTGTACCTTTCAGCAATTCACGCTTGTCACCGGTACGGGTCATGGTTTTCACCGCCTGGTCGTCATCTGCAGCAAACAACCCTTTCTGTATCAGCAGTACCGTCCAGACAGCAAACACGGTTATATTGAGATAGTGCGACCACCCTGTATCAATAAAAAGGGGAAGAAAAACAATGGCTGAACCAGCACAGATGTGTGTAATTTTTCGGCTGATATCCCTTGGAAGCGCATGATTGGTCACCAGATAATCCATAAGGGGAGGAACGCTGAACACATAGACAAAGGTCAGCAAAGTAACCAGTGCGTTATGCCATACGACTGGTAGCGAAAAAAAGGTTGCATGAAGAGTATTCATAGCATCATAATGATTTAAGATTACGCTATTTCCTGAACAACAACATTATTTGAAAATAGACTGGTTCAGCGATCCCTGAACACAAAACCCCTCAACTGTAACCCTATTGATGCTGACAGAGCCTTAGCACTACCTCTACTTCATAGAACCTTAATGTATTTCAATCCAACCATTCCAGCAACAAGCAGATTGTTGAGTAAAAACAAGATATTGTTTATGACCTGAAACCTGAGAAATGTATTGTGTTCCTGAACATCACTTTTACCTATTGCATTACCGAATCCATCTTCAACAGCCCCTTTCATAAATGATATTCCGCCTTTTGGATCCCGTAAAAGCTGCACCTGAATAGAGAGATTGAGAGCAAGACCAATTAAAACAAACACCGAGGGAATAATAAAACCCCAGGTAAAAGAAAGGTAGGCCAAAACTCCAAAAACAACGTCAATAATCAAAAATGACACAAGAAAGGTATTTCTGGCACCGATCATCACAGTCAAGGACTTGAGTCCACCCTCCTTATCTCCTTCCACCGACTTGAAATCATTAAGAATAATCAAGGCAACAGCCATAAAAAAGTTCAAGCTGGCAAGCCATAGGGCTTCCGGACGAATATCCCCGAACAGGGCATTCGCCGATAAAAAAGAAACAAACCCGTAAGAAAATCCGACGGCTGGAGCGGAGGTAAGGATATTTTTTTTCAGCTTAAGAGGTGGAGCGGAATAAATATAGGCGACAAAAAGAGCAGCCATAATCGACAGAACAATAACCAGCCCGCGAACTCCACCAATATGCACACCGATAAACACTCCAATCCCCATCGCGAGTAAAAGTACGACAATACTGTTCCCTAAAGCCTCCTTTTCAGTCAAACGACCGGAAGGAATTGGACGGGAAGGCTCATTGACCCTGTCAAGTTCAAGATCAAAATAGTCATTGACTGACTGACTGAAACCGGTACCGAGAGGACCAAACATCAGAAAAATGGCAAGCAGAAGAAGATAGTCGTGAACAGTTGGCTGCATTGCCCCGGAAGCCATAACACCTCCTGCAAGGCATGGAAAAACGCTGATCCAGGTAACAGGATCAAGCAGTTCAAGATGTGCTCTAACTTTATCGATCAACCCAAGTTTTACGGGAACTGACATGCTTTTACTTATCTCCGAAGCCCACCTACGAGCTTTTTATTAAAATGGTTCAGAAACCGTAATTTACAAATCCAGCGTCAGATAAAAAACTCTTAATAGAAAGGGAATATATCCTTGCCGCTTCACGACTCATAATCGACAGAATACTCCGGCCTGCCGATCAATGTTGCAGAAGTAGCTGATGTAATAAGTACTTTCACCAGATCGCCTGCCTGATAATGCGCACGATCAAAAACTACAACCCGATTGGTGTCAGTACGTCCCATAAGCTGCTGCGAGGATCGTTTACTTTCCGATTCTGCAAGAACCTCGACAACCGTTCCAACTGCTCCCTGATAAAGAACTTCAGATATGCTGTTCTGCAGATCTATAATTTCCTGCAACCTGCGTTTTTTCACCGCCTCGGGAACATCATCTTCAAGCGTTCGAGCGGCAAGGGTTCCCGGCCTTTCAGAGTAAAAAAACATGTATGCCAAATCAAATCGTATCTCCGAGAGCAGTTCAAGTGTGGCCTGGTGATCCTTTTCCTGCTCACCGCAAAAGCCGGCGATAATATCGGTTGTCAGAACAACTCCTGGAATTACCTCACGAATCAATGCTGTTTTTTCCCTGTACTCATCAATAGTATGTCCGCGGTTCATAAGAGCAAGCATTCTTGAAGAACCGGATTGCACCGGCAAATGAATATGATTGCAGATATTCGGACGATCGGCAATAGTACGCACAAGCGCCTCGGAGATATCTTTCGGATGAGAGGTAGTAAACCGGATCCTTGCCAGGGGCGCTTCTCGACTGGCGGCGTCCAGAAGAGCTGCAAAATCCAGGCCCTCTTCCGGATCGTGGTATGAATTGACATTTTGTCCGAGCAGGGTGATCTCCCTGTACCCTGAAGAAACAAGCTGCCGGACTTCGCTAATAACCGAACTGAATGGATGGCTGCGTTCCCGACCGCGTGTAAACGGCACAACGCAAAACGCACACATGTTGTTGCAGCCCCGCATGACCGGCACAAAGGCACTTATCGCCCCTTGTCTGACAGGATCAATTCCTTCATAGGTTTCAGCAGAATTAAACTCTAAAGAGGAAGGTCTCTGCCCGGCTCGAACTTGCTGAATAAGCAATGGAAGAGAACGGTAGGTATCAGGGCCGGCAAGAAAATCTATTGCCGGAGAGATTGAAAACATCTCCTGCCTCTGATATTGAGGAACACACCCGGACACGCCGACAATAAGGCCTTTGTTTCTTTTTTTCAGTCCTTGCAGATGCTGAAGATAATGTTCAATTCGATCGACAGCGTTTTCCCTGACAGCACAGGTATTGAGCAGAATAATTCCTGCTTCATCCTCACTGTCTGCAAGAGAATATCCTTCGTGCTGCAGCAAAGCTGTTATGATTCCGGAGTCAGCCTGATTCATCTGGCATCCGAACGTATGAATAAAAAAAGTGTTATTAATTCCTGTCGTGATCATGAAGCTGTTTCATCCTGTAACGTATTGTTAAAATAATAACCATTTATCGCTCAAGCGCAATATGCCGTGCAATAAAAACCGATAATAAACCGGTAAGCGAGAGCTGCAACAAGGGAAAAATCCCGACACCAAACAACATCGGCATGGAGGGACCATACTGCCAAAGATGCAGGATATAGATGCTTACATACTCAACCGCATAAGCAGAACAAACTCCGGAAAGAAAAAAAATCAAACTGTTATAATAACCAAGCCTCCACAACCATCTGCGAGCTGCAAGAGCCGTAAAGCAGTAAAGTCCGATTATACCGAGTGTGTCCATAGCCGCCATTGAAAGCATCATTGGCACATAGTCCGACGCCGCCATTCCGGGATGTCCTTTATAAAGCAATCCGTGCAGGGATTCCCAGCAGAAATTAGCCAAAAAGGCTGTTAAGGCAAGGGTAATAAAAAACAAAGATGGGGGACAATACTGTCCCCCATCTTTGTTTTTATCACGATCCGGATGTGACCACATAATCTATGCTCCAGACATGCTCTTGAGAGAGATCTTCAGACACCGAAATGAATATGCTTGAATTTTTCGAGCAGCACTTCAGCTTCGTCTTTGCATTGACCACATACTGTACCAAGCTTGGTACGCTCCTGCAGTTCAAAATAGGTACGTGCACCTTCAAGTACCGCATCCTCTATATCATGATCGGTAATACTCATACACTGACAGATCACTTTGGACTGTTCCTGCTTTACCTTGTCTTCCTGACCGTTGCGGGTATAGTAATTATTTATGGCAGCCCGCAAAGCCTTATCACCGAGCACTGAACAGTGAATTTTATGATCCGGAAGACCTCCAAGTGCCTGTGCCACCTCTTTTGGTGAAATATGAAATGCCTGGTCGAGTGTCCTGCCCTTGACCATTTCGGAAAGAATGGAGGTACTGGCAATAGCACTGGCACAACCATAGGTTTTCCACTGACAATCAGTAATCACCTCTTTTTCCTTGTCCACCTTAATCACGACCATCATCTGATCCCCGCACTGCAGGTTGCCTTCCATTCCAACACCATCGAATTCATCAGTATTCTCTCCCTGAAGAATATTCTTAGGATTCATAAAATGTTCCTTCAGTGTTTCACTATATGCCCACTCACCTGCTTGCAGCATGCAATCCTCCTTTAATATAAGCCGTTGACATGTTTCTGATTCTTTCAATTATTCCCGGTAAAACGTTAAGGAGGTAATCCACCTCCTGCCTTGAACTTTCCCGACCCATACTGAACCGGATCGAGCCATGTGCAAGCTCGGCATCCACACCAGTCGCAAGAAGCACATGCGAAGGATCAAGAGACCCGGATGCACATGCTGATCCGGTAGAGACCGCAATTCCTTCAATATCAAGATAAAGCAGTATAGCTTCGCCTTCAACACCTGTAAATGACACGTTAAGCGTACTGGCAAGAGCGTCAGTAGGGTGCCCGTTAAAATGAATATCATCAATACTCTCTTCAATCCCTTTTCTGAGAATATGCTTCAGTTCGAGGAGACGATCCTCCTCCTCCGGCATTTCGAGAGCTCTCATTTCAACCGCTTTTCCAAGACCGAGAATACCGAGAGTATTTTCTGTACCTGCACGACGGCCAAGCTCCTGATGACCTCCACGAATCAAAGGGCAGTATGGCACACCTTTCTTTACAAACAAGGCACCAACACCTTTCGGGCCATATATTTTATGAGCTGAAATGGTAAGAAAATCCACGCCAAGCTTTCTGACATCAACAGGTACCTTACCTACTGCCTGCACGGCATCAGTATGCATCAAAGCGCCACTTTCATGCACCATTTTCGCAATAGATTCGATATCCTGGATGGTGCCGATCTCATTGTTTGCCATCATGATCGAAACCAGGCCAACATCATCGCCAAGCATCCCTGCAAGTTGATCAAGATCGACTTTCCCATACTGGTCAACATCCAGATACTTTACCCGTACACCTCGATGTCCAAGACATTCAGAGGTTTCCAGAACACAGGGATGTTCAATTTTTGTGGTAATAATAGAACTGCGCATCTTTGAACCAGGAATACACTGGCTCGAACCACAGACAAAAAGAGAAAGCACGGTATTGTTGGCTTCCGATCCGCTTCCGACAAAAACAATTTCTTTTTCGGTGGCCCCGATAAAATCAGCGACCTTCCTGCGGGCGTTCTCAACATTTGCCCTTGCTTCACGTCCATAAGAATGCATGCTGGAAGGATTGCCAAACATCTCCATCGCCGCAATCATCTCCTTCTTCACTTCCGGATGCAGCGGTGTCGTGGCATTGTTATCAAAATAAACCTTCATGTCTGCCATAATTCTTTCAATATTCGTGGTTTCGGCTTATGCCATTACTAATGTTACGTTATGCATTGCTTTTACTGATCTTTATAAATTCAGGTTAACAGATTTCGGCTGGTGCTGTCACAGCAATAATAGCCAATAAACATTCTTTATCACAACAATTAACGTCATCAAGAATCCGGAATTGGTGAACAATGCATTAAGAAATGTTTAAACAACGCTATTAATTCCTTTAGTAAGACTTAATTTATCCTATTTATATCGAAAAACGACACCCTCTTTAAAAAAAAAATTTGCTGGCGGCATTGAAAATGTTCACTGAAGGATAAGGGTGCGATCCGCTGACTGAGGGATTTTTTTCCCGTTAAGGTACAACTCGACATATTTTGGTCTTCCAATATTAACCCAGAACTTGTAACGAGCCTCATATCGAAGCACCTGACCGTTTTTAAACTGACCGCCGGGGTAGACTTTAGCACTGTCATCAGCGATCACTTTGACCCATGAATAATCGTCCACCAAGCGGACGACAAGCACCTTACGGTAAGGAGAAGATTTTGACGATGGAAGAAAAGATACGTCTTTAAACCACTCTTTGGAATTTAAGAGCGGTGCATGGGCAGAATCTGAAGATGAAACCCTGGCTTTTGGAGCTGAAGTCGAAACAGAATCAACTTTGGACGATGATGGTTGATCAGAAGGTGAAAATGTGTTATTGAGTGTATGTTTATTCGCACCGGTAATCATAAGGGAATCTGAAATCTGTTCAGCAACAGCAACAGTATCGTCTCCAGTCGGGGAAGGAAGAGTAACTGCCTTCGGAGAGTGAGGAGCTGAAAACCGCATCTTATCGTTTATAAAAAAAAGGGAAAGCCCAGCAAGAACAACAATAAACACAATAGTGACAATCAAGAACACCCTCTTACCGGGAAACCGGAAAGACGGGAAGTTCACATTTCGACGTACATCCCTATCAATGGAAACATCACTCTTCGGAGGAGAGGTAAGCTGCAGATCCTTCTTGCATTGTTCAAAAGTTTCATCGTTTCCAACTCCCATCAGGAGCGCATATTCTTTGATGAAAGTGAAAATATATACCTTTGGCAAAAAGCTGAAATCCCCTTCCTCAATTTTTTCGAGATAGCTCTTTTGAATCCTGGTCAGATGGCTGACATCGTCAATAGAAAGGTTTTTTCCCGTTCTGGCATTTTTCAACTCCCTTACAAGAAGCTCCAGTCCTATGCTGCTTGGCACCTTTTCCGTCATAGAAAACAACCCCGCTTACAATAACACAATGACATACTAAAACTTTCACTCCTGCAAATTTACAAAAAGAGTCTTTTTTCCCCTCCTCAATCAATTCCGTAGGAGGAAATATTCATCCATAGTTCACGCCCGACATCAGGGTTTATACCAAGAGAAAACAATGCCGCCGACCCGGAAACCGTCCCCTGCATCTCTTGACCGATCTTTTGTCGAAAAGCTTCAAGTTCAGCGACGCTATAGTTTTTCCAAAGAAGAAAAACTCTGTCGCGCGGAAAAAAAAGTTTTTGCAGTCTCGCTCCGGCTACCTCATCAGCCCGGAAAAAAAGAATCCGGGAAAGCGTCTGATCTGATACGGGATGCTCTGATAACAATGAAAACTCTTTAATAGATCGCAGATATGAGTACCTTTTTTCTGGTTTAACATGCAAAGTACTGCTCAAAATATGAAACGGAAAAAGATCATCGCTAATAACAACAAGATGCTTGTAGCTTCCAAGTGATCCGGCAAAAGGCTCATAAAATGCTTTATAAAACCACTCCTGCTCTGCAAAACTCTGACTGTGGATGGAAGAACGCGATGCAAGTTCACGAATGAAAGCCTTTGTTTTTGAACCAACCGTATTAAATAAATCGAAACACACTCCGCTTCGCGCTATCTGCAACTGCCTCTTGCTGATAAGCATGACACCACAGAGACTGTCTGAAACAAGAGGTTTTATGATTGCCTGATCCTCCTTCAGGGAAGACTGAACTGTTTGAAGCGTTACCGGTATAAACTGGATTGCTTCAGCTGCGACCGGATTAACAAACCTCACCTGGGGAAGAAGCTCAATCAATCTGCCTCTTTTGATGTTAAGCGCCTGATCGGCACTCCGGTTTTTTTCTAATCCTGCTGCACGGATGAAAATATCAACTTTTCGCTGAAGCAGTGCAGAAATTTCATGCTGCAATTGAGCGATTTCCGCTTCAAGAGCTTCATGACCTTTACCAAGACTGAAGCTTTTTCGGTAAATCTGCAACGCACGCTGCAAGTCAAGATTACCGGTTTGTTCATCGGCATCAAAAAGTTCAAAAATTCTCGCTTTTTCAAGCAGTAAGCAGGTCAGACGACGAGCTGATTTTTTTTCAAGTTGAAGAAGCTCCTGAGTCGGATACGGTGGAGCAAAATTTCTGATTATTGCCCCCCCCTGCTGCAAAGCGCCAATCCGTTCATCATCTTTAGGCAACTTGCTCCCGCCAAGCATCAGAAGAGCAGATGCCTGGGCATACTGCATATTATTTATGCGAAAATATTCAGCAGCCTCACGGAAAGGGTCGGGTTTGCGCACTATGACCGCATTCGATTCCATGCGTAGAATCTGTACAAGCAAGGGATTGCGGGACTCCTCGGCAAGTATGAGTGCCTTGAACAGAAAAAAGCTGGCATTTCTGCGATGCTTCTCAAGAAGCTGAACACTTTTTGATGCTGCTCTTAGCGCTTGAATCCTTTGCTCCAATGCCCCTTTCATCGCTAAAACCCTCCCCGACTCAGAAGCAATCTTTACAGCAATGGCATCAGCCTTTTCATGAACAAGTTGCGGCTGCGACACCTTGCACTGCAAAAGTCCTGCATATGCTGTAATCCTGGTAATGGGATCATGTTCCAAGCCTGACAGATGGCGATATATTCCTGCTGCCTTCTGGAAATCACCGGTTTTTTGGTACAATGATGCCAGTTCAAATCGGACAGCAGGAGAAGGAGCAGCTATGTGCTCAAGAGAAGCCGCAGCCACACCAAAGCTGCCCAATTCGCAAAACAATGTTGCTTTATCGGTGAACAGCGCAGTACGAAGTGAATCGGACAGTATCCCCGACGGTAATTTTTCAAGACGTTCCGTGGTTTTGATCGCCTCGAAATACTCACCTGTCAGACCTTCAATGACTCTTTTTTCATTCAATGCCTTGACAATCCTCGACGAAGTAGTTTTCAGAGTATCAAGAGCGAGCGCTTTGTTATAACAATCAAGAGCCTTACGATAGTCCCCGCGACTGCCGAAGGAAAGTGCCTGTTTGTACAGCGGCTCTGGGGATTCCAGAGGGTTAGTTTCGGTACTGCATCCTAAACAAAGAAAATAAAGGCCCAGAATCACTATTCCTGACGGAAATCTCCGGAAACAAACCTTCATAACACGGAGCCTCCAACTCCCGGAAGATGTTGAGCTTATAGTGTATTTCCTCTATAATAGCCACAAATCAACTGGTATTTTATATACAATTTACCCCAATGAGCAAAATATTAACAACTTGCTGCTGCAACTCATCTCAGCAAAGACGGAATAATTTAAAACAATCTGACAGCCCTTACACGACTTGTGTTTGTCTTATTACCATCAAGCTGCTGGCCATTGCTGAAGTCCTGCGCCCACGCTTTGCCTGCATCGCTCTCAGAGGAACTCCAGTAATAGGTATTCAGAATGCCGCCAAGAGCGCTGCGATGGATATAGAGCTGATTCAACTGCTCCTTGTTCGGTAAAAACCAGTCGCAATACCCTTCAGTAAATGTATTCGCAGCAACCTTCGCACCATACCAGTTAAAGAACCCTTCCGCCTTGCCAGAAGAACCCGTCATATCATCTTTGGCAGCAATAAGACCATGCTGTCCGGTTCCATCAACATAAAACACAATCCCGCCATTATAGCTATCACCAATCTTTGGCGCTGCCGCTGAGGAGAGTGAAGAAACAGTAACCATACTCAGTCCGGCAAGCAGGAACATGGTCCATAGCCGGGTGACATATTTTTTTACATTCAGTTTCATGAGGCAATCCGTTTACAATTAAGCGTAAATATCATAGCGAGGCACTATACCATCAATATAAAGCCCTCTTAACCATCTTCTCTACATTCGGCTCCATTTTTACTGGTAACAACACAATGTCGGGATGATGCTGAGCATAAACACGAAATATTTCTTCTGCAAATGCCTGGCCTATAGCTGATACGCCATCAAAATTAAAAATTACATGCTTGAACCTCTCTATACGAGCCAACAACCTTTTCGCCTGAGATCGAGATACAAGTTTCTCATTTTCGTATTGCGCTAACCGAACAGGAATCACTGTGTTGTTAAACTGAAATTCAGCCAGTACTGCATAGTCATCAAAACCCGTCTGGATATCACGCGTCGAATCTCTCTTGATGAGCATATATACCGCGGTACCAGATTCGTTTTCAGAAAATTCGGACTCCAGATTAACATCAAATTCGAACTGATCATCATGACAAAACCTCACACCTTTCGAATCAATTTCGAACTCATCAAATGCTCTTGAAGTAAAGAATATCCCTTCTCCTGTATGATTATCCGGAGCTGTAGTCAATTTTCCTTTAGATAACTCAAAAAGAGCCTGGCGCTCGTCATCCAGATTACACAACCTCCTGATTTTCCTGAAAATGCCCTCTCCATCATCAATCACGGAAATCATGATTTTTTCCTTATCTCTTAAAGCAGAAATAAAAACATGTTTCCCGCACGAATGATCAATGACGTTATTTACCATTTCAGTAAAACCGTAGTGGCATATATCGACAATGTTCTCAGGCAAACCTTCAACGACAAATTGAATATTCATCCCTCCAAACACCATCTTCAGTTAATCCATCTGCAAGAGAAAACAGTGACTTATGCCCCCTTACATCCCCTAAAAAATATCTCTTTCCCTTCCCTCTGCCGCTGGATTGCAACCACCCCTCTTTTTCAAGGCGCTGTATATGGATAAATACCGCTTGAGGTGTTATAGAAAATATTCTGGCAATATGCTTCGAAATATCAGCACGATGGGCCCCAACATCCCTGACGATTTGGCGCCGTATTTCCTCTCCCCTGTATTTATTTATTACTCACAGCTTATCCTTTAAGAAAATCGCTTTCTTAAAGGATAATCAATATTTCTTAACGCACGGAAAAGCCGTTTATCAAGCGTTTTTCAGGCCTTCTTTATTGTTTATCGGACACTACTGCATAATCATGATAATTCAAAAGAGAAAACCAGCTTTTGAGGGGCGTGATTATCGCTCGAATAAATGTTAAAATTACACAAATTACAGTCTATAGCCCTGTTTTCGGAGGCAAAATGGAAAAATATGTCACAATACACGACGAACCATCGCCATACCTTGCCATACCAGTATGTCCAATGTCACATTCCGCCTCGTTCTATAGAGTCTGCATACGAACTGTGGAAATTTCGGAACTCATTACAGCGCATGTGCTTTTCTCTGTCAACGCATCCCCATATCATAGCTGAATTGTGTTATCCGAAGCAGGGAGTTCATCGAGGTTTTCGTCGTAATCGGCCAGTTTGGCAACAAAGAACTCCAGAGTATGCCTGCACCCGAGCACATGATTGAAGCTCTAATGCATAAAGGGGGATCCGAATCATCTTTAACCCAACTCCCGGCCCAGTAACTCTGTTCCACGATTCATGATATCAAAATACCCGCTGTAACTGAACAAGCGGTTTCGCTTCTGCTTAGTCAGCTCCGTCACAATCCCCAGACGGACAAGATGCTCAAGTGCTTTGTTCACTGTAGCAGGGGTTATGCCTGTCTTTTCAACAATCAGTCCTGACGTAGCAATCGGATGCTCTATCAAAACCCGGTGAACCTTCACTGTGGATGCTGCTGCCCTGCCAAGCTCAATAATATTTACCCGGTCTCTGTTCGATAAATCGAGAAGCTGTTGAGCTGTTTCAACAGCCTGGATTGCAGTAACAATGACAGCTTCAGCAAAGAAATCAAGCCATGCTTCCCAGTCACCAGTGAGGCGGACATTGTTAAGGAGTTCGTAATAATATTGAGAATGTGTCTTGAAATAAAGACTCAGATAGAGCATCGGCTGCTGCAGCACCTCCTGCTCACAGAGAAGCAAAGTAATCAGAAGACGACCAAGACGTCCGTTCCCATCAAGGAAGGGGTGAATCGTCTCAAACTGTACATGGGCAAGTGCTGCCTTAAGCAGGATGGGGGTAGGTTCTGGTTGATCGTGTAAAAACAATTCCAGTTTTCCCATTCACTCCATCACCTTTTCAGGCGGTGGAGGCACAAACGCCGCATTACCCGGTCGGGTTTCGACCAAGAGCCAACAACGCCTTGTCAAATTTGCTGTGCAATTCCGGAGTCCAGTCAATTGACGGATCCGGCGGAAGTGGAGCAGGAACAAAGGCCAGAACGCTCTCACCAACCGTCGATACCTTTGCATAATGTCCCTGAAGCTCTCGTTGCATGCAAATAAGTTTTATCCTAAAATAAAAACCATGGACTTTGATGAAGAAAAAAGAGAGGTTGACCTATGAGCGGCTAAACAACAGCTGACAAACAGGTGAAAAGCTTGGGATTCGGCGGGAGTACCTTTTTCATGAATGTTGATGCCATGACCTCATGCGCTGTCAAGCGCGCACTTTTCTTCCTTCTCTTATTGACCCCATAGAGTCGACAGCGGTGCCGCCCACAGTCCATCACCCAGCGGCATGGTTTCAGTACCATCGTAAAGCACAACCCCCATCTTGAACATATCACCAGCGACACTTGCCAATTTTTTCAGACCTCGAAGATCGCTGGCTTTCACTGTTGCATTTGCTTTAACCTCTACACCAATCAAGTGACCGGATGCATTTTCTATCACCACATCGACTTCAAACATGTCAATGTCACGATAGTAAAGCAGCCGGTAATCACCCTCAGCAGTAGAACTATGCTTGAGCAGTTCACCATATACAAAGGTCTCCAGAACACTCCCGAATCGGCGGCGATCTTTCTGAACTTCGTCAGCGCCAAGATCAAGCAAAGTGGCCAGCAAACCGGCATCGATAAACTGCAGCTTTGGAGTTTTAACAACACGCTTCAATCGATTTCGAGCCCAGACCTCCACGCGCTTAAGCAAAAACATCTGCTCAAACACCCCTGCATATCGGGCAGCCGTTTTGCTATCCAGCCCGACCTGGCCGCCAAGGTGCGTATAATTGCACATCTGGCCAGAGACCTGAGCCAGAGCACGCAAAAAAAGGGGTAATTGATCGAGCTTATCAATACTGGCCACATCACGAACATCGCGTTGAATGATCGCATCAAGATACTGGCGAGCCCAAACCGTACGCCTTCGTGAGCCAGTACGGGAAATCGCCTCAGGATACCCACCACGCAAAACCGTGTCCACCAACCCCTGCCCGACCACATGTGTAGTGACATTGAGCAACCGACCTTCAAAAGCAGCATCAATCCAATTCGCAGTGTTCCCATAAAGCTCGCTTTGCGACAGTGGCAGCAAAACGAGTCTCTCCATCCGGCCAGCCAAAGAGTCCGCCACGGAAGGCAGAACCATAACATTAGCAGACCCCGTCAGCAAGAATCGTCCAGGGCGCCTATCCTCATCGACGCTTTTCTTAATAGCCAAAAGCAGTTGCGGTGCACGCTGGATTTCATCAATGACAGCCCGATCAAGGCTGCGAATCATCCCGACCGGATCATCTTTGGCAGACAGCAACGTCAACTCATCATCCAGCGTAAGATAACGCATACTCTCTGTTGCCATCTGCCGAACCAAGGTAGTTTTGCCTGCCTGACGCGGCCCTGCGATAAGAACAACAGGTGTGTCACTCAGCGCTTCAGCGATACGAGCTTCAATCCTGCGAGGGTAGAGCAAAGATGCAACCATGATCACATATAACCGTAAATTATGGATTCTATAAGGATAAAATACGGAATATAAGTCAGATTATTATGGAATATGCAACCAATAAATTTTCCTCTAAGCCTTCAGCACTGATTACTCCTCCCGTTCCTATACGATAAAAACACCGTTCCCAAGTTCATGTCGTCCCCTAAAAAAAAATAAACCTCATGAACATTATCTTTTTCAGATATACTCATGAGGTTATTGGTATACGCTTTTGACCGTTGGGCTTTTCGTCGTATGAGAGAGTTTGTCAAGAAGATATTTATTCCCACTCATCCCGTAACCGTTTCTGAATTTCTATCATATCGCCTGAAAACGTTTTAGAATTCTCTAAACCACCAGCAAGTTCAATAAGCATCTCTTTACCTACACTCACTTCACCAACAGCCCATTTCTTCTGCAAAAACTCCGCAAAATCAAGTATTGAACGCACCGAAAGAAACAAGCTTGTACCGGAGATAATTGAGGGTTCAAATAACGAATCCAAACGTTGGCATCGGGGAACTGTAGTCGGAAATTAAAAATCATCCAATTTCGGAAATTAGCAATCACCCAGGCAGCGGGTTTAAATTACGTCATTTCAAAATGATTTGCTACCACTTATTGAAGCGATAGATGCTTTTTTCTACGGTTGGCCCCTCC
>CAJAJL010000064.1 GCA_903940125.1 uncultured Chlorobiaceae bacterium | reverse complement strand
TTGATACCCCCCATGCCAAAAAATGGCTAAAATAGGTCAATTCAAGCAAATTCAAATCGAAAAAAGCACAAATATATCAAAGAACAATTGAAATCAGCTAGTTATAGGCGTTCGAAAAACATTTACCGGACAGTAGTGATATGTTCTATGAAACATGCAGGACGATGTGGCAGCTTCTTTACATTCTAACTACCGAGGTGATCGGAAACAGAAAAGCCCATGCGAGAGCATGGGCCATTAAAATAATCTTTCTCTAAGCTGTCTTGCTTTTTCTCTGATTTCTGGAGTGATACCGCCATCAATATATTTAACAGTACCTGCTAATACTGACAGATCATCAGTATAGCCAACAATGGGAATACAGTCAGGTATTGCATCAAAGGGACATATCAAATATCCCAAAGCAATGGTAATCATGATTTTCTCTATTGTCAGATTGTTGTGATCTGTTAAAAATACGTACAAAAGTATCACATGTTCCAGTAAGTCGCCTCCAAGCTGCTTGATCTTGTCAATAAGGGCGTACTCAGAATAGAATCTTGCATAATCGGAATGAATGTCAGTCATTGTCGCCACCTTCCATGTCCAGCTCTCGAACCATGCGACTTCTGATAGCAAGGTCTATTTTAGGCTCATTGGGTACGATAATAGTCACACAGTGCTGATTGTCTCTCAAAATACAGGTTAGGTAGCACTTGGACGTACTGTCGTAAGAAATCCCCTCAAAACAGCTCTCTCGCCACTTTCTTCCAAGAATATCGTCAACATCAACATCAGTATCTGAAGGTGTAATGAGCGCCACGTAGCCATCTTCAGCTGGATCATAGTGTTCTGTACTGGTAAGTATTGCTTGCATTGCATTTCTGACGACAGGCAGGAGATTAGGTGGGAGTCTTGCATGATGTACATCAGCCAGTGATTCGAATTTCCTCATAACGCCTCCAAGTAGTTATTATAATTACTATTATAGTAATATATAAGTTCAATTGAAGTTGTTACGGGTATAGCCTGCCTTGATAAAATGGTGAACAGGAGACTGCTAATCTTGCTAAAACTGCTAAAACTTGAATATGGAGTTTGCTTGCAATAATTGGCAAAATTAGCAAAATTTGGGGTAGCAGGTGTATAAAAAAGCTCGGTGCAATGCGAAGGTCTCGCTAATCCTGCTAGACTTGCTAAAATTAGCAATGTCCAACTTTAGCAGCTTTAGCGACTTTAGCAACATGTGAAATAAATCTGGTGGTGTGTTGGTGGAGAGTGTCTTCCAGATTTTTTTTTGTGGATGTATTTTTTTTGTTGACAACAAATAGTCGGCCAGCTAGAGTACTAGATATGAATACTGCAACTCTGAAAAAACAAATACAAGCGATATTGAACCATGAGCTAAAGACATGGGGAGAAATTTCGTGTGTTCTCGACCAAGTAGCAAGCACTGAAGTCTGGAGGCATGAGAAAGCATCATATACAGCATGGGTGCAAGGGCTTGCAGAAGAAATGGGTACTAACCCCCAGACTCTTTGGCGGTACCTTTCTTCTGGTAGATACTATAATTCGCTTCTAAAGAATAATATTCAGACCACAGAGCAGGTTTTGCTACAGGATCTACCAAATATCGTCAGTCCAGAAAATCTTGAAATATTGTCGAAAATCGAACGAGTAGCACCACCGGATGTTTTTTGTGAACTGCTTGAGAAAGTAGTAACTGCTAAAATAACTAGAGCCAAATTGAGAATAGTCTGGGAATCTTATAGAAGTGAGTGTGATGCTCCTTCTAATAGAGGGCGGGGAGCACCAGCAGTCAGTTTTCTAAATAGCTTAGGAACGTACCGAGCAAAGGTCATGTCAGTTATCCGTTTAGATCAACCTACTTGGACTGGCCATGATAAAATTGATGCTTATCGCCTGCATTCAGACATTAAAATTCCCAAGTCTGGGACTAGAGCACAAGTTAAGTTTGATGGTGTCGCAGTTATAAAACATCATCAAGGAAAGAATGAAATAATTGATGTACATGGCGTGACCGTTTACACCTCAGGCGTTCAAGAACGCCCAAAAGTATACTTTGATCGCTATGCTCAATATGTGAACTACTTGTGGTGGGTTCTTCCGGCCGGATTTGAGTCTTTCGACATAGTACCTGATGATGTCGGTACGCTTATAATAAATAATTCCAAGATTGTAGTAGTTAGGCAGGCCAAAAGGTGCAAGCCTTGTCCTGAGTTTTCAGAAGTGTTGTTACGTGAGCTGCTATTTTCGAAGTAGCATATTTTTTTGGCCATAGTAGTCTAGCTGGCCGACTATACAGTATGGGAGGTGTTCTATGTGTACATAATATAATTGTCGGCAATAGGCCATGGCTTAGTGGAGATCGTAAAACTGCTGTTGATAATGTGGCCCTATTTCCTGTGCGTGCAATTGAAGAAAAGCTGCGTGATGAACTTTCAGCTGTTACAGCTAAATACACTGCTGAAAATGCCGCTTGGAAAAAGATGTATTCAGATACGGTAAAAAACTCTGAAGGTGATATGGATGCACGAACAAAAGCCTTGGAAGAGCTCGTGTCACCACCTAAAAAGCCTCTGGATGCGATGCTTACAACAGAGGAGCCGACTTACGAAGGCTTAGTTAAAAAATTAGAATTTGGCCAGCCGAGTATAGGTATATTTTCTGACGAGGGAGGGCGCTTTATGGGCGGTTCTGCCATGTCAGAACAGAACTTGCTAAAAACAATAGCTGGATTATCTAAAATGTGGGACGGTAGTGCTGTAACAAGAACTAGAGCTGAGTGTAGTATAAATCTGGTAGGCAGACGCTGTTCGTTGCATCTAATGTGTCAACCAGAGGTCAGTCAGAAAATATTTTCTAATGAAATGCTTGCAGGGCAAGGTTTCCTGTCAAGATGCCTTGTGGTCTGTCCAGAGTCAACTATTGGTACACGTTCCTATAACAGAATAAACCTTAAAACCTGTGAGGCTATTCTGGAGTATAACAAGACGCTTCAAGATATTTTGTCCACTCCGTATAATTGTAAAGACGGCACAAATAATGAGCTGACACCTACAACCATCAAGTTAACTAAACAGGCTAAAGATGTTTGGATCACTTTTCATGATGATGTAGAACAAAAAATGCGTGATGGTGAACCCTTTGCTGTAATTCGTGGCTTTGCATCAAAAGCCCCGGAACATGCAGCTAGGTTGGCCTGTGTAATGGCCATTATTGATGACAGCAGCTCCAGTTCTGTTAAACAGGTTCATGTTGAATCAGCAATAGTACTTATGAACTACTATCTGCAAGAGGCTGCACGCCTTTTCCACTCAAGTGCTGAAATGCCTGAATTGAAATTGGCTGAAAAAACATTAAAGTGGCTTCAAGAAAACTATAGGGTGTTCTCACTGGTACAGTTGTACCAAAAAGGGCCTAATGCCATCAGAAGCCAAGCTACTGCAAAGAAAATGGTAAAAATCCTTGAAGATCATAACTGGATTGAGGAACTTGACGATGGTGTTGTGATTGATGGCAACAGGCATCGGAAGGCTTGGAAGCTAATAGAAATTTAATTAATTGCATGGAAATTGCATGGGGGTGTCCTCGCTTGGATACCCCCATGTACGTCCTGTTTCATACTTTAGCAACTTTAGCGTGTCGTAGTAGACGAATTGGGAGTAAAGTATTTCGTCCAACTTTAGCAACATTAGCAAAACTAGCGTCCTTGTTAGAATAAAATTTGAGTTTGTTGGAGCAATAGTGACTAAACAGGACAAAAAAGAAATTTCTTTGCTGGATAGCCTAATCCTGTAGCCAAGGATCGAATTGAGGCTATCACCAACATTTTTGATCATGAAGAATACTCTCGAAGTTGTGAAAGATCAGATTGCCTATAATTAAGTTGACTTAGTGACTGCTAATTCGTATACAAAAGTGTTATTACACTAACTATGCTATTTCATTACACAGGGGGGGTAGAAAGTATGGTATTCATTAAACGGTTATCTGCCGTTTTTATGTTATGCTTACTCACAGCGTGCTCAGTAAGCAATAATGACAAATCTATCACGGATATTATCGGTCATTTTAAAGAATCTGGTCTTAATGTAGGTAAAGTATCTTCAAAATTTTCTCAAATGGTTATGGCATCAGATGGGGCTGGCATTGAGATCGATGGCCGTGAAGTTGAGATATACAAATATGACTTAAATAAAGCTGATCAAAAATTAACCTTAGAGAAAATAAAAAAAGAAAATAAAATTGAGTTAATGGGAATTGTTGTTTCTGCAAAAGTCAACGGATCATTTGTTATGATAAACTACAGTGAACACCCCCAACAAGCTAAACTAATTGACATATTTATGAATTTTACTGGGAAAACTGCCAAGGCAGCAGATAGTGGCGGGGCTATATCAAGTAAACAACCTGCTAACAATCCAGCTCAAATTAAAGATACTCCCCCTCCAACTCCAGCATCAGGAGAAAAAACCGTTATAACCTGCATTCCCGGTTTATTGTAACGAGGCAGGCGGAACAACACCCATATCCTCATAAAGTGCTGCCTGTCGCTTTGTTACCTCACCCATACGTGGATCACGCCCGGGATTTTCGAAGCATTCAATTACATCAAGTTCGT
>CAJAJL010000063.1 GCA_903940125.1 uncultured Chlorobiaceae bacterium | reverse complement strand
TGGCAGTTGCTCCCGGCAATACTTCCAATTTCCTGACATACTTCGATTAATTTCTGTTCAGTGGACATTGCTGCCCCCCGTGCCCTTTTGGTTCTTCAATAATTCTCGGAGCTCTATTTCTGTTGGCATTTTTTCACCTTCTTTCAGCTGTTCCAGCGAGAACGCCGATACTTGGCTTAGCAATTCCCGGTAAAGTTCTGCTTCCGGATCAGCAAGGAACGTTTGGAAATAGGTTTCAAATTCAGCCGCATCCAGACGGCCCTTTGCCTCTTTGTCTCGTGTTTGCTGTTGTTGGAGTGCTTCCGCTTTGATTTCAATCAGGGAGCGGTAGTTTGCTGGTTTGGGATAAAATCCATTTTTAGTCACAATTTTATAAAACCAGTTTGCAGAGTTTTGAACATCCCCACGCTCCAAAACATCAAACCGACCATACCGGAGGCTCAAAACGATTTCTTCTCTGGACAACTGGAATTCTGACATCCAGTTTTTTACCTGGCGTTCCGTTACCCCTTCACCCCTCCAAAACTTCAATTCCGGATCTTCAAAAATATCAGCTTCTTTAGTAGTTAGGTTTTCATCAGTTAAAACCTTACTACTAAAGGCGACCGTCTGACCGTCTGAACAACCGTCTGAATCAACAACCGTCTGACCGACCGTCTGAACAACCGTCTGGCTGACCGTCTGGTTAAATTCAGGGCCGCGCTTCTTTAGAAAGTCGTCACAAAGTGCCCGGTTTGTTACGTATGAAATCCCCCTGTAATCACCGTTTACATAGTATTGAGGTTTAGAGATAAATCCTTTCTTAGTAAGTAATGCAAGAGCGTCTTTCACAGTACCGAAGGGCACTCCAGTGTATTCTGATATTGCCGGACGCTGCGCTATGCCTGGCTGCTGAACCAAAAACAACAGAACTAAACACTGGCTCCTAGTCAAACATTTAATAGGGTCTGCGAACATTATTGTATCAGCAGTTGGGTGCTTATATTGTCCGACCGTCTGAACAACCGTCTGGCTGACGGTCTGGCCAACCGTCTGAACATCCGACCGTCTGACTGACCGTCTGAACAACCGTCTGACTGTCTGGTTGACGGGCTGAACAACCGTCTGACTGTCTGGTTGACGGGCTGAACAACCGTCTGAACAACCGTCTGGTTTCTCGACGGTCTGGCTGACCGTCTGGTCAACAGTCTGGATATTGATAGATTCAACCAATGGCTCTTCAATAATAGCAGGAGTGACAACAACCGGAGTTATTGCAACAACAGGGGAGGGCGTATCAGAGTGCGGCCCATCCGGGAAAGCACGATCCAGCATAGCCGAGAAGGCGTCAACGCCTGGAAGTTTCTTAGCCATGGGTTAACCCTATTAATTCGTCTGCAAGCAGTCTAAATCGTTTGGCCGCATTTGAGGCCCCGTCATGTTTCAACACCGTAGTACGGAATATTTCCGCCTGTTCCACGGCTGTACACGCCGGAATAGTTGTATCGAAACAGCGATCAGGGAAACGTTTACGCATTGTTTCAACAATCAATTTTGACGCACTTGTTCGCAGATCCACTTTATTAATCAATGCTCGTAAAAATTTAAGCTCTGTATTTGCTTTCTGACTGATTTTTTCAACAGCGGCGTACACGGAAGAGAGCCCATCTAATGACATTCTGGAACCAGCTGAAACCGGGATTATGATAGCATCGGCGGCAACCATAGCCATGATTACCCACACAGCCCCGAGAGTGGGCGGACAGTCAATAATTGTGTAATCGTAGTTTTCTTGTGCGTAGGAACGAATCAAGCGCCTCAAAAGCCCATAGTTGGCGGCGTTCTGGTAGAGATCAAATTCTAATGTTGCCGTATCGGTGGAATTTGGCAGGATATCTACGCCGTGAATAGTGGGGTAAATGCATGATTCAATCGAGATTCTTTGAGCGGCAGAAGGAAGGGCTGTGGGCTCAGCAGAAAAAAGACTTGGATCTTCTTCCATAGATCCGAGTAACAGGTCATATAAAGTTTTTCCCGGCACCTGGTCACCAAGCAGAAGGCTGGTTGCATTCGCCTGGGGGTCATTGTCTATGACTAGAACTCTTTTGTTTCTCGACGCAAGCCCAGCAGCGATATTACACGTACAGGTTGTCTTTCCCACCCCGCCTTTAGCGTTGATCATTCCTATTATCATGTGATACCCCCATTAATACGGATGTATTTACATAACTAAGTGCTTATTTGTCAACAATATTTTTATGATTATACAGTGAGTAATCAGCAGGGTATCTATTTATCTTATATAAACGGCAGGGGAGGGGGCAGCTAGAAGGCAGGCGTAAGTGTGATTCCTTTTAAAAAAACACGGTATGAATAAAAAAACAGCACAAATAACAGGAGGCCGCCCAAGAATGGACGGCCTTTTTTTTGTGACTATCCGTCATAACTACGGCGGATAGTTTCAATGATTTAAGTATGTTGCACAACCTACAGAAAAGATAACAGCTAGTCAAATAAAAATTTACCTCCTAAAATTGAGTCAGCATAATCAATCAGACGGGAGGAATATATCATGTCAAAAAACAGAGATTCTTTTAGGTTGGCAACATCCAAAGCAATGGACTTCTATAAAACAGTGCCATTGAAAGACCTGGACCGCTGTTTCCTTGAGATAGCGCAGCGGGCGGTTCCAATCCTCGACTTGGAACTATTGGATATATTAATCATCCATTCGCTCACAATGTACCAGGACACAGAGATCGCAATTTTAAAATTCAAGGAGGCTATTCCAGCCAGTATAAGGGACAACATCTTTAATCAACTCCCGCTTGAACGGCAACAGCACCCCGCTTTTAAACTTTTTTTTGCAGGGGATATAAACCAATGAGAACTGAAATAATCTTGATCCGGCTTAATTCTCATCTAAATATAATGGAACGGGAGCTTATCGACTTTTCAGAAACATGGGATGTTGATACTACACCACAGCGCCTCGATGATTTACGGGCACTTCTTGTAAGCACGCGAGCTATCGTCACCGATATAATGGGGGGCCACATATGAATAACTTATCAACCAATTATTTAAGAGTAATACAAGGCGGAAAGTCAAGAAGACCCGCCGCACCGAAGCCGGTAACTCCTGAAACTATTTTTGAGCAATGCAGAGCCTTAAGCCTGTATGGAAAACATTGCTATGCGGTGTTCCATCTGGACAAAAACAACCAGATCATAGGCCGGGACACCTTGCTTGCGCCCCTGTCAATTAAGGAGGTTTACCGGATGGCATGTCTCAATGACAGCTATGCAATTATATTAGCAAGAACAGCAGCCAACCGCCGTAATGAGCCAGAAGACTTTATCCGCCTCGCTCCATTAATAAATTGGGGAAGGGCACTTGAGGTACCACTATTAGACTTTGTTGTTACCGACTGTGATGGTTTTACCTCTTACCAAGAAAGATTCGGCGATTTGTTTAATCGCAATACGGTACCGGCCCCCGCCATACGGGAAGTATCCAAGCCAACACCGGAGCGTCAGCGACAGATTGACATCGGGGAGAGAATAAAAGCGCTGCGTATTAAAGCGGGTATATTGAAGCAGAAAGGCCTGGCTGAAAAAACAGGTATACGCCCACAGTACATATCAAGCCTTGAAAAAGGATATCGAGATCCAACCAAGGACGAAGTAGAAAAGATTGCGGCGGTACTGGGAATACAGCCGCAAGATCTTGTTGAATTGTCACCATCTCCAGACGCGACACCTCAGCATGAAAATGAAGTAGAGCCATAACCAAAAGAGCAAAGATTTAGGAGGGGAAAGGCCATGACTACTGAACAAATGATTTTGGAACGTCTGGATTCTATTGAAGGTATGTTGCGCAAGCTGATGAATCCGTTGCCTCCTGTTGCTCTGACTGAAAATGATTTTACTCGGGCAAAGCGTGCAGCACTTGACGCTCGGGACAAGAGCCAGCAGAGACGACAACAAAGACAAGCACAAATATAAAACGAGGGGATTGTCATGGATTGGATCCGGTTTGCATTTTCTCTTTACCGACATCATAGGCCAGATTGAATATGCGTCACAACGCATAGAAGATACAAATGTAGCACTCCGTTTCGCCGCCATGAAATGAAAGATATTAAACTCAATTCCCTCCTCAATGTCATGGCACGGGAGCTTGACGATTTTTCCCAGAACTGGAGCGGAGATCCACAAACCATACCACAACGCTTTGATGATCTATTTACCCTGGTCAAGAGCGCAAAGGCGGTATTGAACAACGGGGCCATGGGTTGAGCGCAACACCATAGCCTGATACAAGAGAAGCCGAGGACCATAACAGGAAACCCGGCTTTTTTTATTGTCGTCAAACTATCAATAGACCATGCCCGTATGATAGCTTTTAAAACCCTGAAAAATACTATCAATAGAGTTGACTTTTGATATTTGATAGAATATTATCACAACATCTTTAAACCATTTGATAGTAACGAAAGGGGGAAGTCATGGCAAAGATTGGTTACGCAAGGGTAAGTACGGAAGGCCAGGAATTAACCGCACAGCTTGACCAGCTTCAAACAGCAGGTCTTGACAAGGTGTTCCAAGAAAAAGCCAGTGGAGTGAAGCAGGACAGGCCACAGCTGGTAGCAATGCTTGATTATGTCCGTGAAGGTGACACCGTAGTTGTTTGCAAGCTGGATCGTATTGCCCGTAGCACAAAGCACCTGTTGGAGATCGTTGAAACCCTGGACGCCAAAAAGGTTTCTTTTCAGGTATTGAACATCAACCTGGACACAAGCACCCCGACCGGTAAGCTTATGCTTTCAATGTTGGCAGCAATCGGACAGTTTGAGCGAGAAATGATGCTTGAGCGACAGCGGGAAGGCATTACCCTGGCAAAAGCGGACGGACGGTACACAGGCCGAAAGCCCACCGCCATGGCACAAGCCGCCAAGGTCATGGAGTTAATCAGCCAAGGCAAAACGAAACAGGTCGTTGCTACTGAATTGGAAATTGGAGTAGCCAGTGTATACCGGATCATGAAGGCAAAGAATTGTGCGGCGTGAATTGCATACGAAATTCAGTCGTAATAACCTGAAACCGTATGCGCTAGCTTAATATTTTGCGTTGACAATGTACTAAAGAAAGGTACAATAACTTATGACATGGACAGTTACATACAGCCGCCAAGCTGAGAAACAAAGGGTTAAGCTTCCGGAACGGATCAAGGCAGTTCTTGACGCCCTTATTCTTGAGATCATGTCAAGCGGCCCTGCTCGCATAAATTGGAAAAACTATTCCAAGCTTTCAAATGGCGACCATCATTGCCACCTGAAAAAAGGGCAGCCGACTTACGTTGCAGTGTGGCAGGTAACAGATAAAACAATCAAGCTGGTGGAGGTTACATATGTTGGAACACACGAAAAAGCCCCTTACTGAAAGCATCCAGTTCTATGGTTCTCCGGTGGCAATCAGCCGCTTGCGCAAATATGCACAAACAACCGGAGCCGTGGAAGCTGGTGACAGCATCCTTGCAACCACGGTATCACCCGAACTTGTAACAAATCCTCGTGGTACATATCTGAAAGGTATTCGTTATCGCGAAGAGCTGACACAGGATCAGCTTGCCGTAGCAACCGGCATTGCCAGGCGGCACCTTTCCGAAATGGAAAATGGCAAGCGCACCATCGGCAAAGAAAACGCCAAGAAACTGGCCGCCGTGCTTCATGCTGATTACAGGATATTTTTATAGGCGTTATTGGTTTCGCTGGATAATGGGCACCCGACAAGCCGGTTCCCGACCGGGTACCAGCAATCACAATCAGGGCGGTTTTAGGAGTCGCGATATGTACACCGATGAAGAAATTAAAGAGAAAGCCCGCAATTACTGGCAACATCAAATAAACATCATCCATGAAAATTTAGTAGCTGATTTTTTAGCAGAAGCAAAAACAGCCGGATTTGATGTTAATAGCAAAGGCATCACCGGTATAGACATACCTGATTTTAAAAGTCTTAAGGTAGATCTGGATTGCTATTCCCTTAAGAACAAACCTTTGGTTAAAACAATTCTGGGTGATAGTGCCCTTAATTATGGGGTGTTTTTTAAGACGATTCCTTCCGACAAACCGACTTCAATTTTAGTAGAAGGCGGACTTTATCCGCTGGTCATGATAGCGAGAACAAAAACAATCGAACAACACAAAGAGTTCAGGCAAAAGCAGAACCGGCTTTCCGAGCAACACCAAGAAGCTATTCGCAATACCGCCGCAGAATACAAAGCCGATGGTCATGGCGGCCCCGAAGCGATTACAAAAGCAATAGAAGACCACATCGAACAGTTAAAACTAGAACGCGGCCAGATCGTCACCCAGATCAGAAGCAGCGTAGGGGAGACAGCCAGTAACGTTGATGCCGGCACTACAAGCGCAGCTAAAATTCAAGACCTGTACCCCGGTGAAAATCGAACTACAGAAACAACAATCCCAAACCAGACCACAACCGGCGTAACACAACCCCCTACTATTATCAGCGCAGAGGCCACAACCGCACAGACTGTACCTGCTATCAGCCGCCAGACAATAGAAACAGCCTTCCCAGGACAGAGCGTTGTTCAAGATACTGAGGGCCACACCGTGACCTTAAAGAACGGCGCAACCGTGAAGATAACCACAGCCGGTGATATCAGTTTTGATGTAGCAGTAGCAGAAGCCGCCTATGGCCGCAAAATAAAAGCCGGAGAAAAACCGGTTGCAACATTCCATCAACTTGACCGAGGGGCGGTCATTGCACTGACAGAAAGGGGAACTGGCGAGATCCATCACGAAACCTTTCATGCCGCCATGTCCCTGGCATTGAACGAGAAGCAACGGGCGGCCATCCTGAAGACGTTCAAAACGGAAGAGGCCGCAGCGGCAGAGTATCAACGCCTGAGAGAAAGCGGAGCTTTTGAGCAGAAACGTCAACACCATGCATTTCTGCAAACGGTCTATAACTTCTTTGCCAAAATCCGCACCATGCTTGACCCTACCCAGGGGATTATGGAGGACGTAGCCAGCGGCAAGGTATGGGAAACACCAGCCACCACAACCGATGCTACACACGCCGTCAAATATTCCCTGAAGGATATCAACGACAAAACCACCGCCGTCAAAGATAGCCTGGCAGCGGCAGCCAATAAATCAACATTTGTTCGCCAGGACATAGCACCCGCCATGAAAGCCACAGGCGAAGGCATTGCCGCCGCCTGGGACGGGATAAAAGCAGCAGTCAACCCCATGGACAGGAGCACCGCAGCTGAAGAAGCAGGCCGGATTTTGATTGAAGGTATGGGGAGTATGGAACACGGCAAAGAGAAGTTTATCACTGAACTGAACAAATCCGCCATGCAGACAGTATATGCCACAACGAGGCTTGCCAAGGCGCTTGACCTTATGCAGACCAGTACGACCCTTGCAGACAAACTGTTTGCTACCATGCCAGAGAAAGCCCGTATTGACTTCATGCAACGCATGGACACAGGAGAACAGCAGACCACCAAAGAACTCCAGCGCGTAGCAGATGCTATCAAGGGCATGTTTGAAGACAAGGCCAAGGCCGTACAAGCCCTGGGAACCGGAGCGCTTGAAAGCGTCAGAGAAAACTATTTCCCCCATGCCTGGGATAGGAGCGACGATGCCAGAAAGGAAATCAACACCAGACTATCAAAGCGGCCATTGGAAGGCTCGAAAGGATTCAGCAAGGCCAGAGTGTTTGACGATATAAACACAGGTATTGAGGCCGGTTTCAAGCTGGTAGATTCCAATCCTATCAATCTGGTATTTTTGAAAATGGCGGAAATGGACAAGTACATAAACGCTCACGTTGCATTACAGGCCATGGAGAAAAGCGGGCTTGTCGAACTGATACCGGCAGGAGAGAAGATGCCAGACGGTTACGGCGATATTTCCGGTAAGTATGGCATGGTAACAAGGCGAGCGCACCAGGACAACACAACCGGTGAAACAGGAGAGATGAAAAGTTATCGTTACATTGCCCGCGAAGATGTAGCCCAGGTGTTTAATAACTACCTCAGCCAGAATCTTTACCAGAACAAGTACATCGGCAAACCATTCAACGCTTACATGAAAGCCGCCAACGCCCTGAATCAATTTCAGCTTGGAGTATTCAGCGCATTCCATGCCGGTTTCACGTCACTGGAAGCGGTCATATCCCACGCTGCATTAGGAATAAAGGCACTAACCAGGGGAGAGTTTCAGGAGGCTGGAAAGTATTTCAAACATGCACCGGCAGCATGGTATCTCAACCCGAAACTTGGTGGCGAAGTTATGAAGGCATGGATGGGAGATCCGGTCGCCGCCAAAGAAATGCCACAAATAGTCCAGTGGCTTGAAATGGCTGGAGCCAGGCGGATCATGGACAGCCGTTTCCAAACTGACCAGACACAGAAAATGTTCCAGGCATGGAGCGAAGGCAACAAGATCGGTGCAGCGGTACGTACTATCCCGGCCATTGTCGAACAGAGCGCCCGACCTATTCTGGAATGGTTGGTACCCCGGCAGAAGTTCGGGGTCTTTGCTGAAATGGCGAATGACTGGAGCCAGCGCAACCCCAATGCCAGCCACGAAGCAACCAGGAAAGCCATGCAGCAGATATGGAACCGAGTTGATTCACGCCTGGGACAGGTTGTGTATGACCGTTTGTTTGTTCACAACGTAGCCAAGAACCTGACGCAAGCGCTTATCAGGGCACCAGGCTGGACAGGCGGCACCATTCTGGAAGTAGGAGGTGGGCTCAAAGACTTGGCAGTATACGGCAAAGACCTTACCACCAAAGGCAAACAGGCCGAACTATCCGACCGTGCAGCATATACACTCAGCCTCATGACCGTTACCGCAATATCTAACGTGGTATTGACGGCACTTTTCACCGGAGAGCCGCCACAGGACTGGAAAGACCTGCTTGCTTTCCGTACTGGAGGGAAAGACGAAAAGGGTAATCCGGAGCGCTTCATGTTGCCAACGTATGCCAAAGACATTTACGCATACGCACAGAAGCCAGGCACAACTTTAATGCACAAGGCCCACCCCCTTCTATCGATGATTGGAGATCTTGCCAACAACAAGGATTATTACGGCACCGAGATTCGCCACCAGGACGACAATCCTATCACGCAGTTGATGCAGGCCGGGAAGTTCACTGCTAAAGCTTTCGTGCCTTTCTGGATGAAGGGAGCAGCCAAAGAGCATGAACGAGGCGGATCGTTAGCCAGCATGGCAGCGCCATTAATCGGGATCATGCCAGCTCCAGCAGACTTGAACAAGACAGAGGCCGAACGCCTGGCAAGTCAGTTTGTGTCAGACCGGATGCCGAAAGGAACCAAAACACAGGAGCAGTTCGAACGAAGCCAACTTGTGCAACACCTCACGGGACTTGCTCGCAGAGATCCAGCGCAGGCAGCAACAGAGATTACGCAGGCTCGACAGGAAAAGAAGATTACCACTATGCAGGCTCACCATATCATGCAAAATTCCAGACTGGCACCGATACAGGTTGCATTTAAGCGGTTGTCATACGAAGAGGCGCAGCGGGTGTATGAGGTAGCCAACGAGGCCGAGAAAAAGAAGCTGGGTAATTTGTTGACGCAAAAACGGAGCCGCAGCAAAAAGGCGGGACAAATTTAATTATTGCAACCGCCTACATAAGAACCCGTTCGTAATTCGGCCCGTCTTTGTGCGTAATTTTTTACAGTTGACATTTTTAGCAGATGATCCATAATAATATCAGATCAGAGAAGAGGGCGCGAAGCTGTCTGGAGTCGAATTCCAATAGGCAGTGGAGCTAATCTGGCGCAAATCGACGGCGCACAGGTTGGGACCCCTCTTCTTTTTTCATTTGTGCCACAGCAACACACCTTCCCTGAATTTGTTCATTCTTCCCCTGTCAGCGTTCATCATATTCCACATTATACTTCCGTCTGATTCAACCTTGACGATGATAGCAACATCCGTCTTACCAGAAAAAAGACCAATGTACCGTTTCCTTAACATTGAGTCCGTATATTCAGTACCCCATATTTCAAACGGGTTCTGTAACGCCGGTAAAATGAAATCCGCGTAGCGTTCCCGCGCATTATCGCGCTTTTCTACGAGATGAATCAAATTCCCGGTTGTTATCGTCACGGTTTCAATTGGTGTCTGAATATCGATTTTACCGCCCGCAGTATCAATCCCGAGGGAGTTTTGCAACATCGTTAAGGCAGCGTCCAGGGAAAGGGCTTGTTCATAGACGTGCGGAGCTGGCAATCTGAGCAGCGGATCTACTGCCCGCAAATCATCCAGCCCGTAATCTTTCCAAGTCTGTTGACCTGGTATCGCTTGAATGTGTGGAATTATCACGGCGGGAACACTATCACCTTTCGACGTTTCCGCCAATACGTTGAATTATATTTCTGACAGCTGCTCTAAATGTCCGTATACCTGAACCCCACCGACTCCATTGCTTTCACTATTTCGTTAGTAGTAGTTTTGCCACAATTTTGCAGTTTAGTGAGCCAGTTATTGTGTGAACCGACAATGTCAACCAGATCACGAATAGTTTTTATCTCGTAATGCTTTAAAACCTTTGTGGCCCTTGTAGAAAGAGTCAACGCGTCAAATATTGAAGCATCCAATAATCGGTTATTTTCTGCTGTCTGGATGAACACCCTTATTTTCATCACGCAGTTACCCCCCTCGCTAAAGCATTCCGGACGGCTGTCGCTGTCCATGTCCTTTTCCCGCTGGCCGTCATTATATGGTTGGCCTCAAGTTTCTTTGCAACCGAACCGAGACTTAATCCGCTTGCCCGTAGTTCAAGAATCATTGGCTTGACTTTACTGGCAAAGAGATCCGCTTTTGCTACCATGGCAACGCGACCGGCTATACTACCGGCCTTGATTGGCAAATCTAACGCAATGTGTGGCCTATTCT
Source organism: uncultured Chlorobiaceae bacterium (assembly GCA_903940125.1). Classification (GTDB taxonomy): domain Bacteria; phylum Bacteroidota; class Chlorobiia; order Chlorobiales; family Chlorobiaceae; genus Chlorobium. The sequence goes on along the minus strand of CAJAJL010000063.1, from coordinate 286 downwards.
GAAAGTAGGTCATAATTAAGACGGCCCATGGACACGGTTGAAAGTTTCTCGGTATTCCCGCGACAATGAAAGCAGATCCCTTACCGTCATGTCAAGGAGCTGCTGGCCACCATTGTCTAGCAACCGTGCTAGTCCCGCCGTAAAATGGCAGTTGCTCCCGGCAATACTTCCAATTTCCTGACATACTTCGATTAATTTCTGTTCAGTGGACATTGCTGCCCCCCGTGCCCTTTTGGTTCTTCAATAATTCTCGGAGCTCTATTTCTGTTGGCATTTTTTCACCTTC
>CAJAJL010000062.1 GCA_903940125.1 uncultured Chlorobiaceae bacterium | reverse complement strand
GTATCTTTCCCCATGGAGCTTCTTTATTTTTCGGTTTCTGTTGCATTACAAATGGTAATTTCCCGTTACCCATTTTAATATAACACTTTAACCGTGAATATGGAGGCTTTTTTTATGGCAGATCGATCAACTTAGGTAAAAGATGCTTGAAGCAAAAAATATCAGTAAATCCTATACCCTTCCAGGGCAGCAAACCATTCCAATTCTGCGCGGGATCAATCTCTCTCTGCGTGAAGGAGAGATGGTGACCGTCATCGGTGCTTCGGGAAGCGGAAAAACAACACTGCTGAACATGCTCGGCACCCTCGATACACCGGACGGTGGAGAAATACTGTTTGATGGAGAACTCCTTTTCATGAACAAAAAATATACCCTGTCCCAAAAGAAACTGGCAAAATTCCGGAACAGGAAAATTGGCTTTGTCTTTCAGTTCCACCACCTTCTCTCTGACTTTAACGCTCTTGAAAATGTAGCCATGCCGGAGTTCATCGCCACAGGGAAACTCCAGCCGGCAAAAAATCATGCCGGCGAACTTCTTGCCGGACTTGGACTGAGTGAACGCTTCGATCACCTTCCCTCAGAACTTTCGGGTGGCGAACAACAGCGGGTCGCCATTGCCCGTGCCCTGATGAATAACCCGAAACTGGTTCTTGCGGATGAACCAAGCGGCAACCTCGACAGTAAAAACAGCCGCATGCTCTATGAGCTCATGGCAAAATTGAGCAAGGAGCACCGAACCTCTTTTATCATCGTCACCCATAACGAAGAGTATGCTTCCATGTCCGACCGATGCCTGCGCATGCAGGATGGGCAGTTGCAGAATTGCGGAGATTAATCTCTCTCTTCACAACCAGAAAACATACCGAAAAAGCAATGAAGGCAGGAAACACAGAGAGCCGCTTTATTGAGGTTAACGGGTTCAATGTTCATTACCGGATAGCTGGCAACGGAAAGCAGCTCATTGTGCTGCTGCATGGCAGTTTTCTGAGTCTCCGATCATGGAGGCTTGTTTTTGATAAACTGGCTGAAACTTCAACCGTCATTGCATTCGACCGCCCTGCTTTTGGCATGACTTCACGTCCTCTACCCTCAAAGACCTCGAAGGTCAGTTATACTCCTGAAGCGCAGTGTGAGCTTGTTGTATCATTGGTAAAAAATCTTGGGTTCAACCATGCACTGCTGATTGGAAATTCTACGGGCGGCACTATAGCGCTCCTGACTGCGTTACGCCACCCGGAAAGTGTTGAGGGGCTGGTGCTTGCTGATGCCATGATATACAGCGGCTATGCTACCAGTGAGGTACCTGCATTTATAAAACCTGCGTTGAAAGCTTTGAGTCCGCTTTTTGCCGGTTTGATGAAGTTCCTCATCAGCAGGCTTTACATGCGATTAATTCGTGCCATGTGGTATAAGAAGGAACTGCTTGGCAACGATGTTCTGGCCGCGTTTCGCAGTGACCTGATGACTGGCAATTGGTCGAGAGCGTTCTGGGAGCTTTTTAGCGAAACACATCATCTCAGACTGGATGAACGATTGAAAACCATGTCGCGCCCATCCCTCGTCATAACCGGCGAACACGATTCAATGGTAAAAAAAGATGAGAGCATCCGGCTTGCCGGTGAACTTCCGTGTGCGGAACTGGTAGTTGTACCCGATTGTGGACATCTTCCGCAGGAAGAACAGCCAGAGGCCTTTGTTCAAGCTGTAAGAAAATTTCTTAAGAGCATTGCGGATAACAATAATCATAAAGTTCAGGGATCAGAATGATCAAATTTAAAAACAGTTATACGTTCAAACAGATGAAAAACATTGCGCTCTTTATTGCAGCTTTCATAACAGGGCTATGTCTGGCACAGACTGTACATGCTGCGGATTTTACCAAACATCTTCATTTTACCCACGGTAAAAACAGTGCGGTTGTCAGCGGTGCCGTCATCAGAGGCGACAGAGATACCTACCTCGTACATGCTCATTCAGGCCAGGTTATGACGGTCAATATTTCAGCACTCGAGGACAATGCCGTATTTTCCGTCTTTGAACCGAAAGCATACCATGCAATCAGGGGCACAGAGGAGGGAAAAGATATCACAAAATGGTATGGTTCTCTCTCAAAAACAGGACTGTATCGAATCGTTGTGGGTGGAACGAGAGGAAATGCAAGTTATAAACTTCAGGTTACTGTGAAGTGAAGTCAGCCTTATCCAAGCTGTTTGATTTTTGGAGAAAATTTTTGAAGAGAACTTATTCAGGTATAAGAAATTCATTTTTGCGTTAAAATAGTTAGATTACAGCTAAATAGTCGCACTTTCTAACCAATAAATACACATAACGATGACACAAGTCCGCGTCAGAAAAAAACACCAGATAACCTTACCCGCCCGCATTGCTGAATCGGCCAACATCAAGTTGGACGATATGCTTGAGGTTGCATTCAACAACGGAGTTGTAACCCTGATACCTGTATCACGTAAACACAGAAAGAAATCTACCATGGCTTATGCAGGCATTGCACGAGGAATTTGGGGAAAAAACACTCGTGAAATTGAAGTTGAAGTAAACAAAACCCGTGATTCATGGGAACGATAGCGGATACACTCAACAGATTACACGGTAACAGGGTCTATCTTGACACCAATGTTTTTATCTACTTTCTGGACCGGAACCCTGACTACTTTCCACTGGTTGCCTCTATCATTGAAGCTGTCGAATCAGGATTAATCCTGGGTTGCACAGGTGAAGCTGCCATTGCTGAAATATTGGTCAAACCTTATCAATCAGGGAACCTTGAGTTAGTGGCAAATATCAAAGCATTTTTCAGAATGGAAGATTTCCTGTCAATTTGTCCGCATGATGCAGAAACGTTTGACTTGGCGTCCCAATTACGAGCAAAGTACAATCAGAAATTTATCGATGCACTGCATTATGCTACGGCAATACGTGCTGGGTGCAAGTTTATCATTACCAATGATAGTGGCATCAAATCAAATGACTTCCTTGAAGTTATCCTCCTGTCAGCTTTACTTGACAATGAATAACCGAACCACCTCTCAGAGAACTTGGATAGATTCCTCTCAGAAGTTCGGGATGAGATGGAGTTTGGATGCTTGTGAAAAGACAATCAGGAAAGCAGCACGTCACAGATTCGCTCAATCTCCTCTTCTTTTAAATATGGGTGCATCGGCAAAGCAAAAATTCTGCTGCTGAGATCCTTAGATACTGGAAAGTCGCTTTCCTTATACCCAAGAGAAGCATATGCTTTCTGTAAATGAAGCGGGATTTTGTAATAGATCATTGACGGGATACCCTCTTTTTGTAATGCCTGCATGAGTTGCTCCCGTTGTTCAAACGAAGCGGCAAGCACGGAATATTGAGCCCATGCTGAGATATAGTGTTCCTGAATCCGGGGAACTGCGACTTTATGCTGCAACCTGTGGCTGTAGTAATCTGCAATACTTTGACGGACTTGAAGCTCTTCATCAAAGATGGTAAGCTTTTCAAGAAGAACGGCGGCCTGGATTGAATCGAGTCGACCGTTTATACCGATACGGTCATTACTGTACTTGTCAACTCCGCTGCCATGAACTCTTATGGATCGAAGCACAGTGTCCAACTCTTCATCGTCAGTAAATATCGCACCGCCATCGCCATAACAGCCAAGGGGTTTTGCCGGGAAAAATGAGGTGGCTCCTGCAAGGCCGAAACTTCCTGCTTTACGACCATTAACACTGCCCCCGAAACTCTGGGCTGCATCTTCAAGAATCCAGAGCTTGTATGCGTCTGCAACAGCTTCAATTCGCGCATAATCAGCCGGCTGGCCGAAGAGATCGACTGGAATAATTGCTTTGGGCTTCAACCCCTGTGATACCGCCTCTTCAACAGCTCGTCCTATAAGCTCAGGATTGATATTGAAGGTATCAGGACAGACATCAACAAACACTGGAGTTGCTCCGACAAGGTTGATGACTTCTGCAGTTGCAACAAAAGTAAAGGGAGTTGTTATGACACAATCTCCCGGACCAATGCCTTTTGCAAGCAGAGGCATAAGCAGTGCATCAGTTCCTGATGAACAGGATACGCAGTAGCGGGAACCAACATACGAGGCAAGACGTGACTCAAGTTCAGTCACTTCATGTCCCATAATAAAATGGCCACTGTCCAGAATGCTTTCGATACGATGAAGGAGTGCTGTCCGAATCCGGTCTTTCTGAGACAGAAGATCTATAAACTGCATAACTATAACGGTTGAAATCTATTAACAATAGTATCGGCTAAAATACAGATTCATTTTATTTCTTTTGCACTACCGCACTATTCTTTTCATAAAAAAAGAGATCATCTGAACTCATATTTCGTAACCATGATACCTCCGCTAACAGTATGAAAGTTGCGCTCTACGCAATTTTTATGTATATAAATTACAGTATCCAACATCGGGTACAACAGCAATATGAAAATAATCTGCTCAAGATGAGTTCCCTCTACTTTCTCGGTATCGGCGGTACGGCAATGGCATCAGTAGCCGTAGCTCTTTCACATGCCGGTCATGCTATTTCCGGCTCTGATACACAGCTTTACCCCCCTATGAGCAGCTATCTCGATGACCATAATATCAGGTACTTCAATGGTTTTTCTACACATAACCTGCAACAAGCCTCACCGGATATGATTGTTGTCGGTAATGCGATAAGCAGGGGAAATCCGGAACTGGAATATGCCCTCAACCATCATATTGAGCTTGTATCCATGCCTGAACTGGTTCGACAGCAACTCATCGGCAACAACACCTCGTTGGTCGTGACCGGAACTCATGGAAAAACCACCACTACTTCGCTCTTAGCCTGGTTACTGGAACATGGAGGACTCAAGCCGGGATTTCTGGTAGGAGGTATTCCTGAAAATTTCACCATCGGGTGCAGGGCATCGGGTCGCAGCGAAGAGGGTTACTTTGTCTCGGAAGGTGATGAATACGATACGGCATTTTTTGATAAGCGAAGCAAGTTCATCCTTTACCGTCCTGATATCGCCATTATCAATAATATTGAATTTGATCACGCTGATATTTTCAACACACTGGAAGATATCAAGCACAGTTTCAGAGTTTTTGTCAATCTTATCCCTGAAAACGGTGCTCTTTTTGTAAACGGGGATGATCCGGTCGCTGTTGAAATTGCCTCCAGGGCTTTCTGCAAGGCTGAGAGATTTGGACTGACAAAAGAGTCGGAATGGTGCGCCAGTAATATATCGATAGAGAAAGATGCCTCATCCTTTGATATCTCCTATAAAGACATTCTTCTAGGCAATATTTCCGTTCCGCTTTTTGGTAATCACAATATTATGAATGCCCTTGCAGCAGTAGCAGCGGCAACAAGCACAGGGCTCACCTTTGATGCCATTAAGAGGGGTATGGCACTCTTCCGACGTCCGAAACGTCGAATGGAAATCATCGGCACCTTTCCAGGAAACATAACTCTTATTGAGGATTTTGCTCACCATCCGACTGCGGTCAAGGTAACCCTTGAAGCTATCGGAAAGCTTTATCAGGGACGGCGTATTGTAACCTGTTTCGAGCCGCGTTCGAATACGACTACCAGAAACATTTTCCAGCAGGAACTTTCAGCGTGTTTTGGACCAGCCTCCATTGTTGTCATAGGAAAAGTTCACCGGCCTGACCGTTATCCTCCTGACGAAAGCCTGAATACCGAATTATTAAAGGACGCACTGCAAAAACAGGGGAAAACAGTTTTTTTAGCCGGCCAGAATCATGGCACGTATCCCGATGATATTGTTGCATTTCTGAACGGTCAACTTATTTGCGGAGATGTTGTTATCGTCCTGAGCAACGGCAACTTCAACAATCTGAAAAACATGTTATCTGAAAATTTTCAAAAAAATTCCTGAATATTTCGAGTTTCATAGTATATCTTAAAAAACATTTTTCTTTTTGAAAAAGACATTTCTTACACAATAAACACGAACAGTAATTTCAATACTACACCAGGACGACATTATGGCAAAAGTGAAAGTCGGCATTAACGGATTCGGCCGCATCGGGCGTCTGGTTTTTCGCCAGGCATTGAATAACCCGAATTATGAAATTGTTGCTATCAACGATCTCTGTGATCCAAAAACCCTCGCACACCTTCTCAAGTACGATTCAACCCACAAAAAGTTCAATGGTGAAGTCAGTGTCGATGGCAGTAATCTTGTAGTCAATGGCAAGGTTATTACGATTCTAGCACAGCGTGACCCTGCATCACTTCCCTGGAAAGAGCTTGGCTGTGATCTTGTCGTTGAGTCTACAGGGTTGTTCACTTCAAGAGAAGCCGCAACGAAGCACATTACAGCAGGCGCAAAAAAAGTTATTATTTCCGCTCCGGCAAAAGATAAAATTGACGCCACGATTGTTCTCGGTGTCAATGGTGACTCAATCACCGGTAAGGAAGAGATCATTTCAAACGCAAGCTGCACGACCAACTGCCTTGCTCCTATGGTCAAGGTTCTGCAGGACAGTTTCGGCATAGAAAAAGGATTCATGACCACGGTTCATGCCTACACAAATGATCAGAACATCCTGGATCTTCCACACTCCGACCTCCGTCGTGCCCGTTCAGCTGCATTATCTATCATTCCAACCAGCACCGGTGCGGCAAAAGCTATCGGTGAGGTTATTCCCGAGCTGATTGGCCGTCTTGACGGATTTGCCATGAGAGTACCAGTACCAGATGGTTCTGTTACTGACGTTACAGCTATTCTAAACCGTCCTGCAACAAAGGCTGAAATCAATGCAGCAATTAAAGCAGCAGCAGAAGGACCAATGAAGGGTTTCCTCGAATACTGTGAAGATCCTATCGTTTCTCAAGACATCGTCGGTAATCCTCATTCATGTATTTTCGATTCACTGCTAACGATGAGCTCAGGTAACATGGTCAAGGTAGTTGGATGGTATGACAACGAACTTGGATATTCCACCAGAGTAACCGACCTACTTGACATTTACTCGAAGTTTGTATAAAGCACTCTCTTGAAACATGAGACAATCAAAAAAAAGGCGCTCTGACAGAGCGCCTTTTTTTTGACTTTGCCGTCATACCGATACTTCGTTTTTGATTTTTTTACCGTATTTTGATTTATAACGTCCGGAAAATTCTGTCTGCCATTTCACAGCAACCATTTTTCTTATGACACATACCGCTGTAAATCCAATGAGAGCTATTATCCTTTTCGACAGCAAAACTACTGGCGGATCAACCGATAAACTTATCGATTCAATCGGGCGGGAACTTGCTGAAACAGGAGCTTATGTCGAAAAAGCAAAATGTAAGACAACAGGAGATTACAGTTTTGTGAAGGACTTTGATGTTGTGATTATGGGAGCTCCTATTTACTATCTGCTGGTATCGTCACAACTGCTTGGAGCTTTGATACAAAGCAACCTAAAACAATACCTGAATGGTAAAAAAGTTGCCCTTTTTCTCACATGCGGAAGTCCTGAACTTATGGCAAATCTGCTCTATCTTCCACAGCTTAAAATGAACCTGGTCGATAATACAATACTTGCTGAAAAAATTTTTGCGCCTGACCAGCTTTCAGACCTTAGTATCGTACAGAAATATGTCCATGAACTGAATGATGCCTACAGAAAAGAGACGCATTAAGCATCATGCCGCCCATGCATGAACGAACAATGGAGGTGAAACGTTCTACTTTGTAAGTTCTGATTCTTGTTGCAATAATTCACTGGGTAAATACATTACAATAATAATTTATATTATTGTAATGTATTACGATAATTCCTGCTAATAAAAAGCTATATTCAGTCACGTTTTAATCGTATTGTCCGCCTGTACGCTTTTCTCCGGAATCCCTCATCAGTTCGACAATCAAATTTTATCATAACCAACAGTTCATCACGAGTGGACTCAAACTAATTGTATGGATTATTCTAAAAAATCAATTGAATTACATAAGAAAACGCGTGGCAAAATCGAAATAAGATCCAAAGTCAGCATAAAAACCGCGCTTGACTTATCTTTGGCTTATACTCCGGGTGTTGCAGCTGTCTGCACAGAAATCGGCCTTGATAAAACAAAATCTTATACCCTAACCAATCGAGCCAATCAGGTTGCAATTGTTACCGATGGAACTGCAATTCTGGGGCTTGGTGACCTTGGCCCTGAAGCGGCAATGCCGGTAATGGAAGGCAAATCGATTATCTTTAAGGAATTTGCTGGTATTGACGCCATTCCGCTCTGCATAAATTCAACCGACGTCGAGGATATCATAAAATTCTGCAAGCTTATAGAACCAAGTTTTGCAGGTATAAACCTCGAAGATATTTCTGCGCCAAGATGTTTTGAAATTTTTGAACGCCTGGAAAAAGAGCTCTCAATACCGGTTTTTCATGACGATCAGGATGGAACAGCGATTGTAACACTTGCTGCAATCATAAACGCATGTCGTGTAACAGGGCGAGACATCAAAGCGCTGCATGTCATCATCAATGGTGCAGGGGCAGCAGGTATTGCTATTGCCAGATTACTGATTTATGCTCATGTCAAAGAAGTTGTTCTTGTTGATACTCAGGGAGCAATTTATGATGGCCGCCCAGGCATGAATTCGATCAAACAACAGATCGCTGAAATCAGCAATAAAGCAAAACATAAAGGCGATTTACAGAGTACAATGGTTGGCGCTGATGTGTTTGTGGGTGTCTCAATAGGAAACATCGTCACTTCGGAGATGATTAAAGGGATGAACAAAGCACCGTTTATCTTTGCCATGGCCAATCCGGAACCTGAAATTATGCCTGACCTTGCCTATAAGGCTGGAGCCAGCATTGTAGGAACAGGCAGATCCGATCTGCTTAACCAGGTTAATAATGCATTGGTGTTCCCTGGCTTATTCAAGGGTTTGTTTGCCGCAGGAGTTAGAAAAGTTACACCGGAGATCAAATTGGCTGTAGCTACTTCAATAGCCCACTCCATCGAACCTACACGGGATCATTTAATGCCGACAGCATTCAACAAAAATGTTGTCCCGAATATCGTTGACGTTATTTCCAAGATCCAGGATAGCTTAAACCCCACTGACAGTGACGACGAAGAAGAAGAGATTAAACTGGTCGCAAATTGGTAACCTGACAACGCAACAGTCGTTAACAGAGATAAACGAGAAAAAGCCGGTATTCAACCCGGCTTTTTCTCGTTTGTAAACATTTCGCTGAATCTTATGTGAAAATATCCCGTGCTTTTTCAAAAAATCCCTTGGAATTTTTATCATTATGTGCCGAGGGTGATATTCCTGAAGATTTCTTCAGTTCTTTCAGAAGTTCCTTGTCCTGATGAGAAAGATCTTTAGGGACAAAAACATTCACTTTAACATACTGATCGCCTCTTGACGATCCACGCAGATGACCTATGCCGTGACCTGCAATGCGAAGCATGGTTTCTGGTTGCGTCGAAGGCGGGATAGTCAGCTTGACTGCTCCATCCAATGTAGGTACTTCGACTTTCGTACCAAGCACAAGGTCAGGAAAACTCACGGCAAGTGAATAAACCACATCATCGCCATGGCGCGTAAAAAGTTCGTGAGCTATTTCCTCGATGACCACGAGCAGATCTCCGGCAGCTCCACCTCTGGGGCCCGCATTACCCTGTCCACGCAAGGTCAGATAATTTCCATCCTCAACGCCTGAGGGAACGTTTACCTTCACGGTCACCTCGCCAAGTTTGATCCCTTCTCCGTAACATGAGGTGCAGCGATCCTTGATTATCCTGCCCTCTCCTCCGCATGTCGGACATGCGGCAATATTGACAAACTGTCCGAACATGGTTTTCGAAGCCTGCCGAACCTCGCCGGTACCATGGCAGGTCTGACAGTTTTCAGTTGCGCCCGATTTGGAACCACTGCCTTTACACTCCTGACAGATAACCTGCTTTTTTATCTTTAATGTTTTTTCAACTCCTTTGGCGATCTCTTCAAGAGTAAGCTTGAGACGAATTTTCAGATCAGTTCCGGGAATACCACTTGAAGCTCGCCCTTTCCGGCCTCCTCCACCACCGAAAACCTCTTCAAAACCGAATGGAGCGCCGCCAGCACGCGTCTTACCCCCGCTGAACATGTCGTTGAAAGCACTGAAAATATCATTTAAATCTGTTGCTCCTCCTCCATACTGTCCGCCACCACCTGAGGCAGCCGAAGAACCGACACCAGCATGTCCGAACTGATCATACCGACGTCGCTTATCATCATTGCTCAGCACTTCATATGCTTCATTCACCTCTTTGAAATGCTCTTCCGCATCCTTGTTATCAGGATTTTTATCAGGATGAAACTGCAATGCCAGCTTCCTGTATGCCTTTTTTATCTCGTCCTTGGTAGCCGTACGGCTGACACCAAGAACCTCGTAATATTCTCTCTTCATAATAGCACCAACCAATTTGCTTGACTATTGTTCACTGTATTAAAACATACCATACTATTTCGCCACGATGACCTTTGCATGCCTGATAACCTTGTCACCAAGCATATAACCAGTCTGGTACTCTTCGATGATTGTATCTGGCTCAACTTCAGGATGATCAATTTGGGAAATGGCTTCATGAAAATTAACGTCAAGCTTCATTCCTTTTGATTCTATGGCAGCCACCCCTTTGTGAACCAGCCACTTTTCAAGATTTTTTTTCACCATCTCCACTCCCTCAATATATACCCTTGCTTCCACAGATATTTCAGAATCAAGAGGTGCATGCTGAAGAACTCTCTTGACATCATCAACAACCGGGAGCAGTTCCCTGATAATATTCTCAAGTGTCCTGGAAGAGGCCATCATTGCCTCGCGTTCCTTTTGCTTACGGAAATTCTCAAAATCTGCAGCTTTTCGCAGCAGTTCATCACGATACTTGTCGGATTGTTCTTTCTGCTTGCTCAATTCGGTTTCAAGCTCAACTATTCTTGAAACAAAAGACTGAATCCCTTGTGATGATTCTTCCTGAACTGTTGAGGCTTCTGTGACATCATTTTTCTCTTTGTCCTCAAAATGTTCTGTACAATTTTCCTTTCCATCCGATGCTTTCTTTGTCATAAATACATTATCTGTTTAGTTAACATCCGACAGCGTTGAAGAAAGGCTGTCGGCCATATAGTTGAGAACGCGAACGGCGTACTCGTAGTCCATTCTTTTCGGTCCAAAAATTCCGATTTTACCAACCATATTACCAACGTAATAAGGTGTGGAGACAATGGTCAGATCTTCAGCCTGTCGTTCACTGTTTTCCTTGCCGATATTGATGGTAAAATCCCTACCAGCTGATCTGATGGTCTCGACAGACGACAACTTGTTATGCCCGACAAGCTTTGCCATGCTTAACTTATCCTCAATCATGGTGATAAGGTCACGAACCTTTTCAGGGTGTTTGAACTCAGGCTGATCAACAATATATTCGGTACCGGAAATATAGAGTCGTTCAAAAATAGGCGATTCATCAAAGAGATTTCCGGCAGATCGAACAATAAGATTTTTCAGGGCAATGTCACAAACGCTGTCAGATAGACGCCTGCTGATAGTCCTGCGAATTTCAGAAAGCGTCAATCCCGAAAGCCGCTGATTGAGAACATCAACAACCTCATCAACTGCCTGACGGGAAACATCGATATCAAGCTCCATAACAATAGTCTTGACAAACAAAGACTGTATGGAGAGAATAACCATCATCCTTTTCGAACTCAACAAAACCATGTCAAGTTTTTCAAAAATCGCGTTCGATAACGTCGGCGACAAAACAACGCTTAACTGCCGGGAAATAGTACCAAGTACTTTGGCTGCAGAAAGCAGAACATCTGATGAGGTTCCCTTGCGATCAATGGTGATTTGGCCAATATTTGCCTCAATCCGCTTTTTTTCTTTATCATCGAGACACTGGAAGGTCATAATGAGATCAACATAATACCGGTATCCCTTATCGGTAGGAATTCGGCCCGCCGATGTGTGCGGCTGACTGATGTAACCTTCATCTTCCAGAAGAGCCATGACATTTCTGATCGTGGCGTCAGAAAGGCCAAGATTATAATTTTTTGCTATATACCTTGAACCAACTGGAGCAGCAGTCACAACATAGGACTGGATAATGATACCCAGAACCTGCCGTTCTCTCAAGGTAAGATCACGAGAATCCATCAACGTACACTCATATCGATTACAATAAATAACATGAGGAAACAAACAGGTGAATTTAAAAAAACTTCACCACTTCCTTCATATAAACAAAACCTAAAGCAAGTTAATTTCCAATAGGCATGACTCCTGAAATAACCCTGTCATGGCCGGAATAATCTTTATATACAGTTATACCCGAAAATCCCTTATGTGTCATGAGTTCGGATACCGATTCGGCAGCATCTGCATGAAGTTCAAAACAAAGCTTTCCGCCCGGAATAAGTAACTTTTTCGCCTTTGCTGCAATAGCCTCGTAACACTCAATTCCCAGAGGTGTCATCAGCGCAATTCTGGGCTCATACTGCCGTACCTCCCGCTGAAGATCCTCCCACTCTGCATCAGGGATATATGGAGGATTAGAAACAATCAGATCATAAAAATGCTCAGGAAGTGTCGTTACAAAAAACTCATCAAACATATCGGCAGCAATGAATGTTACTCGGGATTCCACCGCATGGCTTATTGCATTTATACGTGCAATTTCGAGAGCATCGAGAGAGGAATCGACAGCAGTAACCGTGAGCGAAGGACAGAGCCTGGCCATCGTAACTGCAATGCACCCGCTTCCTGTACCGATATCAAGAATGCTTGCCTCAGAGGAACCGCCGCGACCGGTCATACCAAGAGATTCAAGCGCATGCTCAACAAGGAGTTCGGTTTCAGGACGGGGAATAAGTACCCGTTCATCAACGGCAAACTTCAGTCCGTAAAAGTACTGTTCTCCAATAATATACTGAACCGGACGACCTTCGAGCCTCTGGCGGCAAAGTCCTCGGAAACGATCAAGCTCATCTGCATAGACCGGCCTGTTGTGATGCAGATAGAGCTGAAGTCTGCTCTGCCCGAGGACATGACCCAGAAGAAGTTCCGAGCTGATTCGAGGTTCATCGACCTTCTTTTCCTCAAAATAACCAGTGGTTGTCTTGAGCAGTTCAACAACCTGCCACTCTTTCAATTCCTGCATACTTCTCAATTAAACCAAACGTTCACCGTGCACTCCCTGGAAACTGCAAAAATTAGAAATGAATAATCACACTGCATCTATAAAAAAAATATAGGTCACGTAACTGTACAAATAGTACATTGAATGTCGACCATGATAACTGATCAGTGACTGAACCATCAGTCATTACAATATGTAAAGAGCAATGTCACGATGAAAAAAATTCTGCTTACTTTCTTTATGCTTCTCATTGCAATTGCCGGAAACCCGGCTTCAGCAGCTTCAAAATTTACCGGTATCATGGCAATGATCATGAAAATGCCAAACGGTTCCGCTGAAATCACCTACTACTTCGGAAACGATGTACAACGCATGGATATGGCCATGCAAATGGATAAAATACCGGAACCATTAAAAACAACCGTCATCACAAAAGCCTCGCAGCCGGATCAGGCTTATGTTATTAATCATCAGGCAAAAAATTACAGCATTCTCAATCTCAAAACCGCTGCAGAAAATGCCATGCTGCTTAATTTCGACAGTAACTACAAGCTTGCAAAACTTGGCAGACAAACTATCAAAGGCTACACCTGTGAACACATCAGCCTGACCAGCAGCACCGAAAAACTTGAGCTCTGGGTTACCCGCGATTTAGGCGATTTCTCGACATTCAGAATCCTTCAGACACAAAATCCCCGCCTCTCAAATACATCGCTCTCTAAAACACTCAGCAATGCAGGCATTGAAGGATTTCCCGTCAAGATGGTGCAATATAATGATAATGGCCAGTACGTCATGGAAATCATGCAAATCTGGCAAAAAGCACTTCCTCCATCAGATTTCAATATTCCTTCCGGATATCAGAAAGTAACCAACAATCAGAAACCTCTTGGCAATCAGGAAAAAGAACACCTGAAACTCTTAATGGAAAAAATGAAAAAGTTCGAAAAGTAGGTTGTATATTTTGCCTATCTAATCTCATTCTATAACAATCATTTACAGTAAACGTGGCAGATAAAATCACTTCACGGAAAGAGGATTATTCCCAATGGTATATTGACCTGGTACGCTCTGCAAAACTTGCAGATTATGCCGATGTGCGAGGCTGTATGGTTATTCGACCTAACGGTTATGCAATATGGGAAAAAATGCAGGCCGCCCTTGACCGGATGTTCAAGGAAACAGGCCACGTCAATGCCTACTTCCCGCTTTTCATTCCCGAAAGCTTTATAGCAAAAGAGGCTGAACATATTGAGGGCTTTGCCCCTGAATGTGCTGTTGTCACACACGGCGGAGGCGTAGAACTTGCCGAGAAACTCTATGTCCGGCCTACGTCAGAAACCATTATCTGGTCTTCCTATAAAAAGTGGATCCAATCCTATCGCGATCTACCGATTCTGATCAACCAGTGGGCAAATGTCGTGCGCTGGGAGATGCGAACACGCCTCTTTTTAAGAACCACCGAGTTTTTATGGCAGGAAGGTCACACTGCTCATGAAACTCCTGAAGAGTCGCAGGAGGAAGTGATTCGCATGATCAACGTCTACAAGACATTTGCCGAGGAGTATATGGCAATGCCTGTGATTATGGGAAGAAAAACTGACAGCGAAAAATTTGCCGGAGCGATAGAAACCTACTGCATTGAAGCAATGATGCAGGATACCAAAGCACTTCAGGCAGGAACATCCCATAATCTCGGTCAGAACTTCGCCAAAGCTTTTGACTGTCAATTCCAGACAAAAGAAGGAAAACTTGACTATGTCTGGGCAACAAGCTGGGGTGTTTCGACAAGACTGATCGGAGCCTTGATTATGGCACATTCGGACGATCGCGGTCTTGTTCTTCCTCCAAAACTTGCCTCCCGTCAGGTCGTCATCATCCCGATTCTCAGGGGCGATAAAGCCGCCGTCGTTGCCCGGGCAGATGCGATTGCCGACTCGCTGAAAAAAAGCGGAATACCAGCCTTTGTTGACAGCAGCGAACAGAACTCTCCTGGCTGGAAGTTTGCAGAATATGAGCTGCAGGGCATTCCGATCCGTATCGAACTTGGACCAAGGGATATCGAAAACAACATCTGCATTGCCGCACGGCGCGATACCCTGGAAAAAACCGAAGTAACACTCGACGAAACTCTGCCTGTAACCATTCAGGAAATTCTGAACGCTATTCAACAGAACATGTTCGATAAAGCTCTGCGGTTCCGCAATGAGAATACCTTTGAAGTCCAGAGTTATGATGAGTTCAAAACGGCTGTAGAAAAAGGATTTGTTATCGCCCACTGGGATGGCACAGCGGAAACGGAAGCAAAAATCAAAGAAGAGACAAAAGCAACCATAAGGGTTCTGCCTGAAGAAGCGGATTATAGAGCCCTATACAGCATTGACGTACCAGGAAGTTGTATCTATTCAGGTAAACCATCATCACAAAAAGTTGTTTTTGCAAAGGCATACTGAGACCACATTAACGATCTCCCCCGCTCTTCATGAAGTTAAACGGGGGAATCGGTCTTAATACAATCAGTTCTCCTTGAAAAACTCTTTCAACCCTTCATCAGTCGGCTTCATGGTCTTGTCACCCTTGTTCCAGTTTGCAGGGCAGACTTCGCCGTACTGTTCCGTAAACTGAAGGGCATCAACCAGACGGAGTACCTCGTCCACATTGCGGCCAAGCGGAAGATCATTGACAACCTGATGGCGGACAACTCCCTCTTTATCAATAAGGAACAAACCCCTCAGGGCAATTCCCGCACCCTCAAGCAGTACATCATAATCAGCTGAAACTGTCTTGTTGATATCAGAAAGAAGCGTATAGGTGACTCCCTCTATACCCCCGCGGTTTCTTGGAGTGGTAAGCCATGCAAAATGAGAAAATTTTGAATCCACCGAACAACCGAGCAACTCCACATTCCTTTTACGGAATTCATCAAGCTTGTCCTGAAAAGCGTGCAGTTCAGTCGGGCACACAAAGGTAAAATCAAGCGGATAAAAAAACAACACGACATACTTTCCCTTGAAATCAGACAGCTTCACTGAATCAACAAACTGCGACCCATTAACAACAGCTGCCACATCAAAATCCGGTGCCTTTCGGCCAACTAAAACACTCATGGTATTCTCCTTACAAAAAAAATCAGGTTGAAAAAGCAATACATATAAGACTTATTTTGTCCAATATAAGACATTTTATCTTTATCTCACAATAAAACAGCATAAAAGGCATAAAGGCCTTATTTCAAGACATTTTTGGCAATTGAGTAGTACTTCTTTCGTTCATCAATGCCGTTATAGCCTCCATTTATAGTGATGCTGATGAACTCAACTGGCGAGACACTGATAATGTTTCCTCTGTATTTTTTCTTCAAAATATCGGTATCAGGATGGTTAGCCACATCATTGAGACCACGGGTTTTCCAGTACTCGCACGCGCTCCACACAGCATATTCCGGCTGCTCAAGAAGATCCGGTGAGTTGATAAAAAGATTACCATCACCTTTTTTGATACCCAATTGCTGGTAGTTCGTTCGTCCTGTAGTCTGAAAAATCCCGCGACCTTTAAACTTGACGCCATCACCAGGATACGTGTTACCCAAATCAGCTCTTCCTTCATATTCTTTGCCTGAGGCGTACTCGCGCAACGTCTTGAAGCGATCAGTTTCATGACAAGCCTGAGCAAGGAAATGAGAGTACTCATGAGCCGTGTCGATTTCGTAGAGCGGACAGCTCTTGTTCATCCACTCAGCGAGACTCGGCATCAAGGGTGTAGATTTGCCTGCTATAGCAGTGAGGTGTTCAGCAGTAATGATGAATGACATAATAGGTCGTTAAGAACAAGTTGAAGGGGTTGTAAAAATAGGCTGCCGTATGATCGTTTTCCATTTCGATGGATCGGCTTTACGGATATCGCTTAACCTCAATAATTCATGAGGTCTACCAAAACCGAAATTTCCAGTCAAAAATTGAGGTGATCGCGACTGTGGCAAGGTAAATAATATGGATAGCAAGAAATCTTTCACCTGTAGTCGGTTACTATCCAACAAAAAGCAGG
>CAJAJL010000061.1 GCA_903940125.1 uncultured Chlorobiaceae bacterium | reverse complement strand
GCACGCTGAACAAAGTTGTTGCGAGGTACAAAATGGATCATCTGCGTGCCGATCTTTTTGGCAAGCTCCTCAATCATCTGGCGCTCGTTGTCAACATTACGGCTGTTGCAGATAAGACCTCCAAGACGAACTCCACCGGTATCGGCATATTTCAGAATACCTTTACAGATGTTGTTGGCTGCATACATGGCCATCATCTCGCCCGAACAGACGATATAGATCTCTTCAGCTTTACCGTCACGTATCGGCATGGCGAATCCACCGCAGACAACGTCACCGAGAACATCGTAGAATACATAGTCGAGATCCCATTCGTCATCAAAAGCTCCAAGTTGCTCAAGCAGATTGACAGAGGTGATGATACCTCGACCTGCGCAGCCTACACCTGGCTCAGGACCGCCGGATTCTGTGCAGCGGGTGTTTCTGTATCCAGGTTTGATGATATCTTCAAGTTCAACCTCTTCACCCTCCTCACGCAGCGTGTCCAGAACTGTTTTCTGCTGCAGCCCGCCCAGTAAGAGTCGGGTAGAGTCGGCTTTCGGATCACAACCGATAACCATGACATTCTTCCCCATTTCTGCAAGGCCAGCAACAGTGTTCTGTGTCGTGGTTGACTTGCCGATGCCACCTTTTCCGTAAATAGCAACTTTTCTCATTTTCGTACTTTTTTAGGTTTTCATTGTCATCAATATTAGAATTTCAGGATTCCATGATCGATATCCTGAATCATTATCATTATTTGCTACAAAAAGCGCGCCAAGGTTGATCTGTCAGAGCAATTATTATGTCTTGGAAAAGGGATGACAACTCAAGGCCTTGACATAGACGGGTTTTGGTCTGTTAATACAATGTTATTTTTTTGACAGGGAGGTGGAGAGCCTGTTGACGCACATAACATCATTACAGTAAATGGCAACATTTCAGAAGAAAAACCTGAAAAAAACTACATAAATGTTCTTCGTATGAGGGGTTCTGCTCAGGCGTCCACTTTGTGCTGGTCAATGGGAAGAGCTGCCTCGCCCGTTAAAGAGATGAATGGGCACGGGCCAGGCTGATTGGAAACTTTTACCTGAACTTTTTATAATTGGTGCCGAACTGCTGCATTTTCAAGCTCAGTACCCTGCCATTTCGTATGCAATGGTGTCCAGTTTTGCAGTAAGACTTTTTTGAGTAACCGTAGTGGCGAGAATCGGTGTTTGCATTGACAATGGAAGGTCGTCGGCGTGGATGATCGTATCTTCTGAAAGAATGACAGTTCTTTCCACCAATGAAATCTTTCCGGTTCTGCTACTGAAGAGGCTTACCTCTTCTTGATGTGGGGATAATTTTTTTAAAAAAAGTCTTGGTTTTCAATATCGATATGTAGATAATGTTATAACGAATAAAATGCAAAGTCTTGATTATCTGAAAGTAAGTACGAGCAAGAACCAATTACAACACAAACAAAACATCCATGAACACAACAATGACTCATGCAATGAAGAAGATCATCGTTTTATGTTTTGCTTTTTTGATGATGGCCACGACAGCCATAGCCAGCGAGCTGAACCTTTCAGTAGCGGCAAGTCTTAAAGAGGTGATCAATGAGCTGACGGCAAGCTACACGGCAAAACATCCGGGCACTGTTTTTCTGAAAAACTTCGGTCCGTCTGGAACTCTCGCCGGTCAGATCGAAAACGGTGGCCCTGCCGATCTGATTATTTCAGCAAACACCGAATGGGTTGATTATCTGAACAACAAAAAAATGGTCGATGCTTCAAGCATCAGGACGTTTACGTACAATTCGCTTGTCTTTGCAGGAACAACGGGTAAAAAAGTGACCTCTATGCAGGACCTCCCGAAATTGGAAAAAATTGCCATAGGGAGCCCTAAAAGTGTGCCTGCCGGCGAATATGCAATAGCTGCAATAACAAAAGCCGGCGTTGCCGCTCAGCTTGCGAGCAAACTTGTCATGGCGAAAGATGTCCGTGAATGCCTTATGTATGCTGAACTTGGTGAAGTTGATGGTTCTTTTGTCTACAAAACAGATGCCCTGCAGGCTCAAAAATCAAAACTGCTCTTTACGGTACCTCAGGAACTCTACCCAAGAGTTGTCTACCCCATGGCGATTACCCTTAAAGGAGCAAAGAACGAGGAGGTAAAAGCTTTCCATACCTTCCTGCAGAGCGATGAGGCAAAATCGGTTCTCAGTAAATACGGTTTTGCCCTTAAGTAATAGAAAAAAGGAGTTATGGGGCGGATGAGAGTTATGGGGGGGGTATAAATATGGGGGGTTGGTGGGGGAGGGGCGCAAAATACCCCCTTAGCACGACTTTTGGTATAAAGCAGGGAGAATAATATCCCTGTAATAAATCAGCCCCTTTTTTACAGAGAGGGGTTCTGAATCCATGTAAACGGTTTTTTTGTGATTATCTGAAACGCTCAAGTAAATAGTTTGTTTTTCAAGAGATCCCGCTGCATTTTCATCCAGTGTCAGCGAATAATAACCGGTCTCATCGGTACAGGAGTTGTGTGTCTTATCATTCCTGATACCTGAACGAGAACCGAGTGACACTGCATATCCCTGCGCAGGCTTTTTGGCGGTATCATAAACCCTCCCGTGGATACGCCAGGAACCGGCTGCTAATGGTTCGTTTTTAATTGACGATTTTGAAATTTCCTGAACCAAACCCGCATTAAGATTTTCCTGCATAGTGAGCCGAGTATTTATGGCCAGCACGTATGGGTGATCACCTTCATACTTTTTCTCAAGACGTGTTTTCTCCGCCTGCAGGATCGAATTTCTTATTCCCTGATTTTGCTGAAATTCCTGCAATCCTGCCAGGCGTTTATCATCAAGCATGGTCACCGATTGACCGATGAGTGTCGCAGCGTTGTTAGCGGTCGTTGGGGTTGGGGTTATGCTCATCGTATAGGATATTTATATTAAGGTTGATTAGGAATGGTATCATTGGTCGTCAGTTGTATCCTAACTTGTTTTTGATGTTCGATTCCAATTCCTCGCATGGTTTTTTAATGAGGACAATATTGTTGCTGCCATTCACTGTTTTGTTCCCTAGGACAACAATGCAATTAGTGGCCTGATTCCCTATAGCAGTGTTCATGAATCCATAGGATAACAACGAAAGCTGAGTCTCTGTAAGACCATCAGTGAACCTGTTGTCATTGCTCCTGACGGAAACAGCAAAAAGAGCTGTATTTAACCAAACAATATCAAAGGTTTTTGCATTGCCGTCTACGATGCTCAGCGAAGTGCATTCCGAATGGTTGTTGTTGAAGGCAATGTCGTCAAGGGAGGCGATCGCCTGGGAACTTAAACAGATGTTTGTGGATTGATACCGCATGTCCAGAGTGGTTTGATTCCCGGAAAACATCACTTTACCGCTAGGAAGATACTGTAATGACATAAATACTGGCTGCATCTCCGGATTGTTTAACATTTCCCCATAGGAATTATTGTTATTTGCCATATTTGTAAACGCGTTCGTAAACAAATCTTTTGAGATACCGAGGTTTAAGATAAAAACGGCTGACGCTAAAAAGGATGCCGGATTTGTCTTGTCGGTGCCAAGGGAGGTAAACTGGTTTCCCTGTACTGAAACGGGCCCGAAAGCGCTCAACAACAGTGCTAAGCCAAGTGGTTGCAGCACCGTATTATCATGGACGACAACAGCCGGAAGGCTGTCGAATGAAGGCAAGTCTATATTTTTCCCGGCCATCCCCGCCTTAGTGACTCCGATTGTTTGGAAAATATTGGCCAGTTTAGAACCCATTTTCACGACGATACCGCCCCTGTTGCCTGAATAATATAACGATGCATCCGAGGTTACCTGAATACCATTGTTCAGGATGCTGTTGCCTGAGATATCGAGTTTTTCGCCATAATAGAAAAAAATCCCGCACACGGCTTCCATTGACGTTCGCCCATTCTCTTCAATCCTGTTTTCCTGTATCTTTCCTCCATTGCAATCCCTTATAACGATACCGCCGAAAGCGGAAAGCAAATTCTGCTCTTTGATCTGGTTAGGATTGGGAAGATGGTGCGCACAAAACCTGATACTGTTCCTGAAAACCGTGAGGTCGTTCACAAGTGTATATACATCTTTTTCATTGTAAGAGAGCAGGGAGGAAATCCCGCTCAATCCCATCAGCAGGATCGTATTCTCTTCGATCGTGATCTCATACACTGGGTATGGATGTAATGTACCATCCTTATGAAGAGCAATCTGTGGATTATTATTCCCTTCCGGAAACTGGCAAAGTGTTATGCCGTTTCCACTGCCCCCTGTAATTTCGTTCTGCCTGATGGTCACGCGTTCGGATGTGTGCCCGATCTCTATCCCGCCCAAGGCTTTGTATTGTCTCAGATAGGTTCCTAACGGACTGTACACAGAGATGAACTTGAGCAGACTTGCAACCCTTTGCAATAACAAAGCTTTATTGGAATATATTTTTTCAGTTGTCAAACATGGATCAATCTTTGGAGTATCACCAGGGGTTCTCGGGTCATAGGGATCATTGCCGTCATTGTCGGGGATCACCAGTATCCTGTTTCGCTCAATTAAAACTGAATCGGCCAGTGAGAAAATGGCTGATTTTCCCTGAACAGTGTCAACGATCCCAAGCCTGTTGTTCAGGATGCGTATAAGGTTGTCGCCTTTATTTTCTTTGACCTCTACGTAAATGGCATAAATTCCGGCCTGAATAGTATTATCGCAGATGGTGATCTGTTCTGAAGGCAGAAGTGAAGAATCATCATCCTGAACAACAATCCCCGTCCCTTTCCAGGAAACGATGGTTAGCTGATCTATCTGGATGTTTTGAGAGCCGGAGATTACAAATATGGCTTGGGAAGCAAGTTCATTTCGCTGAAAATCAGGAGTTATGATGGTCTGGTCGCCGCATCCTGTAATCCGGATATGCTGTTTATTCTGGATGGTCACGCTGGCCTGGTGCACACCCGGCAGGACGCAGATTTTACCTCCTTTTGCCGGCAAGTTATCCACAGCATCCTTGATTGAATTGAAATCGCCGTTGCTTGTCATACCGTTGCCTACGGTAAACGTGCAGCAGCCGTCGCGGTCAGTCAGGGAATGAAACTTCCTGCGGCAATCATGTACCACTTCCCCTGTTATGGCATGTTCATCTCCATTCGTCCACCTGATAACCGCCAGCGGGGCATAAAACCGCCTGATTTCATGATGGGTGATCCCTTTTTCAAATTCCCATGGAACCACCTGGTTGGGAGTTTCAGGTCTTGCCGCAATCACCCAGAAATCGCCGGGGACCCAGTCATTCCCTGAGAATGTGATCTCTAAACCGGTATTACCGAGTGGTATCGGGGTTTCTGCAGCAACATCTATTGAAGCAGCAGAATCAAGATCAGTTCCCCGATTCCATACCCGCATGAAAAAATATTCCGAGGGTGTCTGATCCGATAAAAAGTTGATGTCTGAAAGAGTTGACGGGTCAACTTCATAGAGATTCATAGTGGACGGTAACGGATCCTTCAACGTAAGCAGTGCTGTATCCGGATCATAGGAGCTCTCTATTTTGGAGAGATGTCCTGATATTTCCGCTATTTTTTCGCCGTTGGGTAAAACAGCTAACCATGGCAGTATTTCCACCACCTGACCTGATAAAGGCCAATGATACTGGTCTTTGGGCTCAGTGAGCATGGTCACGATCACGCGCTTTCCGTCAGCGTCAGTGTCAACCTTGACCCGGTACAAAGGAGAGGCATTGTCAAAACCCCATGTGATTTTTTTTTCTGCGCTGTCATTAACGATCTGTACCCTGATGGCTTGGTTTTCAGCGCCGAGATATCCGCCGGCGGCTGTCGGTGTGCAAAGGTCGTCAGATACTCCGTCACCAATGAAAGAGACGGAAAGGGTTGTATCCGGTACCCGCTCATATTCCCTGTTGATCAATCCAAGGTTATTGTTGCCCCAGTCACTGGTAAGTTTTTTCCACGCTTCAGAGCAATCTCCGCTGTCCACGTCCGAAGCCACTTTTACGCGCCGCATTTTTCTTACACGGGTTGTTGTGTCAGGGCCGCCCAGGGCTTCTTCAAAAAGAGAGCTGTCTTCTACGGCGCTGACCGGCTGTTGCCATGCTTCAAGGTAAACAAGATCATATTGCTCGCTGCCTGCTGCCACTTCCGGAATTTTATCAGAATCAGCCGATTGCTGCAACCAATCCTTTTGCGCTCGGTAGGGCTCCGTCTGTTCCAGTTCAAGCCTCTGGCCCCCAAGATAAATTGTTCCCGGGAGGATATTGAAATCTATGCCACCAGCTCCGTTATCTTTAACCTGGTCAATCTTGAAGCCATTATTTGAACTCCCATAAGGGCCGATGGTATCATTGACTGACCGGCGCAGTTCTTCATTTGCTATCCGCTCATTTTCATTCCAGTCATCATCAGTGAGCACTCTTCCCTGCTGCATCCGGACACTCTGATAGTGTTTTTTCGGATTAAAATTAATTCTGGAAATATCAAACGTTCCCATGTCTTTTTTTAAGTTTGGTGGATAAAAATCGGTATCAACCCAAAAGGCATATATTCGTTGACCTTGCTTCGCAACCCATCCGATTTCACTGGATTCAAAAGATTGCTGAATGCTCCCATTTCGGATCCGTTCTCCGCCCCAAGTCGCAATTTTTCTGGTGCTGTATCGCTCAGCTGGGCATAGCCGGGTTCACCGAACCTCCGCGAAGTGAACCATTGTTTTGCATCCATGGAAAAGAGAAAACTCTCGTAGGGATGGGGCAACCTGTTTGTTTTGAGAGCGGCGCTATACCGGAAGCATCCTTTCTGGGTATCGGTTATGCTGACGTTTCCGGTAAAGAGCGCTTCCGAGGCTTCCAGACGGTGAAGATCTGTATCGCCAAAGATGGTTGATCGTTGAATGATCGATTTCCCGGTGTCGATGTTCAGCGCCTTCACCGTAGCGTCAACGGACTGGATAATCGAATCAGAGATAGAGAGTTCCTCAACGATACCGCTGGCTTCAATGCAAACAGTACCAAGAATGGAAGAATCGATACAAAGGTTTGCAACTGTGCCCTGGATTGACAGCCATAAGGGCAGTATCTCTTCAAGTAACAGGTTTTTGCTTCCCCCCGGGTCAATGGTACAATTCCTGATCACTACACAGTCGAAATCTCCTTTCAGGATGATTTTTGCATTTGTGTTGCCTTTCGCACCGATCCATAAACCATCCAGGGTCAGCTTTGCATTCGAGTTGGCTTCGGAACTGAGAATCCAGTCCTGTTCAAGCCTTATATAGGGCCGTTCGGCGCTTTTTGCCTGTAAGACCAGGTTCACAATTTTTGTCACATCATCCACCGGGCCATAGCTCTTGCTGTCATTGATCTGAGAGATACCGTCAACCGGCAATTCAAGCGATTTCAATGCCCCGCCACCGATGGTTTCAACATCGGGTTTGGATGTAACAATCCATGGTCGATAGTATGTTCCGGCACCAATTGGACCTGAAAAGCCATAGTGATAGGCGATAAAAAGCTTTACATTCTCTGCAAGGGGATCTTTGAACATGAACAATCCCTTTTCGGCATCGATCGCCAACTCTTTTTTTATGACGAAAGGCCACGATTTAAGCGAGGCCGCCGTTATATGTTCTGTTGTAATAACCCTGTCGGGATCTTTGAAACCGACCACGATCGAGTTTACATCCAGCGGATTCTGAAAGTCAGTGTGAGCATCGGGCAGCAGTATGCTTTTTGCGCAATCCAGGTCAATCGAAAGAGAGAGCAAGGGTAGAAAAACAATATCGTTCTGTATCTCTGCGGCGCTGGAAAACGTAGAAATAAAGGCATAGAGGCTGGACTCACTTTTGAATCTCAGTCCTGCAATTTTTTGGAGTTCGTCTGCAGCGGCCTGGCTCATCCCGTTTGCGGTCAAGGTACGGATGATCTCTGCAGTAATGATATATTGGCCATTTCCAAGCAGGCGGCAGGGAATCGGAGCCGGTATTTCAGCGTTTGCTGCGGAGTGCCATTGATTCCAGTCTCTGGAGTTCTCTGATTTACTGAACAAGGGGATCTCTCTTCCCGAAGGATCAAAGCCAAATCGTCTGTCGTCCCCCAGTGCAAACGGGGTAACAGCAATCGCTTCGAACGCTTTCAGGCGGTAGAGGTAAAAGGCGAGTTTTGGAATGGCATACCGCCCGGTCATTCCGGAATAGCGGCGGACATCAGGGGTATGAAAAAACTCTTCGAACGGTCCGCTGGCCAGTTCAGCCTCCCGCTGGTTGCGCAGGTCGGCCCAGCCTCCCGGCATGGTTCCCGAATATTTTCCTGCAAGCGGGCCGGGCAATGCATCAAGTCCGTGACGGGATCGCGCAAGTTTCTCAAACTGTTCCACCATTTTCCCTTCCCATCCGCTGATATCGTTGATCAATTCCTCAAGAACCCGGGGTGTTCCCTTTCTTCTGCGGTAATAGATGGTTTTGGCAACATCTACACGGCGTCCACGCAGGTTTAAGGCGGATAACAGCCGGGTGGCAACCAAGTCGCCTATATAGGGAACCGCCCACTCGTCGCAAAGCTCGATAAACTGGTCATCCCACAATCTGTCCTGGCTGCGCCGCAGGATGGCTGCCTGTTGCGCAAGTACCGATACGATCGCCCTCAGTACACCCGGTTTCTCGGCAAGGCCATCTTCGTTCCGGTAAATTTCGGGAATGGCCTCCCATAATTTCTCCTTATAATATTGCTCGAACTGATCAGTGCTCATCATTGCAGCCTATCCGTTTCTTTTTCCGTTAATAACAACTCCCCCCTGTTCAATATCAAAAAAGTTCCCTGCCCCGGGTGCCAGGGCAAACGTGTTGAAGAAGATCGAATTTACCACAATCTCATGCACCGCTTCGGTACCGTCGACGTTCAGCACTGAATCAAAAACCCTGCTTCTGTAAAGCGGCTTCCCGATCCCTATGTTCTCCGGCGCCAGTAACCCGCTGCCTGGATCCAGCAACGAGCTGAACAATGCTCTGATTACATCCTTTTCCAGAAATCTCGGGTTTATGCTGACGCTCAGAACGATGGATAATGGTAGGGCTCCTGCGGTTTCGACGGTGATGGGAGTAGAAGGATCGGAAAGATTCCGGATCCGTTGAGATAGTGGAGCCTTCAGGGAGTCGCTCCCTATGTAATAAAGATGGGCGGTAGCCCGTTGTTTAACTCTGTCCCACCTCCATTCAGCCTGGACAGCCCTGACACCGGGGAATGATGCCGCAACTGCTTCCATATCCTTGATCGAGACTATCCGGCCAAGGATCAGGGCTGATTTCGGGGCAAAGGTGCGCATGGTTTCAGCCTCTTCCGCATCTGCGCCGCCATAGGCGGGCAGGATGTTATTCACGCTTTGCAACCCTTTTACCGGTTTTGAAATCTGGTTCACGGAGCCTGACGGTGGGCATGCTGCCTCAGCGCCGAATCGGTAGTTGCAGATCACATTGTCAATGCCGGAGGGAAGCCGTTGCCCCCTGATCCCGTCGCCAAAGGTTACCACCGATTCACACTGGTCGTTCTGTCTGACAATGTAAACCTGGTCGTATTCACCCTTGCCGTAAAAGTTGTTCACTTCGCTCCATTTGATTCCATCCACATAAACGGTGAGTGAGCTTTTAACGCCCTGGTCGTTATCCGTTGTCGGCGAAAGGTGATAGGTAAGGGGTTTCTTTTTCAGTTTGAACGATTGGCCGGCAACCGATGCATTGCCGCTTCCCATCTTTTCGTTCTCGACTTTCTCTCCGCGGGATGCTGTGATAACATTGCCATAAGCAGTTACCGGAAATGTGAGCGGTTGGTTCCAGCTCTCTGTTCCGTTAGCGATAAGAGCCTGCTTTTCAAAGTTTACGCTCCCTCCTATACCTGTCCCCAGTGTATTTTTATCATGCATCAGGAAGCGGGAAGGACGATAGTTTTCGACAGGGGTTTCTACCTGTGCGTTGAACAATAAGTTATCAGCGGAAGATAAGGTCGGATTGGGTTCATCAATGATTGCAGCGATGGTTTGCATTCCGAAATAAACCGTGATCTCACCGGGATTGGCAATTGCGAAATGATCATTTAAGGTAAGTTCGGTAACAGCTCTTCCAAATCCTTCAAGCTTGAATACGTTTTTGTTGACCGTCACGGTATTTGCGGCAGAGACAGGACTTGTCACTTCATTTACTTCTACAACAGTAAAGCACTTTTTTACTTTCGGGGAAACCAGTATGATCAATTCGCCCGGTCTCACCTGCTGGTTCACTGCATTCAGGGTTATCTTTGTTCCGCTGATGGAGCCAATTGCAATGCTCTCTGTTCCCGGTTTCATCAACCTGAGATTTTCAAGCAATTCACCCTTCTTCAGGGTTGAATGCCCGGTAAAGGTGATTCTGTTGTATTGGCGGTTGTCAATGCCGGTGAACTTTTCAAGCTTTTTAACCTGCAGACAACTGTTCTGACTTGGATCAGTCCTATTCACCAGTAATAACAAAGTGTCTTCCTTGATCTCACCCTTCAGATCTAACAGAAATGTATCCTGATTATCTTCCTGGACAGTTCCATTGTGCGGCGGAACAATTCCAAACCGGTTTGTGAAGGGATGTATGAAAGTGTCCTGGTCCAGTTCAAAAACCTGTGGAGGATTCCCGTCAAACGCCCCTGAACGGAATGCGGTTCCTGCCGGCAATTGAACAAGGAGCCTCCCATCAGCAAGGGCTGCAAGGTCAACCACGGAACCGACGGCCGGGCGTGGCAGATAACCAAGGAGGGCCACAAGCCGCCTGAGATCCGGTTTTAAAGCACTGGTTCTCAGGTAGGCTTCATTGGCGAGCACCTCGTCATAAAATGAGAGGCAATCACAAACGTAGGCCCACATTTCAAGAAGCATGATGCCGTAATCATCCTTTTCCCGTGCACGCCAGCCGGAAAGGGGAGTAACTTCAGTCAGGATGTTGGTATTCCTCAGGTCGCGAAGCATAGCCCTTCGGAATTCAGGGAAAGTGCCGGTCTGCCTCGGCACTCTGTCAAGTCCTGCCCCGATATTCAAGGGGGAAGGAAAAACAAACCGGTCACAAGGGCACGGGTATCTATCCAGTCCCGGAGCGTTATCTTTGCCTGGGCATTGCGTGCAACTCATAGGCCTCTGTACGTATGGATTTTGAGACTTCCCCTGTCAGGATGGAGGGGATCGTTGGCAACCCTGATAATGGTATTTTTCCCCGGATCGTATTGCATGCCGCTGAAGATCCGCCATCCAAACCACCCTTTACGCCTGAATGTTATTTTTCCCACCGCGTTCACCCCTTTTACATGTTGAATGACCGCTTCAAGGGTCGATCGTTCAAGGTTGGTTCCGAACGTAAACCGGTCAGGGGAGAAATATGCTGATCCGACTCTGGTGCATTTGTACCCGACAAGTCTCTCCATCACACGCTCTTTCACCTGCCCCGGGTAGGCATCGGTTGAAACGCAGATATCGATTTCAAGGTCGAGGCTGGCATAAAGCGGATCCATGACACATACTTCTCTTCCTGCCTGTCTGAATCGGTCAAGCTGGTTTGTTAGATCCTTGCGCTCCGGAGGATCAAGGGTGACCTTTCCCCTGGGATCGGGGGTAACAAAGGCGGTGAGCCAGCTTCCGGTCCAGCGGAAAGCTGCACCCGCTTTTTGTACCCAGGGCAGACGTTCCGCAGCTTCCGCATAATCTTCAGGACGCACCGCCCGGTAGGTGATTGCACGGAATGCCTCCGGGGCGAGTTGCCGAACTTCTTCAGGGGTCTCAGCATCCCACCCGCCTGATGCAGGCAGAGGATTGGTGTATCTGATCTTACTTTTCGATGAGGAAGGTAACTGAATTGTATCCGCAGCGACATTGCTTCTGCGGGTTCCGCCCAACCTGTACCGTACCCTGAATACTGATCCTGCTTCTGGAACCATTCCAAACTCATTATCCCCGAAACGGATCGTGACCCCGCTCTGCATGGCATAGTCGGAATGGATAATTTCTTTACCAATGCGCTGATACCCTGCAACTCCCTGCCAGGTTCCATCATCAAGGGTAAAATGACGTTCGGAAGGATTGGAAGGGTGGATCCCCACCAGGGCAGGTCTGTATTGCCAGTCACTGTCGACCAGCGTAGGTTTCCATGTTTTTGTTCCAGCATCAAATGCAACCTCTTCAAGAATGATTTCGGGGCTGTTGAATTGGTGCGGATCGTCACCGAGGTAGACCAGAGGCAGCGCGTTTGAACCTGGGAGAGTGAAAAGGTAGGTTGCTGAACCGTCATGCCCGATCCGGTTGACGGTCTCTCCTGCAATTGTTTCTCCAGCAATGTTTTTCTCAAAACCGGCCAGTTGATCAGAACTCAGGGAGGATAGCTCCTTTTTGATGATACAATAGGCCGTTTGAGTCAATCCTGCCGTTATCGGAACAATATTGCACCGTACCTGGAGCACGGTCAGATCGAATTCATACTGGAGGGCCTGTTCTTTTTCCCAAACGAGATGGGTGATATCCTTGTTCAAAACAGCATCACTCGTATCGGTCACTTCCGTCAGGCGCACCAGTTGTTTCCTCACGGGTTGAGCAGGATCGGACGGGTTGGTTTGCAACAGCACCCATTTCGGAAGCCCGAGCGCATTAAATACTGCCTGATAATGTCCTTCAATGAACAACTCGGTTGTGCCGACCGGAAGACAGGTGTCGTTCTTATCCCATATATGCGGATCAAGTTGATTTACAGAAGAATCAAGCGGGAACGATGTTATCTTTGATGGAACGACTGGATCGGTATAGAGAGCAATGCCTTCTCCTATCTCAAAATTAATGGTGGTGCTGTCATCGCTTGTTGCAGATACAGCGGTTCCAGCATCAACGGAATGAGTAACTGAATCTGCCGTTATATCAAGCCAGCCTTTCGCCCCGAGCCCGTCGTGCATCTGGTAGTCAATAAGACGAGCATGCCGACGGATAGAACGGCGCTGGGTGGCAGTTTCAAGGTAGGCTTCCCTGCTGACCCGATCCTGGTAGTAGGACATTTCATCCCCGAGAGCACTCATCAGTTCCGCCATCATGACCCCGGCATCAGCCTCAAGCCTGTCGGGCCAGTCGGGGTATCGCAATGCCGCAAAATCGAGCAGGGCTCTGCGATAACTCCAGAAATCACGCGCCTGGTAGTCGACCGGAAAATCAACCGGCTTATCCGGGGGGCATGCGTGGTCGCATGGCCTGCAATCAAGGTCACTCGGACAGTTGGCCTTGAAGCTGAAGCTTACATCATTGAAATAGTCGTCGATCCGCGCATCATCGATCCTGAACCGGTAGAGGTTGAAGTCCCCTTTTTGCTTTGTGGTTACCTTCATTACCTCCTTGTCGGCACTCCAGGCAACCGAAGCGACCTCGATGACTGGTAATTTTTCTCCGGGGCTGTAAATTTTCAGGTCGCTGGCCGAAATGGTGCCAGCCAGCGGTGACTGAAGAGTGGCAGCGGATCTGATGAAATGGATGTTCAGGATGGTCTGGGACGGGTCAACCTCGATGAAGTCTATCCCGGTTACCTTATCCTGTTGAGGCTTGGTAACTTCATCCTTCTTAAGCAGTTCATTGATCCTGTCGGTGGTTGCGCTCATATGGTCACTTCAAGGTTTAAATACCTGCGTTCCTGCCTGGCACGTAACAGGTAAACAATCTTTATTTCGAGGGTTTCGTTTCTGGCTGCAGCATCCACATCAATAACCTCGATAAGGCTCCCCAGCCACTTGTCAAGCGCCTGGTTGATAATCACTTTCGTGAGATTTGCACTTTCATCGCTGTTGGGAGCAAACACCATCCTGTTGATTCCGCAGCCGAAAGTGGGACGGTTGACCCGTTCGCCGGGACTGGTAAAGAGCACCTGTTTGATCATTTGCTCTACATGGGCGGCATAATCGATCTCTTCGGCCAGGGTACCAAGTCCATCGTCTATGGCAAATGGGTAGCGGATGCTGTGAATGATTTGTTTCACGGTCGTTTCAATGTCAGGTTGAAATTGTTACTTTGCCCGTATCTCCCTTCGATTTGCCATTGGTAATTTCAACGACAAAAGCCTCGGAATTGTTACTTAGATGGCTGATGACCCCCTGGGCGATTGCGATGAACATTAATTTCATCTGGTCGTTTGAAGCGGGAGGAGTACTACCCATCACTTTTGGCCATTCAGTATTAAATGCCGCTTCCATAGCGGCTGCCATGCTGTTGTCGTAGTCTGAACCTGATAATGATCCTGCTTTTAATGGCATAACTCTATATTTTATCCTGTTGTTACCCTGATCGACAAAAGATCCGGCAAGGCCGGTGGCATGGGAAGGACTGGTGGTGCGGGCGTCACAGGAAGTACACCCAGTGCAAGTTCACCCGGGTGCATATGGGCATTGTAGGTTAGTACAAGCTGGTTCAGGTATTGCAACAGGTTATCGCCGAATACAAGAGGATGTGTGGCATTTTCTACCAGTTCGATCTGCGGTGCTTCCACAACCACTTTCAAGCTGGCCTGCAGCCGGATCTTGCCGGATTGCACCTCGATAGTCATGATGTTGGAGCCGTTCTGATCGCTCAGGGTGATCTTTTCCGAATTATCGTCAAAGGTGATCATCAGTCCCTTTTCACTACGGATCAAGCGCAGTGATGGTTTTGCTTCCGTACCCTCTTCATTTTTGGGGAGCTCATTATCCGCCCAGAATCCTCCTGTCCAGATCGCGAATGAAGGATCCCCGCCTTCAAATTCAACCCAAACCCCTGCGCCGGGTTCAGGGATCGTATAAACACCCACATGATTCCCGGTATAAGGAAGGCATGGCATTGCCCACACTTTAAGCGAATCCAGGACAGCCGGTACGCTCACCTCAACTCTTCCCCTGTGGGTCAGATCATTATTATTGGTGACTGTGCCCCTGTACTTGCCGAAAAAACGGCCTCGTATCCATTGCAACACCTGGTCAATATTCTGATTCTCCATTATATTCAGTTTTTTTCAAATGCACCAGGTTATCAAGGCCGTCAGTTGCCCCAGGCATTCCGTGCCAGTTCCAGCTCCATTTTGTAAGCGGCTGCATCAATAATATGTTTTACACCGGTCACATAGTATTTCCCGCTGTACCTGTTCCCCGCGCCCTGCACTTCCACGATGGTGTGATATCGCACGATGTTGCACAACCGGTTAAGATTGGTGCTGCAGGTGGCGGTGATGAACCATTGCGCATCCCGTAACGCCCCACGGCTACGAGCCAGCATGGCACCTGAATTGTCAACGGTTGGAGCAAGATGCATCGATTCAGGGATCGGTCCGGACACATCCGCCAGACTGCTTGACCCAAGGGAGGTATCGATGAGGGTCAGACTTCCATCGATCAACGTTTTTGTCCGCAGGTCGAGTTGCATACCCACAATCTGCGATGGACGGTGGGTATCGGCCGTGACCCTCAGGGAGTCGATGTTGTAATCTTCACGGTTCACTACCAGGGTTGCGGTGGGTTTCCCGTCGAGGTCACGTGACTTGAAATGACCGGTTGCCGCACCATCCGGCTCCCAGGTAATCCAGAAATGAAATCCGTTGCGCCGGGCCAGACTCCTGAGCAGGTTCAGATCGGTATCGCGCTGCACATGGCTGTGAACCTCCTCCTTATATGCCGAATCAGGGGTTGCTGCCACATCGGCAGTCATGCTGTTGAGGTTATTTATGATATTCCATGCAATATCGGCATCGGATTCCGAAGAGGTCTGGTGGAACGTTGTCTTGCGATCCATGAGATGCCCACTGTCTTCCCCTTCCACATGCAGCCACGAACCCGCCCCGCCATGGACCAAGTGCGCCTGCTGTTGCGCAACAGGGCCTTTTACCAGGCATACCATCTCTTCATGCGCCTTTGCCAGCACGCTCAATATTTTTCCGGGAGAGCTCTCCTTCTGGATCTGGTCGGCAATATCGCCATCACAGATATCCACCATGAATTTCAGTTTATACGATGTATTCTGATCCATCTTCTCATACACTTCCACACTGCTCACCATCGTGGTCAGGTTCTGATTCGGAGTGTCGTCAACACAAATCAGTATATCAAGTCCCATGGATCATCGTTTTGTTGGAATGGCAATTTCCTGCTGTTCGCTCATCGATTCGGCCAGCATGGCGTCATTGGCTTCTGCAATGCGCCAGAAAGCCGTCGGTTCATTCAGGTATCTGGCTGCCAGGTGGTCGATGCGCTGCCCCTGTTTGCGTAAATGATATCCCAGAATCGAATATTTCGGGACATCCGGGGTGGCGACCACTTTCACGGTTCTTCCTCGATGATCCTTTACTTCGTATTGTGTAGCATTTTTATACCTGCTTTCGTCGGAGAACATGGTGCTTGGTTTTGAGATTAAAATGGCAGCATACCGAGTATCGATTCCACACTGTTAGCCAGGTTGGCCATGGCCAGCACTTCCTTCTGCTTGCGGGTGAACTTGAATGCTGTTACCGCCAAATCTTCACTGAGTTTGCGGTTGCTGCAGGTTGGAAAGTCCTTTGGGGTAAGGATTTTCAGCCCGATATTCACCTTGGCCCGAATAGGATAGAGCAGAGGTGAAAATGCCTGTTCTTCCACAGTAAAGGAGGTGAGCCGCACCGGGACAATGCGCCCGGGGCCCCATACGAACAATACGACCGGAACCGTACCCCTCGCGGCAGGCTGAACACCCCCTGCCGCACCTCCAATTGCGCCTCCGATTGCACCACCGATACTGCTTCCGCCAACACTGGCCCCAACACTGAGCGCACCCGTTACCGAACCGAGCAACCCGCCGAGCAGACTGTCGCCCTGCGGGTACAGCAGCATCTCCATGGCGGCAATACGGTCGGCCACACCTGAGAGATAGGCTACCGGGTGACTTTCAGGTTTCTCAAGAGCATCTGCCGCATCCAGTTCAAGCGCCAGGCTAAAACTTTCCGGTGGGTCAAACGGCTGAGCTGTGTGGGATGTGTCATTTCCTGACGTCGATTCCGCCCCCGAGGCACCGCCGCCGTTCTGGTTCCACACTTCCAGCGTCCGCGTCATCGATTCAGGATTGTACTGGAAAACGATCACATTCGGTATGGGGCCGAGAAAGCGCTCCGAAAATTCAATCAGAGCGCCTTTCAGGAGTTTTGGGGAACGGGAGTAGCCTGTGGGCATGTTGGAAATTAACTTTGATTTGTTTTTTTTGTGAAAGAACAATGTATTTCGAATGTTGAACAACCAATAGTTCTTTTATCTGGATTGACCAAGTCATTTACTCATCACACTTTTTTTAAAAACTATTATTTAGACTAAATTCAAAATTTAGTTATTTCCCATGAAATAATTCTGACCCAAAACTATCGCTTATTGGTTGGAGGTCTCCAACCCTTAGAACCATTTTTACCAACAGCATTAACCCAACTGTAATCTGGTTCAATGTTTGGTTCAACGCCAGAAATGCCGGCATAAGCTCTTGCTAAATAAGCTTGCCGCAGATTTCCTGTCCTTTTTAGCCAAGTATAATAAAAATAAGACCGGACAGCAGTTTCATATGAGAAATACACAGCTTGTTTCCAACTATTAGCATCTGACAGAATTCCAGATCTTATAGCTTCCATAACTTCCATGCTTTCTTCAGTCAAAGGCTTCATTTCTTTCCGGTACTGTTCTATTTTTTTTAACCCAATCTTTTTAACTTGAAAATCATTTTCGGCCCGGTCTAAAATATTTTTAAACTTTTGATTAATAATGGGAATAGCTTTTTTAACCCTACCATGAAAATTTAATTCAGCATGACGTTGCCCTTCTTTCCATAACATTCCTTCGGATTTTCCACTTGACAAAATACCTAGATAAGCTAAGTAGCCACCGCAAAAATCTTCACATCCTTGGTTAGCACCACGCTTTAGTTCTTTAAAATCTTCAATTTCTTCAATACTTTTGTAATACGAATAAATTGCTAATACACCACCTGCGACAAACCCTCCCATAATTATTGTTTCACCCGCTAAGGCACTCTCTCCTATAAAAATGCCTGTTTCCATTGTTTCACTTGCTAAAGCATCCTCTGCTATAAAAGTGCCTGTTTCCATTGCGCCTGCATTTGCGCCACCTGCAATCAGCACACTATCTTTAACAATAACCTCACGCCCAACTGACTCACTTATTTTTGCTATAATTTTTATCCAATCCGGTACTGCTTCTATAGTTATCTTGACGGTTCCATCAAATTTTACCTTAGTACCATCTGATACTGGCAGTTCAATCACAGCTTTTGTTACTATAGGTGACCATTTAATACCTGCAATTGTAAGTTTATCAGCTCCTGATTTTGTTTCATCATATCCTAAAACAACAATTTTAAGTTCCTGTGATAAGGGTCCCCATGCCACTTGACCTATAAGATATATTTCTGCTTTTCCTCCAATTAATCTGGATGAATCTAAGTCTTTAGTTTTACTTTGACTTCCTAAATCTATACCTCCAGACAGTTTACCTGATAATCCTGTGTCCTTATCCTCTACTTTAGTAATAGTATACTCACCTTTATCCCCCCCGCCAATAATGCGTTCACCTGTTTTATTAGATAACGCGCCATATAACCCTAAAACTAGTTCTTTCTCACCGTCTCCCTTAAAATCAATTTTACCATTTAATTCAACAACAACTTTTTTTACTTTAAGTAACCATAAATTGCGCTCATATTTTATTTCAAACGGTTTTTTAAACTCTCCTCTTAACACAAGTGTGCGCTCAGGTCCATTCCCACTAATTTTATCAAGATCAAAATTAAGATTTGGAGTCGGCATTGGAGAATCTTCCGATATAAAATTATTTTCCAATCCAACACTTCCAAAAAATTTTCCATCATCAATTGCCCTGTTTTTAGCGAAAGCATCTTTACTATTTTGTATTAGGGGTTTATGCTTATTGTCCACGGAAATATCCTCAATTTCAGTGTTAACTGGGTTGGTATTCTTAACTAAATTTTCATCTAAAAACTTATCTGTCTGATAAGTTTTTAGATCAGGACGTTTAGATGCTTGCTCTCTTAGATAAATCATATCAGCAGGAAGCCCAGGCATGGTTAAATACTCCATACCGCCTAGGGGATCCCCATTGTAATCGTGTTCAAAAATTTTGTTTGATAGAGGTTTTCTGGACCATGCTTCACTACATCGAAGCACCCACCATGCTTCTTCACCAATTGACCTCCAGTTGTCAGGGTAATTTGCTTCAATATCTCTGAGTTTTTTTAAATGTTCTCCGGCTAAATTGACTAATTCTTCAGCTGTCATTAGATCTAAATCTTCATCATCAGGCGGTGAATAGCTGCTTATCCCCCAATTATCTGATCCTATCGATTCAGATGAAAGATAGTCTTTGAGACCTTGTATTGATGGATCATCGGCTCCTGCATGCCGTATTTTGTCAACATTTTCTTCGTTAACAAAAAAGGATTCAGGAATATTCTTACCCGGAATATTCAATGCTACCCACCGAACTTTATCATCGTCAGAAACAATTATTTCTTTTGGCACGAATCCCTGCATAACAAGATGGTCAAATGCATTGATTGCAGCCTTCTTTGGATCTAAATTAAATGATGAAAGTTGACGACTGGTAAAAGCCTGATATTCTTTTGGGGCATAAACTCTGGCATGCCCTCCAAAAAAAGCTGCCAAGGCGTCGACGGTTTCTTGATTTCTGCCAATACGACAACCTCGTATAATCACATCCGTATTGTTGTCAAAAAGGCTAACCACATCACTACGGACCTCCTGAAATTTTTGCAGCCCTCCAGATTTAAATTCGTCTTGAATTTGAACTATATCTTCTGGTGTAATTCCCCTTCGCCCTTTGATTAAAGGTATTTTTATAAACCCACTGGCATTGCCATGTGCTATCAATACTACTTCTGCAATATGCGCCGCTGATCCCCCTTTTAAAAATAATTTAGCGTTATCCCTTATTTTAATCATTGCATCTTCCATTGAAGAAGCTTCTATAAGATAATGATCAGGCATCATTATTTTCAAATAACGGCGGGCCTGAATACCATATAAATCATAACCGACAAAAACACATACGTACTTTAGTTGCTTAAGCTCAACTTTTTCTTCTTCATCTTCTTTTATAAGTTTTGCTGCTGGTTTTCTTTGAATTAATAATAACTGTTGAATTATATGTGTCAATTCATGCGCCAAAAGTTTTTTCCCTTCGATGTTTTCTGGTGCATATTTCCCTTGATCAAAATAAATATCGCGCCCATAAGTAAATGCCTTCGCATTAATTCCCCGACTCATTTCAGCTGCATGGCTATCAGCATGTATCCGAACACCAGAAAAATCAGTGCTGAAAGCATTTTCCATAAAACTCTTTGTTGCCTGCGGCAATGGCGAACCGCTACCTTTTGAAGCATTCAAAGAGGAAGCAAAGGAGGAGGAAACTGACAAACCACCAAGGGCTCCGGATTCTTTCCGCATAATACTATTTCTCTTTTCTTCCTCTTTACAGGATACACATTTTCGCTGAACCGAGCCTCCGATCAAACCTGTGACTAGTTTTGCTTTGTCCTCGGAGGCAGGCATCCGCATCACCCGGTCGGCCATGGCGTCGGCTTCCTGTTCGTAGCGGTCGCCGGGAGTGTTTATTGTCAACTTCGGCTGTACGGTCATGGAAGGCTTCCGAAGTTTTACGCTTCGAGTTGAACCGGAAGTGTTGTTATTTATTTGTATTAGTGAATTCATGGTTTATCAGATTCAGAAATTGATCTGACGAATGATCTGTTGGGCAATTCTTTCGGCCATCACATCCGTATTTTCAGAAACGGAGCCTTGCATTTTTATCCTCAATTCAGGGATATATCGATCTGCTTTCCCTATCGGCAAGGCTGCTGTCACTTTTTCCGCAACCATCCTGCCCAGATTTGCTCCCGCATCTTCGCTCAACCCCGGAACGCGTATGTTTAGTTCGCCGATCTCTGTCATTGCTGTTCAGTTGAAGCTTTGGTACACCTGTTTTCCAAGCCCTTTGCTCTCTTTAGCCAGCTCCCGTTCAAGGCCTCTGAGCAGATGGGCTGTTTTAAGGTCACTTTTTTCCCGTCGGGCCATGAAGATGGCTGATAGGATTGATTGTTTAATCTGTGCGCCGGTAATTTCCACCAGACCTGACAACCGGAACAGGTCGTCATCAAGTTCGTTGCGTATTTCATCTCCAGCCAGTTCCCCGACAATCCTGCGCCAGAAGGTGAGCCGTTGCTCCGCATCGGGTTTTGGAAAATCGAACTGGTACCGGAGCCGGCGTGTGAAGCCGCTGTCGATGTTCTCTTTCCGGTTACTGGAGAGGATGATAATCCCCGGGTAACTTTCGATGGCCTGCAGTAGGTAATTGGTGTCGGTGTTGGCGTATCTGTCGTGGGCATCTTTTATTTCGGTACGTTTGCCGAATAGTGAATCGGCTTCGTCAAAAAGCAGTACCAGGTTCATGTTTTTTGCCCGGGAGAGGATCCGCTCGATGTTCTTCGAGCTCTC
Source organism: uncultured Chlorobiaceae bacterium (assembly GCA_903940125.1). Taxonomy (GTDB): domain Bacteria; phylum Bacteroidota; class Chlorobiia; order Chlorobiales; family Chlorobiaceae; genus Chlorobium. The sequence goes on along the minus strand of CAJAJL010000061.1, from coordinate 12,473 downwards.
TCCAACATATTTACTGACAACCATGGAGAGATCAATACGGAAAAGGTCCAGCTTGAGGGATGCTGCGATCACCTGAGCCGCCATGGTTTTCCCTGTTCCGGGGCTTCCTGTGAACAACCCGATGAGACTCCGTCCTTGGGGAAAGAGACGTTTTGCATTGGCCTGCTCCCAGAAAAGGATGCGCTCGTTTGCTTCAAAAATGAAATCTTCAAGCCCGAGCCGTGTGTTTTCAGGAAGTATCAGATCGTCAAACGTAAAGTCGCTGTTCATCTGCCGGGCAAGGATACCAAGTCTTCTGGCTGAATCAGCGTTCAGCGCCTCGTAGGCGTCAGCAATGGAGGCAGTCATCCTTTCCCCTATGGATGCTATCTGTCCTATGGTGGTGTCATGCCTGAGCACCATCTCCTGCATCTCGTTTGTCTGCCAGTTCTTTGAGTCGGGGACATGTTTTTTCCATAATTCATGCCGCTCCTCAACCGAAATACGGGGCAGGACCACTCGCATATCAATGAAACCATCTTCAGGCAACAGGTGATCATTTTCCTCACCAGTAATGAACTGAACAGGGAAGGAGGGAATGAACGCTGACCAGTACCGTTCGGGCATGGTCGCTCCGTGCCATAAAAGGGCGGCATTGCTTAGAGAGGCCTGACGCTGGGCGAACATGTAGGTTTGCAGCCAGTTCGTCTCCGGCACTCGGTCGGCATTCAGTGACAAGAGCGGAAAACCCAGACCATGGCTCACGATAGCGGCAAAACTCCGCCGGCCCGACCGTTCGGTGCCCTCCACAAAAACACGAAGTTTGTTTTTCCCTGCGTTGTGGAGCATTTTTTCAATCTCATGCACCGTTCTGTCAACCGGCCATTGTTGCAGTGTTGTCACCACAGGCTGAAGAGAGGTGAAACTGACAATGCTTTCATCTGTTTCATCCGCACCGAGTAGCCAGTTCCTGATGAACGGATCACATTCGAATGAGGAAGGTTCGCCTGTTCGAGAGGCGCTCTCTTTGACGAGGCGCAAGGTCTTTAACGGGGAGTCTGATCTGATCACAATGCCTGTGCCGTAACCGAAAAGTCGTGCAACAAGCGATTCGGTGATAAAACCGCGACCGGCATGGTCCTGGAGGTAAGCAAAAACCCTCCCCAGGCCGGGATCGATGGCGAAGGCGAAACAAACCTGGAGGATGTCGGATTCCAGGCAGTTCAGCCCAAAAACATCCGTGAGCTTTGACAGGCGCGAATGTTGAATGCTGAGAATGACATGGTCGACCTCTTCGATCGTTCGGGTGAGATCTTTCATCACGGGATCGGTTTCAAACCACTTTTTCTCAAGCGCGGGGATATCCCTGTTCATAAGGTACCCGTCAATTTCTGTATGTGCGGTAAACCCATCCTGACTGTTGTCTCCGACGCCTGCCCAGATTTTCCGAAGCCAGGCGACACGCCGTTGCGACAACAGCCGGATCCGGTGCAGGATCAGGCCTGCCAAGTCCCCTGTGCCGGTTGTGGGGTGCAATGCTGTATATTCGGTGATTATTTTCATTCAGGGCAGGTTGATCCATTTCGGTTCCGACTCGATCCCCCTGACCATGATCCGCAAAGGAACTGTACCCTTCAGCAGAGCCGAAACTGTCAGGTCGATGGTATCGGCTGCAATGATTTTAAATTGTCCTGCCACAAAAGAACCCTTGGTGTATTTCGAAAAAACCTGATCACCTATGCAAATCTGAATATCCTCATCCTTAAGATCAGGATCTTGAAAACGGTATCCTTTTATGGTGTAAGCTTCCGGGGCTGGAGGAACGGTAGGGGCGAACGAATAGATCAAGGGAATGACGGAGAACGGGAAGAGGTTGGAAAGGTGTTCAAATTGCTTGGATGTTCCGTTTGGCAGCACTCTTTGCTCAGTTTTACAAACCTGTGCAGAATAAAGCCCGGGGATGATATTCTTTGCCACAAGGGATGTAATAAGTACGGCAGAGGGCTGGAGCATCATTTCCAATTGGTTTTCCGACACCCTGGTCACCTTCCAACCCTTACCCGCAAGCGAACCAGCAAGTGCAGGTTCATCCCACAGCGGACTGATAATCCGGATTTCCAGGTCACTGCCGGTAAAGCCGGAACCGTAAAACGTTACCTTGTTTGAAATTGTCGGAGGAGCTGCAACGGGAACCTTTGCCTGTGCCGGCTGAATCGTAACCTGTCGCGGATTCGGATCCCCTGAAACAAAATATTCCAAAGTGCTTTCGCTCGTTGTAATCCTCGGCGCATTCTCTGTAAAAATGAAATTGCCGTAGGAAAGCACCCTGCCCGAAACAGATTTTACCCTTTCCGGGGGAAGGAAAACAACGGAAACTTCGTAATACGCAGAAAGTCTGGCGGCAGATTCTGCAGCAGCCCAGTATTGTACCGATTCACTGGAGGAAAGGTTCTGCAAGGAAATTTTGATGTCAATCTCCTTACCCTGCGGGTATCCCTGTGCCGGCTTGGAAAGTGTTCGTTTCAATACCGGCTGGTCGTGGAGCGCCTTCATGGCCGTACTCATCAGCTTTTGCTCGCCATACGCATCCTCTCTTCCCTCATTATTAGTTATGTTGCAGGTTAACTGGTAATAGAGGTTCAGGCCCATCGGGGTGATTGCTACAGGGGGATGATCGATGCCGGCGGGAGAATAGTTTTTGTAATGCGAATTTTCCTGCACATGGAAGAGGTAAAAACTGATCCCTCTCCTCTCTTTTATGAAGGGCTCCGGCACGACGAAGGGCTCCGGCAAAACTGCGACTACATCAGCAGATACAATGGTATCGTTTATAATGGCAGCATGTATCACGTCAATAAGCTTTTCCGTGATCTCGTTCAGTGAAGTATAATCCATGGTTACATTTGTCCCAGCCCGATCCCGAGCCTGTTCATCCTTCCGTTATTTTCATCAGCCGGTTTCTGTACGATCCGCGTGATGACCTTTTGTGGTTGCGATGCTGGTGGAGGTACTATTTCAACAGTGATTTTTCCTATCACGAGTTTCGGTCCTTGCTGGTTCTTTGATTCACCTGTTAACCGTTGTTTGTCCTTCGAAAAAGGGTCTGGAATTCGTGGCATGATCTCCTGCACCGTATGCCCGCCGGGAGAACTTTTCAAGGATACGGAACCTGGAGCAGGAACGGGAATGGGAGCGGGAACAGAAACGGAAACAGCTGGTGAATGTCGGTTTCCGGGGAAATCATCACGTTCCTGACCTGGAGCAGGGGATGTTTCTTTTTCATCCGACGGCGTCATTCGTGGTAATATGTCATGTTCCTCCCGTTTCAATTTGGGGCCATCCCTTTCCCGTAACGGATCATTGGGTGAAGGCCATGCATTTTGATATGCAAACGGGGTTTCGATAGGTGATTGCGTTTGAGATGGAGGGGAGGAATGCTTTTCCAAAATGATTTCTTCAGACCGCATTCGTTCCACATGCCGGGAAATGTATTGCACCTTCTGTTCACTCTCCTGAAAGGATCTCCCTGTTTCGGGCGGAATAATATTTTTTGGTTCCGGCAAGGAAGGATGGTGATAAATGACTTGGTTATCGGGCTGCCCTATCCCTTTGCTCTGTTCAATCTCAGACCAGTTCTCAACGATATCCATTGCATCAGCATCGTGTTGAGCGACTGTCGGTGACGGCAGCATGGACATGAATGCGGAATGTTCAACCATGTTGTTTCTTGCCGCAATGCCGGCCAGGTAAGTGTTCATACGTTTTAATTTCCAGTGATCAGTGCTGCATAGCTCTTTCGTTCACTCCTGGGCAGCTCCAGAATCTCCCGGTGTGACCAGTGATAGTGTGATGCAATAAGATGGACCTCTTCCAGGAGATTTCTCCTTTCCCCGGTAAGCCGGAGCATAAAAAATGACTGCATATCGAACAGAACCTGTTGAACTCTGTTGCACTCGGGACAAACAGCCTGAATCTCCTGGCTCAGTACTGGCGCAAGTTCGGCCATTTTCAACTGTATGTTTTTCCCGTTGGTTTCCGGTTCTCCGACGGCAAGGCATCGTTCAAGCAACATGTTTTCTGCTATTGCCCCGTCAAGCCCCTGCACAGCAAGTTCATCTTCACCGGTTGGAAGCCGGAACCGGATTCCGGGTTCAGGTTCATACATTCCATCATCCGGAATTAAAACTTGGCCGGGATGAAAATGAGCAAGGAGGTCATCGAGGGAAAAATCAAAATCAAATTTTTGTCCGCAGCCATCGCATTCAAGGGTACTTGCAATCTTTGCCCCATAGAGCGATCGGTAGAGTTGGGCGATCACCCTGTCCCTGTCGGCCGTAACAATTGAACCAGTATCAATCTCTTCACCGTTGTTCCCGTTTTGTGACAGCAACCGAAGGAGCGAAAGTACACTGGCGGTGTTGATTGTCCCCACCGACAGTTCATCAGCTCCGGTGAGAGCCCTCAGGTAAATACCCTTTGCCCCCGGAGTAAAATGAAATGGAATAAATAACCCGTTCAAACAAGGAGAGTTTTAGATCGTTAAGTCTGTGTGGGTTCCGGTATTTCATCATCACGCTCCCAGCCTTCATTTTGCAGGACCATCTGCTCAATTGCAATGGCATGGGCGTTTGCGTCAAGGTCGGGCAATGCCTGGTAGGAAGAGACCCAGCAACGAAAAACCTTATAGGCCTTTGCCACCACGCCCTGTTCGTTCAGCAGTTCGATGATCAAATCTTTCCTGAAATCCTTAAGCGAAATCATCGAATCGCCATTGACGTTCCAAACTTTTTTTGCCCAGTTCTCGAATTCCTGATTATGAGTTACCCCACGTTCCAGGGTGATTGGTTCGAACTTCCAGACACTCGGGGTCACCCGTGAACTGCTGGGATCACCTCCTTCGCGGTGGGTGACCGGTTCGGTGGATTGCTTCAATGCAGTAATCTTGCTCACCCCGGCAACAACATTTCCGTCCCAGCGGATGTGGAATTTAAAATTCTTGTATGGATCGTGGCGATAGCCGTTGACCGTAAATTGAGGAATAGACATGATATTAAGTTTTAAAGATTAGACTTGGATTTGACCCGACATCTGCTGTAAATAAAGGATGACGAATTCTGCCGGTTTGAGTGGCGCAAAACCAACCCAGATGTTGACAATTCCGAGGTCAATGTCATTCTGTGTGGTTGTTTCGCTGTCGCATTTGACAAAATATGCCTCCTGCTTGGTTTTTCCCTGGAATGCACCCTGACGGAACAGGTTATGCATGAAAGCGCCCACGTTCAACCTGATCTGCGCCCAAAGCGGTTCATCATTGGGTTCGAACACTACCCATTTCAACCCCCGGTAGAGGCTCTCTTCTATGAAGAGCGCGGTGCGGCGGATGGGGATATATTTGTATTCACTGGCAAAATCATCATCTCCATCCATGGTTCTCGCTCCCCAGTTAACAATTCCGTTCGGAAAAATTCGAATGGTATTAACAGCGTGAGGATTCAGTTGTCCATTTTCCCGATCCGAAAATCTGTATTCAAGTCCGGTTATCCCACGCAAATCGGCTTCTGTTCCCGCAGGTGCCTTCCAAACCCCCCGGTTGGTGTCAATCCGTGAAAAAAGTCCTGCTATAGCTCCAGCAGGGCCAATGTTTTTATTAAGGTTATTCTCATTAACTGTAATTCTTGGAAAGAAAATTGCACTATAATCTTTTACAAGCCCGGTTCTCAGACTTGCAACGCCTGTTGATGCTGTTTGTGAATCTTTCCAGCTTTCAGGTGGATCCATCAGGAGAAACGCTCTGCGATTTCTGCAAAAAACACTGGCATTGCCGTAAAGTGATTGAATGGATACCGCTGAGGAATCGTTATCAGGAGGAAGAATCATCAGATTGAAAAGGTCAACTTCATTATCTATTATATCACTGTAGGCTTTATCATAATCCGCTGGAAACGGAGAACCCCCGTCTTTACCGATATTTACTTTACCTTGTCGCGATCCAATATTGAATCCACCCGCACCCAAAGTATATGCTTTAACATTATTAAGAAATGTTAATTTCCCACCGCCAAGGTTAGGGAACCCTGGTGCATTAAATTTGGAACCCAGGAAATTATCATCAACAACCTCAGTTGGAAGAATACTTAATCGCATTCCTGCAACTTGAGCATTCCAGCGGAATAAAGGTTCTGTCTTCGCTCTGTCATTAATAGCAGTGGCCATCCGTTGTAATTTATCGCGTAACCCATCATTATTTCCATTTTTGGATCCTGCATTATTATCCTGGTAAAAAAAGTCAGCAGCGTTATTAGTGACAAGATTTGTAAAATGAACCACCGGACAGGCTACTGTTCCTACAACAGGTAATGGAAGAAACTGGTCCAAAACAATTCCATTTGCAAGTGGAGTAAATGTATCTTGTGGTAAATTTGCCAAAGCAAGCCAGACCGCAGGATCAGAACCCTGAAGTGTAATCCCGTTTGGAGCAGGTCTCCGCACGGAATGAGATGGAATTTCGAGACCACCCTGATCTGCCCCCAACATCAATGGAATGGCTAAATCAGCTTGATTTACAGGTCGTATATAAATGTCTCCATTGGTTACAGAACTGATATTCAGCAATGTTGTTTCAGTTGCTGGTAGTGCAGTTTTAGGTCCGGGAACAAACGCCACATCAAGATTTAAGCCTGCGACACCATTCGCAGCATACTGATTTATAATCCTGTTTTTGATTTCCGATGCCAGATCTGTCCTGACAGTGGCGGGTACCATAGCATTGACATCAAGTACTGGATTATTTAAATCAATCTCAATGAAGGGGTTGCTGTCGACACTGATCATAAACCTATTCGTTGCTGTAGCTGAATTACCAATCAATTTTCCCCATTCTGTCCGGAAACTTTGTCCCGTGGCCTGATGTGGAATCGGTCTTCCAGACTGCGAGTAACCCTGCGTCAAAGGAGCCTGTGCTCCGGGCAAAGTTGCGTTCACTAACTGGGAGTTTTGAGTAATAAATGTTGGAGCAAATCTTGAGGAAAAAAGATTCATCGAAAGATTTTTCCATACTTCCCTTCGAACCTTATTTCGAATTCCTCCAACAAATTCCCATATATATAGTTCAAGATTAAATGTTGATTCTGGCTGTGCTCCGGTGTAAGTTACTATGGCGCGAATATCTTCACCTGAAACTCCTAGATCTTTGGCAGTTAGAATCAATGCATCATAATCTCCCTTCTCATTCAGGAGGGTGACCGATGAAGCAGCGGCATCTTTTGCCACTCTCAAAACATAGCAATCAGTTCCTCCATTCAGAAAAAACAACTTGACATAATTGGCAAGTTGACAAGTATCAGTGTTGTCCCCAAATTTGTTCTTGAATGTGGTATAATTAGAACAACGAACAGGTTTGTCGAGTGGGCCTTTTTTAGAAGCACCTATAAACAACCCAATTGAGGTGCCAACTCCTGTAATGGTTCGCACTCCGCTTGGTACTTCCTGGACATACACGCCGGGATATGTTGGTTGGACGGCCATAATATTTTAATTTTAAGATTTATTAAAAAGAAAATTCTGACGTATAAAGCTTCGCCCCTTCAGTCACACGGACTCATTTTTTGAAATAAAATTGGTCTGAATCTTTTAAACGGTACAACTATCGCAACTACCTCTATCCGATCTTGATAACGATTGTTAACACATGCATCAATGGAACTTTGTAAACACAAAACTAAATTTGACGTTACAATCTTGGATGTTGAATTGCTATTCAGGTATTGATGTAATGCGTAAGTATCAAAAAGACTGCAAAGAAAAGCTTTATATCTCTCATCCTGAGCCTGTATATGCTAAATTTACAATCAGTTTTAAGCGAGATATTAAATTTCAGACGCGACTATGCCTTGCTTTGGAACAAAGATGGAATCTTGTATAAAGTCTTCGTGAAGTGATGCACCCAAAAAATGGGGCGGGGGATCACTATGTACTGATTAAATGGGGTATCGAAAGGACTACCGTTTGAAACTTGGATCTTGAACAGGCAGGTAATGCAAAGACATACAATAAAATGAGAGATGCCTTGATAATTATCTTGACCTGCTGTACAAATTATTGAACACGTTTTAAGCGATATAGGAGGACTGAGAGTTTAAAATGAGCGCGTAACACTTGCTGATAATTAATAAATAATTAAAAAAAATCCAATAATAATATTGAGTTTTATTGGATAGTTGTGAAAAATAATAGGTGTATTTCGATTTATTACATATTTTTTACTTTATATTAACTAGGTGATCATCACATAGGATTTTTATAACCTGCCTCTTATATGCTTTCCTGCTCCATTTCAAGTTCGACCTGTCATACCACATATGGACTCAAAAGGGTTGAGCCAATGTTGCTTTTTAATCGTGGTTTTAATTATTGATGTGTTAAATTGTAAAACAACAAGTGGAGCGTTGTGCAATCTTACACATTTCTGCTTATTATGACCAATCATCGCTTCCGCGTTTCATTGACTCTCAGCAAGTTCATGAACTTTTCTTTTTAGGCGGAAGTGCTCTTTCAGTGGTATGAAGGCTGACTCAGTTTTTTTAGACTGTGTAAAGCATTAACTATCAATTATTTAAGAAGATAAGGCTATGAGTACCCTCAAATTATGTACAAAAAGCATTGCAATAGTTCTTGCAATGGTCATAGGATTAACAGTAACTCCGCTGAAATTGTATGCTGACATAACAGATAATGAACAATCACATACTTCTGGAACTCAAAACTCAACAAACACAGGATTAATTATTGGTGGAGTAGCGGTTGCTGGTTTATTGCTCTATTTCTTTTTGCTGCACGACCAGCATCATAACGCAGCAACTGCAACTGGCGAGGCATACAGCAATTTTGCCAAAAATTACCCGATTGAAAAAGAGCATGCCAGTCAAAGTATTCTCTTTGAACACGAAAGTCCTGTTTTGTTGACAGCACAAAGAGACGCCAGATAAGGTGTAATCCCTCATGCTCCGAAAAGATCACCGACAAGTTTCTCGAAAGGCGGGGGTATTCACCAGTCAAGCTTTTCCGAACACTCAGAGTTCTCCGCCTTAAGTCCCTCTTGAATTGATTCACGCATACCCGGAAGAGAGACAAGATGCAATGTTTCTGAAATTGCATTCCAGACATTTTCCGACAGCAGGACAGCATTCCCTCTTTTGCCTTTTATGACGACAGGTATATGTGAACTGACTGTTTCATCCATAAGCTTGTAAAGCTTCGCTCGAGCACCCGTTACACTGATAGTCGTTGTTATCATAGTGTTTCCTTTTCTACAAAACGTACGTTTTTTCATACGCGTTGCAAAATATATGGTTCTTCGCAACGACTGCGAGCCTGCATAAACCGCTTATTCCAGACGTGATAAAAATACAATCAGCTGTGAGTCTTCCACAGATATTCCTGAATGTGTTGGGTTATGGTATTGATCATTATTGCAGTCGACAAGGGCAACCATGGGAAAAGCCTTCAATTCTCAGAGGAAGAACCAAAAAATACAGTACTCGTAACTATATTGAAGTGTTATCAATTTCATAAAGCTTTAACTGGTACTGTTTTTGGGTACTAAACCGGATAAAAATATGTTATGAGACTCAGCACAACACAACAGCAATGCATCCTTCAGGCAACCCGGCAGAACTTCGGTGCTGATGCAAAAGTGTGGCTGTTTGGCTCGCGCGTGGACGATGCGCGACGCGGTGGAGATGTGGATTTGTATGTGGAGACGAAACAGAGTAATACGCTGATGGCGGCATTGCTCTGCAAAATGACTATCGAAGAGAGGTTAGACCTGCACGTTGATCTGGTTGTCAATGATTATGTAAAGGATGAACCAATCTATCATATCGCAAAGAAGCAGGGGGTTCAATTATGACCGAACATTTGCAGCTTATAGAAAGGCAATTGGCTCAGTATTGGCAATGTCCCCATTTTCCAGCCGTAGTTATCTCGGCTTGTGAATAATAAAGGCAAGCATTCCCCACACAAGAAAATCATTTTCCTCAGTGATCCTGATCGGCTTGAATTCGGCATTGGCAGGCATGAGGTAGATGCCGTCTTCTTTCAGGGCAAGGCGCTTCAGGGTAAACTCGCCGTCAATGAAGCAGACAGCAATATCCCCGTCTTTCGGCTCCAGCGCCTTGTCGATGATGAGCAGGTCGCCGTCAGCAATGCCGGCATCAATCATTGAACTGCCTTTTACTCTTGCGTAAAACGTGGCTGCAGGGTGCTTGATCAGCTCTTTGTTCAGGTCGAGGGCAATTTCGATGTACTCTTCAGCTGGCGATGGAAAGCCTGCAGAGACGGCAGTACCGGCAAGCGGCAGCTCAAGCTGGGTTGAGAAATCCGGGATGTAGAAGTCCAGTATGGGGCCGGAATGTATTCTGGAGAGAAGCATTTTCTACTTTTTGATATAGGCGTTGAGGCCTATGGTTACCGGCTTCCCTTCGACCATCACTGATGTGACGGTGTTGCCATGTGTGCTTGCAACAACCAGCGTTTTCCCTGAAGATGATGGAGTAGGCTTTTCCAGATCAATCTCTATCCAGAGCTTGCCGTTTTTGATTTCGACATTCATGGCTATTGTACTAAGTTTTTTTGGTTCTTGCTACTGCCGGACAAAAAAACGTCATCATAGAATGTCTCTTTATCAAGAGAGTCCTGCCAGTTTCTATGCCTTTTTACGCTTTCCTGTAGCTGTTCCTTCGGTAGAGACAAAAATCTGATAGCGTCAGTATAGCCGAGTTCTTTAAAGAGCAACTCAGTAACCTTTTTGATGAGATCTTTATCCGGCATTAATTTTGTTATGCTCATAGTAGTTCCTCTTTTTCGCAAAATGCGACAGGATTTCCAATCCAGACAGCAGGTTTAATGACGTTACTTCTTTTGACAAATTTGTCGTCCGTGGAAATGAGATCTGCTTGAAGTGACTCGGAATATGCCAGATGGGCAGCATCAGCAACCCCAAGACCAAGAGTTAGAAGGTGTTCCGCACGACATCTTGTGGCTTGAACATCAATGTTCTGAGAGATCTGAGTCATTTCAATCAAGTATAGCAACTCAATCCGCTCTACCTGATCAGTTGTTGCCTTAATCTCTTTTATATGAACAGGCGACCAAACCAACTGAAACATCTTCCTTTCAACAGCCGACAGGATTAATTGTACAGCTGAGGTTTCCATACGAATTCGAGGGTATGACTGATCATCATAAGGTCGACAAAGAGTACAGACATCAAGGTATATTTTTTTCAAACAACGCCCCTTTTCAATAAATATATCTATACCCTTTTGAAATGACAATAAATATCATACCCCAACCCGAAGATCGAAAAACTCTGACATCTATCGACAGGAAACTGATGCTACGCTATTCAACAAGTCCACAAAGTCACAAGCTGAGGGTAATCTCGATGTACTCTTCAGCGGGCGATGGAAAGCCTGCAGAGACGGCAGTACCGGCAAGCGGCAGCTCAAGCTGGGTTGAGAAATCCGGGATGTAGAATTCCAGTATGGGGCCGGAATGTATTCTGGAGAGAAGCATTTTCTACTTTTTGATATAGGCGTTGAGGCCGATGGTTACCGGCTTCCCTTCGACCATCACTGATGTGACGGTGTTGCCATGTGTGCTTGCAACAACCAGCGTTTTCCCTGAAGATGATGGTGTAGGCTTTTCCAGATCAATCTCTATGCAGAGCTTGCCGTTTTTGATTTCGACATTCATGGCCATGATGGTACGTTTTTTTGTTTTGTGTATGCAGGGGATCAATATAGCGAAAAGAAACAAGGGTAAATACATGCTACTGACAGGGTAGAAAGAAAAGGTACATGAGAGCCTTGCCACCTCTGTCGCCGCAACGGTTGAAGCACTGCAAAAAATGCAAAAAGGTTATACAGAAAAGACTGATCCTGCACCGGACTTCCAGTACTGTAAAGTCTTGTGACGAACCCAGTATTGAAGTAGCAGATACCAGGTATGGGTCAAGAAGCTGGACAAATGACAATACTGCGAACAGAACCAAAATATTGCACTTCACCATGCATGCCACAACAAATGTTATCAATTTTTTCATAGTACACCTTGAATTGACATACATTATCAAGATGATGTGCTTCTTGTTGAGGGAAAACAATCAATCTGCCGTCTTTTAGATACCAACTGATTTAATTGCTTTCCTTGCGCCTTGTTTGGCTATCGAACGGGCGTACATACTGTCAGCAACTTGATAGAAGGATCTTTAAGAGCGAAATGTTTTATTTATGCCTGATGGCGGGCCGGTGTATGTGAAAAAGATGTTCGATAGGGTTGGGTAATTTAGTTTGATCCTAATTTCCCGAGCTTTTTATAACTATATCAAAGCTAATTTTATAAAATAAAGCAATTTATGAGCTATAAATCCTTGTCTTTCGCCTTTAAATAGGTTACTATTGTAACTACAATAAAAGGAAAAGCTCATGACATTC